>NZ_CBRF02000011.1 GCF_000470315.2 Psychromonas sp. SP041
CGCCACTCGTCAGCAAAGTAGCAAGCTACTTTCTGTTACCGTTCGACTTGCATGTGTTAAGCCTGCCGCCAGCGTTCAATCTGAGCCATGATCAAACTCTTCAATTTAAAGTTTAATTTGCACTTAATTAAAAGTGCGACTCAATACTACTGACTAAAACTTACTGCTAATGACTTATATAAATATAAGCAATTAACAATTTATTATTCTGAAATAATGAATTATTTCGTGTGTCACTATTATTGATGTTGCCTTTACAAGAAAGGACTTTGATTTTTTTTGAAATCACATCAACAACAAGTGCTCACACAGATTGTTTGATTAAATTGTTAAAGAGCGTGCCTTTCGGCTAGGCGGCGTATATTACGCTAACCTTGAACCTTGTCAACAATTAACTTTAAAAGTTTTTGTTGGCTCAAACTCGCTGAGTTTGTTGGTTCGGACTTGGTCAGTAACTTGCGCTACATCCCGTGTCTGTGGGGCGCATTATAGGGATCGTTGAACTATTGGCAAGCGTTTTATAACGATTATTTACAATTAATTTTTATACTTACTTTGGCCACAAGTTACGCACAAAAATGACCAAGTTATCCACAGAGTTATTAAATAGTCTTAGCAATTGCAGCAAGATTATCGAATACAGCTGTTGCTAATGATTCCCCCTGTTCAGTGATATCTTTGCCTGAACGTACTAAATAGTTAGTTTTAACCCCCGCTGCGATACCAGCTTGTAGGTCAGAAACTTTATCGCCTACCAAAATTGATGCTTCTATATCTATATTAAGGTCTTCAATCGCATTTATTAACATGCCAGGTTTTGGTTTACGACAATCACAATCGATTTTAAATTCACCTTTACCTTCTTCGCTATGGTGAGGACAATAATAAATACCATCTAAATCGACACCACGATCAGACATTGACCAGTCCATCCATTCGGTTAATGTATTAAATTGCTCTTCAGTGAATAAACCACGTGCAATACCTGATTGGTTTGTAATGACAACTAGCAGGTAACCTTTTTTCTGAAGTTCAATACAGGCTTCAATAGTGCCTTCAATAAATTCGAAATCATCTCTCTGTGAAACATAGCCATTATCTTTATTAATGACACCATCTCGGTCTAAAAATATTGCGGGTTTTGCATTACTCATTTTACTTCTCTATTTCAGCGTTGTTTAATGATGTTATTATGCCATCCATTATTATCTCCTACTATCAATAAAGAGTACCTACTATGAATAGACTTATTGTTATTATTTTTATTGCCTTGGTTTCTGGCTGCAGTAATTATCAATTTCATTCCAATATTGATAAAGAAAATGTTGAAACGTACTTTAAACCATCTCAAGTAACGGTTTATGATAAAAAACAATTATTAGATCTCGAATATACTGTTTTAGGTGCAGTAGAAGGGAGTAGTTGTCAGGAAGCTGAAATAGATGTTCCTGCAAGTGAACGAGAAGCGCGTACTAAAGCAAGATTCAATGCCGCTGATATGAATGCTAACGGTATTATATTTCACTCTTGTCTCAATATTGAACGAGATGAAACCTGTGTCAGTAATGTAATTTGTTACGGACGTGCATTAGATGTAGAAATACCTGTTGATGAATAATTTTAATCATCAGGTTATAGCAACGATTCACTCTCCTTATAAAGAGAAGTTTGCAGTGCCAAGACAGCCCGGCTTAGTGCCTAGTGCAAAAGCTGAATTAGAGATATTACCGCCCTATAATGATATTAATGCTTTTAATGGGTTAGATGATTTTAGTCATTTGTGGTTAATCTTTGAATTCCATAAAAATATAGCAACCACTGATATTGAAAATGGGTGGTCTCCGACTGTGCGCCCTCCGCGCTTAGGGGGTAATAAGCGACTCGGTGTATTTGCGACTCGTAGTCCAAACCGTCCTAATTCAATTGGTTTATCATTAGTAGAGTTTCATGGATTGATTCAACGCGATGGGAAGTTATTTCTTTCATTAAGTAATATAGATTTAGTCGATGGCACACCTATTGTCGATATTAAACCTTATATTCCTTATGCAGATGCGATACCTGAGGCTAAAGCTGGCTTTGCGCAAAAATCACCAGAACTAACATTAGCAGTGAGTTTTAATGAAAAAGCTTGCTTACAACTTCAAGCGTTATCTGAACAATATCAAGATTTACAACAATTCATTATTGAAGTGTTACAACAAGATCCACGACCGGCTTATAAAAAACTAAAGCCTGATACAAAAGTTTATGCAATGCACCTTTCTGACTTTAATATTAAGTGGCAATGCACATTGGAGACGATCACTGTTTTATCTATTGAATTGGTTTAACTTAATTTTAAAAGTTGATTTTTAAAGAATTAGTTTTAAAGGATTAACTCTTAAAGATCCAGAGTTTAAAAACTTAGTTTGTATCGACCTAATGGTAAGTATCATCATTGTCATTAGGTCGTTCTGGTTTTATACTCTTATTTTGGACTTTGATAAAAGATAACCAATAACACCACCCGCTAAAGCACCAAATAAATGGCTTTCATAAGAGACATTTGGCGAGCTCGGTAATACACCAAAGACTAACCCTCCATATACTATTAAGACTAATACCGAGATAATGATATCCCTAAAATGCCTTTGTCTAAATCCGTAAACAATTAAATATCCCCACATGGCATAAACGACCCCACTCATCCCAATATGAATACTGCCACCTCGAGCAAATAACCACACTAAAGTACCAGTGCTTAATATGGACAATATAAAGACAAGCCAAAAACGCCTTAAGCTATGTAACCCAATTAAGCTTGAAAAAATAACAAAAGGAAAAAAGTTACTAATCAGATGCGCCCAACCACCATGTAAAAATGGGGCGAAGAGTATTCCCGATAAATGACTCGCTTCTCGCGGAGCAATACCAAAGCGATTAACGGTAAAAATACTATTAATAAGTAATAAAATGGCACAGAACAACATAATCGCTAAACTATGTTTTGCTGGTTTTAGATATCGTTGCATATAGGTTCCTCTTAAAGATTATGTAAAACTAACTAAATTTAGGATAAAAACACAACATTATTTAGATAAAACAGTTAACAATGCTTTAGTCCATAGCAATCGACTGCTAAAATCAGCCAACTTTTATATAAGCAATCGATAGAAAACTATCAACAAGGATCACCATGCGTACTACCAATTATTTATTATCCACTCAAAAAGAAGCACCAAGTGATGCAGTAATTGCCAGCCACCAGCTGATGTTACGCGCAGGTATGATCCGTAAATTAGCATCAGGTCTATACACTTGGTTGCCGACTGGTTTACGCGTTTTACGTAAAGTAGAAAACATTGTACGTGAAGAAATGGAACGTGCCGGCGTTGTTGAGATTTTAATGCCTGTAGTACAACCTGCTGACTTATGGCATGAAACAGGTCGTTGGGATAAATTTGGCGGTGAGTTACTACGTATTAAAGATCGTAACAACCGTGATTTCGTTTTAGGTCCAACACATGAAGAAGTAGTAACAGAGTTAGTACGTAAAGAAGTCAATAGTTACAAACAGCTACCACTTAACTTATTTCAAATTCAAACTAAATTTCGCGATGAAACCCGCCCTCGTTTTGGTGTGATGCGAGCTCGTGAATTTACAATGAAAGACGCTTACTCTTTCCACCTTGAGCAAGAATGTTTAGAAAAAACATATCAAAATATGTTTGATGCTTATTGTAAAATATTTGATCGTTTAGGATTAGAATATCGTCCAGTTATTGCTGATACCGGTAGTATCGGTGGCAGTGCTTCTCATGAGTTCCACGTATTAGCGCAAAGCGGTGAAGATGCAATTGTATTCTCTGACAAAAGTGACTACGCAGCAAATATTGAAAAAGCAGAAGCATTAGCACCTGCCTTTGACCGCCCAGCAGCAATTGCAGAGTTAACAGTAGTTGATACACCTAACGCACATACTATTGAAGAAGTATGTAACTTACTTAATGTTGAAGCATCAAAGACAGTGAAAACATTATTAGTTGAAGGTGATGCTGAAGAAGGTGAAATGGCTCCAGTAATCGCATTAGTATTACGCGGCGATCACAACTTAAATGAAGTTAAAGTTGAACATATTGAAGGGATTGCAAGTCCATTACGCTTTGCAGGCGATCAACAAATTTTAGATGCAGCGAATTGTGAAGCCGGTTCTATCGGTCCTAAAGGTTTAACTATTCGTACAATAGTTGATCGCAGTGCTGAAAAATTAGCAGATTTTATTTGTGGTGCTAATGAAAACGGTAAACACTTAACAGGCGTTAACTGGGATCGTGATATTAGCGACTATGAAGTTGCAGATTTACGTGAAGTAGTTGAAGGCGATCCAAGCCCATGTGGACAAGGTACACTATCAATTGCACGCGGCATCGAAGTTGGTCATATTTTCCAATTAGGTGATACATACGCAAAATCAATGAATGCAGCTGTATTAAACCAACAAGGTAAAAACCAAGTAATGACCATGGGTTGTTACGGAATTGGTATTTCACGTATCGTTGCTGCCGCGATTGAACAAAACAATGATCAAAACGGTATTATTTGGAATGATGCATTAGCGCCTTTCTCTGTCGTTATTGTACCAATGAATATGAAAAAATCTCATCGTGTTGCTGACTTAGCAGAGCAATATTATGCTGAATTAAAAGCAGCGGGTATTGAAGTACTACTAGATGACCGTAAAGAACGCCCTGGTATTATGTTTGCAGATGCTGAACTAATCGGTATCCCACATACACTCGTCATTGGCGATCGTAGTATTGATAACGGTGTTATTGAATATAAAGATCGTGCTTCTGGTGAGAAACAAGAAGTTAAAATTGAAGAAGTGATTGAATTTATTAAAGCAAAATTTGCTTAAATAAAATTTAACCTTTCAATATCTATTGATTAAAACCACGCCTTTACCGCGTGGTTTTTTTTCACTAAATTTCCTTTTAGAATAACTCAACAGCCTCCTTACTCTTTTTATTCAACTTTATTCATAGTAAATTAGATTAATATTAACACTCTCTTAGTTAAAGCCTAGTGACCACTTAATCAAAATAGGGTTTATATGACATACTTTTTAAGGGTTTTATTCTTACCTTTTCTTTTCACTTTATTACCTATAGCAGGTCAGGCTGATACCCCAATGTTAGAGAGCAAACTAAACAGTAACTTAAACAGCAGCTTAGATAATAAATATCAACTCAATACAGAAGCGAATCTTGATAACCATTTTTCTCCTGCTATTAATGCTTTTTGGGATAAACATGCTCAAATAAAGACATTCGACAGTGAAGTCGGTGGCACTATTAATACTGTTCACATTAAAACAGGCCAACCAAATGCAGTTGTGATAAGCCAAGGACGTAATGAGTCCGTATTAAAATATAAAGAATTAGCCTTTGATTTAAGTCACCAAGGCTATGACGTTTTTTTAATCGATCATCGCGGTCAAGGATTTTCAAGTCGTTTAGGAGGAGACCCACATCGCGGCCATGTTCAAGAGTTTGATGATTATGTTACCGACCTAACCACCTTTGTAGACTCATTACAGTTAGAACAACATTACCAGTCTCGTTTTATTTTGGCTCACTCAATGGGTAGTGCAATAAGCGCTTTATATTTAGAAGAACAACCACACCCTTTCTCTGCAGCTGTTTTATTCAGCCCTATGTTTTCTATTAATCTAGGAGCCCTCCCTGTTTTTGTTGCAAAGATAATCACTTATATCAGTAACCTAATATGCAATTGGTTTAGTGATATCGCCTGCTATGCACCAGGTGTCGGTGCTTATAAACAATCCCCTTTTGAACACAACGCATTAACTAGTAGCTCCAAACGCTTCCAATCGAGTTCAAATACGTTTAATGATGCACCTGAAACTCAACTTGGTGGGCCGACAATGCGCTGGATAAATGAAAGTTTATTTGCAACCGAAAAAGCCATTAACAACGCGTCGAAAATCAATATCCCTATGATGGTGATAAGAGGAAGCGCAGATACCGTTGTAACAGAACAAGGCCAAGATGCTTTTTTTGCCAATACAAAACATTGCAAGAGTAATAAATTAATACGTATTGAAGGTGCACAACATGAATTATTGTTAGAGCAAGATCAATACAGAATACCAGCAATAAATGAAGCACTCGATTTCTTTCAACAATCTCAACAAGGTAAACTGTCATGTATAAAATAGCCATCTCAGATCTTGATGGAACCTTACTTGGACCAGACCATAAAGTTTCAAGTAAAACTAAAGAAAGTATTCAGCAATGGAAAAACAGCGGTAGAAAGTTTGTTATCGCCACTGGGCGCCATTACATAGAGGCCAAAAAAATTCAAGATGAGTTAGGTGAGCCAATTCCACTGATCACTTCAAATGGTGCACGCATACATGATCAACATGGCAATATTATGCTAAAGCAAAACTTACCCAGTGATATCGCAACGACCATCTGTGAAAGTAGTTTCGATCCGTCAGTACAAATAAACTTATTTACAGATCAAGAGTGGTTCGCTAACTTTTCAATACAAGCGTTAACAAGCATGAGTATCGATACAGGTTTTCATTGCCAAGCAACGGACTTAAAAGTAATCGATAAGTCGAACACCATTAAAATTTTCTTTTGGGGTGATAGAGAAAAATTAGATGTGATTTATGAAACATTACATGAACAATTTGCAGATAGGGTTAACCTTACTTTCTCATTGGATAAATGCTTAGAAGTCATGGAAGCGAATACCAATAAGGGTGCAGCGGTAAATGCAATCCTTAAGAAAATGGATTTAACCACTCAACAAGCAATTGCTTTTGGTGATGGAATGAATGACGTTGAAATGTTAAAAGTAGTTGGTAAACCGATACTAATGGCTAACTCACAACAAGATCTTTTAAATGCACTACCCGATGCCGAAATCACTCAATCATCCAAAGAGCATGGTGTTGCGATTAAGATAGATGCAATTTTAAGCGTTGCTTTAAATTAGATCATTAAGCGCTAATATTGGAGTGTCTAAACCTTTAAGCTTTTAAGCTTTTAAATATCTAAACGTTTCTATCTAAAACATTAAAGCCCCATTCCGTATAAATAACAGAATGGGGCTTTAACTAAGCCAAGCTGCGTATGTAAGCTATAAAGCTACTCAGTTATTATTGTTCATCACGCTGAAAAACTAAATCAGTTGTTGTTGAAGCGGCTTCAACAAAATAATAACCACCAATAGTGAAGCCTTTTAATTGCTCAATATCCGTTATTTCGTTTTCCATGATATAACGCGCCATTAAACCGCGTGCTTTCTTTGCATAGAAACTAATAACTTTATACTGTCCATTTTTTTGATCTTTAAAAATAGGCGTTATCACTGTTGCTTTTAACGCTTTAGTTTTAACGGCTTTAAAGTACTCATTAGAAGCTAAGTTAACTAAATATGCAGAATCTTGAGCTGCTAGCTGTTTATTTAATTGCTCAGTGATTAAATCACCCCAGAATTGATAAAGGTTTGTACCACGTTCATTATCTAAACGAGTCCCCATTTCAAGTCTGTACGCTAGCATTAAATCTAAAGGGCGTAATAAACCATATAAACCGGATAGAATGCGTAAGTTCTGTTGTGCATATTGCAATGCAGTTTCATTTAACGTTTCGGCATCTAAACCAGTATAAACATCACCTTTAAAAGCGAACAAACATTGTTTAGCATCTTTAGTTAATGAAAAAGGTGTTTTCCATTCTGCAAAACGCGCTACATTTAATCCTGCAATTTTATCGCTTACTTTCATTAATGAAGCGACATCTTGCATTGATAATTCTTGGCAACGGTTTATTAATAACTGACTTTGTTTTAATAAATTTGCTTCTGTAAATTCAGAAGTCGTCGCCGGTGTTTCAAAATCTAACGTTTTAGCCGGAGAGATAACAACTATCATATTTTTTCCTAATCTATCAATATCAGTTAATGGTTAAATGACTTAAACTGTTGGGTTTTGATTCAGTACCTATTTCCAATTTAATCATCAAACGTAAATCATTTTCTGAATCCGCATGAGCTAATGCTTCAACATAACTTATTCTACCATCTGAATATAATTTAAATAAAGCTTGGTCAAAGGTTTGCATTCCATGTTCTGTCGATGACGTCATGATCTGTTTCAGTTCATGTAATTCACCTTTACGAATGGCATTTGCAACCGTCGGCGTATTAAATAAAATTTCAAAGGCTGCTCTGCTCCCTTTACCATCTGGCGTAGGAATTAATTGTTGAGCCACAATCGCTTTTAAGTTAACAGACAAATCATACAAAAATTGGCGGTGCACTTCTTTAGGTACTAAATGTAAAATGCGGTCTAACGCTTGGTTTGCATTATTTGCATGCAGAGTCGCCATACAAAGGTGCCCTGTCCCAGCAAAATTTAAAGCGAACTCCATCGTTTCACGCGTTCTGATTTCACCTTGAACAATGACATCTGGCGCTTGACGCAATGAGTTACGCAATGCTTCGTCGAAAGATTCAGTATCTAACCCAACTTCTCTTTGTGTAATAACAGAGCGAGCATGTTCATGTATAAATTCAATCGGATCTTCAACAGTAAAAATATGTCCCGATGCATGTGTATTGCGGTAACCAATCATTGCTGCTTGGGTACTTGATTTACCGGCACCTGTCGCTCCAACAAATAAGATTAAACCGCGTTTAGCCATGCAAGCATCTTTTAATTGCTCAGGTAATAGTAGGTCATTAAAAGTGGGGATTTTTTCTTGGATTCGACGTACCACCATACCTGGCGAGTCTTTTTGCATAAAAGCACTAATACGAAAACGTCCGATACTTGGAATATGTAGTGCAAAGTTAGCTTCTTTTTTACGTTTAAATTCAATGAAGCTATCGTCGTCCAATGCACTTTCTAATAAATCATAAATATCATCGGCCATAAGGTCATCTTCTGATAACGACTCTAACCGACCATTTAATTTAATAGTTGGAGGAAGGCCAACAGAAATATATAAGTCAGATCCTTTTGATTTATGTAAATAACTTAATAATCTATCTAACATAGTTACCTCTTAAAATGTTTTAGGATCCATCGCTTTTGATGCGGCATCTTCATAAGATGCGACTCCTTGAGCAACTAAGTCACGAAGACATTGATCAAGTGTTTGCATGCCGTGTATTTTACCAGTTTGAATAACTGAATACATTTGCGCGACTTTATCTTCACGGATTAAGTTTCGAATAGCCGGAACACAAATCATGATTTCATGTGCAGCAACTCGCCCCCCACCATTCTTTTTCAATAATGTTTGTGAAATAACAGCACGTAGCGACTCAGATAACATTGAACGTACCATCGCTTTTTCTGCAGCAGGGAATACATCGACAATACGACTAATGGTTTTAGCAGCAGATGTTGTATGCAAAGTACCAAACACTAAATGACCGGTTTCAGCCGCAGTTAATGCTAAACGAATTGTTTCAAGGTCACGCATTTCACCAATAAGAATAACATCGGGATCTTCACGTAATGCACTACGTAATGCCATATCAAAACTTAAGGTATCTTTATGTATTTCACGTTGGTTAATTAATGATTTTTTAGTAGAGTGAACAAACTCGATAGGATCTTCAATGGTTAGGATATGTTCATTTCGAGATTCATTAATGTAGTCAATCATTGCTGCAAGTGTCGTCGATTTACCCGAACCAGTAGGACCAGTAACTAACACTAAACCACGAGGATAATCTGAAATATCTTTAAAGATAGCAGGCGCGTTAATGTCATCTAATGTTAATACTTCACTAGGAATAGTACGAAATACAGCGGCTGCACCACGGTTTTGATTAAAGGCATTAACACGAAAACGTGCTAGCTCTTTAATTTCAAAAGAAAAATCGGTTTCAAGCTGCTCTTCAAAGTCCTTACGCTGCTTATCATTCATGATGTCATATATTAAACTATGTACTTCTTTATGCTCTAATGCGGGCATATTTATTTTACGTACTTCACCATCTACACGAATCATTGGAGGAACACCTGCAGAAAGGTGTAGATCTGATGCTTTATGCTTTACACTAAAGGCTAATAATTCCGTTATATCCATAATTTAAAATCCTAATAATATGACTAATATACCTAACAATATCGTAGCTGTTGAACAAAAAATAGCTCAAGCTAGTACAAATGCACAACGCCAAGACACAGTGCGGTTATTAGCAGTCAGTAAAACCAAACCGGTTTCATTAATTAAACAAGCATTTGCACAAGGTTTATCTCACTTTGGAGAAAATTATGTGCAAGAAAGTATAGAAAAAATTCAACAAATCAAAACAGATAGTTATTTTGATAGACCAATTCATTGGTATTTTATTGGTCCACTACAATCCAACAAGACTCGCCCAGTGGCAGAAAATTTTGATTGGGTACAAAGTGTAGACCGTTTAAAGATAGCACAAAGATTGAATGAGCAACGCCCAGAAAGCTTGCCAGTTCTCAATATTTGCTTACAAGTTAATATTAGTGGAGAAGAAAGCAAATCGGGTACTACTTTATCACAAGTAATTGAATTAGCATCACAAGTGCAAGATCTTCCACGGTTAAAACTTCGTGGTATTATGGCGATTCCACAAAAGAGTAATGACCCAGAAGTTGTCGAACAACAATTTCTAGCATTACATAAAATATATCAAACGTTACAACAGCAGTATCCCGACATTGATACCTTATCCATGGGCATGAGCGGTGATTTAGAAAGTGCAATTAAATGCGGCAGTACGATGGTTCGTATTGGTACTGATATTTTTGGTTCAAGATAAAAATTAATAGTAAGGAATAATTAAATGCAACATAAAAACATCACCTTCATTGGTGCAGGTAACATGGCAGGCAGCATCATTAATGGTTTAGTTAAGAGCGGCTACCCTGCAAAGCAAATTTGTGCTTCTGCACCTAGTTTAACCAACACACAAAAATTAGCTGATGAACTTTCAATACTAAATAGCCAAGATAATAACCAATCAGCGCAATGGGCTGATGTTGTTGTCTTAGGTGTTAAACCACAAATGATGGCAACCGTTTGTCATACTTTAGTGGATGCAGGCGTTGATTTTTCTAACAAATTAGTAATATCAATTGCTGCTGGTGTTTCTGTTGCACGATTACAATCAATATTAGGTGACAATACCGCGGTGATCCGCACCATGCCAAATACACCGTCATTATTGCAAAAGGGTATGACAGGCTTATTTGCCTCACAACAAGTATCAAAAGAAGATAAAGCATTTTCTGGTGAATTAATGGCGGCAGTAGGCGAAATAGTTTGGGTAGAAGAAGAAGCTCAAATTAATGGTGTAATTGCAGCGGCAGGTTCGGCTCCTGCTTATTTCTTCTTATTTATGGAAGCAATGCAAACTAAAGCAATGGAAATGGGTTTTAGTGAAGAAGATGCACGCTTACTAGTACAGCAAGCTGCTATTGGTAGTGCTGAAATGGTAAAACAAAACCCACAATTGGATTTAGCAACACTGCGTAATAACGTCATTTCAAAAGGCGGCACAACAGCAGAGGCTGTGCGTACTTTTAACGAATTAGCTTTGCCTGAAATTGTAGGAAAAGCAATGCAAGCTGCGTCAGACCGTGGCGCTGAAATGGAAAAATTGTTTTAATAGCTGTATTTAATGGTTCTGTATTTTAAAGTCAGTATTGTAAAAACTTGAGTTTAATAACGCGGTATTTAAAGTACCGAACTTGATAAATCAAATATGTAATAGTCGTATAAAAGGTAGTAAATAAATGAATGCTGTTAATTTTTTAATCGATACTGTGTTTGACCTGTATTTGATGATTGTATTGTTACGAGTTTGGTTACAATTAGCTCGTGCGGATTTTTATAATCCCTTTAGCCAATTTATTGTAAAAGCAACCCAGCCTATTGTCGCGCCATTACGTCGTTTCATACCAGGTTATGGTGGTTTAGATATTGCGACTATATTGTTTGCATTTGTTGTCGCTGCCGGAAAGATATTGGTATTGAGTGCCATATTAAATTACTCAATTGACCCAATGGTTATATTAATATCAGCCTTGTTTATTTTGATCACCGCAGTGTTCAAACTATTATTCTGGATATTAGTGATACGCGCAATCTTAAGCTGGGTGAGTAAAGGTCAAAATCCAATTGAAGCGGTGATGATTCAATTAACTGAACCATTATTAAGCCCTGTTCGTCGCATTATTCCTTCAATGGGTGGTTTAGACTTATCAATGCTTGTTGTATTACTGGGGCTTCAGTTTGTAGAAAAACTAGTGACCGACTTGCTTGCACAGTTATTAGGTTAAATGACGATTAATATTCAAAGCATGAATGTTCAAAGCATGAATGTTCAAAGCATGAATGTTCAAAGCACTAATGTTCCAGCTATTAACAAGCAAAGAATAGTAATGAGCATATTTTAATGAGCGACTATTATTCATATCAAGGCGAAGATTTATTGCTTCGCCTATATCTACAACCTAAAGCTAGCCGAGATCAATTTGTTGGCCAGCATGGTGAAGAATTGAAAATAGCGATTACAGCACCACCTATTGATGGTAAAGCTAATGCGCATTTAGTGAAGTTTTTAAGTAAACAATTTAACGTAGCAAAAAGTGCAATTAGTGTAGAAAAAGGCTTACAAAGTCGACATAAATTATGTTCGAATTAAACAACCTAAAAACCTACCTTCACTTTTTTCGCAATAAGGGATTATATGTTTCGCTCAATGATTATATTTAAAACGTTGTTTTTAAGTTTACTATTATTAACCAGTTCAATGGTAACAGCTGAACAATTTAAAAAGTTTGCTAACCTTGAGGTTCATTACATCGCCATTCCAAGCACCTTTATTCAGCCTGAAGTTGCAACACAATACAAAATCATACGAAGTAAAAATAATGGTTTATTAAATATTTCGATACTTGATACGAGACAAAATAACCAAGCGGTAGCTGCCACGTTGAAAGGCACAGGCAAAAACTTAATTGGTCAAACTCATCAACTAACATTTACACAAATAAAAGAAGGCAAGGCGATTTATTATATTGCTGAATACCCTTTTACTAATGAAGAAATCGTTAATTTTGAAATTAACCTAAAAACAGAAACAAAATCGAATACGCTTAAATTTCAACATAAATTCTATGTTGATTAAGGAAAACACATGAAACAAAAATGGGTACTTGCCACCGGCAATCAAGGCAAAGTAAAAGAGATGAGTGAGCTATTAAACAGCTTTTCAATTGAAGTATTACCACAAAGCCAATTTAATGTGCCAGATGTCCCTGAAACAGGTACTACTTTTGTAGAGAATGCGATTATCAAAGCTCGCCATGCATCAAAATTAACGGGCTTACCAGCTATTGCTGATGATTCAGGGTTAGAGGTGGATTTTCTGAATGGCCAACCGGGCATTTATTCTGCTCGTTATGCAGGTGAAACAGCAACAGACCAAGACAATATTGATAAGCTACTTAATAAGCTTGAAGGTATTAACCCAGAACAACGTAAAGCACGCTTCCAATGTGTTCTAGTGTACCTACGTCACGCGTTAGATCCTACACCGATTATATGCCAAGGTACTTGGGAAGGCAGTATTACTGAAAGTGTTGAAGGTAAGAATGGGTTTGGTTATGACCCTGTGTTTTGGATTGAAAGCGAGCAATCTACTTCAGCACAATTAGACAAGCAACGTAAAAGTGAATTAAGTCATCGCGGTAAAGCATTAACACAATTAGTTAATTTGTTAAAAGAACAGTTATCAGCTTAGCGCTATTGTTTTTTCTTTACACTTTGCAGTTTACATTATTAATTGCATTACATTTTGAAGCGACCATTTAGGTCGCTTTTTAGATTGGATAAATCATGTTACAGCTACCCCCTCTCAGTTTATATATTCATATTCCATGGTGCATTGAAAAATGTCCTTATTGCGACTTTAACTCTCATAAACTACGCGGTGAAATCCCAGAGAAAGAATATTTAACCGCGCTTATTGATGACCTAAGACAAGACCTCAGTTTTGTTCAAGGACGTGATTTATTCAGTATTTTTATTGGAGGAGGTACGCCTAGCTTAATATCTGCTGCGGGTATTAAATGGTTGCTGGAAAACGTTCAGAACTTGATTCCCTTTAAGGCCGATATTGAAATAACGCTAGAAGCAAATCCAGGTGCGATTGAGAATCAAAAAATTGCTGATTTTAAAGAAGCCGGCGTTAATCGTTTTTCATTTGGCGTTCAAAGTTTTCAGCAAGAAAAGTTGACTAAACTAGGCCGAATACATGGTGTAGAAGAAGCAAAAACAGCGGCTAAACAAGCACATCATGTCGGCATGAAAACATTTAATCTTGATTTGATGCATGGCTTGCCAGACCAAAGCCTAGAAGATGCGATGAGCGATTTAGAAACGGCAATTGCCTTAAAACCCACTCACCTTTCATGGTACCAACTGACCATTGAACCGAATACCCAATATTTTTCACACCCTCCTACATTGCCTGATGATGAAACACTGTGGGCTATACAACTGGAAGGGGTAAAACTATTAGCTGAGCATGGTTATCAACAATATGAAATTTCTGGTTATAGTCAAGAGAACTGGGAATGTCAGCATAATTTAAATTATTGGCGCTTTGGTGATTATTTAGGTATTGGTTGTGGTGCACACGGCAAAATATCATTACCGCTAGAAAACAAGATATTACGAACGACAAAGATAAAGCACCCTAAAGGATACTTAGATCCACAACGCGCTTATATGGATGATTATAATACCGTGCAAAAAGAGGATCTTGTCTTTGAATATATGATGAATCGATTGCGCTTGATGGAAGCAATTCCATTTTCAGAATTTGAAGATTACACCGGTTTACAGCGCAGTGTATTAGACAAGCAATTACAAGAAGCGATCAATAAAAATTTAATAACCGTTGCAGAGGATACGTGCCAAGTAACTCCTTTCGGGCATCGATACTTAAATGAATTGTTAACCATTTTTATGGAGTAATTAGCCCTCACTAAAGAGCTTATTGTTAGACTTCCATGGATTTTTCAGAAAAATAACCGTTACTATTTCATTCCGACCTAGTAACGGTTTTAATGATTAACGCAGCGCATTATGTAAAATGACATATAAAATGTGATGCAAAATATTAAGCAAAACGAGACCGATCATGCGCTTGCATAAAGTCAACTACAGGACCAACAGGAATAATACGAGTTGGGTTAATGGTTTCATGTGAACCATAATAATGCGCTTTGATATAATCAATATCGACGGTACTTGCAATGCCTTCATGTTGGTATAAATCACGAACATAATTCGACAGAGAGGGATAATCAGCAATTCGCTTTTTATTACATTTAAAGTGCCCAACATAGGCAGCATCAAAACGTATTAAAGTAGTAAATAAACGCCAATCAGCTTCTGTTAACTGCTTACCCAACAAATAACGCTGTGTCCTTAAACGCAACTCTACTTTATCTAACGCCTCAAACACGGCATCAACAGCTCCTTCATAAGCCGCTTGAGTGGTAGCAAAACCTGCACGGTAAACCCCATTATTAATATCTCGGTATATCCAATCGTTTACTTCATTAATCTCATCTTGAGCATGTTCAGGATAATAATCTCCTTCAGAGGCGCCAACACCATCAAATGCACTATTAAACATACGAATAATATCTGCCGACTCGTTGCTGACGATCGTTTGTTGCTGTTTATCCCATAAAATGGGTACCGTGACACGCCCTGAATAAGTGGGATCTGCCAAGGTATATAACTCATAAACCAATGAAACATGATTAACAGTATCTTTAATAACACCCGGTCCCGGCTTAAAGGTCCAACCCTGCTCAGCCATTAGAGAATTCACGACAGAGATATCAATCATTGATTGCAAACCTTTTAGCTCTCTAAAGATCAAAGTGCGATGCGCCCAAGGACAAGCTAACGAAACATATAAATGATAACGCCCTGCTTCTGCTTTAAAGCCGGCTTTACCCGTTGGCCCTGCTTGACCATCTGCTGTGATCCAGTTTCTAAATTGTGCTTCACTCCTCACAAATTTACCATTGCTTGATTTGGTATCGTACCATTGGTTATGCCACTGCCCGTCTACTAATAACCCCATGACTTACTCCTCACTATCTGTTTTTTCATAACACTTCAGTGATCATTTAAAGTTTCTGTCCATTTAAATCACTCGATCATTTAAAGTTTCTGACCATTTAAAACTTCTGAACATTTAAATTAAAAATGCACACTGAGTTTTATATTTCATATACATGCCAATTCATTGGCTTTTGCTTAAATTAACTTAAGCAAATTTACCTTGATTAAAATCGTCAAAAGCTTGCAATAGTTGATCCCTTGTATTCATAACAAAAGGGCCATGACGCGCAATAGGTTCATTGAAAGGTTTGCCAGCAATTAACAAAAATCGACTTCCCTCTACCCCGCTTTGCAAACAAACTTGCTCTCCGTTAGTTAAAACAGCTAACTTCTGTGCTTCTATAGCAGTGTTGCTTTGTTCACTTTGAACAGTCACTTCACCTTCGATAACATAGATGAATGCATTATGATCTAGCGTAATCGATTGTGTTAACACTTGCCCTGCAGATAAATGAACATCCAAATATAAAGGTTCGCTATGAACATTGGTTACAGCGCCTATCGTGCCTTGATTGGTTGTCCCTGCAATAACATTTATTTGGCCGCCATTCGTTAATTGTTCGCACGCCATCGAATGTGGTAAAAATTCTTGGTATTGAGGTTCATTCATTTTTGCATGGCTCGGTAGATTCACCCATAACTGAAAACCTTTTAATAAACCATCTTCTTGCTCTGGCATTTCTGAATGCAAAATACCTTTACCTGCGGTCATCCATTGCACACCACCCGGCTCAATGACACCTTCATTGCCAGCACTGTCTTTGTGACGCATTTTTCCATTCAGTAAATAAGTCACGGTTTCAAACCCTCGATGAGGATGCGTTGGAAAACCACCAATATAATCTTCAGCTTGGTCACTTTCAAAACAGTCTAGTAACAAAAAGGGATCCAACATCTCCAGCTGCGGAGAGCCTATAATACGCGTTAACTTAACGCCGTCACCATCAGAAGTTTTAACACCAGAAACAATTTTTTTAACACTACGCTCACTCGGTTTTACTGAGCTTTGCAGGGCGTTATGCATTGCGGTATTTGTTATATGATTCATATTTCACCTCTGTTACTGTTCTTAGTTACTGTTCTTAGTTATTGTTCTTAGTTATTGTTCTTAGTTATTGTTCTTAGTTATTTATCTCAGGTATTGCTCTCAGTTATTGAGATGAACAAATCATAGCTGTTGAACTATGGAGAATAAACAGCAATAATTTCAATTTATAATTGCTAAATGGAGAACAATAGATGGGGCAAATGGAAAATATGGCGCTCTTTGTTAGGATCGTAGAGGCTGGCGGTATCGGTAAAGCAGCAGCACAATTAGACATTGCCAAATCTGCGGTAAGTAGGCGCTTAGTCGAACTAGAAAAACAACTTGATACCCAACTCCTTTCTCGTACAACTCGCCAGTCTCATCTCACTGATGCAGGCCGTATTTATTATCAAAAAGCATTAACCATTTTAAATGATGTCGCAGAGTTAAATGCGCAAACAAGTGGTATTAGCACCAATATAGAAGGCACTTTAAAGCTAACTGCGCCTTTGTCTTTTGGATTAACACACCTTGCACCAATTATTGATGAATTTAGTCAACGACACACAAACCTCTGCATTGATATTGACTTCTCTGATCGTCATGTTGATTTGGTTGAAGAAGGTTATGAATTAGCGATTCGTATTTCAAACTTAAAAAACTCGACGTTAAAAGCCAAGCGTCTGACCAGCATTCGTCATTTTTTATGTGCGAGTCCAGATTATTTAAAGCAACATGGTCAACCTACCAATCTCGACCAATTGAGCCAACACCGTATATTGCAATACACACAAAATGATCATCATAAATTACACATTACAGACCCTCAGCAAAAACAACATCAACTTGATGTTACTGCAAAAATTAAGGCCAACAATGGCGATTTTTTAAAAATGGTCGCAATTAATGGACAGGGTATTGTCGCTTTACCGCTTTTTATTACTCATCAAGCCATTACTCAAGGGCAATTAGTGCCGATATTAACGGATCATCAATTACCGACTCTTCATGCTTATGCGGTTTATCCTCAGACTCGTTTTTTATCACAACGCTGTCGTTTATTGATCGATTTTATCAGTGAGAAATTTGCACAAAAACCGCTGTGGGATAACCTACAATAAAAATGACAATGCAGTAAACGAAGGGGCAATTATATTTGGTCGAAGGTTTAACAAAATTCAACCCAAAAATTATTAATGCTTAACCGAAAGATTATTATACCAATGGAATTAAATAAGTGATCAGAAATTGCGCAGGAAAAATTAACACTAATAAGGCGTGAGTTGTAGAAGATAGTTGTTCTCACTTCAAAACTCAGAACGCAGTTAGGGTTGATTTTAACCAGCAAGAATGATCACCTTATTAATTCTTTTGGTATTAATAAATAATGGTAGTAATGTATTCCTCCTGAGAAGAATACAACTGATATAGATAGGTTTAACTCACTTTAGCTTAGCTTAATTCAGTCATTTCGCTGACATCAAAGGATTCAATAGCACCTTCAACCACCGCGCGATATGCAACCATATGTGTATTTTCTCTGTGTATTTGCCATAACTCACGAGACTCCCAACATTCATAAAATAGAAAGTGAGCTGGATTGTTATTATCTTGATGTAAACGATACTGAACACATCCCTCTTCCAATAACGTTTTACCTATCAGCTTAATCATTTCATCTTTTACAAAGTCGATCTTATCTTGTTTAACATTAATACTCGCTACAATAGTCAGGTTTGTCATTTATGTTCCTTTTTAAAGTGTAAAACTATCTACCACTATCTCATTTAATTTATTTATTTTTTTAATTCGCAGATTCAAATTAGCATCATAAATTATTATTTAAACAATATTCGTTAACTGCTTATGATTTATGTCACTTATCTCTAACAACAGGTCGATATAAATATTCCAATCGCACCAATTTTCAATGGGAAAAATTAACACTAATAAGGCGTGAGTTGTAGAAGATAGTTGTTCTCACTTCAAAACTCAGAACACAGTTAGGGGTGATTTTAACCAGCAAGAATGATCACCTTATTAATTCTTTTGGTATTAGTATCGATAGGTCAATGTCATTAATCAAAACGAATTAAATTGATAATTTATTCAAAAAGTTTTATTAAATCATTCAGCTGTGGTCAAATACTGTCATTATTTTATCAACTTAAAGAAGGTGAGTATTATCAATCATCAACAGCTTAAAAAGGCCGAATTTAAAGCGGGTTGCAAAGCCGCCATTCCATTGATAATAGGTGCGATCCCTTTTGGTATTTTATTTGGAACATTAGCCCCCACCAGTGGACTTTCGGTATGGGCAACGATGGCAATGTCATTATTTGTTTTTGCTGGTTCAGCTCAATTTATTGTACTTGCATTAATTGCTGTTCAAGCACCATTAGAAATTATTTTATTAACTACATTTGTTGTTAATTTACGCCACCTGTTATACGCAACGGCATTGGTGCCTAGGGTTGCACATTTACCGATAGCTTTACGTGCTTTTTTAGCCTTTGGCTTAACTGACGAGACCTTTGCCAACATGAGTCAACGTTATCAACCTGACTCGCCATTAGGTAATGATCATCAATACGCTCATTATTTTTATATTGGTTCTATATTCAGTTTTTATACAACATGGTCTTCTGCCACTGCTCTCGGTTTAGTACTTGGTAACATCATTCCTGATATGACAAGTTGGGGGCTAGAGTTTGCTATGTCCGTTACTTTTATCGGTATGGTAGTGCCTTATGTAAATAGTAAAGCAATGTTAAGTGCAACGTTCAGTGCTGCAATAGCCTCTTTATATTTTTCTTATTTACCTAATAAGCTTGGACTCATTATTAGTGCATTAATAGGCGTTGGCGCAGGCTTATCAGTGATGCGTATGCAAAAAATGTCTATTAATAATCAGGAGAAGAAAATATGAATGAAGTCTGGTTAATTTTAGGTATGTTTGCCATTACATTTGGTATTCGTTTTGTTATGTTTGCTTTTGCAGGGAAAATCACTTTTCCAGTTTGGATGCAACAATCATTAAAATTTGTGCCTCCAGCAGTATTAACAGCAATCATAGTGCCCGCAGTCGTTATGCCCTATGGGGATATGGATATAAGCTTTACTAATGTTTATTTATTAGCGGCAATTATTAGTGTCGTGATCAGCCTGGTGACTAAGAGTTTATTAAAAACGATCTTCTTTGGTATGTTAGTTTTTTTACTGTTGAAGTTATTAATTGCTTAAGAGGCTTCAATCTTTTCGTGCAGACTAACTCAAAAAAAACAGACAAAAAAACCGATGCTTGTAGGCATCGGTTTTTATCTTAGCTAATTATATCAATCGCACTAATTAAATAAGCTATTTTACTGGTTAAAATAGCTTATTTAACATAGCCTCTTTAACACAGCTTATTTAAAATAGTTGATATTATCATTAGTACAAAGGTACTTTTAGCTTTATAGATTAACTTACTCAGGCGCTTCAGTTTCTACATCTTTAGTTTCAGGTACAACTTCTGGTTTTGCTAATAAAATTTCACGTAATTTAGCATCTAACTCTTTAGCTGAAACTGGATTTTCATCTAAGAATTTACATGCATTAGTTTTACCTTGGCCAATTTTATTACCGTTATATGAATACCAAGATCCAGATTTCTCAACTAGCTCTTGCTTAACACCTAAATCGATCAGCTCACCGTAGTTATTAATACCTTGACCGTATAAAATTTGGAATTCAGCTTGTTTAAACGGTGGTGATACTTTGTTTTTAACTACTTTAACGCGTGTTTCATTACCCGTGATTTCGTCACCGTTTTTAACAGCGCCAATACGACGAATGTCTAAACGAACTGATGCATAGAATTTTAATGCATTACCACCAGTAGTTGTTTCTGGGTTACCAAACATAACACCAATTTTCATACGGATTTGGTTAATAAAGATAACCATCGTATTCGTTTGTTTAATGTTACCGGTTAGTTTACGTAATGCTTGAGACATTAAACGTGCTTGAAGACCCATGTGTGAATCACCCATGTCACCTTCAATTTCCGCTTTTGGTGTTAAGGCAGCAACAGAATCGACAATCACTACACCAACAGCACCTGAACGTACTAACATGTCACAGATTTCTAATGCTTGCTCACCAGTATCAGGTTGCGAGATAAGAAGATCATCAACATTAACACCTAATTTTTTTGCGTAGCTAGGGTCTAACGCATGCTCAGCATCGATAAACGCACAAGTTTTACCTTGTTTTTGTGCTTCAGCAATAACTTGTAATGTTAGCGTCGTTTTACCAGAACTTTCTGGACCGTATATTTCAACAACACGACCGTACGGTAAACCACCTATTCCAAGAGCAACATCTAAACCTAATGAGCCAGTTGAAACAGATTCAATTTCCATTGCTGCAGCACCGTCTCCTAGACGCATGATTGAACCTTTACCAAATTGTTTCTCAATTTGGCCTAATGCAGCTGCTAATGCTTTATCTTTATTTGCGTCCTGACTCATGTCTTCTCCAGTGTTTTTCTTATGTTTTACTGTATATGCATGCAGTATACTGCTCATTTATACAGTATCAAGTTTTTTATTAAAAATATGATGATATTTATTTAGTTTAGCATATCAACGTTATCTATTAGCCCTAAAAGTGCTAAACGAATTGCTTGTGTTCTCACTTCAGAGCGATCACCTACAAATAAATAGGTTTCAGTTTTATGTCCACTATGTGCGTTATACCAAGCAATACAAACCGTACCAACTGGTTTTTCTTCGCTGCCGCCATCAGGTCCTGCAATCCCGCTTATTGCAACAGCAATATCGGCATCTGAATTTTTTATGGCGCCAATAGCCATAGCATTAACCACTTCTTTGGAGACCGCCCCAAACTCTTGAATCAACAGGTCTTCAACACCTAACATCTGTGTTTTAGCACCATTGCTATAAGTAACAAAACTACGGTCAAACCACAGCGAACTTCCAGAAATTTCTGTAATAGCGTATGCTACACCACCTCCGGTACAGGATTCAGCGGTTGTAGCAACCAAGCCAGCATTAGTCAGTTTTTCGCCTAATACTTGCGCCAATTCTTTAACGGTTTTTTCAGTAAACATCATTTTCCGCCTTTTTTTAGAAATAGTTATTAAGTGTATTCATTATGAAGCCAACAGCGCAAGAATTAAAACAACATACTCCGATGATGCAACAGTTTTTAACCTTAAAAAGTGAAGTGCCAGACACCTTACTCTTTTATCGTATGGGTGATTTCTACGAACTGTTTTTTGATGATGCCCGTAAAGCGTCACAATTATTAGGTATTTCCCTTACTCAACGTGGAAAAACTGGCGGTAATGCCATTCCAATGGCCGGTGTTCCCTACCATAGTGTTGAAGGCTACTTGGCAAAATTGATTGCCCTTGGTGAATCGATTGCGATTTGTGAGCAAATTGGCGATCCTGCCACAAGCAAAGGCCCTGTTGAACGTAAGATAGTACGTATCATTACCCCTGGCACGATCACTGATGAAGCGTTATTAGATGATAAACAAGATAACTTATTATGTTCAGTCTACCAACAGGGTGACACCTTTGGTATTGCTTCACTAGATATTGGCAGTGGTCGTTTTATTGTTAATGAGTTAAACAAAGCTGAATCTTTACAAGCAGAAATACAACGCCTAAATCCAGCTGAACTCTTATACCCAGATAACTTTGAATGTTTGGAGCTAATTGAACATTTACCTACGATTCGTCGTCGCCCTGAATGGGAATTTGAGTTAGGTACCTGCAAAAAACTATTAACTCAGCAATTAGGTACTAAAGATCTCGTGGGTTTTGGTATTGAAAAAGCACACTTTGCAATTTGTGCTGCTGGTGCGTTATTACAATATTTAAAAGATACTCAACGTACAGTGCTTACCCATATTCAATCAATTACATTAGAGCAAAGCACTGATACGGTTATTTTAGATGCGGCCACACGCCGTAACTTAGAGTTAACCTTTAATTTGGCAGGCGGGACCGATAATACGCTAGCGCAAATATTAGATACCACAGTAACCCCAATGGGTAGCCGTTTATTAAAACGTTGGATACATCAGCCGATTCGTAATTTAACGGTCTTAAATTACCGTCAAACCATGATCCAAACGTTAATGGATTTTGATTTAACTGATGCACTTTCTCTGCCACTGAAACAGATTGGTGATATTGAGCGCGTAATTGCACGTTTAGCATTACGTTCTGCACGCCCTCGTGATTTAACGCGTTTACGCTGTGCTTTTTCTTTGTTACCTGAATTACAGCATTTAATTGCAGAATTACCTTCTGAACTCGTGTCGACATTAAGCCAAGAAATGGGTAACTATCCTGAACTATTAACCTTATTAGAAACGGCAGTGATCGATAACCCACCTGTATTAATACGTGACGGCGGCGTGATCAAAGCGGGTTATAACGAAGAGTTAGATCATTGGCGTAACCTTTCAAAAGGCGCAACGGACTACTTAGATGCACTTGAAAAACGTGAACGTGAAAGTACTGGCATTAGCACTTTAAAAGTCGGTTATAACCGAGTACACGGTTACTTTATTGAGATAAGCCGAAATCAATCTGAGCATGTACCGGAGCATTATGTACGTCGCCAAACACTTAAAGGTGCTGAGCGTTACATCATTGCAGAACTAAAAGAACACGAAGAAAAAGTATTATCTAGCCAAGGTAAAGCACTCGCATTAGAGAAAAAACTCTACGAGCAATTAATTGATTTGTTATTGCCACATTTAAAAAGCTTACAATTCACGGCAAAAGCATTAGCAGAATTGGATGTATTAAATACGTTAACAGAGCGCGCGTTAACCTTAAATTATGTTCGCCCGGTGTTACAACAAGAAAACGGTATCGAGATTGAAGAAGGTCGACATCCTGTTGTTGAGCAAGTGAGTAAAACGCCTTTTATTGCGAACCCTGTTAACTTACATAACCAACGTCGTATGCTGATTATCACTGGCCCTAACATGGGTGGTAAATCGACCTATATGCGTCAAGTTGCGTTAATGGTATTGATGGCACACATTGGTAGTTTCATTCCTGCTCAAAGTGCAAAAATAGGCCCTATTGATCGTATTTTCACTCGTATAGGTGCATCAGACGATCTCGCCAGTGGCCGTTCAACCTTCATGGTAGAAATGACTGAAACAGCGAATATATTACATAATGCAACGCCTAACTCACTGGTGCTAATGGATGAAATTGGCCGAGGCACCAGTACTTTTGATGGTTTATCGTTAGCTTGGGCCTGTGCAGAGCAATTGGCTGAAAAAATTCAAGCCTATACTTTATTTGCAACACACTACTTTGAATTAACACGTTTACCTGAAACGATTCCAGAATTAGTAAATGTGCATTTAGATGCCGTAGAGCATGGCGATACCATTGCCTTTTTACACGCATTACAAGAAGGCGCTGCGAATAAAAGCTATGGGTTACAGGTAGCTGCATTAGCAGGTGTTCCTAAATCAGTGTTAGATAACGCAAAGCAAAAACTTGCGCAATTAGAAGCGTCCTCTAAACAGTCTCAATCTTTTGAAAACCAAACAAATAACCAGCAAACGATAGACAATATTGCCGAAGTTCAAGTTCAAAGTAGCTTAAACTTCTCAGAGTCTGAAAAACATAAAGCGGTGGTTTTACTTGAAGGAGTCGATCCAGACGAGTTAACGCCTAAGCAAGCATTAGCAATGCTTTATGAACTAAAAGAACAGTTATAAATAACCGACGATGCTTATTGAACTTGGCTCAACGAGTAAATATATGAAGGGACATTTTGTCCCTTTTTTGTTGTTCTAATTTCTACTCTTACCGATTACTTTGCTCTATTAGCCTAATTAACCAATATCGCGTATTAACCTTGCTTATAAACATCACTCATTAATATTACTGATAAATATTACCAATCAACATGCCGACTCTGGCGACTAAACCTTCATTAATTAGAAGTAAGTTGATTAAAGCTAAGTTAATTAAAACTAAGTTAATTTTTTCGGTTCTACATTCAGAGCAAAAACTTAATAAAACAAAAATTATTTCAGTTTAACGAATCTTTTATGACAATTGAAATATTTCTGTAACAAAACTCTGTTTTAATCACCGTACTTAAATAATTAACATCATTGCGTAATAGTCGCTTAATTGAATAGGCTTTAAAAATGAATACTCCAAATAATAATACAACAATGAATCAGTTCTTTAATTGGACTGCTGTCGTTTTTTTAGTGTATTGCATGTTAGTCGCTGTCAGTAGTGTGAGCAGTGGCTTTAAATTATTCTCAGGTGGTGCAGCTGGCGCCGCTGAAATATTCCAGTTTGCAAGTAATCCACTAGTTGCATTGATTTTAGGTACATTAGCAACAGCGTTAGTACAATCTTCTTCGACTGTAACAGCAGTAACAGTCGGCTTAGTCGCTGGCGGTTTACCTGTTTCAATTGCCATTCCATTAATTATGGGTGCAAATATTGGTACTACTATTACAAACTCGATTGTTTCAATTGGTCACGTTCGTAACAATGAAGACTTTAAACGTGCTTTCAGTGCAGCAACAGTTCATGACTTCTTTAACTTAATTGCGGTATTCATTTTCCTACCGTTAGAATTGATGTTTGGCTTATTAGAAAAAATGGCAGGCGCAGCTTCGCACTTGCTTGTAGGTAGTGCTGATATGTCGATGAAAGGTTTTAACTTTATGAAGCCTTTAACTAAACCAGGCGTCAACATTATTTCTGATATGGCATCAATTGTCCCAGGTAAAATGGCCGGTATTGCGATGGTTGTAGCCGGTGTTGTGCTTATTTTATTCTCTGTGACTTTCTTAGGTAAAGTACTGAAAAAAGTATTAGTCGGTCGTGCTAAAGCGATATTGCATAATGCGTTAGGTAAAGGTCCAATCGCTGGTATTACCTCTGGTGCATTAATGACCGTGATGGTGCAATCTTCATCAACAACAACCAGCTTAATGATTCCATTAGCGGGTAGCGGCATGTTTACAACACGTCAAATATACCCTTTCACACTGGGTGCAAATATTGGAACAACAATAACAGCATTGTTAGCAGCAACCGCTATTTCAGGTCCAATGGCTGAAGCCGCATTAACCATTGCTTTAGTTCACTTTTTGTTTAACTTCTTAGCAGTCGTCGTTATTTACGGTATTCCTTTCTTACGTGAATTACCGTTAAAAGGAGCAGAGAAGTTAGCAGACGTAGGTACAAAAAATAAATTATTAGCTTTAGGATATGTTGTTGGTACTTTCTTCATATTACCTGGACTAATCTTGGTGGGTGTACGTTAATAAAAAATAAAAGCTAGAGTATAACTAGCTTAAGCAATCTGCATATATTAAAAAAGCGATTCATTGAATCGCTTTTTTTTATTCTTTATTTGATGCTCTCACAACCAAAAGACATGTTTAACATCATTATTTAATCGTGATTTTTAGCACGGTGTTTTAAGCAATAAATCAAATTTTACTTTCAATATCACCTTTCACTTTTTGTAGCTGCTCTAATACATTGTATTGTTCATTTTCAAAATCGATAGATTCATTGTTCAAAGCGCACACGGTACCTACAACTTTGCCATCTTTTTCAATAGGTACACCTAAATAAGTGCCCAATCCGAACTCAGTTAAATCTTCGTTATCTTTCCAATTAAGATCTTTAGCGGCATTTTGTACTTCTAGTACATCATTGGTATTAACCACTCGTTCACAATATAACGCATGCTTTCCTTCAGAGTGAGTGCTCTTTTTCCCTTTATCTCGGGCATGATAAATTTCTTTACCGGTATCGCCACCGCTTAATACCACTTCCATTTCATTATCATGAGACTTCATGACTAAGATTGAACTCATGCCTGACTTTTTAGCAATCTCGTCAATTTTTTGTTGTGTTTGATTATCTTCAAAAATACTTTCAAACATATTATCCGCAGTGTTATCAATCATGTAATCTCCTCTAAAGTTTACTTTTTACAAATAGCCCGTCATTAATGTGGTTTCTATATAATCAACTATTTTTAACATAACATATAAATATGCGATTTCATTCTCGCCATTAGATTAGCAAATTGAATGACAATATTAGTTTAAACGATACAGTGCTTTTAGAAGAAAGGGATAACCACCAATATATTTCAAAAAAATAATAAAAATAACTTAACCATTCGTTAACCGAACTATTGTTAATTTATTCCAATAAAATAAAGTACCTACATTATAAGTGAGATTTGAGCATGGATTTAGATAAACTGCAGTTATTATTAGTCGAAGATGACATTGACTTAGCGACTGCCGTTATTGATTATTTTGAACTTGAAAAAATAAAATGTGATCATGCTGCAAATGGTTTATCTGGTTTTAATCTAATCAAATCAAATAACTATGATGTGGTTATTTTAGATTTAAATATGCCAAAAATGAATGGTTTAGAAGTATGTGAAACATTACGTTCACAAGGTATTGATGTACCTATTTTAATGCTAACAGCTAAAGACACACTCGACGATAAATTACAGGGTTTCTCAAAAGGAGTGGATGATTACTTAGTTAAACCTTTTGCAATGGAAGAGTTGATTGCTCGTGTACAGGTTTTATCGCGCAGACGCAGCGGGGAAACGAAAAAGGTCAATGCATGTGGACTCGAATTAGATTGTAAACAACAAATGATTACGCGTGATTCAGTGCCTTTAAAGTTATCTCCAACCAGCTTTAAAATTCTAGAAACATTAATATTAGCCAGTCCAAATCCAGTCAGTAGAGATAAACTCATACAAAGTGTATGGGGAGATCAACAACCTGATAGTAATAGCTTAAAAGTACACATGTTTAATTTAAGAAAAGTCGTCGATGGTAATTTAGATAATACTTATAAACCAAGCCATCAAAAATTAGTCCATACCTTAGTAGGCCATGGTTTTGTATTAAAAACGAGCAGCTAGTATGAAAATAAGACCAAGCTTAAAAGTATATTTTTTGATCATGATAATTATTACTGGCGTGACGACTATTTCGATCATGTCAGCAGTGAGTTTCAATTACTTTTTAACGGGTATCGACTTTTCTATGCGCAATGCGATGCGTTCACAAGCTTATAAAGTGCCAGTATCAGATGGGCACCCTGTAGAGATTCATGATTTTATTGTCGCCTCTCGCTGGGAAGACTTACCACCGAAAATAAAGGAGAGACTGAATCAAGAGGATCTTATCGATAATTTGTTACTTAAAAGTATTGATGGTAATCCAATATTTTCAGCGCCTGAAGCTGGCTACTTTGTATTGAAAGTAACACGAGAAGATAAAGTACGTTATGTTTCTTCTATGTTTACTTCCCCAAAGTGGAAAGATATTGAACAGACTAAACAAGAGCAAATACCACCATTTTTATATCTCTCTTTAATTGCTTTAGTGCTAATGGCATTGTTTGCATTAGTCCCCTATTTAATGATACGAAAAGTGGCTAATCCCATTGAAAAATTAATGGCGTGGACTAAAAATTTAAATAAAGAACAACTAATGCAGCCAATACCTGACTTCCACTTTAGTGAGCTCAATAGTTTAGCTAATATTGTTCAATCTAGTTTACGTTCGGTACAAGAAAGTTTAGATAGAGAGCATCGCTTTTTAGGTTATGCGAGCCATGAATTACGCACACCAATTGCGGTTACTCGTACGAATACTGAGTTGTTACGTAAAATGATAGAAAAAGATATCAGTGTAGATAAGCAGCTACAGGTATTAGAACGTATTGAGCGTGCTAGTTTTAATATGACAGATCTCACTGAGACTCTATTATGGTTAAACAGAAAAACAGATAAATCTATTCCATTAATAAGTATTTCTATTGGTGGATTCACAGAACAATTATTAGAAGAACTGTCTTATTTACTCAATGGCAAAAGTGTAAAAGTAAAGATTACAACAGATGAAACTATGTTGTTATTACCTCAAGCTTTATGTCGTATTGTCATTAGTAATTTACTTCGTAACGCCCTACAGCATACTACGGAAGGTAAAATTTGTATTATTCAAGCAGGCAGTAACTTAATCATTAATAATCGAGAGTTTGATTCTCAAGACATTAATGACATTCCAAAAACAGAAAACCAACTCAAAAATGAGCTAGGGTTTGGTTTAGGTTTAGAGCTAACAGAACGTTTAATACAACACTATGATTGGCAATATAAGAATATAGCAACAGACGATGGGCATTATGTAGAGATTGATTTTTCGTAATGATTGATCATTAAAAACACGATTCAAATACGTTTATTTTTATAGAAGATAGCTGATATAGAAAATAGCTTGGTAGCAGTTAACAAAAAAGCGCTCCGCTAAACTTAGACATCACTTAAGCATAACTTAAAGGTAATCGTTTTAGGTTTAGCTAAACGCTTAATAGCATATTTTTACTAACAGCTTATAGATTAACTAAAGGCGCTAAGTCAGCAGGTCGATAATAAACAGATTTTAATACCTTACCTTTACGCACTAATTTACTTTCCATCTGCACGTCTTCAGCACATTTAGCGATGATAAACTCACCTTTTATACTTTCAGTTAGCGTCACGCCTTGCTTTGCATAAAACGCAACAGTATCTGTGTATTCTTGTTGATTACGACATACTTTGCTCATATTGCTTGAATGTACTTCATCCCAACAAGTGATAAAATCAATCTTGCGTTGTTTCGCTACATTTAAGAACAAATCTATCAGGTAACTAATGGCAAGGTTATCTTCAACTTTAGTATCGCCTAAATGCACTAAACGCCCCATTAATACGTAAACACTATCAACAATCGCATCAGCCTGCTCAACCTTACAAGGCGCTTCTGCTAACTCTGTGAGCTCTTCGATAATTAATGAAGTATGTAACTCATCCGCTTTATCATCTAACGTTTCTGGCGCGGCGCAAGCTAGATCAAAGGTTTCTCTGAACTGAGTGATATCGGCATACAATTTTTCGTAAATAGCAGTCGATAATTGAGTTAATTTCATGAAATTTCCTACCTGTAACAAAGTTGATTATAAAATTAGTTATAACATCTGAATCTGATTATAACTAAATTCTTCACTCGATTATAGGCAGGAGAACGGAGCAAATAGACTTAATCAGCGACGCTATAAACTAATTTCCCTGCAACATAAGTTGAATGAATATTTCGTTCATCACCTAACATCATTAAGGCAAATAATTTATCTTGTAAACTGTTTGAATTTTCAAGACGTAATGTTTGTAATTCCGTTGCAGCCCAATCTAATACAATAAAGTCTGCTTCTTTTCCTTTTTCAAAGTTACCCACTTTATGGTCTAAACTAAGTGATTGTGCACTGCCTAATGTCGCTAAATATAACCCTTTAAAAACAGATAATTTTTTACCTTGTAGCTGCATTATTTTGTAAGCTTCACTTAATGAACGTAATTGTGAAAAGCTCGTACCACCACCCACATCAGTCGCAAGACCAACAGGTACATGATGCTCATCTGCTTTATCTAAATTGAATAAACCACTGCCTAAAAACAAATTAGAAGTTGGGCAAAATGCAATCACTGACTTAGTTTTCGCTAATGTATCCCATTCTTTATCAGTCAAATGAATACAATGTGCAAAGACTGATTTTTCACCTGTTAGGCCATAATGCTCATACACATCTAGGTAACCTTCTCGCTCAGGGAAAAGCGATTTAACCCATTCGATCTCATCTATGTTTTCAGATAAATGAGTCTGTACATACACATCTGGGTATTCTGCTTTTAATTTGCCAGCTAATGTTAACTGCTCTGGTGTTGAGGTGGGTGCAAATCGTGGGGTAATAGCGTATTGTAAACGCCCTTTATTATGCCATTTTTCAATCAATACTTTAGATTGGTCATAGCTTGATTGCGCAGTATCTAATAAGTAATTCGGTGCATTGCGATCCATCATCACTTTACCGGCGATCATGCGCATATCTATTTTTTCAGCTTCTTCAAATAACGCATCAACAGATTCAGGATGAACCGTCCCGAAAACTAATGCGCTAGTGGTGCCATTTTTTAATAGTTCGTTAATAAAAAACTGCGATATTTTTTGTGCATATAATTTATCTTTAAACTGTTTCTCGGTTGGAAACGTATAAGTCTCTAACCATTCTAAAAGTTGCTCACCGTAGGCTGCAATCATTTCTGTTTGTGGATAATGGATATGCGTATCGATAAACCCAGGCATGATTAATTGCCCGCGTTTATCTTCAAGGTGAGGATATAAGTCTGCACTTTTATCATTAAATGGTGTCAATGACTTTACTTTGCCATTTTCAATAACCAGTAAACCATCAGAAATATATTGATAAGCATCGTCAATATTTTCTACTTTGGCTGGATCGTTAATAAAATGTAAAAAGCTGGCGCGAATAACTGTATTTGATTGTTGAATCATAAAGAATGCCCATAGTTAGATTTATTCAGGTTGCGTTAAATAACGTCAAATTAAATGACAACTATGATTTTTGACTCACAATAACTGAGTCCTTGTTTCAAGCGTTTTATTATTAACAACCGAAAATCACCAAAAGCATCGGTAATATAGCCAAAATCATGCCAACCTTAAAGTACTAATTTAATGGGGATCAATATAAGGGCATTCATTTAATGTTAATAAACATGCCATAAAATGGTGTGATTAAGCACTCATATAAAGCAGTTAATGTCTACAATAAGTAGGGTTATTAAAAGTCATAAAATCAATAACAAAGGTTTTATTTCTATATCTATTTTAAATAAGAAAAAACCAATAAATGAGTATGTGAAAACTTTAGAAAATTACGTTCTTGATCATTACAACGCTTTACAATACAGATATACTGCTGCCAACTAAGGAGGAAAAATTGCCCAACTTCACTTTAAAGCAAGACGAAAAATTATCAATTAAATTGACCCATCACATGAAACAAGGGACGTTTAGGCGTATTGATTTATATTTTTCATTACCAAAAGAGATGGGCATAAATAAAGATACCTTATCGGAAACAGATTACTTCAATGCGGGTATCAATGGGCGTCGCGCTTACCATACTAAAGGCTTACATTTGCCTCTATTACACCGTCGTTTTGCAAGCCGTATGAAACGCTCAGCATCAGAGTATAAAAGTAACCTAAACCTATTTGCTTACCAATATATCTCAGCATTAGATACTGATGCTAATGAAGTATTAGCGATTAATGATAGCGAGAGTTTAGCGGACTTTTATGATGCTGCCGTTGAATTGACTGAGCACTGTTTAGACATTCTAAAAAAGCATCGTAGCCATCAACCTAAAAGCGCCAAACTAACCTCTATCTATGACAATGTAGATAACTATTTATCATGGTATACCGAACAAACCATTATGCGCATGTTGGTTAAAAAGTCACGCCCAAGCGAATTTTCTGAAACACGTTTAGCGTTACTCGCTATTTGTGATGAAGAGAGTCAATACCGCAAGAAAAAAGGTTATAACTCTGAAGCTACTTTAAAGGATCCTAACCGTATTGCCAACAAAATGCGTTTATTACGACGCTTGATTGAATATGGGGTGATTTTTAAAAGTAAAACACTCGTACTCGGCAATCACACTAAGAAAATGGTGACGGGTGTTGCGACTGCTTTGTTAATGAGTGTGGTATTAGTGTTGATCATTAAAACTCAAGGTGCATTCAGCCAATTAACCACTTTAATGATCTTCTTATTAGCGATCATTTATGGGGTACGTGAAGTCTTTAAAGATGAATTTAAAAACATATTATGGCGATGGATACGACGAGGAAAACCTAAATGGGCGCGTACTTTATATGATTCAACTAGCCAAGTAGAGATAGCAAAGCAGAAAGTCTGGTTAGATTACAGCATCAGTAAAAAACTACCGCAACAGAGTAAAGACTTACTAGCAGAGCGTCACTCTCAAAACAAACAAAGTGCGCAGCTATTGCATTACCGTATTGAAACGCGAGTCAGTAAGCAAGGTTTCCAAGCGGGTTACGATACGATGGAAGAAAACATATTCTTTAGTTTACGTCCATTAACACGTTATGCAGAAGGTGGTACAGGTAAAGTCTATGAACGTTTAGATACAACGGCGAATAGAGAAAAGATCCAAACGACGTCGATTGAACGACGTTACCAAATTAACGTGATTGTTGCCTTAGACCAAGGTCAGTATCAAGCACAATTTGAACGTTACCGGATCACTTTAAACCGCTCAGGGATTATAGAAATAGAAAAAGCAGGCGAAGCGAAAATTAAAGATAAAGCAGATAAGAAATTACAATCGACACTGTACTCTTTAATGCATATTAAACGACGCCTTTAATGTTTAATGCTTAATGCTTAATGTTTTCTGAGCCTATAAAAATGCCGTTTAACTTATTAAAGCTAAACGGCATTTTTGTTTAATCATGGCCAGATTAATAAATACTTAAGTTAATAAGTGCTTAAGTTAATAACTCCTTAAGTTAATTTTAACGCGCTCATCATTAATGTCGCTTTAACGCAATCAATGCCACTTTTAAAACAACCAACGTTGTAATGGTTTCTCTAGCTTGATGCCTGAACCACCCCAACGATCGATACTATCAACCACTAATATATTTGAGAAATCAGGTAATAATTGCTTAAGTTGTTGAGATACTTTCTTCGTGGTTAATAACCATAAATGCGGTGACTCTTGTAATAATGCTTTCAGTGCAGACTTATCTTGTTCAGTCCATTCTAACTCTGCTTTGAATAAGCGCTGCACAACAAACAGTTGATTAGCTGAAGCAAAGTCTTCCAATTGGTCGGATAATAGCACCACTGAATCAATCTCTTTATCGAATAAAGCTTGCTGTTGTTGATTGATAAGCAAACGAGTATCAACTAATAACTGCTGCTGATTCTTCTCAATTAAACCACTATATTCAGGCCAAATTCGTTTTAGATCTTCACTCACAATACTAAGCATAGTGCCGATATTATTCGGGTTAAGCCAAGCATAAATAGAGCTACTACCATCACTTAATTGCACACTTGCAATGCCGCGCGCACGTGGTGAAATAGATTGTGATGCATCGATTTCAATTAAATTAATATTGCCCTGTCGCGCATAAACAAAGAGAGGATCCTGTGGCCATAATGCCTTTAGCGTAATCGCAACCGTTGCTGTTTTACCTGCCTCTAATGCCTTCGCCTCTCCTTTAGTCGCATACCAATTATTTAATCGTTCCAAGCCATAACGCTTTGGAGCAAGGTAAGTGGTAGTGATTGGCGAACCTTTCATTAATTGGGTCGCTAACAGATAGGTGATCGGTGTGGTGGTTAAAATATCCTTGGCCATTAACTGACTTGGTAATAGTACGAATAGCCCAGCAAACATAACAACATAGCGAGATAACTTACTCAGTCTGTTGAATGTTTTATATAAAGAAATTTTAGAGGTTTTAGATGCTTTAGGTATAAATGAGTTGAGTACTTTTTTCATTATGAACGCCCACCAATAATGCGATAAAGAGTCGCGATTAAAAAGAAACTAGCAGCGACTAAAATGATCGATGCGCCAGAGGGAATAGGGAGTTTTAACTCCATTGGTAATAACGTACCAATCAAGCAACTCAGAGTCGCTAATAACGAAGATAACAGCACAAAACTACCCATGCTTTTTGTCATTAAACGCGCCGTAGCCCCCGGAATAAGCAATAATGCCCCCACTAATACAGCACCTACAATTTTAACCGCTGCAATGGTCACTAAGGTAATCATCATAACGAATAAGTAATCATAAAAATGCGTGTTATAACCGCGTACCTTCGCAATATCAGGGCTAATCGATGCTAATAAAATGCGATTAAACGTAAACATAAGACCAACAATAATCAGTAAACAACTGACGCCTAACACTAATAAATCAAAATCAGTAATAGTTAAAATAGAACCAAATAAAACATTCTCTAACATGTGAATATTAATTTTACGGGCAACGTACATCAGTAATGCCGCCCCACCAGCTAATGCAACAGCAAGAAAAACGCCGACTAACGTATCGTAAGGAACAGCCGTTCGGTTGCGCACAAAATGTAATAACAACGCAAAAATCATGCAAAAACAAAACAAACCAATGATCGGATTCTCAGGAGGTTCACCTAATAACACACCAATCGCAATACCCGTTAAAGCTGCATGACCAACCGCTTCTGAAAAGAACGCTAAGCGCTTGGCAATCACTAAGGTGCCTAACCCACCTAATAGCGGCCCAACTAATAATGCCGCCACTAATGCATTTACCATAAACGCATAGGAGAAGCTTTCACTTAACCAACCGGCTTCAGCGCCTTGGCTTGCTAATAAACGTAACGTATCCACTATGCCACCTCACTATTAACCGTTGAGTCATTAACAACATCGGCCACTGGCGTACTACGATAATGATTAAAGAGTTGCTCTATCTTATTGGTTTGCAATACCTCACTCGCGTCACCACTTTCAATTAATACACCATTTACCACGTGTACAGTTGCCTCTAAACGGCGCACTGCACTGATATCATGATGTACCACAAGAATTGTTTTCTGCTCTTTCACTAAATCACTGATCAAAGACTCAAAGTAACGTACTCCTTGATCGTCCATGCCATTGGTGGGTTCATCTAAAATAAGTAAGTCGGGATTGTCTAATAATGCTTGAGCAAACAGAACACGTTGCTGTTCACCGCCTGACAATTGCCCCATGCGAAACATAGCGCGGTCTGCCATACCCAAACGTGCTAATTGTGCTAGTGCTTTCACTTTGTGTTTTTTATTAAAGTTAAAAAATAGCGGAGAACGACTTTGGTTGAGTAGAATAAAATCAAGTACGGTTAACGGTAAGCTCGGTTCAAAGGTCGCCTTTTGTGGCACATAACCGATCTTCCCCTTGCTATCGGTCCAATTAACATTTATCTCACCTTTAAAAGGCGTTAACCCTAAGATTGAGCGTAATAAAGAGGTTTTACCACCGCCGTTTGGCCCCATGATCACGTGACATTTTCCCGCATCAAGTGAAACAGAAATATCCTGTAATACGATGTTATTTTCATAACGTAAACCAACATCGTTCAATGAAATTGAAGGTCCCACTACGCACCGCCTTTTTGCTGTGCAGTAAACTTCATCGCTTCCACTAAGGTATTTAAATTCTTACACATTTCGACTTCTACTTTATCTTCCTCATAAGCACCATGAGTCATGTGAGAAAAACGGTACAACTTTATACCTGTTTCTTTCTCAATCGTATCAACATAACGATTCGGCATATTAAGCTCGTAGAACAATACATCAATGCCTGAGGCGCGGATTTTTTCAATGGTTTCTTGTAGTTGGCTCGCACTCGGTTCAACACCATGTGCAGGCTCAATAACTGCACTGACTTCGACACCAAATTCTTGCAAGATATAGCCGTAAGCATTATGTGTGGTTGCTACTTTCATGCCAGCAGTATCAATATCGCTTAATGCCAGCATTGCTTGGTGCTTCATCTTTCTAAACTTTAACGCATATTGACGCGCATTCGCTCGGTATTGCTTGGCGTTATCAGGGTCTATTTTTGCCATCTCATTAGCAATCGTATAAACCTTTTGAATGGTGGTTGAAACACCAACAAAGGTATGTGGATTCACTACGCCACTGCCAACTGATTGCCCCATTGCAGGTAATAACGGCACGTCTTTATTGGCTTTTATAATAATCAAATCATCGCGGTTAGCCGCTTTAATCACTTTTAATGCAAAGTCATCGTGCCCAATGCCATTAATAACAATGACATCCATCATATTTAAACGGCGTAAATCATTTGCTTGTGGTTGATAGTTATGAGGATTAAAACCTTCATCAACTAACGGTAATACCTCAACGAGGTCTCCGACTACGGCTTTTACGTAACTGTAATAAGGTTGTAATGTAATACCAACGGTTAATTTTTCTGCCTGACTTAAGCTGCTGCTTAACATCAATAGTAAACCTAAAGAGAATGTTTTAAACATGATAGAGAGTCTCGTGAATGATGTTAATGACCGTGTTCGGATGTGTTTTGTTCTGATTCAAAAACCACTTGAGTCCAACCTGCTTTAATTAATGATGTTGTATCAAGCGTGTTAGGTCGTGCAACTTCTGCTTTAACATCGCTATTAGCTTGTGCATTAACGTTTACTTTAACAATGCTTGCTTGTGGTGTTGTGTTTTTAAAATCAATCCAAATATCGAGCACCTGATCTTGGCTATTTAATAAATAACGAGGACCGCCCTGTGCCGGTTTACTTTGATAAATACCAGGGGCTATTTGCGACCATTGATGTTCACCTTGGTGCGCCCAACTTTTATCTTTTACAAAAGGTGCAATCCAGTCTGCTTCTAACTGCTGTACCGATAACCAAGCTTGATTCGCTTCATGAAAGTAATGTATCTCTTCATAGGCAAGGCGTAATTCTGCAATCATTGATAAAGGAGGGGGTGTTAATTCTGTAATCAACACTTGATGTGCTTGAAGGTTATTATGTTGGTGGTTAACGCTGTTATAAGGCAATAACAGCGCGCCAATCATTAAAATAAGGGCACATAAAAAAGCAATCCAATAGCCTTCATGTCCCCTATTTTCACTTACAACGGTCTGTTGTATTATCATTTCTCTGTTATCTCAACACTGTCAACTTCAACAGGGCTTTCATGTCCAGAATCAAAGACAATATAAAACTCTTCGGCTGTTTTTTTAAACGTTGCCACAGAGCGTTTATCGGTTTTTACCTTAGCAATTAAGTTGTCATCGTAATCAAACATACTGACTCGAGAATCAATCGCTTTACTACCATCACTGTAACCTGCTTCACACTCAATAGCCTCTCCAACAGATACGCAATGCATCAAAGGAAAGTGAGCGAAGGCTGCGCTGCTTGAGAATAATAACGCAGCGCCACTTAAGGTTTTAAAATAGGTTTTAAAAGACTTTTTAAAGGTCATTGCTAAGTCCCCCACTACGGAAGTATTGCTTCGAAAGTAAGGTGTACGCTTGCATTCATTTTATCGGCTAATGGGCTGTCAGCTAACTTATCAGTATGAGACGCTTTTAGAATATAACGACCAGCAATCTCTGGTGTAAACTCAATAAAACCTTGCTCATCACTGACTACATCAATTTGATCTTGTTGGTTACGATATAAAGTACCGTCACGTGTAATTTCAGCTTTTACACCAGCTTGTGCTTTGCCATTAAAGAAAAATTGAAAACGAACAGGTTCAGTAGCCACAATATCAGCAGGTTTAGTAATAGGTTGTAACTCTAAGAATTTGCCTTCTAATGGGAATGCTTTATCACTTGGTTTACCGACTGTGATATACGTTTCTGCACGAGTGAACATAACCGTTGTGCTGATATCTCGTGATGTTTCAGGTAATAAGTTTGAACGTTCCACTTTGTTCGCTCGTATTCTTTTTACCGTGTCTCGTTTACCCGCTTTATAATGTGTTACGTAACCTGGTACGTTATTGATTTGCACTCGATGTGTCCCTTCTTCAGAAAAGAAGAAATCAAACACTGAGCGGCGTTTGCCACGTAATACAAAATCAGGACGCTCTTGACGACCATCAGGCATGATGATTTGTGCCGTTTCACTACCCGCTGGTTTATCCATTACAAAAGTACCGTGAGATGCCGTTACATCAAAGGTCAACCAATCACCACCTTCTTTAGAAATAGTAAAGTGTGAGGGCAATACCCATCGAGGATGTGCGTTAGCAACACTAGACAACATGCTTCCAGCTAGAATAGAACAAAGGACAATCAGTGTGTTTATTTTTTTATTCAACATTTCTCTCTCTCTTAATAACTAATTTAAAATAAAATTGGGTAATCAAAATAACTTCATCGTACATTTCAAAAACAGTGTTTCAGCAACGTCTACAGGTGATAATCTAAGGTGATTAACCCTGTTTCTTCAGTAGGCTCTAACTGCATGTTAAAGCCCTCTTCTGCTAGCTGTATTTTTTGACGTATATAATTACGTCCACCGTGCTCTCGTACCACTTCCACATAAAAAGTGTAATCACCTTGCTCTACACGTTTACCTTGTTGATCTAACCCATCCCAACTAAAGCGATATTGACCGACAGGTCTTGTTGCAGAAGTAACAGCATCAACCACCGCGCGATCGTTACGACCCACCTTTCTCCACCAGCTACGAAGGTCTTTTAACCATTCGTCTTCACCGACCCACAGTTGTATGGTGCGGACAGGTTTACGTTGCTTGTCTTCAATCCAAACGGCAACGTAAGGGCGTGCATAAATACTCGCTTCGATATTCGGTATAACAAACTCAATATCCATGGTTGCTGTTTCTGGAATGCTTTTAGCCCAGCTTGGTAAAGCGATACATAAACTAAACAGTAAACACGTTAAATTTTTAACTTTCATTGGTAGACTCTCGTTTTTAGGTTCTTGTTTTTAGGCTCTTTTTTTTGATTCTTTTTCGGTTTTTTTTAAATCGGTCAAGCTAAGGCACAGCAAACAGGTAAATCAATAGCGTGACCATCGAACCAAAAGCCGTCCATTTTAGACCCAAGCTAAAACTCTTCTTTTTAGGCACTAATAAACACACACCCGTTAAGACAAAAAACACCATGAGTAAGGCGCTAATATCAATAAACCAAGCCCAAACTTCACCACTGTTCCGGCCTTTATGCAGATCATTTAAGACTGCGATTGCACCGTAATGTGTTATTTCAATTTCAGCTTCTTGAGTCACCATATCGATGAAAACAGTGCTGTTATAACCTGGTCCTTTATAATCTAAGGAAAGCTCTCCTTCGACTAGCTCGCCTTCTTCAACTTCACTGAACATCTGCATCGCTGAAGGCTTTCCTGACAACTTTCCTTCAGTGGCTAAATAATTTAATAATGGTGTTTTATCAACGCTGAACTTCCCTTGTTCTAATACAAAGAATCGGTCTGGTATTGATAAAATATTACGATCAACATTCGGAGAGTCACTCACATAAAGATGCGGACGATTTAAGGTGATTCCTGTCAGTGAAAAGAACAACACCACCAGTAATAACGCCATCGAAACATAAATATGTAAACGGCGAGCCCATAACTGTACTTTCTTATTTTTGAGCGAATTGGTAACGATATTAGACATATTCATAACGAGGTTGACAATAAAGATGCAAATGTAATTCATTCTCATTTAAAAAATAATGAAACTTACATTCTTTACATTTGCTTTAGCTGAATAGATTTATATAGCGAGGCTAATAATTAGAGTGATTGCTTAATGATTAGGTTTCAGCCCATAGTCGTAACAGGTTTGCATGAGAGCGGCTCACTTGGTCGAAGGCTGAATTTTTACCTTGTGTTGTCATTATATTTCGTCGAGCCAAGTCAAGGTCACCAAGAATCCCTCGTTTCTCAGTATCACGCACATAGCTTTCTAACCAAGTAACGGCAACACTTCTTACCCCCTCTGTCACAGGTTCTACGCGGTGCAGTGTGGTAGATGGATAAATAATAGCTTGGCCTGCAGACAATTTATAACTTAACGCTTGCGCTCCAATAGAAAACACCAACTCTCCGCCGTTATAATCTTTTGGATCAGAAAGGAAAATCGTACAAGAGATATCAGAACGAATAATAGAATCAGCGCCCATTAGCGCATCATCAACATGATTTCCATAACCGCCAGAATCTTTACTCTCGCTAAATAAGAAAGGTGCAATTTTTTTAGCGTAAGTTGTCGTTGCAAAATCAGGATGTGTGACTAATTTAGTGGTCATCGTGTTAGAAAGATCAGTTTCTAACTCAGGATCGGCATACCATTGAAGATTCTTTTTGACTGACTTAGCAGCCCAACCAGCCGTTTCATCACCTGCGTGAAATGTCCCACGGCTCAAAGTCTGATGTATTTGTTTTAGTTCATCTTCAGAAAGAACATTTTCAAGAATAGTGATCATTAACGAATAACCTTTCTATAAAAAAGCGGACACTAATATGTCCGCTTTATCGTTATTTAAAAATACTATTTAGTGTGTTTATAACAAGACACTTATAAACGGTATTTAAAATTTAAGTTAAGAGAGCGAGGGTCATTCCCTTCTGCCAACACCCAGTTTGGTGTTGAAGCAACGCGACTTTTATCAAACATATTACGAACCACTAATGAGATATCCCAATTTTCTAGTTCATAGTAAGTTCCAAAATCAAATTCTGCATATCCAGGTACCTTGTAATCACCATCATTACTACCTGATTCAGCTCTCATACCTAATGCAAAACGAACTGGTTCGCTATCCATCTTATAACTATTCCAAATAGAAAGAGAGTTATAAGGTGTGTAATCTGCTTGTACGCCTTTATCGTCACCCGAAGTATCAGACGCGTCAGTGTATGCGTAACTTATACGGCTAGAAATTTGGTCTGTGATATGAAGTAACGCATTAACTTCAACCCCTGTCGATCTGAACGCTTCACCTGAACGCTGTACTAACGCTCTATCACCATCAATCGTTTCATACTCTGTTTGATTTTTAGTATTGATATAAAATAGTGTCACACTAGTACTTAACTTATCATCGAAAAAGTCACCTTTAAAGCCTAGTTCATAGTTATCACTTTCTTCTGGATCGTAGCTAACACCATCTTGGCCATATTGTACCAACGTCGACGTATCAATCGGTTCATAAGCTTGGCTATAAGACGCAAATAGATTCACATCTGGAGTTAGTTTATAAACAACACCTGCATCATAGATAAAGTTAGAAGTGCTTTGATCATAATCTGAATCATCTGAACTCGTTTCTTCGCCTTCAAATCTTGTATACCCCAGCCCTAACGCTAATGTGAAATCACCAAGACTAATACGATCTTTTAAATATAAATTGATTTCATTATCGGTTGTTGTTGAATAGTTGCCGTCTTTTAAAGAGTCGGGCATTTGAGTATAAATTTGATCATCTGGGTTATATACATTGATTGTATTATTGCCAATTGCATCTTCATTATCTTGGAAGTTACGCATAAATTTAACTTTTTTATTACGGATATTCACGCCCGTTAATAAATGATGTTTAAAAATACCCGTCTCAAATTTCCCTTCAGTATTGGTATCAAGTAAAAAATATTGGTCTTCGCCTTGAGCATAAACCCACTTTCTTTCTAATGTTGAATCACCAATAGCATTACCTAAACCACTACTACTGCTGGCATAGAGATCTTGCGCGCTTGACTTAGTATTGACCGCTGCAGCAGTTGCATTTAACGTCCAATTTTGTAATTGATGTTCAGCGCTTAATTCAAAAGTGGTTGATTTATTAGCGCCTTTATCTAACGGACTACCATAATAAAAACTACGGTTAAGAATGCTACCAAAACTATCTGTCGTATTACCTAATGTGCCATTAGCAAGGTTAGTGGTGTAAACACCATCGCCATAACTACTACCGCCCGTCGTCTCACGATTAATATATTCAAAACGCGGTGTAATACGTGTGTTATCACCAATTTTAAAGGTCAAAGAAACATCGATAGCTTGTTCATCTGTTGAGCGCCCTTCTTGGTACTCTTCTCCATCAGGTGTTAATTCTGCATTAACTCGATATAACACTTTATCGTCAACTAACTCACCAGTTGAATCAATACTGACTGATACTTGGTTTCTTTTAAAGTTAGCCGTATCACCAGACACATAAGATCTTGTTTTTAAACCTAATGTTGTTTCTGATTCTTCTTGAGGTTTTTTAGTAATGATATTAACCATACCGCCACCAACACCTGAACCATATAAGATAGCGTCAGAACCGTTCAGTATTGTTACAGACTCTACGTTATAAGTACTAGGAGAACGAGAACCAGAACCTGCTTCACCACCTTGAAGTGAACGTAAGCCATTCACCATGAAGTTATCAAGATTTGTTGATATACCACGAATAATCACGTTACGATCAGCAGAACTACTGGTATTGATACTAGTCGCGTACTCAGCAATATCTTTAACATCTTCTGCAGACATATCCTCGATTTGCTCTTTTGTTACTTTTACAACAGAACGACCAGTGTCTTTCAAAGATAAATTCATTTTTGTAGCGGTATTATCGACGGCATTAATTCCTTGCTCTGACTTCCCAGTCACCGTCACTACGTCCATATTAGTTACTTCAGGTTCTATATCCGCAGCAAATGAAGCAGGCGATAAAGCAGTAATTAATGCTGATCCAATCGCCAAGTTAGTGATTGGCTTTGATTTTTTTAAAAACTTGTTAGACATCTTCTAATATTTCCTTTTAGATAAGTTTGCACAACAAACTTAAGTACATAACGCTATTTATTTTCAACATATCAAAAACGACAAATATATATTTGCTGATTTAAGTATTCACAGACAATTTGTTTTAATCTCATAAAAATATTTATAAAAAGTGAGGAAGAAAATCTGAAAAGGATTTTAGTGATAATAGTTATCAATACCAATTAAATTACATTCTTTACATTTGCAGTATGAATAGCACTCAGGTAAGTAAAGAAAATCAATAAATGACATCATGATTATAAAAAAGAAAATGAGATAAAATGGAATTAATAAAAGAAGAGGAAGTGTAGGGAATAAAAAACGGCTAGTTTCCTAGCCGTTACACTACTAATAAATAATAATTAATAAGTGATGAATAATTAAATTCAAATGTTTAATAACGAACTTGTACAGAAGCGATAAAATTACGCTCCTCGCCAATCACTACATTTTGTGAGCCATTTAATCCGTAATCACCATTAGTTGTAGATCCACCAGCGTAGTAGTCAGTATCGAGTAGGTTTTCAACATTGAAACGAAAAACCATTTCTAAGTTTTGGTCATATTGAAAAGAATGAGCAATACCTGCATCAAAACGTGTGTAAGCACCTTTTTTGAAGGTATTGTCCTTATCACCGTAACGCGAACCCACATAAATAATGCCTAAATTCACATCAGTATCTTCTGTTACTTGATAGCGAGACCACAACGTAGCAGAAAACTCAGGTACATCGGCAGGGCGATTCCCTTGGTAATCTTCATCGACTGTGTATTTAGCATCAAGATAAGTACCGCTACCGCTTAATGATAAATCATCAGTTAGGTTACCTTGGAAAGCGATTTCAGCACCTCGATGCACTCGTTCACCTATTTGTGCAACTTCATAAGTACCATCGGAGTTATAAGAGTCAATGGTTGAATTTTCTTGCGTAATTTGGAATAAAGCACCCGACAAAAATAATTGGTCATCCATTAGTTCCCACTTACTACCAAGCTCGTAAAGCGTACCTGTGACAGGGTCAAGTTCTGCACCAAAGTTCGTCGCTGAACTATCTGACACATCTGATTGTGGTTCAAAACTTTCAGAGTAAGTTAAGTAAATAGAACCATTACTGACAGGATGATAAATAACAGCAAACTTAGGCACAATAGCATCTAACTTTTCATCTGCTTCACCGTCATCACCAGGCGTCACTTTGATGTCATAACGCAGACCGGCCAGTACTTGCCATTGTTCGTTAAAGGTCATCATATCTTGTACATATAAACCATAAGAATTATATTTACTGCTACTCGTTGACGGTGTATCAGGATAAGTCGCTGCAGCAGTTGCTTCCCCTACTGTCGTGTCTTCTACTGAGAGTGTGTATTTGCTTTGCTCATAGCTATAACCGACCCAATTTGTCCCAATTAACAATGTATGATCGATACTGCCTGTTTTAAATTCGCCAACTAAATCAACACTCGCTGTTTGAAAGATCCAATTATCAGTACGATCGCTGGCATAACTTGCATGTGAGTATGTTCCAGTATCAGCATTATAAGTCGTTTCATCGGGGTAACTTTCTACATCGTTACGTTTGTAATCTTGGTTGTTAAAACTCGCTTTTACAGTCCAAGTTTCATTAAGTTGTGCGGCAATACCCACTCCAACATTCTCAACTTCAATTGATGTATTCGACCACTGTGCGTCCCAAATATAATCGTCACCAAGTACCGTTTCACCATCAACAATATAAGAGCCTGAGTCAGCACCAGAATCATCGGTTGTACGGTCATAGTGAGCAGAAACAGTGACATCGTCATTGATATCGTATTCAACGAATAATCCGCCTACAAAACGATCCGTTGATGGACTTGATCCATCACTGTAATTACGCCAAGAGTCATAGTTCTGTTGAGATAAAACCAAGCGTGCACGTAATGATTCTTCTTCATTTAATGAACCACTTACGTCTATACTGGTTCGCGTTTCATTGTCAGACCCAAGGTCTTGACTAAAAACAATATGCGTTTCTTTAGTTGGTTTTTTAGACACCATATTAATTAAACCGCCGGGCGCTGATTGCCCATATAATAAACCAGCAGGTCCTTTCAATACTTCAATAGAGTCTAATAATTCAATAGGTTGTCGGTAATATGAGAAATGCTGCTTGCCATCACGTAAGTAACCCGAACTGGTACTGAGATCAAAACCACGTATAGAAAAACGTTCGAAGTTATTGTTTAAGCTACCGGTAGACACACTCGAATCATTTTTTAATACGTCACCTAATGTCGTTGCTCGTTGATCTTCAATTAATTGCTGATCAAGTACTGTTACTTGTCCTGGCGTTTCAAGTTGTGTCATTTCCATACGCATAGAACCAGTGTTCGCATCTGCTTTATAATTAGCGCGCTCACCAGTCACCACCATTAACTTTTCAGGATCAATCGCCTCATTATCAGTGGTGTCTGCATAAATATTTGATGATACAAAGGTTGCCCCAATTAATATCGCTAATTGACTTCTCTTAAACATATTCCATTGCTCCAACGCATTTATTTTTATTGTTATTTTTATTGTGACTATCGTGTTATCTGTCCCGCTATAACACTCATGGTCTAAGAAAGGCGCACAACTTATATGAGAATAATTATCACTCAAAATTAAATTACAATCTTTACATTTGAAGTATGAAAAACATTCAAGTTATGAAAATTAAGTAAGCTAAGGAGATTAGGAAAAGCAATAAACAAAACGTTAGAGTTTAAAAGGAGAACAAAAGAAGAATAAAATAGCAGTGTTAATAACAATGGGTTTAGCAAATAAAAACGGCTAGTTTCCTAGCCGTTACATTATTTATAAATAGCAGTTAATAAATCAAACGACTTTAATAACGAACTTGAACTGTTGCCATAAAGTTACGACCTTCACCAACAACAACGTTTTGTGCACCATTTGTTGCGTAGTCATCACCTGTTGAACCACCGCCAGCGTAGTAATCAGTATCAAGTAGGTTTTCTACGTTAAAGCGAAATACCATTTCTAGGTTTTGATCATATTGAAAGTGATGAGCAAGCCCTAAATCAAAACGAGTATAACCATCTTTCTTAAAGGTATTTGCCGCATCGCCATAACGAGACCCCACATAAGTAGCCCCTAAGTTAAGGTCAGTATTATGAGTTACTTGGTAACGAGACCAAAGACTAGCAGCGAACTTCGGCACGTCAGCAGGACGATTACCTTGGTAATTAGCATCTGTTGTGTATTCAGCATCAAGATAAGTACCTGTACCACTTAATGAAAAATCATCAGTAATGTTACCTTGGAATGCTAATTCAACACCACGATGAACACGTTCACCTGTTTGTGTGACTTCATAAGAATCTGCACTACCCACATTAATCGTTGAATTTTCTTCAGTAATTTCAAAAACGGCACCAGAAGCAAATAATTGTTTATCAAACAATTCCCATTTAGTGCCTAACTCATAAAGTTTACCGTTCACAGGGTCAAGTGATGCGCCATCATTTGTAGCATTACTATCAGATACATCAGACTGAGGTTCAAAGCTTTCAGAGTAAGTTAAGTAAATAGAACCGTTACTTGTTGGGTGGTAGATTAAAGCAACTTTAGGCACTATTGCATCTAATCTTTCATCTGATTCGCCATCATCACCAGGCGTTACTTTTAAATCATAACGTAGACCAGCAAGTGCTTGCCATTGGTCATTAAAAGTCACCATATCTTGTACATAGAAACCATAACTGTTGTACGTACTATCACTTGTTACCACATTCGCAGATGTATTAATCGTCGCTGATGAGTTTGGTTCACCCACTGTCGTTGTAGACCCAACTAATGAATACTGTTCGCGCTCATAACTATAACCCAACCAGTTACTGCCGATTAAGACTTTATGACCGATATCGCCTGTTTTGAATTCACCGACTAAATCGGCACTTGCTGTTTGGAAGATCCAGTTATCACTACGATCACTACCGGCTTGTGTATACGTTGTGCCATCAAAAGTTGTTTCAACAGGATAACTTTCAACATCATGACGTTTAAAGTCTTGATGGTTATAGCTCACGTTTAATGACCAATTATCATTTAACTGAGCATCAATACCAACACCGACATTCTCAACTTCGTTATCGATATTTGACCACTGTGTATCCCAAATATATTTATCGCCTAAAACTGACTTACCAGCAACAACATAAGCACCAGAGTCAACGCCGCCGTCATCTGTTGTACGGTCATAATGTGCAGAAATAGTCACGGCATCATTGAGATCGTAATCAACAAATAGACCGCCTACAAAACGATCCGTTGAAGGTGATGAGCCATCACTATAATTGCGCCATGAGTCGTAATTTTGTTGTGATAACACTAAACGACTACGTAATGTTTTTTCATTATTTAAAGCACCACTAATATCCAATGTACTACGAGTCGAATTATTTGAACCTAAGTCTTGGCTAAAGACAACATGCGTCTCTGCCGTTGGTTTTTTAGTCACCATGTTAATAAGACCACCCGGTGCTGATTGACCGTATAGCAAACCAGCAGGGCCTTTCAATATTTCAACAGATTGTAATAATTCAACAGGTTGGCGATAATGAGACCAATGTTGTTTGCCGTCTCGCAAGTAGCCAGAGCTACTGCTTAGTTCAAAACCGCGTAAAGCGAAACGTTCACGATTACGACTATCGCCTAATGCTGAAACACTTGAATCATTTTTTAATACATCACTCAACTTGGTTGCACGTTGCTCATCAATTAATTGCTCATCAATCACCGTGACTTGCCCCGGTGTTTCAAGTTGAGTCATCTCCATGCGCATAGAACCAGTATTACTGTCTGCTTTATAATTAGCGCGTTCACCAGTCACTACCATTAACTTTTCAGGATCGGCTTCGATACCTGAATTTTCAGCAGCATTGACATAAATTATAGATGAGGCAAGCGTCGCACCTATTAACATAGACAACTGACTTCTTTTAAACATTTCCCATTTCTCCCTTTGCATTAATGATTATTTATAGCAATTCCATTTGAGTGATGAATCGCATTAGCTGATAGATACAAAGTTCAAAATTACATGGTAATAGTTATCAATAACAATAAAATTACATTCTTTACATTTGTTAAGGAAAAATAATGAGAAGTGCAAATATTTAAAACTAAACAAACGTATTCAAAAGTAACATTGAGATAAACTGAGGATTAAATCAGATGAAAAATGAAGGTAGGAAATTTGAAGAGGTTAAAAAGCACATAAGCATACAAGACAATTGTGCAACCTTCTCGCTGAAAGCGTAACCTTTACCATGTACTGTTTTTATATGTAATTTGGATAAACCCGCATTACACATTTTACGACGAATATTACTGATATGAACATCCAAGTTTCTATCAAAAGCGGATAACTCTCTTTTCAGCACTTCTTTTTGTAGCGTTGCTTTAGAGATAATATCACCGTCATTTTTGCTTAAATATTGCACTAACTGCACTTCCGTATCTGTTAATGGCAGACGCGATATTTTAAATGAAAAACGTTCAGTGCAATTATCAAATGTAGCACGTTGTTTTTCTAATGCTACACGACGTAAGAGCACTTCGATATGTACTAATAAAGCTTGCTCTGAATAAGGCTTGTTAAGGTATTGATCTGCACCTGCCTTTAACTTATCTAATAGATTTTCTTGATCTCCAGTTTCGCTCAATAATAAGATAGGTGTAGCGAAACGTTTACATATTGTTGAAATTAATTTGTGTGTTTCTTTAGCGACCACATAAGCATCAGATTGATGACTATCAGAAGATTTCTTGCTTGAAAGATTAGTTGACAGATCGTGAGCATTTTCAACGTTAGAAGATAACGTATTAGTAGTGAAAGTATCCATCAGTGAGTCATTAGAAAACTCATTATCTAATATGACAACATCAGCACCTTGCTGCTGTAAGTGAGTTAAAGTGCTTTTAGCATCACTAAGACAAGTGACCTGATGAGCAGCTTTAGTGAGCACTTGTGTTAATAACCTTCTGCTTTGCAGATTATCACTAACCACCACGATATAAGACATAACAACCTCCCTGGACGATAATGATTCGTATTCTACTTTTAAGGGTTAACTTTATCAATATCTCTTTGGTAACAATCAGATAAATCTTTTACTTATTTCTGCGTTTACTGGTTGTTAATCTGACTTATTTTTTGTCGTGTTTTAAAAGTGATAACATTACGATTCAGCTTGCCAGTAAAAATTCACGTAGAAAAATAAATAAAAGACAAAGCGAAATGTAAATACTTGGTTATTTTTATAAAAAATAAATGCACTAGATAACTGTTTTAATTCGTAAAATTAATCAGCTATTGAAAGGAATTTAATTTATGAAACTTAATGAAAATATTAATTAAAAATTTAATTGAAGAGAATTAGCTAAAAACTTATTTGAAGAGAGTTAGTTAAAGGAAGTTAAAGGAGTTAGTTAAAAGAATTAGTTAAAAGGGATAAGTGGAAAATATGTCAATATGGCTTCATGACTTTACGCTTCATGAAACCATATTTATGGCTAATTATTTATAACTAATTAGTAAGTATTCATAACTAATCATTAAAAACGATTAAGCAGATAATGAAATAGACGATGCCACATTAACGTCACTACGACCTAAAGCATTCAATACCGCTTGCATAGAAGCCGTTAAGATATCGTGGCAAGTAGACGCTGCACAGTAACGATTTCCTTGAATACTAATTTGCACATAAGCCATTGCTTCAGCTTGTTCATTTTCAGCACCTAACTTGCTTGGTAACGCATGCTCTGTGTAATCAATTAACACAATGTCATGGCCAATGGCGGCGCTTAAGCCTTTCACGAATGCATCTAACACACCTTTACCTTTACCCTTTAATTCAAGTGTTTGGTTCTGTGTTGTCAACTGTGCTTGTAACGTATCAACGCTACCTTCGCGGTTAAGCTGGTAACTCTCAATATTAACTGCATGTACTGGATTTAAGTAGGTGTTTGAGAATATTTCATGTATTACTTGAGGCCCTACTTCTGCTTCACTTTTCTCAGCGAACGCTTGAATATGCGGGCTGAAATCAACCTGCATCCAACGCGGCATTTGAATGCCATAATCCTGTTCAAGTACATAAGCGACACCGCCTTTACCTGATTGACTATTAATGCGGATCACTTGCTGATAACTACGACCTAAATCACGAGGGTCAATCGGTAAGTAAGCCACTTGCCAATGCGCATCAGGGTCTTCTTTACGTTGCTCAGCATCAATACTCATACACTTGTTAATCGCATCTTGATGGCTACCAGAGAAAGCAGCAAAGACTAATTCACCAGCATAAGCATGACGTGGATGAACGGCTAGTTGAGTACAACGTTCAACGGTAGAAATAATACGGTCCATATCAGATAAGTTTAATTCTGGGTCAATACCTTGGCTGTAAATGTTCATCGCCATGGTCACGATATCCATATTACCCGTACGTTCACCGTTACCTAATAATGTACCTTCAATACGGTCAGCACCTGCTAACACACCTAGCTCAGCAGCAGCAACACCACAACCACGGTCATTATGAGTATGTAAACTAATTCTAACGGCTTCACGATGACTGATATTGTCATTAATCCACTCAATTTGATCGGCATAAACATTCGGAGTAGACACTTCGACTGTTGCAGGTAGATTGATGATCACTTTATTATCAGGCGTTGGTTGCCATACGTTAATCACGGCATCACACACTTCTAGTGCGTAATCCATTTCTGTTCCCGTAAAACTCTCAGGGGAATACTGGAAAGACCAATGTGTATCAGGCTGTTGAGAAGCCATCTCTTTTACCCATTGCGCACCTTGAATGGCAATGGCTTTAATTTCTTCACATGATTTTTTGAAAACTTGTTCACGTTGTACTGTAGACGTTGAATTATATAAATGAACAATCGCTTTCTTAGCGCCTTTTAATGACTCAAAGCTACGTGCAATCAACGGCTCTCTTGCTTGTGTTAACACTTGTATTGTTACATCGTCAGGGATTAGATCTTCTTCAATCAATTGACGAACAAAATCAAAGTCAGGTGCAGAGGCTGCAGGGAAACCTACTTCAATTTCTTTAAAACCAACATCAACTAATAGCTTAAACATTTCTAGTTTTTGGCTTGGGCTCATTGGCTCAATAAGTGCTTGGTTACCATCTCTTAAATCAACACTACACCAATCGGGTGCAACACTAATAACATGGTTAGGCCAACGTCTATCGGTTTTTTGAATAGGCGCAAAAGCACGGTATTTTTTATGATTAAAACTAGATGGTTGATTGCTATTCACTGGCATAAGAGATTCCCTAAAACTATTTTTTGATATGATTGTTATCATTATAACGATAAAGCAACAGTAAAGCGTAGTTTATACGAATTAGCGAGTTGGCTCAGCATGATAAGGTTATTGCCACCCATTTCCGGTAAGAAACTTCGCTCGCTATTCATGCTGTAAACTATAGCGAATTATAATGAGAGAATGGTTGCAAAGTTACCCTTATAATTGCAAAATATTGCAACAAATAACTACAAAAACAAAAAAACGTAGTGATTAAATACATATTGAGAAATAACTATGCAATCAATCGTAAAATTAGACCGTATAGATAAGCAAATATTGCAACTGATGCAAGCCAATGCTCGCATTAGTAATTTAGAATTAGCCGACAGTGTTGGTTTATCACCAACCCCCTGCTCTCGTCGTGTTAAACGCTTAGAAGAATCAGGCATTATCGATAAACATGTCACCCTATTAAAACCTTCTGCTTTAGGTTTAAACCTAACAGCCATGATAGGTATTAGTATGGACAGGCATACGCCAGAGCGTTTTGAAAACTTCCAAACATCAGTTAGCCTATTACCAGAAGTATTAGAGTGCTTAATTGTGACAGGCCAATCGGCTGACTTTTTATTAAAAGTGATCGTACGGGATATGCAACATTATGAACAATTCCTATTAGGTCATATCACCAAACTAGAAGGCGTAACAGGCGTACACTCTAGTTTTGTTTTACGTGAGGTCATTAAGAAAACAGCATTACCGCTCGATTAATAAAATAAGAGTAAGATCATTTAATTATTAGACTCATTCACTTAAAAAGTAACTTATTTACAGAGCAATTTATAAAGGATATGAACATGTCAGTAGCATTAGAAAAAATCATTATTAACCCATCTTCAGACGCAACAAGCTGTGTTATTTGGCTACATGGTTTAGGCGATTCAGGTGCGGGATTTTCACCTGTAGTACCCGCATTAAATCTACCAAAAGATCATCAGATCCGTTTTATCTTTCCGCATGCACCAGAGCAAGCAGTCACTATCAACCAAGGTGCAGTGATGCGATCTTGGTATGATATTAAAAGCATGGACCTACATAATCGCGCGGATCTTAGTGGTGTCATGGCATCAGAAAAAAGATTGCATGCTTTAATACAAGAGCAAATTGACAGTGGCATTCCAGCGGACAAAATTGTGTTAGCCGGTTTTAGCCAAGGTGGCGTAATTAGTTTATTTTCAGGATTAAGATATCCACAAAAATTAGCCGGTATTCTAGCGATGTCTTGTTACCTACCAAACCCAGATGCACTGCCTACAGATCTATCACCAGCAAATCAAAAAACGCCGATTTTGCAACATCACGGTGAGCAAGATGAAGTCGTGCCTATTAGTGCAGGTAGCATGGCGAATTCGTTATTAATGGGTGCAGGTTATCAACCACAATGGCAATCTTATGCGATGCCACATTCTGTAGTCGCAGAGCAGTTAGCAGATATTTCAACTTGGCTACAAAAAGTATTGAAGTAATACCAAAAAAATTAATAAGGTGATCATTCTTGCTGGTTAAAATCCCCCCTAACTGCGTTGTGAGTTTTGAAGTGAGAACAACTATCTCCTACAACTCACGCCTTATTAGTGTTAATTTTTCCTGCGCAATCCCTGATCACTTATTTAATTCCATTGGTATAAGGCTGATTCAAACATATTTTTGTAGTTTAAATTTATTAAGCATAGCTTTATAAACTATGTCTCATAGGATATGAATTTATAAACTATAAATTGATAGAAATTAAAGGCTCTGAATCTATTCTTTTAATTTTTATCAATTTGACTCTTAGCCATTGAATTTTTAACGACTTAACTTTTAACTAATTAATTTTTAAGTACTTTGCTTTAAATACACTCTTTCTGGTCGTCCGACCTTCCCATACTCATTTTCTGCGGTTAATAAACCATTGGCAGAGCAGTATTCTAAATAGCGACGAGCGGTGGTTTTACTAATACCCGTTTTTTGAACTAAGCGATCAACGGTAAATTTTACGCCAACATTTTGAGAAAATACCCGTTTGATTGTTTCTAACGTAATGCTTTCTATTCCTTTCGGTAATAATTGCTGGTATTTGTCACGCAGTTGGATATTGAAGAGTTCGTCAATTTGACGTTGTTCAAGGTTATCGTATGCATCCATTGCCGTGTTTAATGTTAAATAGCGATTGAGTGTTTCTTGCAAGCGTTCGTATGACACTGGTTTAAGTAAATAATCAAAGCAACCTAGCTTCATTGCCGTTTTAACCGTATCAATATCATCTGAAGCAGTAATTAGCACCACACTGGTTTTATGGGTCGTTTTATCGGCAATGATCTCGCGGAATAAATCAATACCAGTACCGTCAGGTAAATAGTTATCTAAGATAATGACATTCGGTTTATGTATTTTTACCATCGTTCTTGCCATTTGTAGATTTTCAGCAATCCCTATAGGGTTAAAACGAGGCGTTTGACGTAAAATTTGACTGTGAATTTGTGCAATTCTTGCATCATCTTCCACGATTAATACATCAATGAGATCCATTTAGTTTACCTTCTATATTGATTGGGTCGTTTTTACAGTTGTTGGGGATAAAGACAGAAAAGATACAACCTTGTGGCTCAGCATTATCAGCGAGTATAAAGCCATTAGCATGAGTGACATAGCGGTGAACTAAATATAAGCCAATGCCATGGTTATAACGGTCTTGTTTATTAGAGACGCCCTTCTTCCAGATTTCATCCATTAAATCAGCCGCTAAACCAGTACCGTTATCGCTTATTTCAATCACCAAATCGTCCCCTGCATCAGTGATTAAAACGTTAACAATACAGTTACTATCAGGGTTACGTTGGGTCGCATCGAAGGCATTATCAATTAAGTTACCGAGGATGGCACACAGTTCAGTTTCGCTTAATGTAGAATTAAGCGGGTGGAGTTGGCAAGTCGAGTCAAACATCAATGAAATGTTCAGCTCTTTTGCGCGTAATGACTTCCCTAATAGTAAACCTGCGACTTGTGGCAAATGAATATGCTGATGAATGAAATCTAGCAATTTTTGTTTACTGGTATTTTCCTGTGCAATCAGTTGCTGTACTTCATCTAATCTCCCCATTTGAATCAGACCAGAGATGGTCGCCAAACGATTAGAAAACTCATGTCGTAATACTCGTAAACTATCAGTATGTTGCTGAACTTGAGTAAGTTCATTGGTCAGAGAATCAATATCACTTTTTTCACGAAAACTAACGACCCAACCAATCAATTCATTTTGTTTAAAAATGGCCACGCGGTTGGCAATTAAACTGTGTTCATTCAAACGGATCATTTCATCTTTTAGGCTTTCATTCAGTGGTTGGCGAAAAAAGAATTCTGAGTTTGAAACATATTCAAAAATTTTCCGTGTTTTTAGGTAGTTAATATCATACTCAGCGCCCAATAACTTACGAGCTGATTTGTTCATAGTGAGAAAATGACCTTCACGATCAATAGCAATGACTCCCTCATACACTGAGCTTAGAATTGTGTTTTGTAAGTTCAATGCAAGTGCAATTTCTTCTGGCTCCATATTATTCATTTTCTTTTGAATATGATGAGAAAACCCCCAAGCAGCCGCTAAAGTCAGCGCAAAAAGACTGAACACCTCGATAAGTAAGGGAGTCATATACACATCAAGCCATTGGTCAAAACGGTTCAGTAAATAACCAACAGAAATAACCCCGATAATATTATGATGACTATCAAAAATAGGTGCCTTTCCCCGCACACCATAACCCAAACTTCCCTCCCTTAAGGAGATATAAGACTCACCACGCTCTAGCGCACCGGCGTTATCACCTCCTCTCATTGGAAAACCGATACGCTCCTCTACCGGATGTGATAAGCGAATGCCATTTTCATCACCAATCACAATAAAACTGGCATCTGATATCGCTGATAATCGATTGATATTGATATTTAGAGCGACCAGATCTTTTGACACAATTTGTTTAATGAGCACGGGATCACTAGAAATTTCTTTAGCTTGGATAAGTGCGCGAGTGCCCACTTGATGTTTGATAGATTTATATAATGTACTTTCAAAATGCCATACCATCACTGGCATTTGCAGCATAAGTAGACCAAATAGTAATAAAAATATTTTGATACGAAAGGTCAATTTACAGAAAGAAGAAAAAGTGTTTTTCATAAAGTCTAACCGAAGTGAATACTGAGTAATGAGTCAGAAGTAGTGAGTTTAATTTGTAACTGATTTGAAACGTAAATGTTAAATTAAAATAAGAATAAAGACAGTGACGCTTTACTCGCTTTAGAATTTATTTATTACCTATTAATGAATATTTTCTAATAAAAACAGTGTTTTATGTGTACAACGTAATTGTTCACTTTTAGACATAAAAAAGAACCCAAATAACGCATCGTCATTACAACTTACGTTATTTGGGTAACTTGGGTAATCGATTAATTTAGCAACTTGAGTAACTGATATTTTAAGCTGCTACCTTTCTTTTAGCGGCTTTGGCTCGAATAGCGCTAATAATAGGTAACAATATCGAGAGTAATATAACGACTAATAATCCTTTAGCGATACCAGAGTTCATGAAAACACTTAGGTCTTGGTTCGATATTCTGTAACCCTGACGGAAAGATTGCTCCATTTGTCCACCGACAATGGCAGCTAAAATCATTGGAGAAGTAGGAATATCAAGACGTCCCATAATAACTCCAGCAACACCTAAAATGATTAAGATGTAGAAATCGACAACAGAAGCACTGATCGCATAACAACCTACAAAAGCTAAGCTAAGTACAATGGGATAAAGTACTTTTGGCGGAATCGCTAATAAGCGTACTAATACACCTGCAAGTGGAATATTCACAATAGCCAAAATTACATTAGCAACAAACATACTCGCAATGAGTCCCCAAGCCGTATCTGGATGCTGCGCGAACAATAGTGGCCCAGGTTGAATGCCAAGCATTAATAGTGCGCCCATCATTACCGCAGTCGTTCCCGAACCCGGCACACCCAGTGATAACATTGGAATCATTGCACCAATAGAAGCCGCATTGTTTGCTGACTCTGGTGCTGCTAACCCTTCAATTGCGCCATGACCAAATTCTTCTTTATTTTTAGATAGTTGCTTTTCGTTGTTGTAACACATCAGCGATGCCATCGTACCGCCTGCACCAGGCAGTGCACCAATAATGAAGCCAACAGGTGCGCTACGAAGAATCGGCCATTTTGAACGCTTCCATTCTTCTTTGCTTATCCAAATTCGCTTAAACTTAGTTTGTGCTTTTTTGCCTCCTTCACTCAAGGTTCGGAAACTTTTAAATACTTCACCTAAAGCATAAATACCAATAATAACCACTAAGAAATCGATACCTGTTTGAAGCTCTAACACTCCAAAAGTAAAACGTTGTAAACCTGACTGTCCGTCAATCCCCACGGTCGATATCGCGAGTCCAATACACATCGATAAAAAGCCTTTCAGCATATTTCCTTTCGACATAGAAACCGTCATAGAAAGCGCAGCAACCATTAATAAAAAGTATTCAGCAGGGCCAAATTTAACAGCCAAACCAGCAACAGGTTCAGCCATTAATGTCATTAATACAGCCGCAATAGTACCGCCAATTAATGACGCAATAGCAGATATAGCAAGTGCGGACTCTGCTTTGCCTTTCATTGCCATGGGGTACCCATCAAAGGTTGCAGCCAGTGCCGCACCATCGCCGGGGGTATTAATTAAAATTGAGCTTCGAGACCCGCCAAACATGGCGCCAATATAAACGCCCATCATAGTGATAAGTGAAGCCGTTGGCCCCATTGAAAATGTCATTGGTAATAAAATAGCGACACCAGTTGCAGGCCCAAGCCCCGGAAGCATGCCAATCACAGTCCCTAAAATACCGCCAACTAAGATTAAAAATAAGTAATAAGGCTGAAGAGCAACACTAAAGCCATTCATTAAATTCGTTAAAATATCCATTATGCTCAGCTCTATTAATTAAAAAATGGGAATGGAGGGAGATTAACTGACAGCAATTCATTAAAAGTAATAAAAATGCCACCAGCAAAAATAATTGAAATTAAAGCGCTTTTTTTCCAAAAACCTTTGCCGCAAGTCACCGTCAACGTCGAAAACATAAATAAAGAAGTACTGATCACGTAACCAGCATGTTCAAATAGCATCGCGTAAAAAATGCAAATAACACAAGTAATAGCTATTTTTCTGCGATCCTCTTTTCGTTGTGAGCTTTCATTCAATAATGCTTTGATAGCCATTATTGAAGGTGAGATCCCACCAGTAAAGATCAGTAATACACCAATAAAAATAGCAATGGCCGACACCGCAAGTGGTAAGAAAATAGCTTCTAATGGATTACCAAACATCGGCTGAGGTAAGCTATATGCATAGCCTCCGTATGCTAGACCAAATGTGATACTAAATAGTCCTGTCAGGCCATCCCAATTGGATTTTATATTTGACACGTTACACCTCTACCAAATAATCGAGTTTATTAAGTTATGCTTTTTTTATATGGAAACGGTGGCTAAAACGACTTTGTTTCTTGGCATAATCATAAGGAAGTAAGCTTTGCTTTTTACACAAAGCTTTATTGTATTTTTAAAATAGAATCGTTATTGATTTATAAAAATTCAGTACTGATATCAAACCTGTTTAATGAAAGAACACTTACTTGTTTACATAAATAATCTCTTTCATTTAATTAATATCGAGGCTTATCGACCAAATACTTCTTTAATCAATCCTTTATATTGTTCGTTCGTTTTACCTAAGAACGTGGTGAAGTCTTGGTCATTTTGGTAAGCATTGTCCCAACCATTACGTTTGAGTGCTTCTTTCCATTCAGTTGTTTCAACCATTTTCTGTAAAGCATCACGCCAATACGCAACCGCTTCTTCTGGCATATCTTTCGGGCCAAATAAACCACGCCAGTTTTCAAACGTAACGTTAATGCCTTCTTCTTTTACTGTTGGAATTTCCGCGATTAAGCCACTACCAATACGCTTGTCTGCCGTTTGTGCTAACGCGTGTAATTTTCCACTTTCAACCAGTCCCGCAACATCGCCTAAACCAGTAGAAATAAGGTCAACATGACCACCTAGCGCTTGTGCGATTAAGCTACCGTTTTGAAAAGAGATATAATCAATATTACGAAGATTCTCAACACCCGCAGCTTTAGCAACTAATAAGAATTGAATATGATCCATCGATCCTGCGGCAGATGTTCCACCAATCTTGACCGATTTAGGATCTTTTTTAAGCGCGTCCATGACTTCTTTAATCGTTTTGTACTTTGAATTTTCTGGTACCACAAAAGCAGCATAGTCAGTGATAAGACGTGCAATAGGTGTTGTATCTTTATAACTGTATTGAGTCAGCCCCGTTAGGTTCGTTAGCAAAATAGGCGGAGAATATACTGAAATAAGATCACCTTTGCCTTTTTGAGTTTGCATGTAAGCTAAGTTAACAGCACCACCACCACCGGGACGATTCACTACAGGCATATTCGCATCAACGAGACCTGTATCTTTTAACACTTTACCTACGGTACGAATGGTTAAATCCCAACCGCCACCAGCCCCTGAAGGCGCAACCATATTAATAGTATGAGGAGGATAATCTGCTGCCATCGCAGAGTTCACCGAGAGAAGTGTAGTGGTTGCAATCACGGCACTTGTTAAAAGCTGTTTTAATTTAATCATCAACTTACATCCTTTGCTTATTTCCTAAATATAAAAAGTATTGAGCGAATAGCTCTTACCCTCGTTTTATTTTTATTCTCAGAATAGATCCTTTGTAAAAACCTAGTATTCATTTGATGCGTTAAATAAATGTGTTTTATTTGTTAAATGAATGAACTGATTTTGTAAGCATACTGATAGGCTAGGAATGGAAATGTGAGACGAAACAATTAAACGCGATGAATCAATGGCGCTTATGGTTTTTATGGTGTTAATTAAATTCACGATCAATTAATAACTATTTATTATATTTTAAAACAAATAGTTAAGAGGTTTATTGACGATTTTTAATAATATTAAGAAGGCTGTTAATTTTTATTAAAACCATGACACAATCGATAAAAATTCAAAAAAATTTCAAGTTATTCATTAATCGCGATATTAAGTTTTGTATCAATACAAGGAAAGTAAAAACTTTATAACTGTAAATGCTCGGCAAGATGATCAATCAACAACCTTATCTTCGGTGACAAATAACGATTCTGAGGATACACCGCCCAAATACCTTCCGCAGGTTCTCTGAACTGATCTAAAATAGTCACTAACTGACCTGACTCTATATAGGATTGCACGTAGTAATCTGGCAATTGCACGATACCGATATCTTTTAATGCGGCATCAACTAGTGCGAGCCCACTATTACATCGTAAATTACCTTTAACTCTGATGTTCTTCTCTTTATTTTGCTCGGTGAAACGCCAATAGTCACGCGTACCTAATAAACAATTATGATGTTTAAGCTCGGATAGTGAATGTGCTTCACCGTGTTTTTGTAAGTAGTTTTCAGAGACACAAACAAAGTTAGAACGTTGGCTGAGCTTTTTAGCAATCAAACTTGAATCTTGCAACTGCCCTAGGCGAATAGCGACATCAAAACCGCCATCAATTAAATCGACTCGGTTATTGGTTAGCTCAGTTGTTACTTCAATATCACTGTTCAAAGCAACAAAATCATTGATTAACGGTAAGATTTTCTGCTCTCCATAAGTAACAGGTGCAGTTAGCTTTATTTTACCTTGCGGTTTACTCTGTAGGTTGGTGATGGCTTGTTCAGCGGTATCTAGCCCATCTAACAAATGACGGCAATGTTGATAAAACAACTGCGCTTCCTGTGTTAGCGATACTTTGCGTGTGGTACGGTAAAATAACTTTACCTGTAGTCGCTTTTCCAGTGCACTGATTTGACGACTCACTTGTGCAGTAGAAATTTTGAGATTTTTAGCGGCTAATGAGAAGCTTTGATTTTCAGCTACTGCTACAAATTCGTTGATGCCCAGCCACTTCATTGTTACCACCTGGTAAAAGTAATTTTCATTTTAGGTAGATTATCATTATTGTAGAAACAAATATAATAGATACATAAAAATGCCATACACACATAATTGGAGTAGATATGACGGATAAATTTATTAAATCAAAAGCGGCTGTAGCGTGGGGTCCAAATCAACCATTAGTGGTTGAAGAAGTTGATGTAATGCTACCTAGAAAAGGCGAAGTATTAGTTAAAGTGATTGCCTCTGGTGTCTGCCATACGGATGCATTTACGTTATCAGGTCAAGATCCTGAAGGTTTATTCCCAGTTATTTTAGGTCATGAAGGTGGCGGTATCGTTGAGCAAATCGGCGAAGGTGTCACTAGTGTGAGCGTTGGCGACCATGTTATTCCGCTTTACACTGCTGAATGTGGTGTCTGTAAGTTCTGTACCTCAGGTAAAACTAACTTATGTAGCGCAGTACGTGAAACGCAAGGCCGTGGCGTAATGCCAGACGGTACTAGTCGTTTCTACAAAGACGGTCAACCAATCTTCCATTACATGGGTTGTTCTACGTTCTCTGAATATACTGTGTTACCAGAAATATCATTAGCGAAAGTTAATAAAGATGCACCGCTTGAAGAAGTGTGTTTATTAGGTTGTGGTGTTACAACCGGTATGGGCGCGGTATTAAATACAGCTAAAGTTGAGAAAGGCGATAACGTTGCGATCTTCGGATTAGGCGGCATTGGCTTGTCAGCGATTATCGGTGCAAAAATGGCTGGCGCCAATAAGATTATTGGTATCGATATCAATGAAAGTAAGTTTGAACTAGCAAAACAACTGGGTGCAACGGATTGTATTAATCCAAAAGACCACGATAAGCCAATCCAAGATGTGATTGTTGAAATGACTGATGGCGGTGTTGAATACTCGTTTGAATGTATCGGTAATGTTGATGTGATGCGAAGTGCACTTGAATGTTGTCATAAAGGTTGGGGCGAATCAGTGATTGTTGGTGTTGCTGGTGCAGGTAAAGAAATCTCGACCCGTCCATTCCAACTAGTGACTGGGCGTGTTTGGCGTGGAACGGCATTTGGTGGTGTTAAAGGTCGCTCACAGTTACCTGCGATTGTTGAACAATACTTAGCGGGTGAATTCAAATTAAGTGATTTTATTACTCATACTATGCCACTTGAAGATATCAATAAATCATTCGATTTAATGCATAGCGGTGAAAGTATTCGTAGTGTTATTCACTTCGACCATAAATAGACTGACCTGCTTAGTCAGATTAGGCGTAGAAACTTAATCTGACTGCTTTCAAATTGAGCCATTTTCAATACGAGTAATAACTCCACCTGAATGGCTTACATTCAAACTGAACAACTTCTATATGGACAACATGATGATCCTTGAAAATATCAGCAGTAATAAACTATTTGAAGGTTGGCATAAACAATATACTCACTCATCAAGTGTGCTTAATTGTGAAATGCGCTTTGCTATCTACCTGCCTCCACAAGCAAGCAGTAATACACCTGTTCCAGTAATGTACTGGTTATCAGGCTTAACCTGTAGCGATGAAAACTTTATGCAAAAAGCTGGCGCACAAAAACTAGCAGCAGAGTTAGGTATTGCGATTGTGGCACCAGACACTAGCCCACGAGGTGAGAGTGTTGCCGACGATAACAACAAAGCTTATGACCTAGGATTAGGGGCTGGTTTTTATGTTAATGCAACGCAAGCTCCGTGGAATAAACATTACCAAATGTACGACTACATTGTGAATGAATTACCACAATTGATAGAAGCTAACTTCCCTGTCACTAAAGAACGCGTTATTAGTGGGCATTCGATGGGCGGTCATGGCGCATTAACTATTGGTTTACGTAACCCTGATTTATACCAATCAATGAGTGCATTCAGTCTAATTTGTAACCCGATCAATTGTGCATGGGGCCAAAAGGCATTTAGCGCTTATTTAGGCGATAATATTGAAGAGTGGAAAGCTTATGACAGCAGTGAGTTATTAGCTAATCACAAAAAGCATCAACCTATTTTAATTGATCAAGGTAGTAATGATTCGTTTCTACAAGACCAGTTAAAGCCAGAAAGCTTAACGGCAATAGCCGATTCTAAGCTAAATATATTTCAACTTAATATGCGTGAAGGATATGACCACAGTTATTACTTCATCAGCAGTTTTATTGAATCGCATTTACGATTTCACGCTATCAATTTAGGTTTAATCAAAAACAGTTAAATAAAGTAGTTAAGTTCCTGTCTTTAAAGCCGATATAGTGAAGGCGCATGTGCCTTCACTTACTTCAAATTGCCTCACTAATTTAAGCTTTGTCTCAACATAATTCATAAGTGAATAAAGAACCGTCGCACACGGTTAAAAATGACACTTAAAATATTCAACGCTTGTATTCTACAAAATAAAATATTCGAAAAACAAAATATTATAAAACAGTGATATAGCATTTTGTTCACCTGCTCATTACTAAACCAATTAATGGATCTTTATTGAACGGTTTGTACGAGCTTTATACATAAAATTGCTATTTTTTTGCTCTCTATTTGCAAAATAGAACTCACACTTTATAGGTAGCAATGCTACAGTCGAAAAGTCACTTTCCACAATAATGTTTATACTATAAGGATTTAGTTTGAATTTATTTAGAAACCTAACGCTATCATTTAAAATTTCTAGCCTTGTCATACTACTGCTGTGTGCCCTGCTATTTATGTCCATCAACCTTGTCACCAATAGTCGAACGATCGTAGATAACGTCACATTAGACTCAGATATTCGTATGTTTTATGCAAACGTTAATAATAAATGGAAAAACATTAACAAGTCTTACCAACTATCAGAAGATATAGGCATGTTATTTTCAGCGAGAGCAATCGAACAACAAGACTTAGAAGATGCCACTAATCAAACAAAAACACTTATTGATGATTATGCCAACAGCTTATCGATAACCAGTGAAAATTTGGAAAGTGAATGGAATACAACTCTCGAACTCGAAGAAAATCAAGGTCTTATTCAAGTCAGAGATCAACTTATAAAAGAAGTGCATCAGCTTAACAAAGCATTATCTTCACTCACTAATGTTTGGTTAACCCAAGCGACTTTTGTCGCACGAAAAAAAGCAGAAAAAGAGGTCTCCCAAGCTTTTGTACCTATTAACGACAGCATTAATAACATCAACGATATGCATGACACATTAGTCGCTTTACGCTCAGAAAGAATAATAGCGGAAGAAAATAAAATCGAAGTTCAATCAACTATTTTAGCTATCAGTATCTTTATCATTGTTATTATTGTTTCTGTATTAATGCTCAGAAAGCTCAAAAAAGACTTATCTTCTATTGTGTCAGTGACCTCTTCTTTAGCAAAAGGAGACTTAAGCAGAACCATTGAAGTCGGTGAGAATAAAGATGAGATTAGTGAAATAAAAAGATCCATTTTCAGCATGACCAACAATCTAAAAAGCATTTTCAAGTCCTTCATTTCATTAGCGAATAACTTAGATACTTCAACCGATGGTTTACTCAGCGATAATAAACAACGTATTAATGATGCCGAGTTTCAACGCTCACAAATGGCTAAATTATCAAACTCAGTAGATGAGTTATACGCTGTTTCGACACAACTTTCTGAACATGCAGATAATGCAGTTTCAAAATCAGACGGTGCTATTGAGTCGGCACAAAAAGGCAAAGAAATCGTTAACGCGACGATTCATTCTATTGAAGGATTAGCGGGTGAGATTGAGAACTCAGTCACCGCGATTCAACAACTCGATACCGAAGCCGATAACATTACCAATATAGTTGAAGTGATTAAAAGTATTGCCGATCAAACTAACTTACTAGCCCTAAATGCAGCAATTGAAGCTGCTCGCGCTGGCGAACAAGGTCGTGGTTTTGCCGTTGTAGCAGATGAAGTAAGGAATTTAGCAAAACGAACACAAGATGCGACAGGTGAAATTCAATTAACATTAGAAACCCTTAAACGCAGTACATTAAGTGCCGTATCGGTGATCAATCACAGCCACAGTAAATCATTAGAAAGTGTTGAATATGTGTCGAATACAGGCCATGTAATCGATGAGATTAATGTTTCTGTTGAACAGATTAAAGATATTTCTAAAGAAACGTCAGCAGTCTCATCTTTGCAAACCAATACGTTGGATGAAATTCAAACCAACGTACATGATGTTAACCAAGTAGCCGAAGAAAATAGTAACCGAGCGCAAGTCTCGATGGCATCCGCTTCTTCACTTTCAGATCTCAGTAAGGAACTACTTACTTCTGTCAGTTACTTTAAATTAAAATAGTACTTTCATTGCGCGTTAATCCTTTAAAAACAAACAGCTAAAATGAAGCTCTAACAAAAAACAAGATGGTCGAAAGGCGATAATAAAAACGGTACTGGTTTAAGTAGATGTAAAGGTATAGATGTAGATATAAGTATCGATGTAGATGTAAATATAAATGTAGATGCGAATTAATTGCCATTATTTGCATCTACACCTTCCTTTATAACTCAGACAATACGCGAATAACTCATTAATCACACTAAGCGCTGAATAAATCGTTCTAATACTCAATCAACTTCACTGAACAAAATAATCTTTCATATCCTATTCATTCCCCTCCTCCTTTATAATACTAAAAGAATTAATAAGGTGATCATTCTTGCTGGTTAAAATCACCCCTAACTGCGTTCTGAGTTTTGAGTTTTGAAGTGAGAACAACTATCTTCTACAACTCACGCCTTATTAGTGTTAATTTTTCCTGCGCAATTTCTAATCACTTATTTAATTCCATTGGTATAAGAAAGCCAAATCGCTTATTTACTAATGGCTTATTCCTATTAATTAAAACCATTTAAGCAATAATGCTCTATTTCCTATTTACTTAGCGTGCTAAGCAAGTAAAATACTTAGCACGCTAAGTAATAACTGATAATTTCAATTAAATAAATCCAATAGGTAAGAAAAATGCCAAAAGACATAGAGCAATTAAAGGAACTATCGCTAGCTGAAGACTTCGGACGCTTATATCGTATCTGGCGTAATGTTGTCGATGTTGAACTAAGTCCATTGGAATTGACCTATCCGCGTTGGACCGCACTGTGGAAGCTTTTACGTTTGGGTGACAACGTAAGTCAAAAGGTCTTAGCTAATGCATTAGAAATAGAGGTTGCTTCGCTAATGCGTACCTTAGGGCAATTAGAATCACAAGGACTGATTGAGCGCCACGCTTGTCGTAAAGATAAGCGCGCAAGAATTGTTACGTTAACGAAAACCGGTAAGGATTTATTAAAGAAAATAGAAGCTCGTATTATTGAAGTACGTATTGAGTTGCTGGCAGGCGTCAGTATGGATGAACTCTTTGAACTTGAACGAGTAATGAACATCATTAGTGATAATGCCAATAAAAAACTAACAAAATTAGACATATCAACAACACACCTTATATGAGAAATAACATGACACCAGATCAACAATTTACCCGCCTAGTAAGAATCGCTACCTTTGGATTCGTTATATTATTTGGGTACTTTTTACTTGCTGACAATATTATCCCGTTAACACCTCAAGCAATGGCAACACGCGTTGTCACAAAAGTAACACCGCAAATATCAGGTAAAATCCAAACAATAGCGGTCACTAATAATCAGCCAGTTAAAAAAGGTGACTTGTTATTTGCAATCGATCCTGCCCCTTACCAATTAGCAATATCTGAAGCACAATTAGCGTTAGAACAAGCAAGGCAAGATAACGCTGAATTAGATGCGTCTTTATTAGCTGCAAAAGCCGATATAAACGCCAGTAAAGCAACAGCACAACAAAAGCGTAGTGAAGCTAAACGCCTTGACTCTCTTTATGCTTCTCATGGTATATCGCAACAACAAAAAGATCAGGCGAGTAGTGATGCTGCAACTGCAAATGCAAATTTTTTATCGGCTAATGCTCGTTTAAAAAAACTTCAAGTCAGCCGCGGAAGCTATGGTGAGAAAAACCTTAAATTACGTAGAGCACAAAATAATCTAGCACAAGCTAAACTCAACTTATCTTACACAGAGATACACGCAGACCAAGATGGCATAGTCACCAACTTACAGTTAGAAGTCGGTAGTTTTGCGACCGTAGGCCAGCCCCTTCTTGCCGTGATATCTGACAAAGTCGATATTATTGCTGATTTTAGAGAGAAAAATCTACGAAATGTAAAGGCGACATCCTCAGCCTTAATTGCCTTTGATGGTGTGCCTGGTGATTTATATTCTGCCACCGTAAGCAACATAGATGCAGGTGTTAGTGCGGGACAATTTGATGCAAATGGACGTTTAGCGGAACCGCAAGAATCAACTCGATGGGTGAGAGATGCGCAAAGATTAAGACTGCATTTATCTTTAGACGATGCTGCCATGCATAACTTACCGGCTGGCGCGAGAGCCACTGTTCAACTATTACCTGATAATATTTTCTTTAATCTATTTGCAGTAGCGCAAATTAAGCTCATCAGTTTTCTGCACTATATATATTAAACGCTTCAGCGAAATATATTAGACGATCCTGCTAAATATATTAAACGCTTCAGCGAGAAATATATTAACGACTCCAAACAAAGGCTCAATATCCATCGTTTATAACGAATAACGATGGATATTGTTCATCTGTATTTAAAAGTAATCAAGGTAATAAGCATGTTAGCAAACCACCGCCCTTTAACCGCAAACGACTTACGTCAATGTATTCGTATTACTACGGGTGCAACAATCGGTTTTACTTTATGTAAAATATTCGATTGGCATTATGGTGTATTTTTTACCGTCACACCGATGCTATTACTTGGCTTTGTCCCAGTAATGAATATGCAAGCAATGAAACAAATAATAGCAGCATCAACAATGGCAATCTTAGAGGTTGGGTTACTCACTAGCTTACTGGGAGGTTCACCAGGCATGATGTTGCCAATTGTATTTTGTTTGTTTTTATATCGTTTTGCGGCGATGTCAAAAGGTAGTCTCTTCCTATTTGGCGCCTATGGTGTACTCATGCTGAGTATCATGCTCCATTATGCGAGTTACCCTAATACTAATTTAAATGACTTACTGTTTAGCAACTTTTGGGCAACGGTATTATCTGTCTTTATTGCTTATTTAATGACGATCCTCTGTCCTGATGTAGCCCCAAGAACACCTCCAACACCAGGCGTTAAAGCACCGCATAGAATGCGCCATGAAACATTGTTAGGAGCGACTATCGCCACTATGTCATTCATTGCTTTTCAGGTATTAGATTTACAGGATTCGATGTCAGCACAAGCCAGTACGATATTGATTCTTTTTCCTATGCATTGGAATGGTGTAATTGATTATGCGCGGAAACGGGCCATCGGTACGATACTTGGAGTTTCCGTTGGAATAGCATTACAATTTTTACTCTACGAATGGTCGAGCATGTTGTTGTTAGTTATTCCTTTATTGTGGATTAGTCTTTTATTATTTAGCCAGTTTCATGTGCGTGAAGGTGGAGGTTCAAGTATTGGTTTCGGGGCTATGACAACATTAGGTATTTTGTTCGGACAATATTTAACACCCGATAATGATTTAATATTTAGTGCTTTTTACCGTATCAGTAGTATTGCAGTCGCGATTGTTTTGACCTTATTCTTATGTCGCACGATACATCAGTTATTAAACCGTTTTGAAGCAACCCGTTTCGGTTATTGAACATCGTAATAAACTTATAATATTGATTCCTTATATTCTGTTCATCTCTTCACCTGTTCGCCTTTAGCAAGAAAGAGGCACAAAAGGTATCGTTCGATAAAGTAATGACGGTTGGCTTTTTTATAAAAAATTTTCAAAGAATGAAATTATTTGTTGATCGGATTGGTCTTTTTTCTAGATGAGTGAACCTTACAGGTTTGAACTACGTATTAATTTTAAATAAATATAATAAGGTTTCTCAGATGGTAAAAGAAATTCCGTTGCGCTTAGGGGAAAAGGTAATGCCTGAAGCACCAAAGGTTTTACTGAGTAATGGTAATTACTGTATCCCTCAACATTACTTAACTTATCACCATACTTTACAAAGTGTGGAGGCGATTATTTGCGATATTGAATATGATCCAAGATACGTTGTTTTTGCCGCCCAAGATCTAGGTGATATTTATATCCAAGTCGGCGTTGTAGGGCATGATAACTACCATAAAAAATCATCACAGAAACCAAATCAAGAAAAGCTATTATTTGGTCGTAAATGGCGTGTAGAAAAAGAATTACCAACATCAGAGGTTATTCAAAGTGTTTTTCTAGCCATTAAAAAATCACGTGAGCATGAAGTCCGTGAGTTATTTAAATTAACACTTAACCACAGCACAACAACGCCTTTTAATACGCATATTGATTTACCGTTAATGGCCGAGTTTTATGATAGCAAAAGCTACGATAGCAAAGGCAATGAGCGTAAAGGTTACGAAAGTAAGGTTAACAATAACCAAGAATGCACAACAGAACATGAAACAGAAATAAGCACTCAAGAAAATATTAATAATATACTTGAAAAAATCACCTACGATCATAGCCACTTAAGCCTTGATGACGTGCAACAACGTCCGAATGGTCTATGGTTAGTTGATATAAAAATACACCAGACTGAACGCAGTACTTTATCTGAAATGACTGATGTGACACTTTATTTAATGCTTGAAGAGATATCTTTAAACACATTAAGTCGTGCCTTAATGGACGAGTTTGTTCGCCTTAGCGATCTACAAGTAGATAAGCATTTCAGTTATAAAGGGTTTCATCGTTTTGATCCGACTATCGACATTGCAGAGATTGCAGACTTGTCACAACAAAGCCGTAAACATGAATTAGCAGCACATTTTGCCAGTGAGTTTTCTAAAACTAATCAACAAGTAGATTTAACGCGGATTCCTCCAGTTAAAGCAGGTGCATTAGCACAAAAACACAAACAGATTATCGAACAGTTTCAATTACAAATGCAGTAAGTTTTTACCGATAAATGAGCTTTATACCAGTTAAAGCTTGTTTATCGGCTTTTTATCAAGACGCTTTGCAATGAATTCTCTCAAACAGGACTTTATTACCGTATCCTGTAAACCATAACTTCTAGCCTGAATCGATTAACAACATAATTTACTATTATTACATCTCTTAAATTTCAGCAAAAAAAATGCACTAACAAACAATAAAATTTGACCTTAGTAATATATAAAAAGGTATTATTTATAGCTCGTTAGCACATATTAAATGTTGCTATTTATTGTTATATTACTTTCTTAAAGCTTCAGTATTTAACCGCTTCTTTCGCTTCTTTATCAACTGAAATTGAAAATACATCAGGGCGAGAATAGTGGCCAACAGGATCAAAATCCATTTTACTTTTAATCAATGTTGCTCTATCTAACTCAGCATACACAATCGTTTTTTCATTAAAAACAGGTCCAACGATAACCTCACCAAGCGGTCCGATGATCGCACTACCACCGCGCATCATTACACCATCAGGGTTATCAGGTAACACACTGCGATAATCTTCGCTAAACTCATCTCTTGTAATGTACTGACAAGCACTAAGCACATAACAGCGTCCTTCCATCGCAATATGTTGAATGGTTGATAACCAAGTATCTCGGTCATCAGCTGTTGGTGTGCAATATATTTCAACGTGTTGAGCATACATAGCAGAGCGTAATGCAGGCATATAATTTTCCCAACAAATAACTGCACCTATTTTACCTAGCTCACTATCCACTACATCTAAAGTTGAGCCGTCACCAAAGCCCCATATTAAGCGTTCAGAACCTGTCGGCATCAGTTTTCTGCGTTTGCCTACGATACCTTTTTTAGGGTCAATAAATACAACAGTGCAATAGAGCGTTGAACCGCCTCGTTCAATAATGCCTAACACAATAAATATATTATGTTGAGTTGCACATTCTTCTATTGATCGTAACTCCTCGCCATCCATATCCACAGCGCCATCGTAATAACGCATAAAGTCCTCGCGCCCTTCTGGCAAACGCTTGCCGATAGGCGCATCAAAATTCAAACCTTTAGGATAAGTTCCGAGAAACGCCTCTGGGAAAACAACTAATTCAGCACCGTTATTTGCTGCTTCTTCTGCTAATTTACAGGTTTTTTTTGCCGTTGCGATTGCATCAAAGGGAATACTACTATCTTGAACAACAGCCACTTTACATTGTGATTTCATGGTTACTTTCCTTTTATTTTGTCGTTACTAAAGACGGTTTTTTATCAGAAGAAGTGTTATTTCGCATATATTCGTCAAACATATCGTGATAGTTTTCAAGTGACTTAGCCGATACAGAAGAGGTAAAACGGCTCACACATAAAGTGACAAGAATATTAAACATAAAACCTGCAAAGCCAGGGCCTAATGGAATATCTGGTTTAAATATTGCCATAATAATCATTAAACCAGCGCCACCGATCAAACCAAAGAAAGCGCCTTTTTCAGTGACAAAACGGAAATGCAACATACCAAGAGCAGATGGAACCAGTTGTAAACCTAAACCAAAGCCTAATGCAGCAATAGGGACTAATAAACCAGCGCCACCAGGTGCAAGTGCCAATACAAGTATTAAGGTCGTTAAGCTTGCCACAACAATACGCGTCACCTTGGTACTTTGAGTGCTTGAAAGTGGTTCACTACGTAAGCTATTAACAACATCTTCAGCGACAATACTGGCAGAGGATAAAAGTTGACTATTAATCGTTGAAATAGCAGCGGCTAAAATACCTGCCACCACAAAAGCACCTAAGATAGGAGCATGTTCGGCAAAAACCAACGGTAAAATTGTGTCACTTGTTTCTTTACTGACACCTGGTGCAATACCAGGAATAACAGCAGCAGTACCTATCACTAAAGGTATGATAGCCATCATCCATGAGTTCCAAAAAGGTGTCATTACAGCCACTTTTCCTAATACTTCAGGTGAAGCCGCAGAGTAAAACTTTTGCCACATATGTGGTAGAACCCAAGCACCAAAACCAAGACCAAGCCATATTTCAACCATCTTCATTGGCTTGCCATTATTCACTAATAGCTCAGGCTTATAGGCTGCAACATTTGCAAACATATTAAACCCGCCAGCTAAATTACAAACATAGATAGCAGTACAAATTAAAATAGTGGCAAAGAAAACACCCATAAAGGTATCTGTCCATGCAGTGCCTTTAAAGCCGGCCCATAAAACAATGACACCAACCATAACTGAAGTAATAACAACACCCACCACATAAGGCACAGCACCGTCGGTCATCGTGTCTAAAGCAAGCGCACCGCCACTTACTTGAATTAACATCACTGGCACTAATGCAAAGATACCAATCACTGCTACCAAGGTTCGTAAGCGTTTACTTTCATAATAATGTTCAACCATTTGCCCTGGCGTAATAAAACCAAAGCGTTTTCCTGCTAGCCAAATTCTTGCACCAAAAAGCCATATAAAAACAGCATGGAAAATAGTCCACACGGCAAACCCAATAAACCAAACACCTTCTCGATAATAAGCACCAAAAGAGCCTAATAATGTCCACGTTGAAAAATAAGTTGCCCCCATTGAAAGTAATAATACAACGGTCCCCATACTACGACCGCCAATAACAAAATCTTCTGCAGCATCATTTTCAGATTGCTTAGCATTACGTTTAGATAGGAAAGAAATAAAAATAAAGACGCCAATGAATACGGCTAATATTGAAATAGTAATGACATTACCCATTATATTTCTCCTCACTGATTGGTTTGTTTTTTAACGCTTTCATAAAAGGTTTGAAATACAGTGGGTAGAGAGCGATAACGCATAACGTTAAAATAAGATTGCAGCCAAGTGTTAGAGCTAATGGCATAGGTAAACCAGCGATCATGACTGGTGCGTTAAAAATATCTAAATATGGCATAAAAGTTAATATTAAACATACGCACATAATTATCCATATAAGTACTCTTATTGTCTTCATTGCTAAACCTCTTAAGGTAGGTTGATTAATAGAGTGAAGGTGATTCCATTCATTTTTTATACTACTTGCTTTACCATGTTGCGAATATATTAATTATTAGCACATAGTGTTCTCAATAATGCAACAGGTGTGTATGATGGATATCGATCTAAAAACAGGTGGACATTGATTTGAAAGTTTCTTCATTTAAATATTTTTTAGCCGTTGCTGAAACAGGCTCTGTTCGCCAAGCTGCGAAGGATCTGCATGTCAGCCCATCAGCGATTAGTAGGCAAATTCAAAACTTAGAGCACAATTTCAAATCAACTCTCTTTGAACGTAAAGCGTTAGGTATGACGCTGACAGAAGAAGGACGCATTATAGAAAAACACATGCGTAGAACGATGAGAGAAATGGAAGTAGCGCAAGTAGAAATTGATGAAATACATGGTTTATTAACAGGTACAATTAACTATTCTACGATAGAAGGAGTACTTGATTCATGGATGTTACCTGCTATTGCTGAATTTCAAACCCGTTATACAGGCATTAAATTCAATGGAAGAATATATCCCTCTGATACTGTTTATCAATCATTAACAACAGATCAGGTTGATCTTGGCATCGCACTAGAACATGATATCCCTCATGAAGTTGACGTTATTAAACGATTTAAAACAGGCTTTAAAATCGCATTATCACCTAATCATAAGCTAGCTGATCGTGACACATTAGAGCTAGAAGAGTTAGCTCCCTTTCCTTTAGCTATGCTGTGTGAAGGCTTTCATACCCGGCATTTATTAGATACCTTAAGCACTCGTAATGGCTTATCATTTAACATTACTTTCGAATTAGATAATATCGAAATACTTAAGCAATTTGTTTTATCGACTAATGGAGCCACTATTTTGCCGGATTATTCCTTAATCACGGAAGCTCAAAATCATAGTATGAAGGTGATTAACATTAATGAAGGCGTCTTTCCAAAAAGCACGACTGTATTATGTGTACGAAAAGGGAGGTATTTAACCAAAGCAACTCGTCAATTTATTAGCTTTATTCGTGAGATTGATATTATATAACCAACGAATACTTAGCGGGTTTACTAATAAAGAATGACAAGATTCAATCTTTATAACGGTTTTCAACCTCATTACTTAATTGAATATAACTCACACTTAATTATTCAAATCACAATAAATCATTAATTGTTCATTTAACTTCAACAACCTCGGATGTTGCATTGTATTACTTATTTCAAGTTTAGCTTATTCGTTTGAAATTTTATCGATCGATTTATTCATTAAATAAAATGTCGACTTAATAAACATAACTCTAAATTTTCATAAATTGTGTTGTAATGTTCAAAAAAAATAAATTGTCACTAAAATGTAATCTAATACTTTTAAAGTCTCCAATCAAAAAAGAACCTAACTATTAAGTCGCTATTTAAAGGATAAGAAATATATGAATTATTTTAAAATGAGTTTAATCGCCATTGCAGTCACGGCATCAACAATGAGTTATGCAACCGTAACGGATACGAGTTATGACGATATTGCAGACAGCGCTCATTGGCAGTCTAGTAATAACGAGACCTCGTAGCTTATAAGTACATTAGAAGAAGATGGTATTGCAGTCTTTAATGATCAAGGCAAACAAGTCCAACATATCACCTCGAATAATGTCGCAGGTGTTGATGTGCGCTATGGCATTACAGCAAGCGATGGTCATAAAATAGATATTGCGGCTGTCGCTTTAGTGGATGAAAACGCGTTTGCTTTTTACCAAATTGATTCAAACAGTAATAAGCCTCTGCATAAAATTGGACAGTTCAGTGCGTCGATAAAGCTTGAAGGTGTTTGTTTAGCCAAAAATATTACAACTGGTGATGTTTACGTCAATGGTTTTTCCGCTGAAGGTGACTGGGTACAATTCAAATTAAAATACGATGGTAAAGCCATTCACAGTGCGATAGAGAATGACGGACAACCACTACCAGTAAGGTCAACTAAAGTAGGTGGTAAATTAAGTGCTTGTGTTGTCGATGACGGTACTTCAACACTTTATTTAGCGGAGCAAAATCTCGGTATATGGGAATATGGAGCAGATCCTGAAGATGTAAAAGAGCGTAACTTACTCGATGTTACAAAACCTATTGGACACATACGTGAAATAGAAAGCATTGATATTGCTTACCAAAAGGACGGTAAGGGGTTAATTATTGTCGCCGATCAACAAGAAGGTTTTTTACTTTATGACCGAGGCAGTAAAGCTTTTCTTAATCAATTTAATATTGATGGTATAGAAGAAGCAAAACTCGTTACCGTATCAAACAACGGACTTTGGATTGGTAATACAGAGTTAGATAATCCAATTTATCAGACATTATCTTTTCAAGCATTAGCTAAGCTTGGGTTGGCTCATACTCAGTATGAACAGAGTGCCGAATGGCTCAATAATGCAGAACTTAAAACCTCAGATCTAAAAATGGTCAAAGCCTCAGGTGAAACCGATCAGGTTAATAAAGGCGGGGATGCAGCGGATGATCCAGCACTGTGGTACAACCAAACTCAACCAGAACAGAGCCTTATCATTGCAACCAATAAAAAAGGCGGTTTATTAGCTTACGATCTCCACGGTAAAGAAGTGCAATATATCAAAGGCAGTAAAGTCAATAATGTTGATGTTCGCCAAAATATCAAAGGTGAAGATGGTCGTTTATATGATATCGCTGCGGCCTCTAATCGAACACTTAACACCATTGCGCTTTATGCCATTACACCTTATGCCACTAAGAACGACTCGTCAGATAATAAACTAATGAGCATACTTGAGGTTGTCGGTAAAAATCGTCATAACGAAGCGCCTGAAATCACCTCTTCAATGGAAGACATTTATGGTTTATGTATGGGGCAATCACCAGAAGGTGTCCCGTATGTCTTTATTAACAGTAAGAATGGTGCAATAGAGCAATGGAAAATTACCGTTAATAACAATAAAGCGACCGGAACTTTAGTTAGAACGTTAAAGGTATCGAGCCAACCTGAAGGATGTGTCGTCGATGATAGAACACAAAAACTTTACGTTGGTGAAGAAGACGTTGCAATTTGGGAGTTTGATGCAACAGAGCAAGGCAGCTCTGAAGCCACCTTATTTGCTAGTGTTGATGGTGACCATCTTGTGGACGATATCGAGGGGTTAACTATTTACCAAACAGAAAAGCAAAATCTGTTATTAGCTTCTAGCCAAGGTAATAATACCTATGCGGCTTTTGACCTTAATAACCAAGGAAAATTTATCAGCCACTTCGCGATTATTGGTGATGATAGTAAAGGAGTCGATGGCACCAGTGATACTGATGGTATTCACGCTGCCTCATACAACTTAGGCTCAGATTATCCACAAGGTGTATTCATTGCCCAAGATTTTTACAATCTAAGTGATCAATACCAACCTTTAAATCAGAACTTCAAAATAGTTGATTGGCAAGATATTCAAGCAATATTAAAATAACCACATCGTGTTTCACTCTTTTCAAATGCTCAGATACGATTTGAAAAGAGTGAAAACATTCATTTCAATAAATGAGCAGCTCTCACGATAAAATGACAACCAAAAAATAAATTATATTTTTAGACTGAAAAGTATGACAGGAAATCCGATAGAGCAGACATTACAATTAATAATTTTTGGTCTATTTACAGTGAGTTGAATTACTGGACTACCTTATTCTGATAGATAACTAAGCTACCATACGGTCATTTAACTTTTAAAAGTGCACTACTATTAAAAAAGTAAACATTATTAAGGCTAATAAAATTGGATTCTGTCGAGCAATACGTCAATGAAAAAACGTGTTCGCTTTAGGAAAACCAATACAACTTTGGCACTTCATTGAATAAATTTTTCATGTTTTTTAATCTGATTAAAAATAATTTAAAAATAAATGCTAATTAATTGTAACCAAACTTTAACGAGCGGCATCTAATACATAACAACACTTTAGTTGCTAATTAATTATTTATTATTTTGGAGTTATCAATGAAATCTTTATTAAAAATTAAAACGGTCGCAGGTTTTTTAGTTGCACTATCTTTAATGACATTTTCTTTAATGGGTAATGCAGCAACAGCTGTAAAAACCGGTGAATTTAGTGGCGCTAATGATCATATTACTACAGGCCAAGTAAGCCTTGTGCAAACACCTGAAGGTTATGCAGTCGTTTTAGGTTCTGATTTTTCGCTTGATGGTGCTCCAGATCCTAAAGTTGGTTTAGGTAAAAATGGTCAATATGATCCAAAAGCACTATTAGGAAAGTTGATTTCTCACAATGGACAATCAGCTTATATAATCCCTGCATCTGTTGATGTTAATAACTTTGACGAAGTTTTTATTTGGTGTGACCAATTTAGCGTTTCTTTAGGTTCAGCTAAAATTAAATAAAGTTATTCAGCTAAGTCTTTTTAATAAAGGCTTAGCTTCCTCTCTTGTTAGTTTCTTTAAAAAACAATTTAAAATTTTAATATTTATCCTTAATGTCATGAAGTTAATAATTTCATCGATTATATAGTCACAACACTCCCAACAGCGCTTTCTTGTATACCTTAGTTTCTGGATTTTTCCATAAAAGTTAGTTTAATTAATGGATAAAAATTATTGATTCTGTGACTTAATATTATAAAAATAGATAGTTGAGCATTTTAACAATAATAATCGAATGTATAATTAAAGTTTTTGTGTACCATAATAAACTTAAACTTTTATTATCATTAAAATTGGCTATATAAACGAATGGATTTGTCTAAAAGAATTAATACGGATTTAAGTGAAGATGAATTAATAGTTCAACTAAAAAAAGGCAATGTTGACAGCTTTGAATTTATTGTAAGAGAATACGGTGGCTATTTATTAATCATTGCAAAACGATATCTAACCAGTGAAGCAGATGCTCAGGATGCGGTACAAGATACTTATTTACACGTGTTTAGTGCTATTGTAACCTTTGAAGGACGTTCTAGCTTAAAAAGTTGGTTGCATCGAATTGTCATTAATATTTCCTTAATGAAGATACGTTCAAACAAACGTAGACTTGTTGAGTTGATCGATGATAATGCTTCTTTCTTTGATGCTAATGGTAAACGAATTGAAACAGAGACTGAAATCACATTATCACTGGAAAAATTAATGGCTGATGATAGCCAACGAGAATATATTAAAACCCAAATAACTCAGCTTCCTCAAATGGCGAAAAACCTTTTATTATTAAAGGATATAGAAGGTTATAGCACAAAAGAAATAGCTGAATTATTGGATATTTCTTTACCTTCAGTTAAAACGGGTTTACATCGCGCAAGATTATTATTAAAGAAAAAGATCGAACATCAATTACGTTGAGCTATTATGAATATAGAAGATAAATCAAGTTATCCATCACAAGAGCATTCGATTAGTTGCGAAAGCTTCGACACCTTTATCGTTGATTATATAGACGATAACTTACAAGATAACCAAAAACGCATTTTTATACATCATTTAAATGAATGCCCGGCTTGTAGAGTATATTTAAAAAATTATGAGTACCGTATCCAATTAAGTAAATCCATATTTGCAAATGATACAGATAAAGCAGACATTCCAAACCAATTGGTAGACGCTATTTTAGCCGCTAAAAAACAAACAGATTAATGACTCAATGGCACTTTATTTATTACAATAGTAATAAATCACCAGTAGTTATCTAACAAGACTTCTGTCAGTTTCACAAAATAACGGTGTAAATCAGTGGCTATACCTACTGATTTATCACCCAAAGCCGTTATCGGTGACATCACTAAATCAAAAGGTTTGATAATCCTTTTACGATTGCAGAAATCTAAATTTAGCGCAGAAAAAACAATACAATTCGAGGCGTAAATTGAAGTAAATGGTTGTTCTTTTTTACCAAATTTACAACAAAGAAGTGAGTTGTTTTAACAAGCAAAATAGATCAGCTATTTATCGGAGTTGGTATTAATTAGGCGGTCCAACAAACGTTGTAAATATGCCGGTAATAATAAGTACAAAAAACACAATAAATATTTCCACCCCAATAGATAACTTCAATTTATCCACATGTTTTTTTTCAGTTATTTTAGGAACTAACAAGAACTTATGTAATGCGCCAAGCAATAGCATAAGACTAACGAGCAGTAGCTTTAATAAAATTAACTGCCCATAGCTTGAAGTAAATAAGGTTGAAAATGAATGTAAATACTTCCACAGTAAAGTTAAGCCTGAAATGATTAATATAAACACAATCCCAATAGCTAATTTACCAAAATAATGCATTAAACGTTTTACATCTCTAACAGGCAATAACGTGCAGGTTTTATAAAGGGGCAACAATGAACCAGCCCAACTAGCAACAACAAGAAGATGAAAAATTAATATGATTTTTATTAAATTATTTTCTCCAGCACTATGTCCTGTAAAAGTGAATGTATAAGCCATAATGCAAAGAGTTATTAGCATAATAAGATTGTTGCTATAACTGGAAAAATGACTTTTAGTTTCAACATTCCACATAAATGTAACAATTAAAGCAACAATAAATACTGGGATTCTAACGGCTGCCTGTTCACCTATAACCGACTCCCAAGTCATTTCAAGCATAAAAGGATCAAATATTCCTACAAAGCCTGACTCAGCCATTGATCCAGCTTCTATCGGTACTTGCAATAAAACAGAAATACTGCCAATTGCCAAACACGTAATCTGATAGCGCTTTAAATATTGATAAAAGCTGGTTGCTTGTTTTTGCTCAATATTACATCTAGCGCTCATAAAGCGTATTAATAAAGTACCCGCCAGTGTTGCGGTTGAAAAATAACTTGCTAGTTTTAACAAAAGCAAAAGCACTGACCATTCATTTAATTGCATCATATTACGTCTTAATTACTGTGCGCGCTGTGTGCTGTAGATTGCCCATGCATTCCTTTTTTATTAGGTTCCATCTTATGTACCATAAAACCAAACGTCTCAGACATCTTATGACCATCATCACCTAAAGCTATCCATTTAACGGTATAATTACCTTGCTCTAAGCTTGGTAATGACCAGATAAACTTACTGTTAGGTGTAGAACTTGGCTCAAAACCAAAATTAACCGGTTGATTATTTACGTTGTTAATAGTGACTTTTGCTAATCTTATATCGCTACTAAAAGTTAATGTAAGTTGCTCAGGGCTTTGCATTAACATTGCCTGTTGTGCAGGTACCGACTCCTTAAGTGATATATGCGCTGACGCCGAAAAAGTTAATGCTAAACCTAACGTTGCTGCTGTAATATTAAAAAAATTCATATTTACCTCTTATTTAAAAATAATTAAAACCAAAATTTAAGACCCACAACGAGAGCGGTATCGTGACTACTTTGTCCATTTTCTTTGGCAAAGTCAGCGGTGCTGCCGAACATATTTGTCCATTCAACACCTACATAAGGTGCAAATTGACGAGTAAACTCATAACGCATCCGAAAGCCAAGTGCACTTGATGATAAACCGCTTCCTAAATCATTTTGTTTATCATCTTTGCCATATAGCGTAATTTCAGCACGTGGTTGTATAATTAGCTTTTGCGTGAGTAGTAGCTCATATTCGGCTTCCAACGTAAGAGCGGTATTGCCTCCCTCACCGACATACGCTGTCATATCAAGTTCAAACCAGTAGGGCGCTAAACCTTGTAAGCCAAAAGCCAACCATTGACGATTTTCACCTTCTTTATTGTAATCAAGGCGAACACCTGCTTGAGTATCCCAATATGCTGATACGGCGTGTCCCCATAAAATATCGGTTTGGTTTTCTTCAAGACTTCCTTCGCTAAAATCACCCTCGGTTTTAATTACCAATCGGTCAAAGGTAGTGCCGTACCATGCTTGTAAGTCAAATACACCTGCATTGGCTTGCTCGTTGTATTCAAAGCGGTCCCCTATTAATGCATAAAATAGATGCTCATCAGCGAGTGTTAATCGCTCGTTACCTTCAAGCGCATATGGGCCTTCTGTTAAAGTTGTTCCCGCAGAGTAAGCATGAGGGTCTCTTGCATCTTCAGGTGCATCTCCTGCTTGTGGTTGCATCATAGCGCTATTCATTTGTGCCATTTCATTTTGCGCTAATAAAGGGAAACTAATTAATGAAGCTCCAGTTAACATTAAAAAACTTAATGATTTAGATAGTTTTAATTGTTTCATGATACGACTACCTCTCTAAACATACCCGCATCCATATGGAATAATAAATGGCAATGCCAAGCCCAGCGCCCCACATCGTGAGGGGTGGTTAAAAAGCTGATTCTTTGTGCGGGTTGAACAGGAATCGTATGGCGTCGAACTTGTACATCACCTTGCTCATTTTCTAAATCACTCCACATACCATGCAAATGCATAGGGTGTGTCATCATGGTATCGTTTTGCAAAATAACTCTTAAACGTTGGTTATGCTTCATGTGTACTGGCGAGCTTTTACCAAACTCTAAGCCATCAAATGACCAGCTATAACGCTCCATGTTGCCGGTTAAATGCAGCTCAATTTCAGCTTCTGGCTCTTGCTGGTTAGCGATACCCTCAAGTGAGTGTAAATCTGCAAGTGTTAAAACATGGCGACCATTTTTACGTAAACCAATACCGGGATCATCAAGATTTGTTCTAGGCATATCAACGCGCATATCAACTGAAGCTCCATACTCCGTTTTTGCATGACGCACTTTAGAGCTGGCAACCGCCAATGGGTTTTCAGACATTCCATGTTTGCTATGATCCATCGCCATTGCACCGTGCCCCATAGCGCTATGATCCATTTCTTTAGAGTTCATACCTGACATGTCTGCCATACCAGCCATTGCAGAATGCTCACCGCCGTGGGTCATATTGCCCATCATATCGGTCATCGTTAACCATTCAACAGGGTCAAGTGCAGGTACTGGCGCATCAATATTAGGCGAGGTTGATAAAGTCCCTTTTGCGTAACCAGAGCGATCCATACTTTGAGCAAAAATCGTATAGGCATCATTTTTAGGCTCAACAATTACGTCGTAGGTTTCACCAGGGCCGAATCTAAATTCATCAACTGTCACTGGTTCAACGTTTTGCCCATCTGCTTGTACAACCGTGAGCTTTAGCTCGGGGATACGCACGTCAAAAAAGCTATTACTAGAGCCATTAATAAACCTTAACCTAAGCTTTTCACCGACTTTAAATAATCCACGCCAGTTTGCCATTGGAGTACTACCGTTCATTAAAAAAGTCATTGCTGATGCAGATAAATCAGCTAAATCTGTAGGGTTCATTCGCATCTGATTCCACATTTTTCGGCGCTGTAGAGCATTTGAAATACTGCTGCTTGAAACGTCATCGAAAAACTCTGGAACAGTGGGTTGATTGAAGTTAAATACATCACTCTGTACTTTTAATTTACGGAACAGCGCCATTGGGTCATCATCAGTCCAATCAGATAATTGAATAACATGCTCGTTATCTGCACTAATAATATCGTTTTCTCGCGGCTCAATAATTAAGGCACCGTACATACCTGTCATTTCTTGAAAGTCACTATGTGAGTGATACCAATATGTACCGCTTTGTTGTAGTTTAAATTTATAAACAAAGGTTTCGCCCGGCATAATGCCTTTAAAGCTGATACCTGGTACGCCATCCATTTGATACGGTAAAATAATGCCATGCCAATGAATTGAACTCGGTACTGATAACTTATTTGTTACTCTAATAGTAACGTCATCACCTTCTCTGAGGCGCAAGGTAGGGCCGGGAATAGACCCATTGATAGTTGTCGCCATACGTACTACGCCAGTAAAGTTAACCGGCGATTCATCTATAACCAGATCAATGACTTTACCGCTAAGTTCGGGCACAGTGCCTGTTATTGTTCCTGATGTTAGAGATGATGTAGCATTTAATATACTAGGGAAAGCAGCAAGTACACCACCTGCAATTAATCCTTGAACAAATCGTCTTCGTGGCGTGGAAACATGTTGTAATGATTTTTTATACCCCATTTCCTTACTCCTTTGTATGTATAATAAATATAGAGTAAATATAGAGAAGCAACATGTCTTGAACATGACGTTAACATGACAAAGTTGTAATCAAGAGGTGAGATATACTAATTAAAAAAATACATCTTCAATTAGTAATCCAATGGTGAGGGCGTTTTTATATCAACCTTTAAATAATTTTTTAATGGGAGGGCTTATCTGAGAGAGCTGAAAATAGAACTTGTATTAAGGCTCAAGGTTTATTACTAAATACCATAAAAACAGCCCTCTTTAATCGGTACTAATTGATATGATATTGACTATAAACTTGATTTTTACCATCCATATTAAATGCAATCACCTGATATGAGTCCGTATTACCAGGTACATCCATACCAGGAGAAGACGCAGGCATTCCAGGAACAGCAAGCCCAGCAACAGAAGGCTTATCTCGCAATAGTCGTTTAATATCTTGAACGGGTACATGTCCTTCAATTGTATAACCTTCAATAACAGCGGTATGGCAAGATACAAGCTCAGGTGTAACTCCAAGCTTTTTATTTATTTCATTGTTATTATTTTGCTCAACAATAATTATTTTAAAACCAGCGTCTTTCATTTGTTCCGCCCAAGCAGTACAGCAACCACAAAAAGGAGATTTATATACGGTTAACTCTGTAGCTACTGCTGCAGTGCTAAAAAAAGAAACGATTAATAATATTTTTCTGATTTTTTTCATTTTGGGCCTCATAATTCCTATCTTATTTGTAAATCACACGCATTTTAAGATGAACATACGACTTATATTATTGATTAACATAATGTAATAATTTCATTTTAAAATTAACTTATCTTTAATAAATTTAATTGAAAATGTCGTTAGTTTATTTTCAGAGCATACTGATAATGTAGCGTTATGAGCATCAATAATAGAGCGAGTAATTGCTAACCCTAAACCTACACCTTCATGTTTCCCATGAGTACGAGATTTATCAACCCGATAAAAGCGCTCAAATAAATGGATTAAATCTTTTTTATCAATGGTATTACCTTGGTTTTCAAAATCAATCGAGATTGAATTAGGTAAGTCAAAGATGCTTACATGTATTTTACTATTCTCATAGCTATGTCGAATTGCATTAGAAAGTATGTTGCTAAATGCACGACGCAGCATTAATTGGTCGGCAATTATTTTGGCAGAGCCACTAATTACTAGAGTTATATTTTTATCTTCTGCAAGCGCCTCATAAAAATCAAAAAGATCCTGAACTTCCTGTTCAATTTTAAGCTCTTTTTTGGTTAGCATTAAATGATGATTATCTGATTTAGCTAAAAATAGCATATCCGTTATCATTCTAGATAAGCGTTCATACTCTTCAGAATTCGATGCTAATATATCTACATATTCCTTACTCGTTCTATTTTTACTTAAACAAACTTGTGTTTGTGTCATTAAATTATTTACAGGTGATCGTAACTCATGTGCAATATCAGATGAGAAATTTGATAGCCTTTCAATCGCAACTTCTAGCCGCTCAAGCATATTATTTAATGTATATGATAATGATTGAATTTCAATTGGTAACTGCTTAGTTGGCATACGTCGACTAAGATCTTTCATTGAAATAATCGATGCTTGTTCACTTAATCTAATAAGCGGTAATAAGCCTTGGCGAGTAATTAACCACCCTAGTAATGCACTCACTACCCCAGCAAAAATAGTGAATTTAATTAATATATTATTAAAAACTCCCAGAAATTGTTGATGATGATTAATATTAATCGCTAATGTTCCAATTAACATTCTATTAAACTCACCTGACTTTTCTAATATGAAATTTACACTTAGATAATGATTTCCACCATCCTCCCAAGTAGTCGCTTGTTTATTTTGGATATTAATTTTTAAACCTAAATTACTTTGAACAAAATTCACTCCTTCACTACTATATAAGGTTTGCATTTCATTTTTGATTAAAATAACAAGCCCTGCATGACGTTGCATACTATCTATAATACTAAAAAGATTATCTTCAGCAGTTTCATTATATAATTCTTTTAAAGTGCTAATTTTATCCTCAAGTACTAACTTATCCTGCTCAACAAAATGGTCTTCAATAGCGTTGTTGATCAAGAATGCAATACCCGTTAATACAATAATAATGGCAAGGCTAAAAAAAAAGCTAATACGTAAAGTTAGAGAATGCTTTAACATTGATTAAATCCTTTCTTGTGTCTCTAGGACATACCCCATTCCACGAATAGTTTGTAATAGCTTAGTTTCATAGGGTGCATCTATTTTATTACGTAAACGACGAATTGAAACATCAATAACATTTGTATCACTGTCAAAGTTCATATCCCAGACCTCTGAGGCGATCAACGCTCGAGATAATACTTCTCCTTGATGGCGCATAAATAACTCTAATAAAACAAACTCTTTCGCTGTTAATGCAATGTTATTACCTGCTCGTTGGACTCGGCGACGTAATAGATCTAAATCTAAATCTGCAATCGTTAATATATTTACATCTTTACTATTATTGCCTCTTTTTAAAATGATCCGTATACGTGCAAGCAGTTCTGAAAAAGAAAAAGGCTTTACTAAATAGTCATCAGCGCCAAGCTCTAAACCTCGAACCCTGTCTTCAACCTTATCGCGTGCAGTTAAAAATATAACAGGTGTTTCAATACCTTTATTTCGAAGCTTTCCAAGAATGTCCCAACCAGAAATATCCGGAAGCATGACATCAAGTATGATTAAGTCATAAGATTCAGTTGAAGCGTAAAATAAACCATCAATTCCATTTTTTGCTAAGTTTGTTACAAACCCTGATTCTGTTAATCCTTGCTGTAGATATTTGCCTGTTTTAGATTCGTCTTCGACAATTAATATCTTCATTCAATCATTCCTTTCATACATTATTTTTATGGGCTCTTTTATAATATATTTATTATGAAAAGTTTCCTTTTCAGAGCTGATTCTGATTGTCCTGATCATAAACAAGAAAATGCCTTATTATTATTTGACAGATTCAAGTTTTATTAAACTCACAATTAGGCTCCTTATTTTAGTACCGCATGTATTCAATACAATAGCACTATCATAATGAGTATAGGTCTTGAACGAGCAATGCCATTTAAAGTAACTTCAATAGTACCGAAGCTCTCAAATTTATTGTCAATAACTACCGTCATACTATCTTTGTTATTAGCTTAGCCCCTTTGTCCAACGAGTTAAAAGTTTAGAAGCTAAACACTACTATTGATCACCGACACATTTATTCAATAGCATTATGTTTTACTAATATTAAAGAGTGTTTCCCTTCTATAAAGTGACAGCAAAATGACAATGTTGTCATTTTCACTTTATTGAGGCGAAGATATAAAAATAAACAGAAAAACTACACTTTATTAGTGTTATTCATATACTCAGTAGAAAAAGTGAATATTTAAATTTTTATAGTAGAAATGTTCTATATGAACAGATACAAACGGATATATTCATATAACGCATTCTTCTGTCATATAAAATGGCAAAAAATAATGAGGGTTACTTACACAAAGACAGAAAATGAAGGGCTAGTCAGTATTATTGTTCTCAATGAAGTATTTTAGATTCACGTTAAAAATGTAATAACTAAAAATGAGTTATTAATTGAGTAACAAAGAGAGTACTTCAATAAATACTCTCTAATTTATCAATTTATTAATCTTTTTCTTGGTAGTGGAATTTAGTGTTAACAACTCCCTGATAAACAATTTGGCCATTTTTATTCATCGATTCATCTACCGAAACATAAGAGTTATCTAAATGAATACTTGATTGTAAAGCATTCCATACTTTTAATTCTTGACCTAATTCAACACTAGATTTTTTTATTAATACTTGTAGCTTATTGTAACCATTTTCATAAGCTTCTGACTTACTGCTCACAAAAGGAGTAATTATCTGTCTATCATTGTTACGAGTTGAATAATGACTGTTATTAAATTGTGTATGAGCCAATGCTTGTGTACTTATTAGAGATAGGCTTGACGTTAGTAATAATGCAGTAATAATAGCTTTCATGGTATATCCTTAAAATATAATGGTATGTTTGATTGTATCTCTCTTTAATTCCCTTCCAGAATAACAATACTTAGCTGACGCTTTTAGGTCATTAAAATGACAAAAGAGTCATATTCAAAATTTATTTTTTTATTGAAACTTTCTTGACCATCCCCCTAGGGTAAGGGTTATTTTTATTGAGCAATATAAATACAATAGAAAGATAAGAATAAACAGCGATAGAGAGTCACGATATAACTATCATAAGAGACATCGCTGATACGTTCTCAGACCCTTTCAATAAACGATGAAAATATAGAGCAGATGATTTAGTTTGTTAATAAGCTAGCGTACAAATAATCAATATAACTTAAATTATTATTAGCTTTTCATTTAGTCCTAATATGTTGGAAATTTTCACATCATCATTAAATTTAGGAGTTAAAATATGAATAACTTCAATCACAGAGTTGGTGTTAATGAAGAAAATATCGTCAACCGAAAATTACAATTAACAGGGGTTAATGAACAAAATTATTCTTTTATTTATGCTGAAATCAACAAGACTTTTGGGGTAGATAGGATAAGTATAGATTTACTCTCAAATAAATTAGATATCAGTTATGACGCCACCCATATTAATTTAATCACAATTGAGAATATACTATCTGTACATGATATCAGTGTAACAAAAAATTGGTGGAATCGAACAAAGGAAAGTTACTATAAATTTGTTGATCAAAATATTATGGAGCAAAAAGATCACAAAGAAGTTTGTTGTCACAAGCCGCCAATAATCCCTAAAAAAAGTAAAAAGTAAAAAGTAAAATGGTAATAATTTTCTGGCTAATCGCTTCTAATATTTTTATTTAGCATCATGTTTAATAGAAATTAATAATACTAACCTAATATTAACGGTTTAAGTTTTGTCATCGCAATGTTGAAGAATACCCATTATTACCTTTCACATGAGGTAGTGTATTGGCATAGTAAAAAATTTAAAGGCGGCTTTTAAAAAACACTAAGAGCTAAGGTAATGAATTTGATGGAATTAAAACGAAGGCAAACTTTAACAGCTTATTGAGTAACTCACTTTTCCCCTAATACCTGTTTAGAAACTTCAGATACCCATCTGAATCCATTAACCATTATAAGACTGGCATTGAACTATGCTCTCGAAATAATCTAAGTGGATGTCGAGCATATCACGACTTACAAATCATAAAGATAGTGACCAAGTTAATTTACCAATGTGAAGCTTGCTTTTGAGAAAAGAGATCATGTTGATTTTACCAATTGAGATATTTTTAGGTCCTATTGGCTCTCTTATTTTTTAATTAATACTATGGGCACTATGTTAATAGTGTGGACGTAGAGTAGGATAAGACAATCTATTTATTTGATTTCTAATTATATATGTTTGTATTTGTATAGAGATTTTATTTATGCAAGTATACAGGGGTAGTGTACGTTAAACCTATTAAGGGCAATCTATGAAAATAAATACTTCCGGTCACCATGTTGATATTACTGATAGCATTAAAGAGCACTTAGAAGAAAAATTCGCTAAAGTATCTACTCACTTTCCCTCGCTTATCTCGCTCGATATTATCATTTCCAAAGAGCATGGTGAGTTTAATGTTGAAATTCGCACCAATTATGAAGGAACTAGCCTTGCTGCTAAAGGTAATGACCCAGTTATGTACCCTGCTATTACAAGTGCCGCTAAAAAATTAGATACCGTGTTAAAACACCGTAAAGGTCAATTAAAAGCAGATTTACATGAAAAGCCTGAACTGATTGAACCTGAAAGTACGGATGAAGTAGAAGAAGAAATTAACTAAAATTAACCTACTTTATTAAAGAACCCTCTTAAAACGCAGCTTACGCTGCGTTTTTTTGTTTGGGCATTATAAAAACTTCACAGAGTCTTTCATTTTAGCTTTTTACCTTTTTACCTTTTTACCTTTTTACCTTTTTACCTTTTTACCTTTTTACCTTTTTACATAACTAGCCTGTTTTCTAAAAAATGATGTTTGTGATTATTCTCTAACTAAGTGGCGAAAATTAGTTGCCCACCACACTTGAATAGAATCACTCATTGAAAAACAGCAAATATAATTAAACATCCCCGCGAATTGAACGTGCGTGAAATTGATTAACTAAGGCGCTTGGGGGTACAAAGCGACTTAGAAAAAACGGTTCAAATTGCAAGTAATGACAGTTCAGAAAACAGAAGATTAAGATTAGAATCTGCACCTAAAGAACCTATTTTAATTGAGGCACGAACCAAGCTCTACCGACGCAATCCCGACGTGGTAGCTAAAACTCTATACAGAGCACTAGGTGTATGTGAAAACTGCAAGGCCAAAGCACCATTTGCGCGTAAGCGAGACAACAGCCCTTACCTTAAAGTACATCATATAAAGATGCTTTCTGCTGGTGGACTTGATTGTATTGAAAATACAGTGGCGTTATGCCCAAACTGTCTATAGCTTCATTTCAATTAGCCAACCTACTGATTGTTATTGTTTTATCGTTTATTATTGACCAACCACCGCATTCCATATCTGTGCCTGTGGTAACATGAATCATCATCGATTAAATAGGGTTCATAATGCTAAGAAGAATACAAAAAATTGAAGGTATCGGTAGCTATCACAGCGCAAGAGCTGGTGACACGCAATTTTCTGACGTGAATATAATCTATGGTGAAAACCGTAACGGTAAAAGTACGCTGTGTGACATTTTCTATTCTCTGCGTCTAATAACCCTGAATTAATCAAAGACCGCAAGGCGATACCAAGACAAGGTACAGCGGCTAACCCTATGAAAGTCGAGTTTCAATTCGCTAATGCACCAACCTGTGTTTTTTCAAACGAAACTTGGGCGACTGCATTACCCGCCGATTGTGAGCTACATATCTTTGACCACAACTTCATTCATCGAAATGTAATGAGTGGCACTGTCAACAATCGAGAAAACTCAGAGAACATTTCAAACTTTATTCTAGGCGAAGACAACACTGAGCTTTTTGAGACCCTTAAAACTGAAAAAGAAACTCTAACTATTACTAAAGCAAACCTTAAGAGCGCCAAAACCGAGCTAGAGGCGAGTGGGGTTAACGACGTAGCTACATATGTTGTTTCTGACCTTCCAACAGAGTCTATCGATGAGTTGAATACAGCGATTGCAGAATCTATCGCTGAGCAAGATTCGTTAACCGTGCAAATTGGCAACGTCACTCAATCTAAAGCTCGATGCAACTTAAAAGAAATTTCTACTTCTTTTGATATCACAGATACAAGTAATGAAATTAATGAGTGCTTAGAAACTAGCATGGAAGAAGCTCACACCGATGCGCAGGCTCTGGTACAAGAGCACATGGCACGTCTGAAAGAGCAAAACGGCTTTAAAGGATGGGTCTCTAACGGCTTAGCTCATTTAGAAGATGACTGTCCATTCTGTGGTCAAGAGTTTGAGGGAGATTCCCTAGAGCTAATTAATAGCTACAAAGTTGCATTCAATGAAGCTTTCGCCAACTTCATTAAAGAAACTAAAGCGGGTGCTACACAACTGCTTACGAAGCAATTGATTTCTATTGATGAACAAGCTATCAACCAGCTCCATGAAGAAAACAAGAGAGTGCTTGAGCTATATCTAGAGCAGGTTGTTGTTGAGCAAACTGCTGATAATAAGCAACTTATTGATGATACGCATGAGGTGGTTAAGTCGGCCATTGAAAAACTGAACGAAAAGCATGAAGAGTTGAAACCTCAAGTTCTAGAGCTTCTAAATGTAAAAATCGAAACAGCATACAATTCTATTGAAGCAATTGACTTCTCTCCTCTACAGTTGGCTATTGACTCGTTTAATGAAGCTAAAGAAGCCTATAAGGTCGTTATCAACTCGGTAAATGAAAAGCTTACTGAATTTAAAGGTGGCCTCGATTCGGATGCTTTAACTACTGACAAAGCAACAGAGAACGTAAATCAGAAAGCACTTGAGAGTAAAAAGCTACGTCATACCCTAGAAGAAAAATGTGCGACATATCGACAACTAAGCACTCAAGTTGAGCAAGACCAAGAGACCTACGATAACAACAAGACAGTATTAGAAGATTCTCAAGAAGCATTTCTAGATATCTACTTTGATGAGATTAACCTGCTATTCCAAAATCTTGGCTCTAGAAATTTCAACATTAGCAGAAAGCAAAATAATAACGGCCGAAAAATTGTCTATGACTTAGAGGTCAGTTTCAACGGTACACCGGTTCCAAGAAACAAAATGAACTGCTTATTCAGTGAGTCTGATAGACGCGCTTTGGCGCTATGCATCTACCTAGCTAAAATTAACAAGCTGCCGGATGAAGACAAAGCCAAAGCTATACTGGTAATGGATGACCCTGTTACTAGCTTTGACAATGAACGAATCTCTAGCATTTTGAATAAACTTTATGAGATTTCACCATCAATAAAACAACTTTTCATAACAACCCACTACCGTGGAATGGCTGCTACTGCTATTAAGAAGTTCGCAAATACAAGTGCGCTAAAAATAGTAAAAGTGGCGAACGGTTCGGACTTTGCGCGCACCACAGAAGCAGAGATGACAGCTACAGAGCATGACGACGCTTACAACGAAATTACAGCGTTTGTTAACAATGAAGTCAATGACAACAAGATTCTCAAGCTAAGACCATTCTTGGAAACAGAACTTCGTCATAGATATAAAGACCAGCTTAGAGCCAATGGAGCAACTCTGAGAACGGACTTTTCTGTGTGCATTGATACACTGAAAGACAATAACGTAATTTCAGAAGCAGTCGCGCAAGAAATACACTCATTCAGAACAACTTTCAACCCACCAATGCACGTATTAATGGAAATGAGTATCGAAGACGTTCGCAATACTGCTACTAATATGATGGATTTAATCTATAGCCGACTATAAACAAAAGGGAGCTTGAGCTAAAAATCTAAATCATCTGGCGCACCATCATTACTAACGCCAGATGTTAAATGCTCAAGCTCTTCTTTAAAATTTTGAGTGTTAGTTTCAACGTCTATTTTTCAGTTTCTGAAACCATGATACTGATTGAGAATAAAGCTTTATAAGACTTTCTTACAAATTATTGTATTCGTTAAATAAAAACGAAGATAAAGATTCCTCACAAGCCCTTATCTTATAGTGTTATAAAACACCTATAAATGAAATCAAAACGAAGACAATCCCAAAATACTGATTTAATTAAATAATCACCATAAGCATAGAATTTCGTACTTCATTGTTATGCTCCCACTGATTCCATAACAAATATGCATAAAAGCAGGAGGGGTTGGCATCTTATAGAGAAATATCAAATGCTGATGGGCACTTATTATTTGATTTTTTATTAGTCCCTTGTTCAACAACGGCTTTAAAATTAACAATAAGCCCAACAGCAATATCCTTTTCATTCATTTGCAGTTCATTAGAATTAAAATGGAAACTTCCTTTTGCAGTATCAATAAAGCCAAATTGCTTTAAACGTTCCCACTTACGAACTTTTCCTTGTAGCAGTTTATACCCTGAAGTTAGATCTTTCTTTTTCAACTCGATAAAACATCGGTCAATTTGTTCATCAACAATATTAAAAATATCATCCTTATCTTTGATTAATTTTTTTAAACTAGTGCATTGATAAGTTCGAGGATCAAATGATGAATCGAGTATTTTAAGCATTGTTCCCATATCACCTAAGTACACCGGTTCATTTACTTGTGCACATTTTTTATATGCAGCAATTAACAACGAATCGATATCATCTTCTTTTTCAAGCACTTCTTCAGGAGCTAAGAGATTTGTTGTATACACAAAATTATGGCAAGCCTTTCGAAACCGTTCAGGTGTTTTTTCTTGTCCTATCGCCATGACATGAAGTCCATGCTCACGAATTCGCTGCGCTAGACTATAAAAACCACCATCACTAGAGACTATACAAACAGCATTAATTCTAGAATTTTTATTAATTAATTCTATAGCATCCATAACGAGTGCGTGATCAGCTGCATCTTTGCCATAATGAAACTGTTGCTTAGGACTTGAAGCAGTATTACGAAGGATATTCATCCAACCACTTTGTTGGGGGGACGTCCAGTCAGCATAGACCCACTTAATAGCAACTAATCCATATTTCTCTACCTCTTCTAAAATTAAAGCATAATCATTATGAGAAGCATTCTCACCATCGACAAGTACTGCGAAATTCAATTTATTCATAATATAATATTCCATTTTAATCATTGGCTATATGCGTCTTAAATAACCAAATAAATTACATAAGTGCATTAAAAACGTTTAGTTAAATGCCAGCCATTACCAAAACTACATTCATAAACTTGCAGGTCAATTCCATGCTCGTTATAAATAATATTAGCCCTAACATACGCTTCTTTTTTTACTCTATAAGTATCTTTGAAAGTCCCATCTCCAGCAGTGCATTTATTGCACTTTTTACTGGGTGTTATTCTTGCTTTAGGTGATAAATGCCAAAAACTACATTTAGCACATTGATAAGGAATCAAATAATTATTGTATTGCTCCCTTGAATAATTAGCGGCATCAATGGCTTCATACTCATCATAATATTGATTTAAATGTTGCCCAGATTTTTTTCCAAAACATGTATCACTTTTCATTTATACTCTCCTAAATTTCGCATAAGCTTGCTTCAATTGGAAAGTAACGAGCACTAAAAACGGCTTGATTAAAATTGACTTGTTTTAAAGCAACTTCAACCCCTACATCATTTATAGCTTCACTGTATTTATAACCAGAAATATTAGAAACGTTTTGATAAAAACAACCTTTGGGATCTATCATTAAATAGGACTCGGTCATTGCTAGGTTTGACTCTGCATAAATAGATAAACTTTCATTACGATGCTTTTCAATAAAAGAATTAAATTGCTCATCTGAAATAAGAAGTTCATCAGAGCCATAGGGCATAACATGTAACACTTTCCACTTATCGGGTTTTATTTCAGAAATTAATTCAGTAAAATTTTCTTGCCAATTATGTATATTTACCACTGTATTAATTTTAGTTTTAATACCTTTTTGTGTCCGAGTTAGCTCCATTAAAACAACTTTTAAATCATCAGCACCTAATGAATTTCCTTTTCTATCAGCTCTACCAATCAATTGCCTTGTTGCGTAGTTTTGACTGTCGAAACTTATTCCGACCATATCTAATATATTCTCAGGAAGATTAATTTTATTATTTAACAAATAATGACCATTAGTAATGACCGATGTTTTGAATCCTTTCTTTTTTGCTAATCGTAAAATATTTAAAAATGTATCACCTAACATCATCGGTTCTCCTCCAGCAATATTAATTCGCACTTCATCATATTTTAGCTTTGCCTTTAAAGAAGAATCACTCCTTATAAAATATTCTGATAAGTTACTGAGTAATTTATCAACAGCACTAAGCGAACGATGCAACTCATTTGGTTTTCCCCACTTAGCAAAACAATAATTGCATTTATAATTACAAGCTTCCGTTATATGCCAATTTATGACTAACTCTTTAATCTTATTTGCTTTAATATTATTAATTGTCATTTTTTACTCCTTTTTAGTTGGTGCCTAAGTATCAATAACCTGACCCAACTAAAAAATGAAAAGTGCCGTCCCCCCCCCCTATTTAAAACGATAAAGTAAATTATAAAACAAGGAATTATATGGCTACTTTTCCAACATTCGAATCGGTTCTAATTGAAATTGCCAGTGCGTTAGGGGTAAATAAAGGGATACAGACCAAGAAGAAACAAAAATTCAAAAATACTGAGATGTCACTGGAGAATATGCATTCAACATGGAAAAGCATTTTAAGTGATATTTCAAATGCCTTAGGGTTAAATCAAGAAGTAGCAGATGATTTAATAGTAAATATAGAACATTCTTTTCAAATTCATAAAATCATTGAACTCGAGATTTTTACCTTTAAAGCTTCAAAACAAAAAATACTATGGAACTACCTTGTAAGAATATTCATACCGACCATAGCCAGACATGCTGTTTTTTGGCAAATTGAATCAAAGGTTGATACAGGTATGCCAGGAGGGCGATTTTGGTACTTACCTGTTATCAATAGCGATAAAAAAATTCAATTGCCTGTTCAACATGTATTAGAATGGTTAATCGATTTAATTGAAGAACCAAGAGCAAATGTAGCGAAAAAAATTGAATCTGATCTGCGCATATATAGTAATTCAGGGACTGTTCTCAGAAACCTTCACAATTGGCAAAAAGCTAAAAACATGCCTGAAATATCTTCAATAAAAAATACATTTCCAGATGAAGTAGAGTTAACATTTAAAGGCAGCTTTATACTAAAAGGAACCGAGCCAGATTTTATACAAGCATTGAATTTTATTAATAATAAAGGCCTTTCCGCAGAAATACTTCAGCATGAGATAGACATTAATCTTAAAGATTTAAAAAAAATATTAAAATCAGAATGCTCTGAACATGATAAAATAGAATTTACTTTAAAATTACAGGAAAGATATCAAAAACCTTCGTCACAAACGATTCGACAAAGGTTGTTAGTTGCTAGAGCAGTACAAGAAGGTTATCAACGGTTAATAAAATTTTTAACCCCAAAAATTGATAAATTCAATGTAGATTTTGAGAAAAACAAAACCTTACAACTCATACATTTATATGAAATGGTCTACAACAAAACAATGGAGGCGCACGTTGAAACTTATATTGAAGATTATCATTTAAGACAAAAGGCCGAAAATGAATATTTTACCCAGCATTTGCCTCCACTTTTAAGATATGACTTATTACTTTGTTTCAGCTATGAGAAATATCCAACTATTCCGTTAGTTGCGCCATTATTAAATAAAAAATTTTCAAAAAAAGGAGAGGAGGAGAGGATTGATGACATATTTCCTACTTCTAAAGAAGGCATTGAACTCAGCAATAAAACATACAGAAAAAATTTAAAACAAGACGTGCTTTTTGAAAAAAAATGCAATGAATTAACAGATATATTACAACAGAATAAAGCACCGTTCAAAACACTCAAAAATATAAATGATTTTGATTTAGTCTATGAAACATTTAATGCAAGTTATTCCAACCCAAACATTAAACCATTAATTTTAAAACGATTGTCAGAACTAGCACTAACAGAAACCCATAAAATAAAAAAAATAATTCTTGAATTAAACGAAATATTTACAATAAAAAAATTCAATAACAGTACCGAAAATTCTGTGAAAATTCTTCTAGAGCAAGCCAGTACGAATACAGAGTATGATTTTTGGAGCCCCACCTTACTGAGATTTAATGCATACCATCATATTGGGAAAAACAATTTCAAAGAGGCTGAAAGACTTTTCAATCAAGCGATGGATGAGTGTAAAAACTTTAACTTTGGCCCCCTCCGTGGTGAGTTGGCACGAGATGCTTTTGCTATTGCAATATCGAACCAAAAGCTTATTCCGAATAACCATGAAAAATATTTCAGAGATATAATTTTTTGGGGTGGTTTAGAGGCTCCAAAATCAAGTAATGCAAGTCTTCCTTCAATTTTTGATGTTTCACGCGAACTTCATGAATACTTTTGGAATAACTTATATAAGTGTTATCCAAATTACACTCCATTATTTTCTAACTCACAGAATGACTTTAAACTGTTTTTAAATGATATTGCACCTCATATCAAGGCTGGCACGGCTATCGATAAAGTATTAAAGAAACATAAACATTTAAAAAACAAACAACTTAAACACCCTCAATCCGACAGTATTATCTTTTTATTAATGAAAGTCAGCTATGATATGTTCGCTAAATTTAAGGAGCACGAAACTAGAATTAACATTCAACAAGAAATCATGTTAGAAGCTAAATCAATCTTTAAGAAAAGTATCCACGTAATTAGAGCTGTAATTCAAGAATGGCCAGAAATTGTGGATCTTTCTGATTTCAAGCAGCAAACACCTCTTATGCTTGCTGCAAATTACAAAGATTACAAAACAGTTGAAGTATTATTAAATGCAAAAGCCAACCCTAATTTAAAAGACATAACGGGAAGAACGGCTCTGCACGCAGCTTGTGCAAGTCGATGTTCAAAATCAGCGAACCTTCTGATTGAAAATGGTATTGATGGAGCTATAGCTAATTTTGAAGGATCAACTGCACTACATACATCTGTTCGACTCGGTGAAGTTAATATTACAAGGATATTATTAAAACACTTTCCAGAGTTGGCCTTCATTGAGGATTTTGATGGTAAAACACCACTGCAATTAGCTCACAAAATCGCTAATGATATCTCTATTTATCATTACCTTCAGCATCATCTAAAGTTAGAAAATAGAACAATTGTAACCCATGAAACTTATAAAGATTTACTTCAATTGTTTTAATCACGTCAACCAAAAAAAGAGTAGTTAGTTACCTTTTGAAACTGTGGTTAGGTGTAAAGTATTACAGCTCACTTTAGTCACCTATAAAATTATCGAGATGATTACCATTACACTTCGTTAACCAATGTTCTAGAGTTTCAAAAGCTTACAACGGGTTATGCAGCATTGCACGAAATGCCTGTTCCGCATCAAACGATTGAAAAATAAAGATTTATTTGAAGGATGTAAATGAGATTTCAATGGATGATGTCAGTAAAGCAATTAAGCTTAATTATAGGTCGATAGATTCGTTAGATAAAGTAGATCAATATTTCATAGAGGCTACAAAGCTCTAGTAGTTAGCTTATCATTCTAATTCATTTACATTATTTTCTTTTCCATATTAACGAAGTAAACCTTTTTATTAAATAAAATGGTTTAGCTATTTTACTAACTAAAAGATTGTCTTCGTTTTATTCCAAGTGCCTTCGTTTTAATTCCACGAATACACTAAACCTCTTGCCCAGCAGCCCAGCCGCAGCTCCAACACCATGCGAAGTTAAAGCCTCCGAGCCAACCGGTTACATCCATTGCTTCACCGACAAAATATAATCCTTTAACCGATTTACATTCCATGGTTTTAGAAGAGATAACATCAGTATCGATACCGCCTAACGTCACTTCTGCTGTTCTGTAGCCTTCGGTGCCATTGATCAGTGGTTGCCATTGGTGGAAGAGCTCAACCACTTGTAATAGTTCTTTTTCATTAAACTGTTTTAATGGGCGGCTTTCGATTTCAGCGAAGCCTAATAAACATTCCACTACACGTTTCGGTAAATGTTGTGATAAAACGGTTTTTAGCGCTAACTCAGGTCGTGATTGTTGTGTTTGAGTAAGTAGTTGGTTTAGATCTTCACCTGGTAAAAGGTCAATTGAGATAGTATCGCCCGCTTGCCAATAGTTAGATATTTGTAAAATAACAGGCCCACTTAAACCGCGATGTGTGAATAAAAGTGCTTCACTAAAACTCATTGGAGAGCCTTTCTTTGTCGCATTCTTTTTTATTGCTGTAGCGGTTGCAGGAAGGCTTATACCTGAAAGTTCTGTTAGCTTGTCTTTGAGTACAGGTTGTAGTGTAAAAGGAACGAGCCCTGCACGAGTTGGTTTAACGGGTAGATTATATTTTTCAGCTAACTGATAAGCAAAAGGGGTTGCGCCTAGTTTAGGAAGAGATAATCCACCGGTTGCTACGACTAACGATTGGCACTCGAACTCACCATGCGTGGTTTTCACGGTGAAATGATTATCAGCGACTTGCTGATGTTCCGTTACTTCGCATTGTGTTTTGATGGTGACGTTAGCGGCTTTCGCTTCATCTAATAACATGCCTACAATTTGCTTTGCGCTATCATCACAGAATAATTGCCCGTGGTCACGCTCATGCCAAGCGATATTATGTTTGTCCACCAGCGCAATAAAGTCCCATTGTGTGTAACGGCTTAGTGCTGATTTTACAAAATGTGGATTACTACATAGGAAGTTACTTGGCTCAACATATAAGTTAGTGAAGTTACAACGCCCGCCTCCACTCATTATTATTTTTTGGCCAATGCGCTTTGCATGTTCAATTAACAAGACCTTACGTCCACGTTTACCCGCTTCAATTGCACACATTAAACCAGACGCACCTGCGCCAATAATAATCACATCAAAACCAATCACATTATCCACCTAAAACCTTGTAAACGTCGCACTAAAAATTATCGCATAGGATACACTATTTGCTTTTTTTAGGTGCTAATATTAGTGCTCATTTATATTAAGGAAAGTGATGACTGATTTATATTTAATTCGCCACGGTGAAACCTTATTTAATCAACTTGGTTGCTTTCAAGGTCATTCAGATAGTCCATTAACTGAGGTTGGGCAGCAACAAGCTTTAAGTCTAGTGAGTTACTTTAAGGCGATACCATTACAGCAACTTTATTGTAGTGACTTAGGTAGAGCAATAATCTCTGCAACACCGCTTTCAGATGCAAAAAAACTACCACTACAAACTTGCCCTAGATTACGAGAAATTAGTTATGACTATTTGGATGGACAAGCTAAACGCCAATTAACAGAAGAAGATAAACATAAGTTAACACGTTTATTTTCGGCTGAATTAAATTATCGGATTGGCAAAGGCGAAACGTTAGCAGAAGTGCAAATGCGTTTATTTAAGAAGATCAATGAAATTGAAGCGGCACATTCAGGTCAATCTATTGCGGTGATAACACATGGCTTATCAATTGTGATGTTAATTAAAAAGATTCTACATATTCCGGTAGATGCCCCTCGTCAATTTAATATTCATAATGCCAGTGTCTGTCATTTATCATTTAAATCTGGAAAGTGGGTATTACAAAGTATCGAACGTAATGATCTTTCTTAATAGTAATAGGTTAAGAGAAATAGATTAATAGAGATAGAGATAGAAATAGATTTATGCTGTTTTTTATTTGGCTTTTCAAAAATTTATTCTCATCCATCTAATGTTAAAAATAAATGAGATATAAAAAAGGCCACATCAGTGGCCTTTTTTAATAGAAGATAGTTAGCTATTAATTATTTAGCTGCTTCTTCTTTAGCTTCAGCATCAGCTTTTGGCTCGATACCTAGTAATTCAACTTCAAAGATAAGTGTCGCATCAGGTGGAATTGAACCAGCACCTTGCTCTCCGTATGCTAAGTCAGCAGGGATAACAAATTTATACTTCTCACCAACACTCATTAATTGAACACCTTCAGTCCAACCTGGAATTACGCGGTTAAGTGGGAATTTAGCTGGTTCACCACGTGCAACTGAGCTATCAAACTCAGTGCCATCAAGTAGTGTACCTACGTAATGTACCGTTACTGTATCTTCTGCAGCAGGTTTTGGACCTTCAGCTTCAGTGACCACTGAGTATTGTAAACCAGAATCAGTGACTGTTACGCCTTCTGCTTTCGCATTTTCTTCTAAAAATGCTTTTGCTTCAGCTGCTGATTTTTCAGTTAATTCAAGCTGTTGCTTTGCAGCAGCTGCTTTTACTTCTGTATCGTAAGCTTTTAATGTTTCGATCATCTCTTCATCAGTTAATTTAGAGTTATCACGTAAAGTATCTGTAATACCTTGTAGGATAATTTCTTTATCTAATGCCATACCGAATTCAGCTTGTTTCTCTAATGTAGTCGAAACGTAACGAGAAAATGAAGCACCAATTGCATAGGCTGCTTTTTCGTTAGCATCTTTAAATGTTGCGGCAGCAGCTTCTTGAGTCGGTGCAGCTTGCTCTTCTTTTTCATTACAACCAACGGTTAATGCAACAGCGGCTGCTAATAAAGAAACTTTAAAAATGTTTTTCATTGTTACTCCAAATATTAAATTAAAACAAATAGCTTTGATTTCACTTCAAAAAATTGTAAAGCAGTATCTAAAACAGTTAACTTATACTAACCTTAAAGCTGTTTATCAACAAAGACAATTTAATCATGCAATTAGCTAATACTTTTAAATCCCTTTTACTCGTAAGCACCCTATTATTATCTGCTTGTGAGCAATACCCACAACCTTCACAGCAGTTTGAACATGCTGTTCAGGGCGCGTTTAGTGCCGATATATCTCAAAATGGAGATTATTCGCTTATTTCTTCCATTCGCCACGGTATCAGTCTATGGGATAACCGTAACAATAAACTACTATTTAATTGGTATCACCATAACAATCAAGTTAATGATGTATTTATTGTACGTTTATCGTCAAATAATAGCGTAGCCTTATCTGCAAGTCGTAATGAATTTGCCCTTTGGGATACAAAAACAGGAAAATCGCTAGGCTTTTATAAAGTATCTGACTCGCCGATACGTGATATCCAATTATCTGAGAATGGCCAATATGTAGTGTATGGACAGGTCAACGGTAAATTAGTTCATATAAACCTACGTAACGGGCGACGTTTAGAAGCGCCTTTACATCGAGAAAAAATAAACAGTATTGATATGTCGAGCAATGGTCGTTATGTCTTATCTGGCGGTAATGATCATCAAGCGTTTTTATGGGATACAAAAACAGCACAGGTCATACAACAATTTCAATTTGATCAACGTATTAGCATGGTGAGGCTAGAAAAGAATGGGCGCTTTGCTTTTATTGCAGACACGCAAAAGGCATCGCAAATATGGGATTTAAAAACGGGTAAACTTAAAAGTTCGCTTATTTATAATCAACGCCAATCGATTTTTTCATCGGTACGCTTTGTTAAAGACGGTCAATATTTATTAACCGGTAATGCCACTAAGTCAGTTACATTATGGGATACCAACACAGGCTTAAAAAAACAAGATTGGATGGTTACCCCAAGAAAAGAAACACGCCCTAAAACAGCTGTAGTATACTCTGCAACATTATGGGACGATTCAGCGATTGTAACTGAAAGTTCTGCAGGATTATTAGAGATTTGGCCGTTAGCGCCTTTATAAGAGAGACAATGAATAGCATACAAGTAGAATTAGAAGAGCGTATCGAGCAATTAGAAATGAAAATAGCGTTTCAAGAAGATAATATCGATACATTGAATAAAGAAATCTTTGAACAACAACGACGTACTCTGCAGCTTATTGAACAAGTTGCTTTATTAGCGGTTAAACTAAAAGAAAGTGAGCCGAACCAACTCGCTTCTGAAAAAGAAGAAATGCGCCCACCGCATTATTAAAGAAGAAAGAGTTAACGGTTCTTTTATACTGTACTTGTAATGCAAGTAACTTACTCTCTACTAAATAAATTTAGAGAGTAAGTGATAAAACCTGATTAGGAAGTGATGTTAGATAATCGACGTATTCAACGTTAACCTTACTGCCTAAGCTCATCTCTTGGTTCACTTCAATCTGCGTAAAACTCACTGTTTTTGCATCTTCTCGATACATCTTAACTGAACACTTCCCTGATTCTCCTTGATGCTGATGGTAATTGATATAGTCAGCAGCTGTTGCTTGTTTTGCACTAATTAAATGATTGAACTGTTGTTGTCGATAAGCTGAAACTGTTTCAAAATCGACCCCAGATGAAGTAATCGGTAGTGACGTTTCAGCGGATAATGTTACGAAAGTAAGTTGCTGTCCATCCCAAACATATTGGCAAGCCTGTTCCATTTTATTATCTTGAACAGATAAGTCATGATTGAACACACATAACTGGAAAGCTTGATAAACACTTAAGTCCATATTTAATAATTGCTGATGAATATCATCAATATGAGATAACAAGTGAGGAATGATAACACCACGGCTAACAAATTTTTTGACGCTAGGGTCTATTTGGGCTTGGTAATAATTTAATAACGCTAAGCTGACTCCACTTTCATGAACGGCAATCCATGTACCACCACCAGTAGGGTCGATAGGATAAACAGATTTTAATAAAGTGTTTTTAGTTGGTTGAATAGCTTGGGGTCGAGTGCGTTGTTCATCTCGATTAAAAAAGAGTTGGTAACCTTGCTCGGTTAAACGAAAAGTTAATGTACACATAATGTCTTAACCTCAATTCTGGTTAACGAAAGCGGAATTATATTTAAAATCATAAGATACTATTATTTCTTATTTATATAGTGCCGTTAGTTTTGTGTCGTTCAAGGAGAATTATTGAAGCAATAACGGGTTATTGCGAGATAATTTAACGCAGAAATCCGCGGAAATAGCGGTGTTATATCGCTTTGCTTATCCAGAACTGAGGTTATTTAACCTGTGCGTAAAAAAGTCGCCGTTGCAGGTGCAATACCTAAGTCACCTTCTACTTTCACTTCTTGTGCCTGTGCAATATGCTTAATTGTTGCTAAATGATGAACTGCATGGCTCCCAACAAAAATAACTTCTCGACCAAGTGTTGTATCAACAATGGCAACTTGTTTATCAACTACTGATATTTCAGTGGATAATTTTACTGTTTTTTGAAGTTGTTCAGTAGTTAGTGATTTTAAAAAAGTAGAGATCGCTTCAATGGCTTCTTGTGCCGCTTTTGGACTGCTTTCGACAACACCACCACGACTACGTTTGTCGTAATCAATTAGGCCTTCAGGAAAACCATTTATCACCGAATAATAATGGTCTAAAATATGACGCATGTGCGCGCCCGCAGAACTCATAAAAGTTGGCGTAATAACTTCTGTATATTGTTGTTGCGAGACAGAGGCCAAATAATGCTTAGCTTGTTGTAATATAATAAGTTGGCTTTCAATCATTGGCCAAACATTCCTTCAAATAAGATATATAAATTAAGGGCATCTTTACTCTTTAATAGTTCAATAATAACACAGTGATAATAGCTTATTTATCACAAAATCATAACATTGTTATTATTTTTAAAATAACGAGGCTAAGCCATTGTTATTTATTAAATTAGTACCGTCTATTTGACCATAGCTTTGCCAACCAGCATGACTTATAAACAATCCAGTGGAGGAATCGACAACAGCTTCAGGTGGTTCATTCCCAATTAAATAGTCAGATGTTGCTTGATACAAATAACTATCATAAATAACAAATGCTCCTTCTTGATATTCTACTTTAGGATCAAAATAAATAATTTCATCAGACGATAAGTCAGTGGTAATAATAGTAGGAAATAATTCACTAGCATTTGATAATAGAGTTCCTAAGTCAATTTGTTGCAGATGAACAAAGTGTTGCAGATTTCCTTGATTATTAACCCAAGAAATATTCATTTTAACTTGTTTAAAATCATCTCCCGCATTGTGCCCACCAATAACGTCATTAATATTCCATAAGATGGAGAATGTTGTATTCGCTATTTGTACATTAGTTTCTGACGTCTCATGTAATGCGATTAGATCATCAGGATCAATAATGCTGATCATTTTCTCTATCTTGGCTGTCGCCATTGAAATGGCTGAAGCATGAGCAATATTATGACCTTGTTGTTCTGCCACTTTTATTTGCAAGCCACTAATACTCACCGCAGTTAAACTCACAATAATTAATGACACTAAAACCTCTATAAATGTAAATCCTTTTACTTTTAAACGCATTAGAAATCCCTCCATGTTCCAGCCACTAATTGAGAGTGACTTTCTGAAGGTGTCATGCCTAACTGTTTATATAATGAGTTTAAAACATGTTTATCATAACGAGTTGAGAAGTGCTTTTGAATTCCATTATCGACATTGTCAGCAACGCTTGCCGTGCAATTATATTCACTCAATAAAGAACCATTGACATGCATACCGGCGATATCAATATCTTGCTCTTGTTGAGTTTGTTTAATGCCATCAATATAAACAGCATTGCCATTAGTATCTACAACATCGTAAGTAGCAGGTATTAGATACAACATACCAATCACTGTGCTGGCTATATTAACTGGGGCAACAAATGCCCCACCTTCAATGAAGATCATTTTAGGGTTATCCGTTGAGCCAATCGTAAAATGATTATCCGCCGTCATACCAGAAGCATTGCTCGTTAGAGTATCTAGTGGATCGATAACGCAATCACCCTTGATATAAATAAGATTAATTTCATCATCAATATATTGTAGCTCTTCAGAACAACTCACTGTATTTATGCTCGTCATATCAATATATGCAACAGATTCTGAATGAATAAATTGCGTTTTTGCACTTTCCCAAGTTACACCAAAGGTACTTTCAAACAAAGATCCTGCATGAGTGGCATCTTCGATTAAAGCGATCTCATCAAAAATAGGACTGGTTATTGAAGCAACCGCTCCCCACTGATTATCGCTGACCTCCTGAAATCGAGTTGCTCCTTCTTCATCAACAAGCGGGCCATAAATCGCATTTAAATTAAGACTATTTCCAGTACCTTCAATATCACCCAAACAAAGTGTAGAGATCGCTGTTGTATTGGAGTCAATTAGGCTAACAACATCCATATCAGCTTCATTAATAATGGATTCATTAGGCATTGCTTGGCTAGAAGTTATTGGACTAGAAGCGGGATGGCTAACGGTTACTTTTCTGGCAATATTGCCAGGAGCACGACATTCAGAGGCAGATAATCCACCACATCCATCATTAATCGAATCTGAAGCATTAATTTTTAACTTTCCGTTACTAAGAAGTGGCGCAATGGGTGTGTCAAAATCAATATAATAATAAACCTCGACAGATATGTTACGTAATGCAGAACCATCTTCTGAATATCCAATAGAAGAGACCTGCAATTTATTGGTTGTTATTGCACTGACTGTAACTTGATAAGGTGTCGTAGAAATGACTTGATTAGGATACGTAAAAGGCAGGTTGTCGATCATCTCTGTAGCAATAGTCACCGTATTTAATTTACTTAGAATTAAATTAACGCCAGATTCTGCATTAGCAAAAGCTTCATTGTTACGATAATAATTAGCCAACACTTTGTTATCGATTAATTGTAAATATGCCATGTGCGTCGTATAAGCAATACTCGCGATACTTAATATAACTACCGTTGTTAATACGGCAAAACCCTGCTGCTGTTGTTTTTTCATCCTTCCCCCTCACACTTTAGTTTGTTTATACAAACTAACGCCCTTAGGTTTTCTCCGCTAAAACAACTTTACAGCAACTAAAGGTGTCATTAGAGCTTAGTGGTAAAAATCAAAAACGTTAATAAAAATACAAATAATATTTTTAGCAATCATTAACTTTTTATTGATGTTGATCTCAAAATTACAGCTAAGCAGGTGAGTTTTAACATTTATTTAACAACAGAGGCATTCCTCACAATAACGATTTAATCTCTCAATTAGAATAAAATGATGATTTATTAAACAGAACCATAGCAACACCAGTAACAGCATTATTAATAACGATACAAACAATAAAAATATGAGCAATTGATTATTATGTAATAACGGAGCGAACAATGAGCAGAAATAATATTTACCCTGTTTCACCAGAACTAGCATCAAAAAGCTTGCTAACCAATGACCAATATTTATCTGAATATAAAGCATCTATTGAAGATCCAGACGCATTTTGGGGTGAGAAAGGTAAAATTTTAGATTGGATTAAACCTTACACTAAAGTCAAAAACAGTTCTTATGCTCCAGGCAATGTTAATATTAAATGGTTCGAAGATGGTCAATTAAATGTTTCTGTTAACTGTATTGACCGTCACTTAGCAACCAAAGCAGATCAAGTCGCACTATTATGGGAAGGGGATTCTCCTGACCAAGATGCCAAAATCACTTATCAAGAGTTATATACACAGGTATGTCAGTTTGCTAACACTTTAAAAGAACAAGGTATTAAAAAAGGCGATGTCGTTTGTTTATACATGCCTATGACACCGGAAGCTGCTGTGGCAATGCTAGCCTGTACACGTATAGGCGCTGTACATTCTATTGTTTTTGGTGGTTTCTCTCCTGATGCCATTGCAGGCCGTATCATCGATAGTAGTTCAAAATTAGTGATCACAGCCGATGAAGGTCGACGTGGTGGTCGTACTGTGCCATTAAAAGCCAATGTTGACGAAGCGTTAACACGTGACGGTACCGATTGTGTTGAACATGTCATCGTATTTAAAAATACGGGCGGTGATGTTAATTGGATTGAAGGTCGAGATTTAGATTGGACAACAGTTACACAATCACAACCAACGGATTGTGAACCAGAAGCAATGAATGCTGAAGATCCACTGTTCATTCTTTACACATCAGGCTCTACTGGTACACCAAAAGGTGTATTACATACCACAGGCGGGTATTTAGTGTATGCCGCAATGACCTTCAAATATGTGTTCGATTATCAAGAAGGTGATATTTATTGGTGTACGGCAGATGTAGGTTGGATCACTGGACATAGTTACTTAGTTTACGGTCCATTAGCAAATGGTGCGACGACCCTATTATTTGAAGGTGTACCAAACTACCCTACTCCAGCACGTATGAGTGAAGTGGTTGATAAGCATCAAGTCACTTTACTATATACCGCACCTACTGCAATTCGTGCATTGATGGCAAAAGGTGATGAAGCAATAAAAGGCACCAATCGTAACTCACTTCGTATTCTAGGCTCGGTAGGAGAACCAATTAACCCTGAAGCATGGCAGTGGTATTACGATAAAATTGGTAACAAACAATGCCCAATCGTTGATACATGGTGGCAAACAGAAACAGGTGGTATTTTAATTACCCCACTACCTGGTGCGACTGATCTTAAACCAGGTTCAGCAACACGCCCATTCTTTGGGGTACAACCTGCATTAGTTGATAACGAAGGTGCCATTCTAGAAGGTGCGATTGAAGGTAACTTAGTCATGCTTGATAGTTGGCCGGGTCAAATGCGTACGCTTTATGGTAATCATGATCGCTTTGAACAAACTTACTTTTCAACCTTTAAGAATATGTACTTTACCGGTGATGGTGCACGTCGCGATGAAGATGGTTATTACTGGATCACTGGTCGCGTAGATGATGTATTAAACGTATCTGGGCACCGAATGGGGACTGCTGAAATAGAAAGTGCATTAGTTTCACACCCTAAAATTGCAGAAGCAGCCGTAGTGGGTGTGCCGCATGCAATCAAAGGCCAAGGTATTTATGCTTATGTCACGCTAAACTCTGGTGAATACTCTTCTCCTGAACTATATGCTGAAGTAAAACAATGGGTACGTAAAGAGATTGGCGCGATTGCAACACCTGACATTTTACATTGGGCAGAGGGTTTACCGAAAACGCGCTCAGGTAAAATCATGCGTCGTATATTACGTAAGATTGCAACGGGAGAAAGTGATCAACTTGGTGATACATCCACATTGGCCGATCCAAGTGTGGTGGATAAATTAATCAAAGAGAATCAAGAAATTAACTAAGTGTGATTTTTCTGGTTATACTAAACGCCTCGATAACGGTTCTGTTATCGAGGCGTTTTTTTATGTGGCCTAAGTTCAACAGGAGCAGAAAGTGAAAGTATTAGTATTAAATGGACCTAACCTTAATTTACTAGGTAAACGTGAGCCAGAAGTTTACGGTAGCCAGACCTTAACAGATATTATTGAATCTCTTCACTTAGAAGCCGCTGACTTAAATATTCAATTATCACACCTTCAATCTAATCGCGAATATGAACTCATTGAGAAAATTCATGAAAGTGCTGGAGAGATTGATTTCATTATTATTAACCCAGCTGCTTTTACTCATACTAGCGTAGCACTTCGTGATGCCTTATTAGGCGTTGCTATTCCTTTTGTAGAAGTACATCTGTCTAATATTCATAAACGTGAAAAATTTAGACATCACTCATACTTATCTGATGTTGCATGTGCAGTCATTTGTGGAATGGGCGCTAAAGGCTATTCATTTGCTTTACAAAGTGCCGCACAATTCACTACCTCAAAAGATTGAAGCGCTCACAAAACAATCAAACAATGCCTAAAAAGAGTAGTAAGAGTTAAAACTACCCGATCGGGTAGTTACTTTATTATTAGGCTTGAGGCATTGTATATCTGTCTTAAGGAATTGAGGCATAGTAGTACACCCAACTTAATGCCAATTTAAATGGATTTTTTATTCAAATTTGTAATAAAAAGACATATTACAGGCGAGCCTAACTTTGTTAGGCTTTTTTTTGTCTGCAGTTTATTAAGCAGTTCAATCATTATCCCCATTAATACCTCATATTGAGACCTTAAAACTTGGAAATCAGACTAAATATAGGTATATAAATGTATCACTTACTTAATATTTTCAAATAGAGAGCGTAATGCAGGAAGCAACACCAATAAAAAGCCAACTAAGATGGCAATCGTTACGCCCCTTTAATATCATCATTCTTTGCTCATTTGTTTTCTTTTTTATCATTGGAATAGGACAAAGCTACACTGTATTTGATGCCTCTCCGACATTTATAACGCCATTATTTATTCCCGCGATCATTCTCTTAATATCGATAATAAATTTAATGGGCGTCATTGCTAAAAAAGATAAAGTAGTACAAATATTAATGCCCTTTAATTGTTTATCAATTACCTTCTTTGTTGCAGTCAATAGTCACTTTCAAGAACATTTATACGTGAGTAGCTTTCTATACTTAGTGCTATTACTACCACTCTTTTACTCTTATTTATTTGCTTACAGCACAAAAAATTTAATCATTAATAATATGTTTTTAGTGATTTGTTATATATTTGCTTCAATCATTGGTAATACCGATTCTCTGGTCTTTCTATTCAACAGCACATTCTTAATGACCGTATGTTATCTCACTATTTTCACGCAATTACGCAGTAATAAAAGAAGTAAAGAGCCAGTAGAAATAAAGCACGATCAGTCAAACATAATTGACCACAAAACTGGAGACTATTTAAAACGCATTATTCACGATATAAGACAACCTTTGAGTAGCTTATCTTTATACGGCCATTTATTAGAAAATAAGCTTACAGATACTCCAGAACTACAATTAGCTAAAAATATTAAGTTAGCCTCAGAAGAGTTAGATAGATGGTTATCTAGTTTGTTAGATTTAGCGCGTATGGACAGCAGTACCATTGACCCCAAAATAAGTGAGTTCACATTAACATCAACATTATTACCTTCGATCAAAAAATATCAATTTCAAGCATTCGAACTCGGGATCCAAATTATTACTCGCTTACCCGATTTAACCATTAAAACCGATAAACGATTATTTATAGAGATAGTAGAAACGTTACTCAATAATGCCATTATTCACGGCAGTCAACAAAAAGGGACACAGATATTATTGAGTGTTCGCCATCATCAAGGTAAAGCATTACTACAAGTGTGGAATCAAGGTCCACAAATTGAGTCCTCTCTTTTTGATGATTTATTTGATGAAATATTATTGGCTGATAATCCTTTGCACAATAAAAGCAAAGGTATTGGCTTAGGGTTACCTATTGCTCAACGCAAAGCGGTGCTGTGCGATACCAAAATTGAAGTGATCAGTAATCAACGTGGTAGTCGTTTTAGCTTTGCTGTGGATATAGTAGAAAATACTAAGAAACCTATTGATTTAAATAAACTATCGAATCACTCAGTTGACTACAAAATACTATTAATTGACGATGACCAAGGTATTCTTAACGCATTAAGCATGTTGCTTGAAAACTGGGGTTATACCGTTGAATGTGCTGATACGGCTGAAATAGGATTAGAGAAATTCCATTCAAGTCATTATGATTTAGTTATATCTGATTATCGTCTGCCGAATCAAAAGACCGGATTAGATATTATTAAAAAGATTAAAGAACAAGGTGATATCCCTGCCGTCTTATTAACAGGAGAAGCCGATCCAGGTAAATTACAAGAAGTTCAAGCAATAGGTAAAGAAATAAATTATAAAATTCTCAATAAACCAGTGAAACCAGCCTCATTAAGATTTTTATTAAAGCAGTTATTAAAGTGATAAACGCTAAAATAATTGTAGCTAAAATGATAAAGATTAAGATGATAAAAACGAAGAGAGTTGCTCATAAAGCAGCTATGTTGAAAGTAACACTTATTAAATAATACTGTTCAAATATATATTTAATAAGTGTCTACACAAGAATTTACAATGCCAAAGCTTTATAGTATCGAAGCAAAGACATAAGAATTCTCTTAAAGAGACATTTCAATCACCCTTTCTGCGTTCCTTTCTGCTACTTTCACTGTAAGACCTTAGCGAATCTAAGGTTCAAAGGCTCTTAACCTTTAAGCAAACCAATAGAGAGAGCCTTTTCAACTGCTTTGATGCGGCTGGATGATCCAGACACTTCTAATGCTGTATATAAGCCTTTTTGATGAAATTTAACCGTGTCTTGTGAAATACATAATTCGTCTGCAATTTCTCGATTCTTCTTTCCATCATGAATCAATTGCAAAATTTGTGTTTGTCTTTCAGACAAATGACACGTTTGCTTATTTTTTTCTTCTTGCAGCACAATATTTTCAATTGCTAATAAAACATTTTCAGGGACAAAAACCTCACCTGTAAAAATATCTTCTAAAGCGGCCAGCATATCATTAGGCGCATAAGATTTTGGAATAAATCCCATCGCACCTTTTTGCAGAGCATAATGTACATCCTGATAATCTTCACAGGCAGATAAAACAACCACAGGAGAAGCAATTTCTGCTTCTACTAATGCTTCAATCATTTGTAACCCATTCATTTCAGGCATATATAAATCCATCAAAATGAGGTCTGGTTGAATGCTTTTTATTTCAGCCAATGCCTTAATTGGGTTATCAAACGTTGTCACCGCATTATTTTCATTTTCTAAGGTTAACTTTAAGCCATATAAAAATAACTGATGATCATCAATAATCACTATTTTGTTCATCGAAATACCCTTTTCGTAACAAGTTGTCATTTTTAATGATATTACTAATACTGTTCAATACTTATTCATCATACTGAATTATGAGCAAACTATTTGTTAAATTTTTATAAAATAAAACAAGTCTTTAAGTAAGCTATGGTAATAATCTTATTAAAATAGTCTACTGATAATGAAAATAACCTTTCTATTATTTTACGGTATATAAACAAAAAAAGAGCTACCTAAAAGTAGAAAGCTTTTGCAAAAAAAGAACAAAAAATACGATTTTTGAGCTAATACATGCCCACCAGAATACTTTTTCAATCGCTATATTAATTTATTAATTCCCTGTATTCTTGCGCCCTATCTATCTACCCCAATAAAAAAAGAGAAAATCATGCCTTGGATCCAGCTTAAATTAAATGCAAATAACGTAAATGCAGAAGAAATTGGCGAATTACTAATGGACAATGGAGCTCTATCGGCAACCTTCACTGATTCGCAAGACACGCCTATTTTTGAACCTATGCCAGGAGAAACTCGTTTATGGGGTGATACTGACGTGACCGGATTGTATGAAGCAGAAACTGACATGTTACCTGTTATTGCAGTATTAAAAGGCAGTGAATTACTAGCAGATGATTTTGCTTTTAAAATAGAACAATTAGAAGATAAAGATTGGGTTCGTGAATGGATGGATAACTTCCACCCAATGAAATTTGGCGAACGTTTATGGATTTGTCCAAGTTGGAAACCTGTTCCAGACGAGAATGCAGTGAATGTAATGTTAGATCCTGGCCTTGCTTTTGGTACAGGTACTCACCCAACAACCGCACTTTGTTTAGCTTGGTTAGATGCACAAGATCTACAAGATAAAGTGGTTATCGATTTTGGTTGTGGTTCAGGCATATTAGCCATTGCAGCTCTTAAATTAGGTGCAAAACGTGTTATCGGTATTGATATTGACCCACAAGCAATCACTGCTAGCCGCGATAATGCACAACGCAATAATGTATCAGACCAACTTGAACTGTACTTACCTGAAGATGCACCAGAAGGTATTATTGCCGATGTCGTGGTTGCTAATATTTTAGCGGGTCCATTACGTGAATTATCAGCAAGTATTGAATGCCTAGTTAAAGCCAATGGTAAATTAGCGTTATCAGGTATTTTAGAACAACAAGCAGATGAATTACTGACAGTTTATGGCCAATGGTTTGATATGGATTCAGCAAAAATCAAAGATGAATGGGCTCGTTTGTCTGGAATTAAGCACGCTTAAAGCCGTTCTAAATAACTGAGAACAAAGTGTTGCTTAGTTTGCAAGCGAAATAATTTCAAAATGGTTAATTATTAACCTTTATTCTGGTTGAAAAAATGCGTAGACTACGCCGCCTTAACTTAGAGAACGCTTAGAATATGCGCATTGGAAAGTATCAATTAGACAATAATCTTATTTTAGCGCCGATGGCAGGTGTCACCGACCGCCCATTCAGAGAACTTTGCCGCAAGCAAGGTGCTGGATTAGCAGTGTCAGAGATGTTGTCATCAAATCCTCGTGTTTGGAATAGCACTAAATCTAAGTTACGAATGGACTACCATGACGAATCAGGTATTCGTTCTGTACAAATTGCTGGCGCAGATCCGTTAGCAATGGCCAACGCTGCACAATTGACTGTACAGCTAGGTGCTCAGATCGTTGATATTAATATGGGTTGTCCCGCCAAAAAGGTGAATAAGAAGAAAGCAGGCTCAGCATTATTGCCACATCCTGAATTAGTGAAAGCTATTCTAGAAAGTGTTGTTGATGCAGTTGATGTGCCCGTGACTTTGAAAATTCGCACAGGTTGGGATCCAGAAAATAGAAATGGATTAGAGATTGCACAGATCGCTGAGCAAGCAGGTATCCAAGCACTATCAGTGCATGGTCGTACACGTCAGTGCCTTTTTAAAGGTGAAGCCGAGTACGACACAATAAAAGCAATTAAAGAAAGTATAACAATCCCTGTGATTGCGAATGGTGATATCACTTCAGTAGAGAAAGCCAAGTATGTGCTGGATCATACAGGAGCAGATGCCATTATGATTGGACGAGGCGCACAAGGTGCACCTTGGATATTCAATGAAATTAACCATTACTTAAAGACAGGGCAATATGCTCCGTGTTTAGCACAAATGGAAATTACAGAAATACTATTGAATCATGTGCAAGCTTTGCACGGTTTTTATGGTGATGTAATGGGCCCTCGAATCGCTAGGAAGCACGTCGGGTGGTATTTACAGGAGCAAGACAGGTTAGGTAATTTTAAGCGTAAATTTAATGCAATAGAAAACTCTAGCGAGCAACTAAATGCATTAGAAACTTATTTAAATCAATTGTAATTAAAAGAGTTAATACCCATGTTTGAACAAAATATTTCTCAAGAAGCACTGACAACAACGACTAGTATTCCTGCTACAGGGCAAATAACTCAACGTCCACTACGTGACTCAGTACGTCAAGCTGTATCTGGTTATGTGGCAAAATTGAACGGCCAAGATACAACTGAATTATATGAATTAGTATTGGCTGAAGTTGAAGCACCAATGTTAGATATCATTATGCAGTACACTCGTGGTAATCAAACACGTGCAGCAACCATGTTAGGTATTAACCGTGGAACATTACGTAAAAAATTAAAAAAATACGGCATGGGCTAAGCTCTACCGCTATTTAAAATATAAAAAAGCGATTCTATGAGTCGCTTTTTTTATGCCTGCAATTTATCCATGTCATCATTCATTGCAACGCATTCAAATATCAACGGGTTTAGTCATCGTCATACTTAAAAATTTAAGATTGATTGCATTAAACATTAAAAATCCCTAAACCTTTCATCGAAAATCCCCATAAACTTAATATAATTGACATTATCTTTTGATAAACAAAAGAAATACTTAAATATCTAAAGACAGTTATTAAATTAGCCTATAATCTTAGCTTCTTTTAAAGGTGCAAACAGGACAACTATGCTATCTCTTCCCATCAATGATCAACTTACAAACTTACAGGCTTGGCAACAAAGCGTATTTTGTATGGCATTAGCTGAGCAAAATATCACTCACTTTAAAATGTTCAGTCAAGCAATAGAAAGTGAACATGATGTTATAGCGGAAAATATCTTGCAGCTTTTTTGGGAAAAGCTGACGGTAAAAGGTGCAAAAATCAATTTTACTATCCAAGAAGAAAATTTTGATGCGATTATTCCAGAGGCTAGTGACCATGAATTTTATGGTGTTTATCCCGCTGTCGATTATTGCGTGATTACCAATTGTATTTTCAATTCGTTCACCAGTAAGTCTAAAGAAGAAGCATTAAATGCAAGCCAAACGAGCTTTGCAACGATAGCTAGCTTTATAGAGTTACAAACAGATGAAGAAATTGACGAGGCAACATTAATAGAAGAACCGTTATTTATTGAGCAGTTAGACGTACAAAAAACCGTCCTTAAGATGCTAGATAATGAACGAAGCCCAGAGCTAATAAAGTCAATTCGAACATACATAAGATCACTTGAAAGTACTAACATTGGCATCTCTACATCATAGAATCAGCTTTGAATTGTTATAATTTTGTGATTTTTGGCACAATAAAGTAAATAAATCGCTACTTTATTCATTTTTAAGCGGATTATCCTTTACTTGCTAGGAATGAATGCAATACATTAATTAAGTGTTTAAATTCTTATGCATTTTTTTATACTAACGGAAGTCAAATAATGAACAAAACTCAACTTGTAGCAGACATCGCAGAAAAAGCTGACCTAACTAAAGTACAAGCTAAAGCAGCTCTAGAGCAAATTTTAGCTAGCGTGACTGACAGTCTAAAAGATGGCGAACCAGTTCAACTAATCGGCTTTGGCACATTCAAAGTAAATCATCGTGCAGCACGTACAGGTCGTAATCCACAAACAGGTGCAGACATTCAAATTAAAGCAGCTAACGTTCCTGCTTTTGTTGCTGGTAAAGCTCTTAAAGAATCTGTAAACAAATAATATTTGTTTCATGTAATTTTGTAACTTTTTAATAGTTACCTTAAGCCCTCTTGTGAGGGCTTTTTTATTTTGGTTATTCTTCGTTTGTTCTATTCACTTTAATTCTTCGCAATGATTGGTCGCTATTGTTGGCATCAGTGAATAGCATTAACTTTCCAATAGTAATGCTCAGTTATCATCATTAACATTAAGTTTAAGTTTAAGTTTAAGTTTAAGTTTAGACATAATCTTTAAACATAATTATTAGTATTAATGAAGATATTAACTATCCTTCCTGTATCTCCTTCTAGTCAATTTTCTATAAAAACAACACTCATGCAATATCCATAAGCGCCATAATGTGATCTAATAGACATCAAGCAATTAACTTTTGAACTGTAATGAGTTTATTGTCTATCGTAAATATAGCTTCCTCTTAAATGAGAGCAGATTGTACCTGCTTTAATTTAACCACTATTTAACAAGGAAAAATTATGCGTCAACAAGTAAAATTCACTAATGGTACTCACATACTCAGTGGTTTATTAGAAACACCTGAATCTGATATCGTATGTTACGCACTATTTGCCCATTGTTTTACATGTGGTAAAGACGTAGCGGCTGCCACACGCATTAGCAGAGCATTAACAGCGAAAGGCATTGCAGTGCTACGCTTTGACTTTACCGGCTTAGGTAACAGCGATGGTGACTTTGCAAATACTAATTTTTCTTCAAATATCCAAGACTTAAACGCAGCTGCTGATTTTCTACGTCAAGAATATAATGCACCAAAATTGCTTATCGGTCATAGCTTAGGGGGCGCAGCGGTATTAGCGGTTGCTTCACAAGTTCCAGAGTCAAAGGCTGTCGTCACCATTGGTTCACCATCTGATGCGGCGCATGTTGCCCATAACTTTTCAGCACATATTGATGATATTAATGAAAAGGGAGAAGCTGAAGTTAACTTGGCAGGCAGAAAATTTACAATACAAAAACAATTTCTAGACGATATTAATCGTTACGATACAAGTCATATTAAAAAACTAAAGAAAGCATTATTAGTGATGCACTCACCTATCGATAGTATTGTGAATATTGCAGAGGCTGAAAAAATATACCAAGCAGCAGTTCACCCTAAAAGTTTTGTTAGCTTAGATAATTCAGATCACCTACTAACCAACAAGAAAGACTCTGAATATGCAGCAGATGTTATTGCAGCATGGGTAAGCAGATATATAGCTGACAATTAATCTGATTTAAAGCAACGATCGACTAATCTAGAGGGCCGAAGTGTTTTATAAAACAATAGCTGCCCTCTATAGTTCAACTGCCCCCTCATTATAAATTCATAAAATACAACGAATGACAATGTAGTTAATTAACTATCTTAGTGAACGCCATTTAAATTTTAATATGTTTATACCAATCTCACTAATTAACTGATCTATTTTACTTGTTAAAATAACTTATTTATTCGTTGAAATTTCGTAAAGGGAACAGCCATTTAGCTCAATTTACGCCTTAAACTAAGTCATTTTTCCAGCGCAAAATTTAGATCACTTATTTAATGTAATCGGTATTAATAGATGGCTAAATTAAAAAATTAATGTGCCTTTATCGCTTATCTAACAGTGACATCTAGTATTTTATATACTCATCACCTTTCAGTGATATCAAATTATACCCCTTATTTTTATTTATTATTATTTGACAATTCGCATGAAATTTAAACATCTCATCCGAGGTCTTTTAATAACAAATAATAAATATATTTACTATAGTGAATGTATTCATATAAAAAATAAGGACATTACTTTATGACAATGCGTCAAGCTTTCACTTCGTTTGCTTTTATATCCCTCGCCTTAGTGACGGCGTTATCCATGTTATCTCACGTTTGGATTTGGGGCTTCGTTGTATTAATTCCAATCATCATGATCGGTTTTTATGACATGCTTCAAAGCAAGCAATCTATCCGTCGGTTATACCCTATATTTGGACGATTTAGGTATTTATTAGAATCTGTTAGACCTGAAATTCAACAATATTTCGTAGAATCAGATACCACAGGTACCCCTATTCCAAGAGAGTTTAGATCGTTAATTTATCAACGAGCAAAAGGTGATAGAGATACTCGTCCTTTTGGTACCATTTTCGATGTAAATCGCGCAGGATATGAATGGGTAAATCATTCAATGCTACCTAAACATCCCACAGACTTAAATCCTAAAGTTAAATTCGGTGGTCCAGACTGTCTTAAGCCTTATATGGCATCACCACTAAACATTTCAGCAATGAGTTACGGTGCATTAAGCAAAAATGCGATCATGGCGCTTAATAAAGGCGCTAAAATTGGTGGTTTCTCTCACAATACTGGCGAAGGAAGTATGAGTCCATACCATTTAGAGCATGGCGGCGATATTGTATGGCAGATTGGTACTGGTTATTTTGGATGTCGAGATGATATGGGGAACTTTAACCCTGAAACATTTAAAAAGAATGCAACCAATAACGTTGTTAAAATGATAGAAATAAAAATGTCACAAGGTGCAAAACCAGGTCATGGTGGTATTTTACCTGCGGCAAAATTAACAGAAGAAATAGCAGCTATTCGTCACGTTCCGATGGGTCAAGATGTGGTTTCACCTCCTGCTCATAGTGCATTTTCAACACCGATAGAATTATTACATTTTGTTAAACAATTACGTGATTTATCGGGTGGTAAACCTGTTGGCTTCAAACTTTGTATAGGCCGACATGATGAATTCTTAGCGATTTGTAAAGCCATGATAGAAACCAATATCTACCCTGATTTTATTACGGTGGATGGTGGAGAAGGCGGTACAGGCGCTGCGCCAACTGAAATGACCAACTCAGTCGGAACACCTATTCGAGATGCACTTATTTTTGTAAATAATGCGTTAATTGGTTTTGGATTAAGAGAACATATACGCATTATCGCTTCTGGAAAAATGTTTACTGCATTCCATGTACTAAGAGCAATAGCTTTAGGCGCAGATACAGTTAATTCAGCCCGAGGGATGATGCTTTCGTTAGGCTGTATTCAAGCGAGGACTTGTAATACGGATAATTGTCCTACCGGTATTGCAACGCAAAACCCTTCTCGTAACAAAGCGATTGTAGTAACGAATAAAGCACAACGTGTTGCCAATTTTCACCGTGAAACGGTAGCAAATTTAGTTGAGTTAGTCGCAGCAACTGGGCTAAATGGTATTCATGAACTAAAACCTAAGCATATAAACCGTCGAATCCAAGGGACGGATGTGCAAAATTACGCTCAGCTTTACCCGACTATGCCTGAAAGTGTTCTGTTAGATGAAGACAAAATACCTGAAAACTGGCGTTATGACATGCAAGAAGCCAAAGCTTCATCTTGGTAATGATTAACCTAAACCTTGGCTAACATAAAAAGAGATCTCAATGGGTCTCTATTTTTTTATTCTTATTAATAGGTTCATTATGCTATTGAGTCTCGTTTTGTTAGCAGTGGTTGCATTAGGTTACCTAGCCCAAACAACAGGCTTGTGTATGTTTAAAGGGGTTAATGAATGGAGAGATGGCAATAAAGAATATTTAATGTCTATTCTGTTGAGTGGTGTATTGGTATGGGTATCCACTTTATTCGCTTATTTAGTCGATATCCCTTTACACTTTACAATGTATCAAATGAATATTTGGTTTCTCTTTGGTGGTTTTTTATTTGGATTAGGCGCAGCACTTAATCAAGGTTGTGGCATATCGACATTAGGAAAACTGACTAGGGGTGACATTAAAATGTTAGCAACCATACTGGGTTGGCTAGCGGGCTGGACAATATTAGCCTATTGGTCCCCAGACCGAGGTTTTGTGCAGATACCTATTCATAAACTATCCCATTATTTATTATTAGGCTCTATCTCTTTACTGCTTATTGTTTGGATTTCTTTCAGTAATAAAAGAAGAAAAAAACTATGGTTTAGTATGATGGGGATAGGCTTGTTGTCTGGGTTTATTTATCTTTATCAACCGAGATGGTCGCCCAATGCAATATTAAATCAATTAAGCAGCGCTTTAACAGAAAATAAATTATACAACTGGCCTATATTTGAACAATACCTGTTTTTTATCGCTTTATTAACAGGCATGTTATTTGCTGCATGGCGTACTAATAAATTTTTGTTCGTACCAGCAAAATTTCAACAATGGATGGTACATTTTTGTGCGGGAACATTAATGGGGATAGGCGCTTCATTAGCCTTAGGTGGAAACAGTGTACAATTACTGTTAGCGATGCCGATATTATCGCCAGGCGGTTTTGTTGCTGTGGCTGGTATTTTATTAGGGATATGGAGTGGTATACACATTCAAAAAACACCTTATACCGATCACATTAAATAAGTGTTCTAAATTTTGCGTAGGAAAAATGACTTAGTTTAAGGCGTAAATTGAGCTAAATAGATAATTGGACTCCCCTACACCATTACCAACGTGTAGGCTAATATCATTGTTACCACACAAAAATATTAAATGGAGTCCAATAAAT
>NZ_CBRF02000012.1:0-50590 GCF_000470315.2 Psychromonas sp. SP041
TATGCTTGGCGATAATAGCGCTGTGGTACCACCTGATCCCATGCCGAACTCAGAAGTGAAACGCAGCTGCGCCGATGATAGTGTGAGGTCTCCTCATGTGAAAGTAGGTCATTGCCAAGCGCCTAATTAAACGAACCCAGTAAGTCTTTTCTTACTGGGTTTTTTTAATTCTGTTGATTTATGAACTACGTAGAAAGTAGGGCGAGTATTACGACAGCAATGTGTAACGAGCGGTAGAGCTCTGCGATACCTTTCCATTGCCAAGCGCCTAATACGATAATCCCTGTTGACTGACGTCAGCAGGGATTTTTTCGTTTTAGTGGTTAAATGATTCGAGAGTAGAAAAATATCTCTGCAAAAGAGATTGGACCAATCTGATACCAATGGAATTAAATAAGTGATCAGAAATTGCGCAGGAAAAATTAACACTAATAAGGCGTGAGTTGTAGAAGATAGTTGTTCTCACTTCAAAACTCAGTTAGGGGGGATTTTAACCAGCAAGAATGATCACCTTATTAATTTTTTTGGTATTATCTACTTTTACAAGACCCTTCATTTATAGAATGGGATTGAAGTAGTCACGTTCTAAATTTAGGTTAAGATATCTTTTGTAATATTTATTCGACTCAGTTCCATATGTGACAATTTCATTTTAAACTCTATAAAAATAATGTTGTTCTTGTTGGAGTTCTGCCTCAGCTTCGAATAAATCTTGCAAGAAAAACTGTATCTTTGTGCCAGGAGTCGCTTGTGCAAGTAAGTTGAGATCTCTGTTACATACACAGCCTATTTTCGGGTAGCCACCTATGGTTTGCCTATCTCGCATTAATACGATTGGTTGACCGTTCGCTGGGATTTGAATAGAGCCCGGCACAATGCCTTCAGAAATGAAATGTTGTTGGGGGAAATTAATCGTCGCACCTTCAAGTCGATAACCCATTCTATCAATTAAGGGCGTAACGGTATAAACCTGACTAAAAAATGTATTTATCGCTTTCTCATCAAACTGATCAAATTGATAAGTTGGTAGCACACCAATTTTAATGGTCCCAGCATAATCAGGGATAAATTGTTTTAGTACACCACGACAATATGAAGATACGTTTGGTTGATAAGGCAGTGCATCGCCATCACGTAACTTATCGCCTTGTTGCGTTATCCCGCCAAAGTGGTCTCTAACAACGGTACTAGTACTTCCAAGCATTTTAGGTACATCAAAACCGCCTGCAACGGCAAGATAAGTACGTAGACCTGTTTTAGGGAAACTTAGGGTTAATACGTCACCTGATTTTGCTACCCATGAATACCAGTTACTAATTATTTGGTTATTTAATTTTGCAACAACCTCGGCACCACAAAGCGAGAAAGTGGTAGATTGTTCAAACACAGCAACAAAAGGGCCCATGGTTATTTCAATTTGAGAAGCATTAGGGGGATTATCCAATAATCGATTCGTCCAATAAAATGCATGATTATCCATTGGACCACCAGATGTAACGCCTACATCTTGAAAACCAAAGCGTCCTAGGTCTTGTATTAAACTTAATGCACCAGCTTGCTTAATTCGTAATGTCATTGATTGCTTATCACCTTTAAAGTACGCCACCCATGGCTAGAAATGTTTGTTTATCTATTGCTTTAAATCTAACTTGGTCACCCATTGAAAACTTACTGAGATTATTTTCTGTAATATCCAGTAAATTAATTGGCGTACGCCCTATAATCTGCCAACCACCGGGAGACTGGTTAGGATAAACAGCGGTTTGCCTGTCTGCAATAGCAACACTGCCTTTTGGTACCTTTGTTCTTGGGCTCTTCTTACGCGGCATTGCTATCTCGGTTGGTACATTGCCTAAAAAAGCAAAACCTGGTGCAAAACCAATGGCGAAAACACGGTAACATTCACTAGTATGCAGTTTAATTATTTCTGAGAATGCTAATCCGGTATGTTGCGATATATCTTCATGATCTAAAGCAACTTCTTCCCCATAATAAACAGGCATTTCAATTTGCTTAGGCTTAAAGTCAGCAATATTGTTTGGATCTAAATTATTTAATACTGTATTAACGAGCCTTAAAAATGCTTGCAATCCTATTTTCCGTGAATTACAACTTATTAAAATAGAAGCATAAGAAGGGATAATACTTTCAATGACTTCAGCCAGATCTTCATTTAATCGCAGGTAGGCATAGTTAATAAAATCAGCCGTTTCTATACTGACTGATTCTGCAAAATAGATAATAAGGCTATTCTCATTAACTAGCTTTACTTGCATATTATTGACTCTGTGTATTCAATGATTCGTAATCTTAAGGTTTTTGCAATATCAGCGGCAAGTTTTCCATCACCATGAATACATAACGTATCTGCTTTAATGTTAACTTCTTCACCGTCGATACTGGTTATCGAATGATCTGTAATGAGCTTCATCGCTTGCGCACAGATAACTTCTAAATCGTCATGGCAGGCGCCGGGTAGGCTTCTCGGAGTTAATCGTCCATTTGCAAGATAGGTACGGTCAACAAAGGCTTCGAATATTAATTCAACGCCATACCGCTCAGCTAAAGTGGTGTAATGAAGGTGATCAGGCACCGCCATTATCATTAAAGGCAACTTAATGTCATAACTCGCAATGGCTTCCAGTAACGCAATGTAAATGTCATCTTTTTTCATCATAGCGTTATAAAGCGCACCATGTGGTTTCACATAACTAATAGCCACATCTTCACTTTGACAGATGCCATTTAAAGCGCCCAATTGATAAATAACATAAGCTTTTAGTTCTTCAGCAGGCATTTCTATAAAGCGTCGTCCAAAACCCTGTAAATCTGGGTAACCAGGATGAGCGCCTATTCTGACTCCGTGCTCTTTCGCATATCGCACTGTGGTTAACATTACACTGGGATCAGATGCGTGCATACCGCAAGCAATGTTCGCCATGTCAATAAAAGGCATTATCGTTTTATCTTGACCCATTTCCCAAATGCCATAACTTTCACCCATATCACAATTAATTAGCATTGAATTTTCCTTATTTTGTTATAGTGAACTTGCTGCACGAGAAGCTTGCGCATACACACCTGAAAGAGTGCGCAATAATTTTGCCACCTCACTCAGTGAGCTATCCACAGACAGATGATCAAGTGCTTGAATCAAACATTTTTCACGAATTTTTGCATACTCTAAGCAATATTTTTTACCAGAAGGTGTGACGCTGTAATACGTCTCTTTCCCACGTTTTTCATGTTGCAACATATTACTTTTAACTAACTTTCTCACAGAGTAAGAAACGTTATGGCTGTCGTCTAAATTTAATGTAAAAGTGACATCAGTGATCCGTTTTGCACGATCACGATGATAAATATTATGAATAACGAGGTTATCTAAAGTACTCAAATTATGTTGTTCACAAGCTGTGCTACATGACTGCATCCAACGTTGAAATGCATTATTAACCATGACTAAACCATATTCGAATTCACTTAATGCTTGTGCATTTTCGCCAGCTAAATGTGAAGATAACAAAATAGGGACATAGTCATTTTTATCTTTATTGGTTTCGGTATTAGTATTGGTTTCTTTGACCATGTTGTTAACCTCTAGACATTGTGTGTGGTAGCCAAGTGACAATTTGTGGGAAAATCGTAACGATTAAAACAGCGGAAAGTAACAAAAAGAAAAAAGGTAAGGCTGCTTTGGCGACAAAAAGTATATCTCGTCCAGTTAGACTTTGAATCACGAATAAATTAAAACCAACTGGCGGGGTTATTTGGGACATTTCTACTACAAGTACAATATAAATACCGAACCAAAGTGGGTCGATTCCCGCTTCAAGCACCATAGGCAATACAATCGAGGTGGTTAATACCACAACAGAAATACCATCTAAAAAACAGCCCAGTATAATAAACATAATGGTTAGTATGAAAAGCAGCATATAAGGTGATAACTCTAGCAATGCTATATTTTCTGCCAGCATGCGCGGTATGCCAATAAAGCCCATTGCCATGGTTAAGAAAGCGGCACCTACCAGTATAAAGATAATCATACATGAGGTTTTAACTGCGCCCATTAAACTATCAATAAACGTCTTCATCGATAATGAAAGACTGGTCGCCGCTAAAATGAGTGAACCGACAACACCAAAGGCTGCGGCTTCAGTTGGGGTTGTTAATCCTGCATAGATTGAACCGATGATAAAAAATATCAGCGTGCCAATAGGAATCAAACGTAACAATGATGAAAATTTTTCAGTCCACGTATATTTTCTTTCTGTTTGTGGCGATTTATCAGGGTTTCTGTAAGACCAAAAAGCCGTATACCCCATGAATAAAATAACCAGCATGATGCCGGGTAATGCGCCAGCCATAAATAAACGACCAATTGACACTTCAGCGGCAACGCCGTAAACAATTAAAATGATAGAAGGCGGTATGAGCAAACCTAACGTGCCAGATCCAGCTAACGTTGCGATGGCCATTTTATCGTCGTAACCCTGACGTTTAAGTTCAGGTAATGTCATTTTACCTATTGTTGCAGCTGTTGCAGCAGATGAACCTGATACCGCTGCAAAAATACCGCAACTCAAAATGTTAACGTGTAATAGCTTGCCGGGTACACCAGTCAACCAAGGTGTTAAGCCTTTGAATAAATCTTTTGATAGATTCGATCTGAACAGTATTTCGCCCATCCAAATAAATAAAGGTAAAGCCGCTAAAGACCAGTCGGACACTGATGCCCAAGTTGAAGTTCCAAATAATAAACCGAAGTTATCATTGCCAATCAAGACCATTCCCGCAATCGAGACGGCTATCAGTGTAAAGGCAACCCAAAAGCCACTGGCTAATAAAGCAAATAAAACACACAGTAAAATAAATCCAATCATCATCTCATTCATTATTGACGCTCCGTGTTCAATGAGTCTGTGGTAGTAATATCGATTTGTTCGCTATCAGCTAATGCTTCTTCCTCTGATTTTGGAAGCATTTGACCTAAAAATAAATGGCAAAAGGTTTGGTCAATAATCGCAATACTGAAGGTAACCATACCTAACGCTAACGGTAATTGAACAATCCAAAGGGGCACAGGAATATAGCCAGATGAGAGGTCATTATATTCATGTGATTCTAATACCATGAATACCAGTTGCCAGGTGAGGTAAATAATCAGTATTGAACCGAGTATTAAAATAAACCTTTCTATCCAACGGTTTAAAGAGATTGGTAACCTAGAGATAAATAAATTAACTCTGATATGGTCACCACCACGGAAGGTATAAGCCAATCCTAAAAAGCTGGCTGCTGCTAATAAAAAACCAGCAAAATCATCACTAGATGGGATTTCAATACTAAACCATCTACCGACAACCCGCGCTAAAATGACGGCACAAATGGCGACAATGCAAAGTCCTGATAATGCACCAGAAAAAAAATAGAGTTTATCTAACACTGTTCTCATTATCAGGCTCTCCTTAAAGGATTATTAGTAAAGGTAAATGTGCTACTTGTATTCTTTTAACAAAGCGACACCTTTACTTCCGGCTTCTTCTGCCCATTCTGCTGTCATATCTTCACCTATCTTTTTAAGTTCAGTCATCAATACTTCACTCGGTTCGCTTACTGTCATTCCGTGTGCAGCTAATTCAGCCGTTTTCTCTTTGGTTTCTCGTATGGTCATTTCCCAACCACGCGCTTCAGCTTTTTCTGCAGCAGCTAAAAGCGCTGTTTGTAATGGCTTATCTAAACGTCTAAAAGCACGTTTATTAACAATAACCATATTTTTTGGGATCCATGCCTGAACATCGGTGTAATTATTGACGTAATCCCAAGACTGGCTACTGACACCTGTCGTTGGTGATGTGATCATCATATTCACAATGCCAGTTGAGAATGCCTGAGGAATTTCAACCGTCTGTACCGTTGTTGGAGAGGCTTCCAATAAGATTGCTAAGCGAGAAAGGGTGGAGCTATAAGATCGTAATTTTGCTCCTTTAAAGTCTTCGATTTTATTGACGGGTTTTTGGCTGTAAATACCTTGTGGTGGCCAAGGCACTGAATACAATAACATCAAACCATCTTCATCTAATTTAGCTTCAAGCGCTGCTTTAGATACTGCGTATAGTTTTTTGGCTTGATCAAAGTCAGTCGCTAAAAAAGGAATATTATCTAATTTATAAATAGGAGCATCATTACCCATTATCCCAATAAAAACTTCGCCGATAGGGACTTGCTGGCTACGGACTGCTTTAGGGATTTCTTTATGCTTAATTAACGAAGCACCTGAATGGATGATAATTTCTAATTCTCCATTCGTTGCGGTTTTAACATCATCAGCAAATTGAATGTTATTTTGAGTATGATGTGTTGCATCCACATAAGGCGTTGCCATATCCCAACGTGTTGCTGCGGAGATGCTTGTTGAACTGATTACTGCAAACGTGAGTGCTGCCAATTTGAACATTTTCATAGATTATCCCTTATCAATTATAAAAAAAATAACAATCCAATTACATATTGCATGTAAATTACATTCAATTTACATCCTATTTACATCATTGCACATTACATACCAAATGAAGCGACATAGAGCACATTCCTAAATGTTAGGTGATTATTGTTACTAGTAATACACTCAAGGTATTGATTTATATTGTTATATTTTTTATGGTTTTTCATCTAATACATTAAACATAGGGAAGGATAAGTTTAGCTTATTCAGCCTAAGGTGAGATCAGCACACTTCTTTGGGGCGATAGACACCAAATGAGTGCAATTTTAGACATTATTTATCCAAACCATTCGTTAAATATTGTGCAATTATTTTTTAATAAATTCATAATAACGTTAACCATTACGAGGATGGTTTTTGTCGCTGATTATCAAAGTTAGTTTTATGGATTTTTTGTGTGGCGGCTAATTAGCGGTGATAACAAGGGGGGATGAATTGCTAAGCCTTGGTTTTATTGGGGATAGCTTATATCGCAGGTGTTGGGGCGACTTTCCCTACCTTTTACTTTTTATAAATAGAAATACTTTTAAATCTTGAAAAAGAAAAGTTTACAATTAACTGCAGTTTTTATGTGTATTTTGTGTTTTTAACTTGTTATTTTTAATGGTCTCTCCACAGGGACTCGAACCCCGATCATCCGCTTAGGAGGCGGGTGCTCTATCCTGTTGAGCTATAGAGAGATTACAACTCATCTATAATATAAAATGAGTTGTCGTATAATTAATACAGGATATATTATACATAATTACTGTATTGATTTAATAGTCGCAATATCATTGATTTGAATATTACTTAAAGGGTAATCATCTAAAGTCGTTAATTCTGCACTATTTTCATATACTTCTATTATTTGCATTGCTTGTTTAGCAATAGTTGAAGATTGTCTTTGTATACCAAATTGATCTTTAAAGTTACTTGAATAAGAAAGCTCAACTAGCATATCTTTTTGTAAACCATTTTTCTTACCAAGATTTATTCTTATATTATTACTTTCGACCGTTACGATACGAGCTCGTGGGACAATACACTGTATGTGTTGAGAAATATCTATATTGGCCTGACCTAAAGTGTTTAATATAGCTTGGCCATAGCTGTATTCCCAAAAGAGTTTGCTATTTAAATCTACCCGTTCCTCTTTTCCATATTCCCAAGTTATCTTTTGACGGTATTGCTTACTAAATATAAGTTTTCCTTGTAGTGCATCGTATAAATAAATAGTTATATAGAAATGACGATCTGGATTTGTAATCCAATAATTCAATGATGTTTTGCTTTCAAACTTAACTGATAAATCATTAATTTCGCCAAATACCAAAAACTGACTATCTGTTTGAATTGATATGCTATTTAAAGTATCCGTTAGATTTCTATTATTGTATTTTTCACCGACCTTTAAAGGTTTATCAATATAACCACGTATATTGAATAAGTTAGGACTTAGCGATAGCTGGTTAAATAAAGTGTTACTTACTTTCTTATGTAAGTCATAAATTTGTCCATCGACGGCTTGCTGGGGGACATTCATGGCAAAACGGCTAATGACGAGTGATTTAGGAAATTGCCCACCAAAACACTGCTCTGATTGTGGAATAATATTAACTTTTAAGTTTACTGTTAACACATTATCTTTTTGATTTTCTTCTATGATATTTAAGGCTTTAATCTCCCCACCTGAATTGAGTATCAATTTATTTTCAACTAATACACCTTGATTTACTTGTTGCAAACTAGATATTGCACCTCCTGAGAATAAAAGTGCATCTTTAACTGCTTTTTTAATCGCTTGTTCTCGAGCTTGCTCAATATCTTTATTTATAATGACCGCGTTTGCACTAGCTTGGAACCATTGTGCATTGGTATTAGTTGATAATAAAAGTAATGCAACAAATATCATTTTTTTCATTGGAAATCTCATAGGCTTAATCGTTTTTAAAGGCGATGAATTAAAATATTATTATTATTTACAATTGCTGTTGTGATAAGAATAAAGCAAAATTTAAACCAACTTTATAATTAGTTATTTTATTACCTCTTTATGATTAATTGTCTAAAGTTTTGAATGTTATTGCCGATAATATTTTAGGATGAAATTTATTATCAAGGCGGATTTTAATGAAAAAATTATTAGTTATCTCTACATTAGTTGTGATGTTACAAGGCTGTACATCACCTGATTCTCCATTGAATCAAGAGTCTGCCGCTATTGTGACGATAGAGGAAGCAAGGGCGAATGATAATTACCTTTATTATTATGTCGCTCATTCTTTCAGTAATGGTGGTATTAATAATGAAGGTAGCGACCAAGCAGATGTCCAGACAGACTCTAGTGGATATGGTCACCTTTATACATTCAATGGTAAAAAGTCACTTATATTGTCAGAGGTTGTCAGTAAAATGGCAGATCAATTGCTTTTTAATTATGAGGTTCCTTTTGGCCGTGAATCTATTGCGTTAACGTCCTTGGTTGATTTAAATGATCATAATAATACGAGTTGGTTAGGGCAGACTATTTCAGAACAATTTTTTCATGAGTTGCACATTAGAAAGTTACGTGTAATTGATTATAAATTAATGGGGAATATTAAAGTCACTAATGATGGTGAGTTTGGTATGACAAGAAATTGGAAAAACCTTAAAAAAAATGTAGATGTAAGTCGAATATTAACGGGGACTTTATCTCGTAATGAGGAAGGCGTCATTGTGAATGTGCGTATCGTCAATGCTATTAATAATGTAGTTGAATCAACAAGTAGTGCTTTTATTCCACATAAGATCTTTGTTGACGGGCGTTATGATTATACTCCTAAACGTTATATATCACGTAATAGTGAACGTGATGGCAATCAATCACTGGTTCGATTAGTTGAGTAATAATTAATATAAACCTTATTCTAATTAAACAGGCATCGACCTGTTTTCTATTATTAACCTTTTATTTTATAGGCATATATTAAATACTTTATACATTGTATTAATATCGTTATATTTCTTTAATTCTATTTTATGACTTTAAATTTAGGTATGTTTATTGCTTTCTTTTATTTCTATAAATATTTATTAATAGGCAATTCTTGCCACTTTAAAACTATCAGGAGCTAGCGATGCTTAGATTAAATCAATATGGTCATAGATCATTGAACATATTGTTTGGTGCTCTGTTGACGCTATCAGGTTGTGTTGCCCATAATGAACCTGTTGAAAAAGTTGATGAATACGAGTTTGTCTCGGTAGGTTATGCAACTATGTCTGCTCAAAATGGCTCAACTGACGATATTAAAATGTTAAATGCAATTAAAGCTTCCAAACTAGAAGCTTATAAAGAATTAGCAGAGCAGGTTTATGGTGTGATGCTAACTTCAGAGAGTAGTGTGAAAGATTATCAATTACAAAGCGGTAAACTCAAAACAAAAGTAAAAGGCCTTGTCAGGGGAGCTAAAGTATTACGAACTTATCATGAGAGTGATTTATATATTACTGAATTGGGATTAAACATGACGACATTACCATTTTTAAAAGACGCAGCATTTGCAGATTCTGATGACGTTATAAAAGTACAAAGCCAAGTTTATTATTAAACTATTTTATTATTTAAGTAGGCTTTATTAACTTTTTGATTTTAATCTGAGTGTAATTTGTTCGAGGTAATGAAATAAAATCTAAAATACGAGTTAAGTGGCTCACATTTTTTATGTTTGAATATATAAATAGATAATGGTTAAGCTTCGATATTATTACCTAACAAACTTCCACTATTTAATAAGCCTTTTTGGTCATAGGTAATGCTATTTTTCCCTTTGGCTTGGGTAAGTAATTGCATCAAATGCTTATTACTTTTCATACTTAATTCAACTAAGCGTCCATTTATCTCGTTATTTTTTTGACACTCTGTTAATCGCTTTACAATTTCTTGTTTTAAACTGGATAAGGCTGGATCTTGTTCTATAACGATTAAGTTATCTTTTGTGCTGATAGCTTGGTTACTACTATTAATTTTTTGTAATAATTTTTTTTTGTTAAAAAGAAGTGTATTGAGATTTTCAAAGGATTTTTCTTTTAAGCACAATTTCTCTTCTTCAAGTAGGTTTTGTAATACTTGAATGGATTCTAATAGTTGTGAAAGTTGTTCTGTCAGCATTTTATATTCTTTTAAGTTATGGCATTAACTTGAATATGCCTTATTAAAGTCTGTTTCAAACTTACCAATATTTTTGGCTAATTGCTCTGAATTAATTTTATAATCGCCATTTAATATTGCCGCTTTGAGCGTTTCAACACGTTTCATGTCTACTTGTGATTCACTAGACGTTTGCTTTTGCATGTTATTTAAACTCACTGCTTGTGATGTTAATTGCACAGAGTCTTTATTCGAATTTACTTTATTTGTATTGTCTGGTGCATTCGCATTACCTTGCTTTTGAGCTTTATTTTGCTCTATATTAAGGTTACTTTGAGGTGCTTGACGGTTGATATTTATACTCATAGTCGAATTCCAATTAGTCTACATAATTAATGTATCGGCAGAAATATTAATAACTTTAGTTAAAAAAAGTATTTTTAAAAAGTTACTTGTACTTCTTTTAGAGCGTAAACGGTACCAACGACAATACGTTGTGTTCGTGAGTTTTCAACTCTTACAGTGCTACCTATATTACCATCGCTTAATGCAATCCCCGAGGCTTTTATTATTAACCCCGACTTGTTAGCGGTAATAGTCACTTTATCTCCTTCGCACACATAACAGATATCTCTATGATGAATGCTTTTCTTAGAAGATACATTTCTTTTTAAACGAACTCCTCTCAAGGCTTGAGCATTGGTAAAGGTGCTACCCCTAACACGTGATTTATCCTTATAAATAAGTTCTATATTTTTATTGCTTAGTACTTCACCTTTACTAATGGGCCGGCTACTAACAATTAAAGGGATTAACGTTTGCGCTTTTACTCGAATGTATAAATCCCAGGGGGTTACATCGTTACAAGATACTTTAACTGCTGTTTTACTTTTTATTTTATCGCCTACGATATGTCCTTGTAGAGGAACTAGGCATTTAGAGAATGTCAGACGATCCGTGATAGATATTGCCTTTATATACAGTTTTTGCTCTCCTGTTATTTCAAATGTTTCTTGATATTTGTCAAAAACGAGTGCTTCAGCAAATTTTTCTATCTCTTTAGAGTAGTTATTATCTGCTAGACTGTAAGAAGAGGTCAAACTTAGTACCATTAAAATAAATCGAAACAATTTAGTAACCTTATTTAAATTAATTTTTATGCAAATTAATGCAATAAAAATTATAAAACTATTTTTTCAAAAATAACCATAACAAAAAGGAATGGAATATGGCAGGAGTTTTAGACTCAGTTAATCAACGAACTCAGTTGGTAGGGCAAAACAGGCTTGAACTATTGCTTTTCAAGTTAGGAGGAATCCAGCGTTACGGTATTAACGTATTTAAAGTAAGAGAGGTTTTACAGTGTCCTCCTCTCACTGTCTTACCTAAATTAAATGGTGCAATTCGTGGTGTTGCTTATGTTCGTGGACAAGCCATTTCAATTATTGATTTAAATTTAGCAACAGGAGGGCGAGCAATAGACGATATTGAAAATCGTTTTATTATTGTCACTGAATATAATCGATCTGTTCAAGGCTTTTTAGTGGGGTCGGTTGAACGTATTATTAATATTAACTGGGAGGATATTTTACCGCCTCCAACAGGCAGTAGTCGATACAGTTATTTAACGGCAGTGACTGAAGTTGATAATCGTTTAGTGGAAGTGTTAGATGTTGAAAAAGTACTTGATGAAATTGCACCTGTTAACACAGAAGTAACAACAGAAGTCACTATCAAAAATATAAAAAATAAACGTATTTTAGTTGCAGATGATTCTTCTGTTGCTCGTAAGCAAATTCAACGTACACTCACCGCTCTTGGTCTCGAATGTGATTTGGTTAAAAACGGTAAAGAGGCGCTTCAAGCATTAAATGAAGTCGCTAAAACTCAGCCAGTATTTGAAAAGTATGCATTAATGATTTCAGATGTAGAGATGCCTGAAATGGATGGGTATACGTTAACATCAGAAATAAAATCGCACCCTGATATGAAAGATTTGTATATTATTTTACATACTTCTTTGAGTGGTATTTTTAATCAAGCTATGGTTGAAAAAGTAGGTGCAAATGATTTTATTGCAAAATTCAATCCAGATGAACTAGCCATTGCAGTCCAGAAAGTGATTAATTTAGATGTCGAATAAAGGTTGATATGTAACCAATTATAACGGGTGACATTGTCACCAATTTTCCATTTTATCTTGTTTTTTTTGATAAAGTGAAGTTTGTCTATTTAAAGAGTAACAATGAAATATGGGTAATATTTAGTGAGAATTTTTTCTGATGATCTTTATAAGCAATTTGCTCATTTTTTAGAGAAGCAGTGCGGCATCGTATTAGGTGAAAATAAACAATACCTTGTAAAAAGTCGTTTAACGCCATTAGTGGCTCAATTTAATTTCCCGAGTTTATCGGATTTAGTTGAAAAGGTAATTACTGGTCACAATCATCAGTTACGCAATTCTGTTGTCGATGCAATGACGACTAATGAAACGTTATGGTTTCGTGATGTTTATCCTTTTGAATTGTTAACCACTAAGTTATTTCCTGAATTTCTTAAAACGAAAAGAAATTTAAAGGTGTGGTCAGCGGCTAGCTCATCAGGGCAAGAAGCCTATTCAATTGCTATGTCTGCAATTGAATATGACAGAATAAAACCAATGAATAATTTAAATATAAAAATCATTGGGACAGATATATCGGATTCAATGCTCAATCAATGTAATCTAGGGCAGTATGATTCATTGGCTTTATCTCGAGGTCTATCGGTAGATCGAAAGCGTCAGTTTTTTATCTCGGTTGATGGTTTTATAAATAAAATGCAGATTAAGCCAGAGGTCAAAAAATTGACTTCTTTTAAGCGTTTGAATTTATTAGAGAGTTATGCAGTGCTTGGTAAGTTTGATTTGATTTTTTGTCGTAATGTACTCATTTATTTTTCAAATGATGTTAAGTCTCGAATACTAAATCAATTTGCTAGTGCTTTGAATCCTGACGGTTACCTTATACTTGGTGCTTCAGAGTCATTAAACGGATTAACCGATAAATTTGAGATGGTACGCTGTAATCCAGGTATTATTTATAGATTAAAAGCTAAATAAAGACTTAGATTTAATAAGTCTTTTTGATTGAGAAGAAATAAAGAGGCAATTATTGCCTCTTTATTTCTTCCATTTAATATTGAATAGATTAAAATCTATTCTTCTCCTCCATTTCGACTAATATCTTTATCTTCCTAGGCTCCGCTGCTATTTTTTTATCCTTTTTGAATTCTAATATTGAAAAATAACCTTTTTAAAAGCCCATATTGCCATTTTTTATTGTAATCCTTACTTACTGCTTTTCTTTTGGCACATCGTTTGCATTTACATAAACAAAGGAGAAACTTATGGCAATTAACTTTGATAAAGCATTAGGCATTTACCAGTATTCATTGGGAGTAAGAGCTCGACGTACTGAAATTTTAGCCTCTAATATCTCAAATGCCGATACACCTAATTACAAGGCTAAAGATATTAACTTTAAAGATGCCTTGAATGCAGCAAAGTCAGGTACGGGTATGTCTCTAAGTCGTACTAATAGTTCCCATAATGCAGGTTTCTCAAGTTCAATGGCACAAAGTGGTTTGTTATATCGTACTTCGAATCAACCAGATACTGGTGATGGTAACTCTGTCGATTTGGAAGTTGAACGTAATTTATTTATGAAAAATAGCTTAGAGTACCAAGCTACTTTAGATTTTTTAAACGGCAGTATATCAGGGCTTCGCAAAGCGATAAAAGGCCAATAATAGCGTGTCAGGAGAATTATTATGAGTTTATTGAAAGTATTAGATGTAGCAGGAAGTGGTATGAGTGCGCAATCTGTGCGTTTAAATACGACTGCCAGTAATTTGGCTAATGCAAACAGTGTTAGTAGCAATATTGATGAAACCTATAAAGCTCGACACCCTGTATTTGCTGCAGAGCTAAACCGTGCGATGGGTGGGTTAGATAGTAGTGTTGGTGTAAAAGTACAAGGTATTGTTGAAAGTACTGCAGAATTAAACCAAGAATACTCACCTAATCACCCTAAAGCTGATGAAAATGGCTTTATTTACCATTCTAATGTGAATGTAATGGAAGAAATGGCGAATATGATCAGTGCTTCCCGCTCATATCAAACAAACGTACAAATTGCTGATGCGGCGAAACAAATGTTAAGCAGCACCTTACAGCTTGGTAAAGGATAAGGATAATTAGATGCCGACTATAACTTCGTCAGGAATAAGCTTAACTGCACCGTTAACTGAGGCTCAAGCTACAGCTAATGCTGAAATAGATTCAGATCAACAACTAGACCAAGAGGATTTTTTCTCTTTGCTATCTCAACAGCTTGCTTACCAAGACCCATTTTCACCAGTAGAAAATGCAGAAATGATATCTCAAATGTCTTCGTTTACTACTGCGGAAGGTATTGCAACGTTAGGAACTGAATTTGCAGGTATTAAAGAAGTATTGAATTCGAGTCAAGCTTTAGAAGCATCATCTTTAGTGGGCAAAAAAGTATTGATTCCAAGTAATGAAACTTATTTATCGGAAGGTGGAACAGCTTCTGGTTCATTAACAACCACAACAGGTGCCTACAGTACTTTAGTTTCAGTTGAAGATAGTACGGGTAGTGTCATTCGAACGATTGATATTGGTGATGTTGGTGCTGGTAATCAACGTTTTGATTGGGATGGTTTAGATTCACAAGGTCAGCCTGCTCCAGAAGGCAAGTATACTTTTAATGCTTATGGTTCAGTAAATGGTAATGGCGAAGAATTGACAACAGCAAGTTATGCACATGTTGAAAGTGTCAGTCTTGGTGGCGGTTCAGCTAGCGTCTATTTAAACCTCAAAGGTTTAGGCGGAATTGAACTTTCTGATGCAATTGAAGTTGCAGAAAATATATAATTAGAGGGAATAACTATGTCATTTAATATTGCACTAAGCGGAATTTCAGCTGCACAGACAGATCTAGATACAACGTCAAATAACATTGCAAATGTAGCGACGGTTGGTTTTAAAGAGTCTCGAGCGGAGTTTGATAGCGTTTATGCGAACTCTTTGTTTTCTAATAGTAAAACGAAAGTTGGCGATGGTGCATCGGTTTCAGCGGTTGCTCAACAGTTCCATCAAGGTAGCTTAAAGTTCACTGATAACCCTCTGGATTTAGCTATCACAGGTAGTGGATTTTTTGCCACCTCACCAGGTGTTGATGACAATAACTTAAGTTATACCCGATCTGGTACTTTTAAGTTAAATGCAGATAACTATATTGTTGATAATAGCGGTAATTATTTACAAGCATTTCCAGTGAATCTAGATGGTAGCTCTTCATCGTTAAGCTTAGCAACGACTGAACCAATTAAACTTCCAGAAACGGCTGGAACACCAGTGAAGACTGAATTAGTTAATATTAGCCTTAATCTACCTGCTGGAGATGAATCAAAAGTACTTGCTGATTTTGATCCTGATAATCCAGATACTTATAATAATGCCACGTCAGTAACTATTTATGATTCATTAGGCGAAGCGCATATTTTAAATACCTATTATGTGAAACCTGAAAATACATCTGCTGAAGGAACCAACCAATGGGTTTCTTTTGTTACTGTTGACGGTAAACCGGTTGAAAGTACGACGCCTGTCAACTATTTAGTCGATACAAATGAAGATGGTTCTTTTGATGATGCGACGGGTGTTTCTGCAAGTTATACAGCAGACGGGGAAGAGCATTATGGCATTGTTCTTAATTTTGATGAAAATGGTGCCTATGAAGGTAGTAATCCAGCACAGCTTGCTTTTGAAGCATTAGGTGTTGGTGGCGCTAATGTGCTTTCAGCTGGTGCTGATGGAACGCAAGCCATTACTATTAATTATCAGGATCCTACTCAATTCTCTGCTGCATTTGAGGTGACTGCATTAGATCAAGATGGGTTAACTGTCGGGCGTTTAACAGGGATTGAAATTGGTAGTGACGGATTGATTGAAGCGACTTACAGTAATGGTACGTCAGATCCTCTCGCTCGAGTGGCAATGGTTCGTTTTAGAAATGAGCAAGGTTTGGCACAAAATGGTTCAAATTGGAATGAATCACAAAACTCAGGTGAGCCGCTTGCTGGTGAAGCTGGAGCGGGTTCATTTGGTAGTATTAGTTCAGGAGCATTAGAGCAATCTAATGTTGATTTAACCACTGAATTAGTTGATTTGATTACTGCACAACGTAATTTCCAAGCGAACTCTCGTTCATTAGAAATTAGCTCTTCATTACAAGAAACGATTTTACAAATTCGTTAATTCATTAACTTTTATATTTCATTTTTAAATGCACCTTTTTAGGTGCATTTTTTATTTCTGCTTTTTACTTTATAACCTCTTTATTTCAATTATCTTTCCACCTATTTCAATGAAGAACTCCTTGCCTTTGTTTGTTGGCACAAGCATTGCATTTATCTGTTTATAGAATAAACGACAAATAATATTTGCCACTGTTATTAACCAACAGTTAATAGTTAAGGAATTAAAATGGATAATTTTCTTTATGTATCAATGTCTGGCGCTAAAGAGACCATGAATGCGTTAGCTATTCACAGTAATAACTTGGCAAATGCCAGTAAAACAGGTTTTAAAGCTAGCTTTGAGCAAGCTCGTAGTATGCAAGTACATGGTGAGGGGTTACCTACTCGTGTTTTTGCATTAGCAGAGTCACCAGGACAAAATTTTGACAGCGGTATTGTACATACTACAGGACGTGAACTTGATGTTGCGATTGAAGGGCAAGGTTGGTTTGTTGTTAAATCTGATACTGGTGATGAAGGTTTAACTCGTAGTGGCGATTTTAATATAACAGCAGATGGCTTTTTAATTGATGCGAGCGGCAATGAAGTTTTGGATAACACTGGCAATAATATATTTATTCCTGGGCCGATTGAAAAATTTAATATTCGTAAAGATGGTGTGATTGAAGTTCGTCCTGAAGGTGCTCCACCTGATGGATTTGAAGATATCGCTCAATTAAAATTAGTTAATCCTAACATTCAAGATTTAATGCGTAGTTCAGATGGACTATTTCGTCGCATCGATGGGCAACAGACAGCGTTCTCTAATCAGGTCGTTGTAACTAACGGTGCTTTGGAAGCCTCAAATGTTAACTTAAGCAGTGAATTAACCAGTCTAATTAACTTACAACGCAGCTTTGAAATGCAAATAAAAATGATGAAAAAAGCGGAAGAGATAGATGAAAGTTCAGAGTCTCTATTAAAAGTTGTTTAAGTTATTTAGTTAGATGAGTCAAAATTAAGGAGAAGGTTATGCATTCCGCTTTATGGATCAGCAAAACAGGGTTAGATGCACAGCAAACTAACGTTGCAACAATTTCAAATAATTTAGCCAATGCTAGTACTGTTGGTTTTAAAAAGAGCCGAGCTATTTTTGAAGATTTATTATATCAAAATGTTAATCAACCAGGTGCCAATGCAACGCAAGATACCAAGCTACCTTCAGGTTTAATGATTGGTTCCGGTGCAAAAGTGGTCGCTGTTCAGAAAAATTTTGAACAAGGTAATGCATTAACTACTAATAATTCATTAGATTTAATGATCGATGGTCGTGGTTTCTTTGAAATAGAAATGCCTGATGGAAGTTCTGCATTTACTCGAAATGGAGAGTTTATGCTTAATGAAGAAGGTACTCTTGTAACACCTGGTTCAGGCTATCCCTTGGTACCTCAAATACAAATCCCAGATAATGCACAATCAATCAGTATTGGTTCAGAGGGGGAAGTGTCGGTCAATGTTGCAGGTCAAGCTGAGAATCAAGTAGTAGGACAAATAAATGTCAGTGCCTTTATTAATGCATCTGGTCTACAACCATTAGGTGAGAACTTATATTCTGAAACCGGTGCTTCAGGTGCTCCAATCGAAGGTGTTCCTGGTGGAGATGGTTTAGGTTTTATACGCCAAGGTATGCTTGAAACATCAAACGTAAACGTAACTGAAGAGTTAGTTAATTTGATTGAAAGCCAGCGAGTTTATGAAATGAACTCAAAAGTGATTTCGGCTGTAGATGAAATGTTATCTTACATTAGCCAACAATTATAAATAGGTGATTACTATGAAAAACATTCTTATTTTATTCTCAATGTTGAGCGTAGTAGGTTGTACTTCATTACCTAATGAACAAGTAAAAAATGATCCTGAGTATACGCCAGTCGAACCTGTAGAAGCCGATTTAAATGTAGTCCCTACAGGATCTTTATTCCAACATAGTTATGCGAATAACTTATATTCAGATATTAAAGCGCATCGTATTGGCGATATTATTACTGTTTATTTAGAAGAGTCGACATCTGCTAAGAAAAAAGTAGGCACAAGCTTAGACAAAAGTAACAGCTATAATGTCAATATAGATACTGTTGCTTTACCAGGAGGGAATTCAATTCCGGCATTTGGCCTAGGAGGTGGTATTACTCAAGACAGTGCTTTCTCTGGTGACTCCGATACTGATCAAAGTAATAGTTTACAGGGCAGCATTACCGTTAACGTTACACGTGTTTTAAGTAATGGCAATTTAGAAATTCGTGGCGAAAAATGGTTAATGTTAAACAACGGTGAAGAGTTTGTTCGTATTAAAGGGGTTATTCGTTCTGAAGATGTAAGTTCAGATAATTCTGTTTCGTCGACCCATGTTGCTAATGCTCGTATTCAATATGGCGGTACAGGTGACTTCGCAAATACCCAACGACAAGGATGGTTAACGTCATTCTTTAATGGTCCTTATTGGCCATTCTAAACGCTTTATCGTACCAGTTACTCGCGTATAAGCAGGAGAGCAATATGCAATTATCATTAAGTAAGATAGTACAATTCTTTTTCACTACATGCCTTGTTTTAGCATTTGTTTTATTTGTTAATGTCGCTGATGCTGCACGTATTAAAGACATTGCGAGTGTACAGGGCGTTCGCAGTAACCAATTAGTAGGTTATGGTTTAGTAGTGGGGTTACCTGGTACAGGTGAAAAAAGCAGTAAATTTACTGAACAAGCATTTGCAACCATGTTAAGAAATTTTGGTATCAATATTCCACAGGGGCAAAGTTTAAATATTAAAAATGTAGCGCCTGTCGCTATTACTGCAGAGTTAAAAGCCTTTACAAAACGAGGTCAGAAAATTGACATTACTGTGTCAGCCATTGGGGAAGCTAAAAGTTTACGAGGTGGTGAATTATTACAAACTTTCTTAAAAGGAGTTGATGGTAAAGTTTATGCCTTAGCACAAGGTAGCCTAGTAGTTGGAGGGTTAGGTGCAGAAGGGGCCGATGGTTCTAAAGTTGTTATTAATACCCCAACAGTAGGGCGTATATCTAATGGAGCAATTGTTGAACGTGAGGTTATTTCTCCATTCTCACAAGGTGATACGATTACTTTTAACTTACATGAGGCTGACTTTACTACTGCAAAAATAATGGCAGATACGATTAATAATTTAGTCGGACCAAATACGGCAAGTTTATTGGATGCCGCTTCTGTTAGTGTATTAGCTCCTCGCAATGTATCGCAACGAGTATCATATTTATCAACATTAGAAAATTTAGAGTTTGAACCAGCAAGAGCAAGTGCAAAAATTATTGTTAATTCTCGTACTGGTACGATAGTCATCGGTCAGGATGTCCGTTTATTACCAACAGCGATAACTCATGGTGGCATTAGTGTCACTATCAGTGAAAATAAAACGGTCTCTCAACCTAATGCATTTGCTAATGGTAATACAGAGGTAGTTGATAACAGCACCATCAATATTACTCAAGAAGACAGTCGCATGTTTCAATTTGATCCTGGTATTAACTTAAATGATCTAGTGAGAGCTGTTAATGAAGTTGGTTTAGCACCTGGAGATTTAATGGCTATTCTAGAAGCGCTAAAACAAGCAGGTGCATTACAAGGCGAATTAATTATTATTTAATGTAAGTTATTGTTTAATTGTTTAATTGTTTAATTGTTTAATTGTTTTATTTTAATAGAACATTTATTGCAGTTTTTAATATAATTAAAGTAATTAAATTGATAAATGTAAAAAGGGAAGGCCAATGGCTTTCCCTTTTTTTCGCGCTAATAGATCATCCTGCAATTTGTTTATGTCCTTTTGATGCAATACGGACATAAACATTAATCTAATTTATAACGACATAGCGGCTATCCAACCAAATGCAATTAATGGAAGGTTGTAATGTAAAAAAGTAGGGATAACGGTATCTCTAATATGATCGTGCTGACCATCTGCATTAAGTCCAGATGTCGGACCTAGTGTTGAATCTGATGCGGGTGAACCTGCATCGCCTAATGCGGCAGCTGTACCCACTAAGGCAATAATTGCCATAGGCGAGAAACCAAAGGCGATAGCAAGTGGTACATAAATAGTCGCAATGATTGGAATAGTTGAAAAAGATGAGCCAATACCCATTGTTACCAATAAACCAATAATTAACATTAATAAAGCCGCTAACGATTTATTCTCACCGATACCTGAAGACAACGCTTGTACTAATGTATCAACGCTACCTGTAGCTTTCATTACTGCTGCAAACCCTGCCGCTGCAATCATAATAAAACCAATCATAGCCATCATGTGTACACCTTTAGTGAATACATCATGTGTCTCTTTCCACGCAATAACACCACCTAACGTAAAGACAATAAAGCCAGCTAATGCGCCAACAATCATTGAGCCTGTCATTAATTGAACTGTTAACGTTGCCACAATTGAAATTAACGCGACGATTATATGACGCATATTTAAGGTTTTAAATTTAACTGCGGCTACATTCTCTTTTTTTTCTTGATAAATACGGGGTTTACGGTAACTAATAAGTACGGCTATTAATAACCCAACAACCATCCCCATTGCAGGTAAAATCATTGCACTTGCTACTTGGTTTCCTGTTACGTCTAAACCGTTGTCATGTAAGTTCTTTAATAAAATATTATTTAAGAAAATACCACCGAATCCAATCGGCAAAACCATATAAGGGGTTACTAAGCCAAAGGTTAAAATACAAGCTGTTAAGCGTCTATCAACACGCAACTTATTAAATACACCTAATAGAGGCGGAATTAAGATAGGAATAAAAGCGATATGAACGGGGATAATGTTTTGTGATGAAATAGTCATTAATAAAATAACCGTGAAAACAATATATTTTATAACCGTTGATGTTTGCTGTGTTTGTTTGCCATTTAAACGTTTAATGATGGCTTGTGATAATAAATCTGTAATACCAGATTTAGAAATAGCGACGGCAAAAGCCCCTAACATAGCATAACTTAAAGCAATTGTTGCACCGCCACCTAACCCACTTTCAAAAGCTGAAATTGTCTCGGCTAATGATAAATTTGCTGTCAAACCGCCTACTAGTGCACTTAGTGTTAGCGCAATTACTACGTTTATTCGCATCATTGACAGTATTAGCATTAGACATACCGCCAGTAAAACAGGGTTAAGCATATTAATTCCTTATAATTTTATAAATAGGTGAAGGGTACCGAGGAAAAATCGCAGGCATTCTACTTGATACGTTGAGGTTTTACTGCAAAAACTGCTGCTACTTTATTATTAATCAGGAAATGGTTGCTTATTGGTCTTTAGTTAACTTTTGGCACTTATTTTGCTTTATCTATGTAATGATGATAATAGGGGTTGTTAATGAGCAATCAAACAGTAACGCAGGCAAGTAACTACTTTGATCTACAAGGGTTGGAGCAGTTACGTCAAAAAACTAAGACAAATGACAAAGAAACAATTCGAGAAGTTGCGAATCAGTTTGAGTCAATGTTTGCGAGCATGTTGATTAAGTCTATGCGACAAGCTAATGAAGCCTTTGAAACAGAAAGCCCTTTTAATAATCAACAAACAAAATTTTATACCGATATGCAAGACAAGCAATTAGCTGTCGATATTAGTCGTCATGGTACGTTAGGGTTGGCAGACGCATTAGTTAGGCAGTTAGATCCGGCTTCAATGGTTCGTCCTAAATCTGTCGATCAAGAGCAATTAACCATGCCGAATCATGAAGATAAACAAATGTTAAGTTTACAGCCTGAAGTTATTAATAATAACTTTAAAGCGCCTGATCAAGTGCAAAGCTCACCGCAAACTCAATTAAATCAAAGTACAGTTAAAGCTACAGTCGACAATCCTGTTATAAATATTACCGCAGAAAATCAAAAAATCGACTTTAGTTCTCCCTCTTCATTTATTCAAACGTTATTACCTTATGCTAAAAAAGCCGCTAAGGCATTAGGTGTATCACCAGAAGTACTCGTCGCTCAATCTGCTTTAGAAACAGGTTGGGGACAAAAAATTCTCCAAACACCAGGACAAGAAAGCAGCTTCAACCTTTTTAATATTAAATCACATGGTGGTTGGAAAGGTGAAAGTGTTAATAAAAACAGTTTAGAAGTTGAAGATGGGGTGGGTGTTCAACGTCGTTCAAACTTTCGTGTTTACCAAGGGCTGCAAGAAAGCTTTAAAGATTACACCGATTTCATTAGTAATAATAAACGTTATGAGCAGGCTTTACAGCAAGGCGATAACGCGGAACGTTATGTTGAGGAATTACAGCAGGCAGGTTATGCAACGGATCCTAAATATGCGGAAAAAATTAAACAAATTATGAATAGTAACAACTTCCAATCAGTTGTTGCGGGAGATGATAATGGCTGATCTATTACAAATTGGACTTTCGGGGATTTATAGCTCACAAGCAAGTCTCACTACAACCAGTCATAACATTAGTAATGTAAGTACAGAAGGTTACTCTCGTCAAACCGTTGATACTTCTGCGGCAGGTGCACAACGATTAAGCACAAACTTTATTGGAAGTGGTTCTGTAGTAAGCAGTATTGACCGTGCTTATGATCAGTTTGCTTTTACTGAAAATGTAATCAATACATCAAGTTATGCTTATTATGAGCAAACCTATACACAAGCTAACCAAATGGATTTATTATTATCAAGTGATAATACATCAGCAACAACATCCGTTTTAAATATGTTTTCGTCTTTAAGTAGCATAGCGGATAACCCAAGCTTACTAGAGGCTAGAAATGTATTCCTACAAGATGCTTCTAGTATGGTGAGTCAATACAATACACTTTATAGTCATTTAGAAACACAATACGAAAGTATTAACGCTGAAATTGATAATTCATCTGATGTGATTACAGAGTTAGCACAAAGTATTGCTAGCTTAAATTCTCAAATATCGATTGTGACAGGCTCTGCAAGTGGCGGTGTTGCTAATGACTTATTGGATAAACGCAACCTCGCTATTACTGAATTAAGTGAATATGTAAATACCTCAGTCGTTGAAGCTGATAATAACATGGTCAATATTTATATTGGTAGTGGACAAGGGTTAGTCATGGGGACAGTGTCCCAATCGGTGATTGCTGTCGATGGCGACCCAGATCCTACGCGTAAAGAATTAGCTTTAAATTTTAATGGTCAAGCTACCACGATTAATGGCAATAAATTAGGTGGTGGAGTCGCTGCTTTATTTAATAGCCGAGATAATGATCTCGAAGTAGCAATGAATCAATTAGGGCAAAGTGTCATTGGTTTGACTCATGCTATTAATGAACAGCAAAAAGAAGGTCAAACTTTAAATGGAGAAGTCGGTGCTGATATTTTTAATGATATTAACAGTACTGAATCAATGCAAAACCGCGTATTAAGTCACGATGATGGGTTAGGAAAAGCGGTCTTAAGTGTCCGTATTGACGACTTAAGTGAGTTGTCTGCTGATGAGTTTACATTAAAAGTAAGTGAATATACTGCAGGCAGCACACTTTCATTTATTGTAACTAATAATACAACGGGAACTTCTCAAGAGGTGTCTGTTGCTGATTTATCTACGGAAGCTCGTGTTTCTATTCCTGGTGCTGGAATTAGCGTTGGCATTGACTCAATCATCCAGCCTTTAGAAGAAGGAAAAGAGTTTACATTACGTCCAACTCGCCATGGTGCGATGGAAGCAACGGTTCTAGAAAATGACGCAGAAAAAATAGCTGCGGCAGACGCTGAAATTAAAGCTTCTTTAAATTCTGATAATACGGGGACGGCTGAGTTTCGTGTTAGCGCGATCAGTAATAGATCCGATAGCCATTATATGGATGAAGATAATCCACTTACTATTAGAATATCAGCGAATACTACAGATAGTGAAATCGCTTATAATTTATTTGATAAAGACGGTATTCAAGTTAATACCGCGGAATTGACTACTCCTGTTGATCCGCTCACTGGTAAAGCCACATTTATTGCTGGTGGTGTTGAAGTGGAAATGAAATCTGGATCCCCCGCTGCTAATGACGAAATTATTTTAAGCTTTAATGAAACAGGAGATGGTGATAACCGCAATATGTTAGCCATTACTGATTTGCAAAGCGCTAAAATAATGAACGGTAACAAATCAAGCTTTCAAGATGTTTATAACAATATGTTATCTGAGATTGGAGCGAAAACAGCTAATGCAGATGTTGCTATGCAATCAGCATCCATTTTAAAAGATCAATCTTTTGAACGAATTCAGAGCCTCAGCGGTGTCAATATGGATGAAGAAGCAGCTAATTTATTAATGTATCAACAATATTACAGTGCTGCTGCGCGAGTTATTACGGTAGCAAATGAAATTTTTGACAGCTTATTACAAGCCTCACGTTAACCCTTTAAGTTTTATTGGCGATTATTTATTGGTGTGATTCTTGCTTTTGTAAGCATAGAGGGGCGTAAGCTCAAAAGAAATAAGAGAGACAGCATGCGAATTTCATCACAAACGTTTTTTATGCGTAATACTAGCTCAATGATGGAGCAACAAGCCTCATTGAGTGAAAAAAATCTTCATCTATCAAGTACTAAACGTGTGATGAATGGTAGTGATGATCCCGTTGCTATTGCAACTATTCAACGTTTAAAACAAGACTTGTCGATTGGCGAACAATATATAAGTAATGGTGAAACAGCCCAATCAGCCAATGAACTGTCTGACACTGCATTAACTCAAAGCACTTATATTTTGCAACGTGTACGAGAGTTAATGGTCAGTGGTAGTAACGGTACCTTAAATGAATCAGATCGTAATGCCGTCGCTATTGAGCTAGAAAGTTTACGTGATGAATTGATGGGAGTTGCGAATACCAAAGATGGTAATAATCAATTTATTTATGCGGGTTATGAAGTTGATACACAACCGTTTCAAAAAAATGAATTTGGAGAGATAGAGTATCATGGTGATAGTGGTGAGAATGATTATCGAATTGGTGCTGGCGTTTTAGTTCAAGCAAATGACTCTGGATCTAAAATCTTTATGGAAGTTGCTGAAGGTAATGGGATTTTTGTTTCTGAACTTAATGCTAATAACACCGGTGCGGGTGTTATTAGTTCAGGTAATATTATTGACGAAAATGCAGCACGTGATTTTCTTGATCAGGATTATACTATTGCCATTAATGATACGGGAACGGGTCCTGAATATTCTGTTTATGGTTTAAAAGAAACGACAGTATCAGGGAGTGCCAATATTAGTATTAGTAGTGTCGATTTAGATGCTGCTGATATAAATAGTGTTGACCCAGCTATAAATGGGCCTGTTACCATTAATTTTATAGAGACAGGAACAAGCACTAACCAATTTCAAATTGAAGTAAATGGGCAGCTATCATCTTCAATTTACGATGGAAACAATGCAGAAGCTCAAACACTCAATATTAATGGTATTGCCATTGAAGTTGATGGCTTGCCAAAAAATGGTGATAGCTTTCAATTCACACAATTTGTAGCACCAACACCTTATGAAGAAGATCAAGCTATCTCATTTAATGGTATTAAAACGCAAGTGAAAGGTGAAGTTGAGGATGGGGATACTTTCACGTTACGCCAGAGTGAAGAAAAAGATATCTTTGCTACTATTCAAAGTGCTATTGAAGCATTACGTATTCCCGGAACCGATCAAACGGCAGAAGCACAAAGAAATACAGCCTTTAGCATGTCCTTATTACAAATTGATGGTGCATTAGATAATGTTACAGGTACACAAAGCTCGGTAGGCGCACGTTTAAGAACCATTGATAATCAGTATGAATCAACCTTGGATTTTAATTTAACTATTCAAAGAACGCTGTCTAATTTGGAAGATTTAGATATGGCTGCCGCAATCAGTGAATACCAACAGGAATACAGCATGTTGGAAGTGTCACAGCAAACCTTCGTTCAATTACAGCAATTAAGTTTATTTAATTTAATTTAAGCTTATTTCTACTTACCGTTATAACTTACTAATCTATTAAATCAATTATTAAAAGAGGCAATTTATTGCCTCTTTTTTTGTGCTTATAAAAGCTAACCTTAAAAAAAATAAAGAGAGACATTTTTATGACTATTTATTTTAATTTAAGCAGTTGATTTTTAACATGTAAATTTCACATCAAAGTTGGCACATTAATCGCATTGTTATTATCGAGAGTAAAAATTGACGGCAATAAATAACTGTTTAGTTCAATTGCCACATTTTCCTAACTAGGATTACCAAGAGATAAAAGGAACACATCATGGCTCAAGTTATTAATACAAATATAATGTCGTTGAATGCACAGCGTCAGCTTAATAAATCGCAATCAATGCAAAATGAGGCAATGGAACGTTTATCATCGGGTCTTCGTATTAACAGTGCGAAAGATGATGCAGCAGGCCTTGCTATTTCAACTTCAATGCAATCACAAATTACAGGTTTAACCCAAGCAGTACGTAATTCAAATGACGGAATTTCAATGGCGCAAACAGCTGAAGGCGCGATGGATGAAATGACTAATATCTTACAACGTATGCGTGAACTATCTGTGCAATCAGCAAATGATACAAACTCTTCTGAAAATAGAATCGCGATTCAAGAAGAAGTCGACCAATTACATAGCGAACTCGATCGTATCGCAGAAACAACTGAATTTAATGGTAAAAAATTATTAGATGGGTCATCAGGGTCAACAACACTGCAAATTGGTGCTAATTCAGGTCAAACACTAACATTTGAAATTGCTTCTGTAACGGCAAATGACCTGGGTTTGAACGGAGGTTTAAATAAAACGGATTTAAATGGGGGGCGTATTGATACGACGGCCTCGCTGACTGGTGATTCGATTACTGCTGCTGCAATTAATGGTGTCGCGATTCCTAAACCTGCGGATGATACCGCTCCTGAAATTGCTAAGGCAATCAATTTAACATCAGCTGAAACTGGCGTGACAGCAAGTGCATATAACGTTATACAAGGAGATCACGAAAGTACTAGTGTGACTGGTATTACAACGGGTCTAATGACTGTGCAAGTAGGTGATAGTGGTCCTGTATCCTTACCCGCGACCTCTTCTATGGATAATCTTGTTGAGACGATTAACCGTGATGTCGAAGGCGTTATTGCGTCTAAAGGAGATGATGGTGAACTCATCATGACCAATGATACTGGTCAAACAATTACTATCGGCGGAACGACAGGTGAGTCAGGTATAGCTACAGGTATTTATGGTGGTTACCTTGCTTTAGATAGTGAAGATAATAGCCCTATCGCAGTTACTGGGACCGAAATTGCGACGATGGGATTTGTCGCTGCTAATGGTGCCGATTCTGTTGTAGCAAATGCAGCTCCTGCTGCTTTTGCCGAAGGATCTGCTATGTCGATTAATGGCGTTGATATCCCAACTCCTCCTCCAGCAGCAGTTTTTGAAGATTATATCAACTCTTACTCTGATCAAACAGGCGTAAAACTAACAGGCACTACTTACTCAGCAGAGCCAGGAAGAGGCGTTGAAATTTCGTCTAATGCAGGCACTCAACTCGAGCGTGAGACTGCAATGACTGCAATGGGGTTCACTGCTGGATTAGAAATGGGCGGTAAAGTGATTGATTCATTAGGTACTAATGTCTCAACGTTTGAGAGTGCATCAAATACTATTAATAAAGTTGATGCGGCCTTAGATACCATCTCGGCATCACGTGCTAATTTAGGTGCGATTCAAAACCGTTTAGATTCAACCATTTCTAATTTAGAAAATGTATCGCAAAATTTATCTGCTTCAAACTCTCGTATTCAAGATGCTGATTTTGCAGCTGAAACATCGAATATGAGTAAAGCGCAGATATTACAGCAGGCTGGAACATCAATATTGTCTCAAGCAAACGCAAGTACTCAAAACGTACTGTCGCTGTTACAACAATAATTTAGTATTAACGATTTATTAGGTTTTTATTGAATGAGTTAGATGGCTGAGTATTCTTGGTTTTTACTCTCATGATCTCCTTGTTCGGCCATTTAAAGGTAGCTTCGGCTGCCTTTTTTGTTTTTAGTCGCTATTGATAACTTCGGTTCAGATTACGAGTCAAAGCTTAACTCAGTTTATTTATTCGTTATGTTATTTTTTACTACATACTTAACTTTACTAACATGCCAAATCTGAGCACATAAAAAATAAACTACTCCAGCAATAGCACCGTATAAATGCGCATTAATTAAGACTGTTGCACCAATTAACGATTCAGTACTCGCAGATGGCCCATTAAATTGCTCAAAAGCTATTTTTGCGATAAACCCAACACCTAGAATAATGCCCCATTTATCCTTCTTTCTCAGTTCATCGCACACGCCGAATGCAAATAAGCCATGTAATACACCAGAGAGACCAACGTAACCCTGTGTTGTTGGCTCAATAAAAAATAAGCACAAGCTAATAAACAGCGCGCTGAATAATAAGAGAGGTAACAAACGTTGTTTTTTGTAGGTGTCAAAAAATAACGAAACAACCACAACTAACCCTATACCGTTAAGTAACAGGTGGTAACCGTTAGTATGGCAAAAGTGAGCAGTGACTAATCGCCACAATTGGCCCTTTTCAATTGCGCTGTGATAATATGCAAACCATTGATGACTGTCTGGTTGGAAAATAAACAGCAGTGTACTGAGCGTCAAAATAATAACAGTATGGGTTAATACAGCACGCATTTAGAAAACCTTAAAAGAAGTAGAAACAAGTCATGAGTAAAAGAGCATTTTGTCATCAGTGTAGCAAAGCATTATCTGCGTGTATTTGTGCATCGATTTGTCCGCTTGATAATCAACACTTTTTGCATATTTTGCAAGATCCGAGTGAACAAAACAAAGCGATTGGCACAGCGCGTATTCTCGATTTGTCCTTATCTAAGGTAAAGTTGACTATTGGACATTCTTTTGACGCTTCTGTGTTTGATTTAAATAATACGTTCTTAGTCTTTCCTGATGAGCAAGCGACTTCAATTAGTGCGTTACACCAAACTCAACAAATTAATAAAGATTCACAGTTCATTTTACTCGATGGTAGCTGGAAAAAAGCGTACAAATTGTTAATGACCAATCCTTTTTTACAGCGTTTACCTAAGGTCATGATTAACATTGAAAATAAAAGTAATTATCGACTTCGTAAATCACCAAGAGAAGATGGTTTATCGACCGTTGAAGCCGGGTATTATTTACTATCTGAACTCTCTAATGACACAGAAAAATATATTCCATTATTAGCCGTGTTCAATAAGATGATTGATTTCCAAATTTCAAATATGCCAGCAGATATCTATCAAAAACATTACCTAGATCCGCTCAAGGAGAATAAGTCTTAATGCCATTACAAATATCTGCAGGGGTAATTATTGCCGATTGGCAGTTACAATTAACCGCTATTCGCGCTCAAGGTGCTGGTGGACAGAACGTTAATAAAGTTAATTCAGCGATACATTTACGTTTTGACGTTAAAAGCTCCACATTACCTGAGTTTTATAAACAACGTTTGTTAGCTTTATCTGATCATCGTATTACTGAAGATGGCGTGATCGTACTTAAAGCACAAGTACACCGTACTCAAGAAAAAAATCGCGATGAAGCATTAAGTCGATTAAAAGAACTCATTTTAAGTGCTGTTAAAATACAAAAATCACGAAAAGCAACACAACCTTCTCGTAATGCTAAGAAGCGCCGTGTGGATGACAAAAAGCGTAATGGTAATAATAAAGCATTAAGAGGTAAGGTAGTCGATTAAGCTGTTAATGTTAATAAATTGATAGCCTTTTAAAATTTAGTTTGTATTATCCATTCATTTTTTGACAGAATAAATTGCCTAACATATTTTAATGCAATACCGTTTACGTTTTAGCCTGTTGCTGCTTTGTCAAATAAGCAGACAGTCACGTTTATGGTGTAGGCTTTTGTATAGGGTAAATTATTGTGTAAGGTGCGTCGTTGAATGATGTCATTAAGTTGTCGTCAGACACTAATCGTTTATTTTTAAATGTTTTTGATAAGGAAGAGTTAGTTATGGCATTAATGGGTTTTTATGCAATTCGCAATGAAGATACTGAAGAAGAATTTACATTAGATGCGGATGATTTCATTTGGGAAGATGCAAATCAATCAGGTGAGCAGTATCGTTTCATTCATGTTGAAACTGATGAGATGCCTGAAGTGGTCGCTACATTCGATGTTGATGCTGATGAATTTGTTATGCAGATGCCAGCGGGCTTTGAAGAGCTAGAAGATGGCTTATATATTAATGCTGATAAAGACGAGTATGACTCAGATAGTGGATATGGTTACGATGATGGTTATGACGATTAAGTTTTTTTTAACCTATTCATTTGATGACGATTAAATGTGTAAAGAGTAGCGACTCTACTCTTTACACAAGTTGCAAAGTTAATTTAGCTAATTTTAAAAAAACGACCTGTTTTTTCTTCTAGTGCACATAATTCTGAGCTAGAAAGGTCATAACGCCAACCGTGAAGTTTTAGTTCACCTGCATCAACACGCTCTTTGATCCAAGGGAAAGTCATTAGATTTTCTAGTGATTGTTGAATACCTTTCTTTTCACAGCAATCATAGCGTTCATGATTATTTTTCACTTCTGTATCTGCAATAATGTCATCACGTACATTTTCAAGCTGCATCATCCATTTTGATATGAAGCTTTTATCTACTTTTTGACCCGCACCATCCATCAATGCTTTTATGCCACCACATTGTGTATGACCTAGTACAATAATGCTTTCAACTTCTAAGCTGGTTACAGCGAATTCTAATGCGGCACTGGTACCATGATAATTATCGTCATCTTCACAAGGAGGCACTAAATTTGCCACGTTACGAATAACAAATAAATCACCTGGTTCACAATCTAATATTAGCGTTGGCTCTACACGTGAATCTGAACAACTCACTATCGCTATTTTAGGGAATTGACCTTCTTCTGATAACCTAGATAATTTCTCTTGGTGATCTTTATAGTATCCTTCACGAAAGCGTTGGTAGCCTGCAATTAATTTATCAGTAGCTAACATTGAATTTTCCTTATTATTGACATGTTGCAGATAATAAAGGATAAACTACATTAACAAAAATTAATATATTTTATTTTTACCATAAATAAAGGTTAATGATAGGTTTATGCGCGCTACTCTTCACCAGTTAAAAGTTTTCCGCCAAGTTGCTATTTCAATGAATTATACCAAAGCAGCAGACAAGCTAGGTTTATCCCAACCAGCGGTCAGTATTCAATTAAAACAATTAGAAAATAATTTAGATATTTTCTTATTTGAAAAGATTGGTAAAAACTTATACCTCACGCCTGCAGGTAAAGAACTAAAGCTATTTTGTGACGAACTGTTTGTCAGCTTTGATAATATTGATATGACGTTAAGCAGTTTAAAAGGGGAGTTAGCAGGTGATTTTCGTTTATCGGCGGTAACCAGTGCTAAATATTTCACGCCACATTTATTGGGGGCTTTCCATAAACGACACCCTAAGGTTAATTTTCATCTTGATATTGTTAATCGAGAACAAATTATTAAACGTTTACAGGATAATAAAGACGATTTAGTGATCATGGGGTTAGTACCTGAAACAATGGCTCTTGCAAAACATTCATTCGTAGATAACCCGATTATAGTCATTGCTAATCCACAACATCCTTTAGCAAAACAAAAAAATACTCCCTTAGCAGAATTAGCTAACCATGCTTTTATTCATAGAGAGCAAGGCTCAGGTACGCGTAAAGCCTTCGAACAAGTGCTTAAAGCCAATGATATACAGCTGAAAGTAAATATGACGCTAGGTAATAGTGAAACCATTAAACAAGCAGTAATGGCAGATTTAGGCATATCAGTCGTTTCACGTCATAGTGTGACATTAGAGTTAGCGACAGGTGTATTGGTTGAGTTAAATATCGAAAACTTCCCATTACAAAGAAGCTGGTCTTTAGTGCATCATGAAAGCAAACACTTATCGCCTATTGCTCAAGCATTTGTTGATTTTGTGTTATCACCAGAAGAAAATGTGCCTGCATTATGTAATCGATTTTTAGCGCATCATTTTGTTAAAAAAGATTAATCTTATCCTTTAATTTTGTCTGCTTTGTTTATTTTTAGCCACTTTTTGATTGCGTATCTAAGGTGGCTTTTTTAGTCTTGTTGAGTCACTATATTGTCTTCATTTTTATATTTTTATTATCTTTAAATACAGCGTAATAATATGTGCTTACTAATTGATGATTAAGAAGATAATTATTATAGTTTGTTTTAAATAGGTTGGATTTTTATTGAGTATTATTTTAGGAATTGATCCCGGATCTCGAATCACTGGGTATGGTGTTATTGAACAGAAAGGCAGTAAATGTATTTACATTGCAAGTGGCTGTATCCGCACTAAGGGTGACACTCTCGCGCCTAAGCTTAATATGATCTTTAATGGTATAGCTGAAATTATCCAACAATATAATCCTTCTGAATTTGCTATTGAACAAGTGTTTATGGCTAAAAACCCAGATTCGGCCTTAAAGCTTGGTCAGGCTAGGGGAGCGGCTATGGTTGCTGCAACGCAATCTGATTTATACGTATGTGAATATTCAGCGCGACAAATTAAACAAGCCGTTGTTGGAACGGGAGCGGCAAGTAAAGAGCAAGTGCAATCAATGGTCATGCAAATATTAAACTTATCTGGCCGACCACAAGCAGATGCTGCTGATGGGTTAGCAGTGGCAATATGTCACGCTCATACGGCACAGTCATTAGTGGCGATGGCAGGGCAAGTTAAAAAAACGGTACGTGGACGTTTCCGTTAATTCATAACTATTTTAAATAGTGGGTTAACCTTTATCTTCATTTTTAATTTAGAGCCTCAACTTATAACCTTAACTTAATACCTTTATCTCATTATGGATGAGTCGTATTCCGTTGTTTATCGAGAAACCATGAACAAATTATCTGAATCACAATTAGGCATTTTTTACGCATTAGGTGCTTATCTAATGTGGGGCATTGCACCGCTTTATTTTAAGCATTTAGGTTTTATTCCTGTTTATGAAATTCTCGCTCATCGTGTTATTTGGTCGGTCGTTGTGACTGCTTTATTAGTTTCGTATTTAAAAGACTGGCCGAATGTCATTTCTGTTTGTCGTTCTTATAAAAGCTTGTTCATGTTAACCATGACCTCGTTATTAATAAGCTGTAATTGGCTTGTTTTTATTTGGGCAATTAATAATGGGAAAATGCTAGAGGCAAGTTTAGGCTATTTTATTAATCCTATCGTAAACGTCATGTTAGGGCTTATTTTCCTGAGCGAACGTTTGTCTCGTTTAAAATGGTTTGCAGTATTTTTGGCCTTTATTGGTGTGGCTGCACAAGCTTGGCAATTGGGTGAACTGCCTTGGGTCTCTTTAGTATTGCCATTTAGTTTTGCACTTTATGGGTTATTACGTAAAAAAGTAAAAGTGAAAGCAATCACAGGATTGTTTTTAGAAACAATGGTGGTGTTACCGATTGCCGCTTTCTATTTAATGGTAATAACACATAGCGATACGTCTAACTTATTTAATAATGATTGGTCACTTAATGTGTGGTTAATGTTAGCGGGTGTTGTAACGGCGATGCCTTTAATTTTCTTTGGTCAAGCGGCATTACGGTTACCTTTATCTACGTTAGGATTTTTCCAGTATTTAGCACCTTCGTTATTATTTTTATTTGCCGTACTACTTTATGATGAACCCATTTCATTCATTAAAATGTTTACCTTCGCCTGCATTTGGTCTGGCATATTACTTTTTCTTTTTGAGAATAAACTGATTAAGTGGTTTAAATAAAACAAACTAGGTGCTTTAAATTAGCTAACTTAGCATAAAACACTGGATATTTAGTCAGTTGTTTTTTATGCTTATGAATATTCGTCTTTAGCTTATATAGATTTTGTTCATTAATGACAAAGCAGGGAACAGTATGATTGGATTATTACGTGGTATTTTACTAGAAAAGCAGCCTCCAGAGATTTTACTCGATGTGGCTGGCGTTGGTTATGAGATTCAATTACCAATGAGTTCTTTTTATCCATTACCTGCAGTGGGTGAAGAAGCGACTGTTTATACGCATTTTGTTGTTCGAGAAGATGCACAACTGCTTTATGGCTTTGCTGATAAACATGAGCGTGCGATGTTTCGCGAGTTAATTAAAGTAAATGGTGTTGGCCCTAAACTCGCATTAGCTATTTTATCTGGTATGTCGGCGAATCAATTTGTTCAGTGTATTAATAACGATGCGGTGACAACCTTAGTTAAGCTACCTGGGGTCGGTAAAAAAACGGCTGAGCGTTTAGTGGTTGAGATGAAAGATCGCCTGAAAAACTGGGGTGGAAGTGATTTATTAACACCAGAATCAGATAGATTGTCATTAACTAATGATTTCGAAAATACCTTTGTAAGCGGCAATGCAAAAGACGAAGCAATTAGTGCTTTGATTGCTTTAGGATATAAACCTGCAGTAGCGGAAAAAACCATACAGCAAATTTATAAAGAAGGGATGGATTGTGAAGCCCTTATCCGTAGTTCATTAAAGAATATGATGTAGACTGTCTCACGATATAACATCACTATAAATTTCTGTTTTAAATGTGAGCTTACTGTCACCATTTTTGTTTTAGTAAATGCTTATTTTTAAACTAATAGAGTAATACATGATTGAAGAAGACCGCCTTATTTCAGGTACTCAAAAAACCGATGATAATTTAATAGACAGGGCTATTCGTCCTAAGCTATTAGCTGATTATGAAGGGCAGCCGCAAGTAAACGCACAAATGGAAATTTTCATTGAAGCGGCACGCCAGCGTAATGAAGCCTTAGATCATCTGCTTATTTTTGGACCGCCTGGTTTAGGTAAAACGACGTTATCGCATATCGTAGCGAATGAATTAGAAGTTAATATTAAAACGACATCTGGACCCATTTTAGAAAAAGCAGGGGACTTAGCGGCACTGTTAACTAACCTTGAAGAAAATGATGTGCTTTTTATTGATGAGATTCATCGTTTAAGCCCGATTGTTGAAGAAATATTATATCCAGCGATGGAAGATTATCAGCTCGATATTATGATTGGCGAAGGCCCAGCAGCACGCTCTATTAAGTTAGATTTACCCCCTTTTACATTAATCGGGGCAACGACAAGAGCGGGTTCATTAACATCACCATTACGTGACCGTTTTGGTATTGTGCAACGATTAGAATATTACGATTTAAAATCACTCACTAAAATTGTAATGCGTAGTGCCTTGCATTTAGAGTTGATCATGGATCAGACTGGCGCGGTTGAAGTTGCTCGCCGTTCTCGTGGCACACCGCGTATTGCTAATCGTTTATTACGACGAGTGCGTGATTATGCTCAAGTTAAGAAAGCTGCTGTGATTAACGCTGATATCGCTCAACAAGCATTAGATATGCTAGAAGTCGATAAAGAAGGCTTTGATTACATGGATCGTAAGCTATTAATGTCTATTTTAGATACTTTCCAAGGTGGACCGGTTGGCTTAGATAATTTAGCCGCTGCTATCGGTGAAGAAAAAGAAACAATTGAAGATGTATTAGAGCCTTATTTGATTCAACAAGGTTTTTTACAACGTACTCCACGTGGTCGAATTGCGACTAACCGTACTTATTTACACTTTGGGTTCGATAAACCTGCTGTATCGTAGTCATCTCATCGTTATTTATTCTTGTAATAAATAGCTGTAATAAATAGCTGTGATAAGTGGCTTTCATAAGTAGCTACGGCAAGTAGCTGTGATAAATAATCGTCACTTACTTGCTTAATGGTTCGCTTAAAAACAGTTTTATTCTCAGCATGCCAACAGTGTTAATTTGAATGCTTTGTTATCATTTTTTATAAAGCATTCTTTTAAAATAATTGTCCCACTTTAAGCTTTAATTTCTCTCTTACTCACTTCTAACATTAGGCTATCAAATAGTCTCTTCTGATTTTTATTTTTAGTGTTTTTATCTTGGTTTTAAATCTTTATTTAATTTTTAAGTTTATGTTTTAGGTTGATCAAGATCAACATTAGCAGTATAAATAACTAACATTTGGTCATTTATTGAAGATGTTAAAACCGAGTTAAACGCCTGTGTTAAAGGCGTTAATGGGTGAAAGGATTTACCTTATATTGCAACATAAAGTTAACAAAATAATCTTAAAAAACTGTTTTGCTAATTGTAGATTTTATAGGTAGTCAAAAATGTTAAAAAAACTTTTGCCTCAAAACATAATTTTTTCTCTTTCTTTGGTTCGAGAATTAACCTCTGTGTTAATCACCAAAGTGATAGCAATTTTTACTCTTATACATTTCTATTTTTCTGCCCCCGTCGCCTTTGACCCACGCTATTTTTTGGGTGAAGTTCAAAGCAGCACCTTGATAACATATTAATCAGAATCCGATTAAATCAAACCGAAGAACACGTTAGATTCTAATAACAATAAACAATAAACAATGTGCAATTACTGATAAAAATGAGTAATAAAGTAGTCTTTTATTAGCCGTTTTACCTATTATCAATTTATAAGTTTAGGAGAATACAATGGACGATCTAGTTGATCTATCCCGGTTCCAATTTGCAATGACCGCGATGTATCACTTTTTATTTGTGCCTTTAACCCTTGGTTTATCATGGATCTTGTTGATCATGGAGTCACTTTATGTGATGACCAAGAAAGAAATTTATAAGGACATGACAAAATTCTGGGGGAAGTTATTTGCTATTAACTTTGCGTTGGGAGTGGCAACAGGTTTAACCATGGAGTTTCAATTTGGTACTAACTGGGCATATTACTCTCACTACGTAGGTGATGTATTCGGTGCACCACTAGCAATTGAAGGTTTAATGGCATTCTTTTTAGAATCAACCTTTGTTGGTTTGTTCTTCTTCGGTTGGGATAGGCTTTCTAAATTACAACATCTTACTGCAACCTTCTTTGTTGCTTTTGGGTCGAGTATGTCTGCATTGTGGATCTTAGTGGCTAACGCTTGGATGCAAAATCCGGTGGGTGCTGAGTTCAATTATGAAACGATGCGAATGGAAATGACTAGTTTTGCTGAGGTTGTATTCAATCCCGTTGCACAAGTTAAATTTGTACATACAGTGGCGTCTGGTTATGTTGCTGGTGCGATGTTTGTGTTAGCAATCAGTTCATATTATTTATTAAAAGGTCGTGACTTACCCTTTGCTAAACGTTCTTTTGCGATTGCTGCGGCATTCGGTACTGCAGGTATCTTATGTACGATTATCCTAGGTGATGAAAGTGGCTATGAAGTGGGTGATGTACAAAAAGTGAAATTAGCTGCAATCGAATCTGAGTGGGGTACTCACCCTGCACCAGCGGCATTTACTCTGATAGGTTTACCAAACCAAGAAGAGCAACGTACTGATTATGCGGTTAAAATTCCTTATGCTTTAGGCATTATTGCAACACGTTCTCTTGATGGAGAAGTGAAAGGCTTAATAGAATTAATGGCTGAGCATGATGTGCGAATTCGTAATGGTATGGTCGCTTATGGGTTACTTGAAAAATTACGTGCGGGTGATAACACACCAGAAAATATTAAGGCTTTTGAACAGACTAAGGTCGACCTAGGGTATGGTTTACTGGTTAAACGTTATGCTCCAAATGTAGTTGATGCGACAGAAGCGCAAATAAAAATGGCGGTTGATGACAGTATTCCAGGCGTTGCTCCTATGTTCTTTGCATTCCGAATAATGGTGGGAGCGGGCATTGCGATGTTAGGTATCTTCTTGTTTGCATTGTATCAGTCGGCTAGAAATCGTATTGGTCAAAATAAACTGTTTAATCGAATTTGTTTATACGGTCTTCCATTACCTTGGATTGCGATTGAAGCGGGTTGGTTTGTGGCTGAGTTTGGTCGTCAACCATGGGCAATAGCAGAAGTACTACCAACTCATATGGCTACGTCGTCTTTATCCGTAGAACAGGTTTGGTTTAGTATCATTTCAATTATAGGTTTCTATACAGTGTTACTGATTGTTGAAGTCTTTTTAATGGTTCGTTTTGCACGTCTTGGTCCAAGCAGTTTAAAAACAGGAAAGTATCATTTTGAGCAGCTTGAAAATCAACAGGAGTTAAAATAATGTTTGATTACGAAACGTTAAGATTAATTTGGTGGGTGTTGATTAGCGTATTGCTAATTGGTTTTGTGGTTACCGATGGTTTTGATATGGGGGTTGGTACACTTTTACTTGTTATCGGTAAAAGTGATGATGAACGCCGAATGATGATCAATAGTATTGCACCGCACTGGGAAGGTAATCAGGTTTGGTTAGTGTTAGCTGCAGGGGCTATTTTTGCCGCTTGGCCTGCCGTTTATGCAACTGCCTTTTCTGGTTTCTATGTTGCTATGATGCTCACCTTATTTGCTTTGTTTTTCAGACCGGTTGGTTTTGATTATCGAGGTAAAATCGCTGACCCTCGTTGGAAAACGAGTTGGGATTGGGGGATTTTCGTTGGTAGTACGGTTCCTCCTATTATTTTTGGTGTGGCTTTTGGTAATCTTTTACAAGGTGTTCCTTTTGTCTTCGATGAATTTTTACGTGCTAATTATGAAGGTGGTTTCTTTGCTTTATTGAACCCATTTGCATTGTTAGTTGGCGTGCTCACCTTGTGTTTATTTGTTCTTCAAGGATCTACTTGGTTACAAATGAAAACAGAAGGTGCGTTGTATGAACGTGCCCGTAAAGTGACATTGATTATTGCACCAACAGTGACGGTATTATTTGCTATTGCAGGTGTTTGGGTAGCGAAAGGACTTGATGGTTTTGTGATTACTTCTGCTATTAATTTTGATGGTGTTTCTAACCCGTTAGTCAAAGTGGTAGAAATGCAGCCTGGTGGATGGTTACAAAACTACAGTGATTACCCACTAACAATGATTGCACCACTTGTTGGTTTGTCCTTTCCGTTGATTGCTTTTGTAATGAGTTTCTTTAAACGAAGTGGCTTTGCATTCTTTGCAACGAGTATTACGCAATTTGGCGTGTTATTAACATGTGCAGTTAGCATGTTCCCATTTATTATGCCTTCGAGTTTAAATCCAAGTCATAGCCTTACTGTTTGGGATGCAACATCAAGTGAAATTACGTTAGGTATAATGACTATAGCAGCGGCAATATTTTTGCCTATTATTTTACTATATACGAGTTTTGGTTATATCAAAATGTTTGGACGTGTAGGTAAAGAGTTTTTAACTAAATATAAACATTCAGCATATTAATTGAGGGTTATATCATGTGGTATTTTGCATGGATTTTAGGTGTGTTACTGGCTTGTTCATTAGGTATTATTAATGGATTATGGTACGAACAAACTGAAGCTAATGAAAAAGAAGAGCAAGAAAAAGAGTAATATGAACATTGACTCGATGTCTCTATTTCGAGTCAATGTTAGTTAAGAAAGTGCGGTTGTTTTTAATGGGACAACCGCATTTTTTATTTAAGTAATTCGTTATTGAAATACAAGTTTAAATCTCAATCAAACAAGTCGTTAGGCGACTTTATCTTGTTAATCAATCCTTAGTTATTCCATATACCGTACAAAATAAATAACTATTCTTACTCGTTAATTCCTCATTAGCTTTTTAATTTAAACCGCTATTTATCCTAATAACATTAACTAATTAACCTAAATTCTGGTTAATGGAAGCAGAGTTTCATTTAAAACCAGAAGGTTACATTTAAAATCATAAGGTACTATTTTTTACTAGTCAGTGCCGTTAGTTTTGCGTGGTTCAAGCGAATTATTGAAGCAATAACGGGTTATTGATAGATAATTTAACGCAGAAATCCGATAAAATAGCGGTGTTATATCGCTTTTCTTATCCATAACTGAAGTTATTTACTCTGCTTAATGAGTGACAGCTTCGTACACAATAAAACTAACTTAACGGATTAACTGGTTATGTAAACTTGCATAATAATCATCTGTTTGTATGAGTTCGTTATGCGAGCCACTATTACGTATCGTGCCATCTTCCATTAAGTAAATTTTATCCATTTTATTCATTGCTGTTAAACGATGACTGATCATGAGAAGTGTTTTATCTTGAGCGAATTCAAATAATAGTTTTAATATATCGCGTTCAGTGCGTTTATCTAATCCTTCAGTGGGTTCATCGAGCAACAATATCGGTGCATCGTGTAACAGTGCCCGTGCGACACCAATACGTCTTTGTTCACCGCCAGATAACTGTCTACCGCCTTCACCTAGCCAAGTCTCAAAAGGTTGATCTCCTTCTGTTAAATTACTAAGACCTACAGTGTTAAGTATTGAGTGTAGTTTTTTATCATTAATATCTCGTGCTATTTTTTGCTCTGCAGCATTTTTAAATATTTGCTGTTCTGTTTCTGGTTGGGCAAGTATTAAGTTTTCTCGTAAGGTGCCTGAAAATATATAAACTCGTTGGCTTACGACAGAAATACCCGAGGTTAATGCTATTTGAGAGTATTGTTCGGTGACTAGATGATCAATTTCTATTGTGCCAGTGTTAGGTAACCACTCTCTTGTGATGAGTGATAATAAAGTGGATTTTCCGCAACCTGTTCGTCCTAATAAAGCGACTTTCTCTCCTGCTTTAATTGATAGATTTATATTGTGTAATACCCTTGATGTTGCGCTGTTGTTCGTTTCATCTGTGTAATTAAAGTTAATATTGCTAAGGTTAATATTACCTTGCCTGATCTGATGTGTACTTTGTTCATTAAAAACAATATCAGGTGTTTGTTCTAATAAATCATTCACTCTTGTTGCCGCATTAATACAAGAAGATAAGTGTTGGAAAGCGCCTGCAATAGGCAATAATATTTCAATACTCGCTAATGCCATAAAACCAATCATAGCGAGCATCGCTCCTGGTGGTTGATATTCACCAAAACCTGATGATGCTATGTATAAAATAATAAGTACGATAAAACCATGACATAAAACTAATAGCGCTTGGCTAAATGCCATGACATTAGCAACCATTTGCTGATTAGCTAATAATTTTTGCTCGGACTGTGTTAATTGTTTACGAAAGCGATCTGTGGCAGCAAATAAAGATATTTCTGAAAAGCCTTGTATAAATGCTAATAATTGCACTCGGTATTGGCGCTTACTTTCTAATTGAAGTATCCCTGGTCGGCGTCCTAAAAAGTAGAAAAGTACCGGTAATACTAACCAGAGTCCTAATAAACTAATACATAATATCAATGCCATTTGAATGTCGAACCAAGCAACAAACAGAAACATGGCAATCAATACAAAAAAAGCACTAAATAAGGGGGTGAGTAAACGTAAATATAAATGATCTAATGCATCTATGTCAGAGACTAGTCGATTTAGTATCTCGCCTTGTCTTTTACCTTGCATGTTTGACGCGCTAAGTGGTAATAACTTACTCCATGCCCATACCCGCAGTTGAGTCAGCAGTTTAAACGTGGCTTGGTGTGTTGATAAACGTTCACCGTAACGACTCACTGTTCGTAGTATCGATAGAAAGCGTACACCGCCAGCAGGAGTGAAGTAATTAAAGCTTTGTGTAGCCAGTAATGTTAACCCTGCAATAGCTGAAGCAGACAAAAACCACCCTGATAAAGACAATAAACCGATACCTGCTAGTAACGTTAGAATACTTAACACTAAGCCAACAGACATCATTAACCATTGTTTTCTGAAAAGCAGAATAAAAGGAAGTAGCACTTTCATTATATTGCTCCCTTTGTTTTGATTGAAGTAAGGGAGTTAATATCTGTTATATCTAGTTGCATTTTTTTAAATAAACCTTCCGTTTTATTGAGGGTTTCAAAGTTTCCTTGTTGTACTATCTTTCCTTTATCCAATACGATTATTTTTGAGATGTTTTGTAATTGGTCGAGACGATGGCTTATCATTATACTGCTCATATTTTGTGTCGCTTTAGCAATAGTATTAAAGATGACTTGCTCACTATGTTGATCTAAACTTGCTGTCGGTTCGTCTAATAAAAATAGTTGAACATTTTTAGTTAAAGCTCGCGCTAATGCAATACGTTGAGCTTGGCCAACTGAAAGACCCGCCATTTGCTCACCGATGAGGTAATCTAGGCTTAATTCTTTTTCATTAATAAAGTCCCATATACCTACTTTTTCTAACGACTCTTGTATTGTTGCATCTGATAAAGAGGTGTCACCCATCGAGATGTTTTCTCTAATACTGCCATAAAAAAGTTGTGGGTCTTGACCTAACCAAGCTAAATTTTTTCGCCATTGTGCTTTATCAATTGTATTCAGTTCAACACCATTAATCAGCAAAGATCCCTGATAAGGAAGAAAGCCTAACAGAGCGTTCATTAAACTAGTTTTACCTGAGCCACTGGGGCCAACAAATGCAATATTTTCACCTTGTTGTAAGGAAAAGCTTATTGGACCAACAAGTTGAGTACCGTCAAAGCTATAAACACAGAGTTGATTTGCTTGCAATGTAAGTGGATCATTAAGATTAATTTGGTTTTGTATCTTACTGATGTTTTGTTGCGGTACTGGTATCTCGTATTCAATCAATTCTTTGAGGGCTTCGGCGGCACCAATCGCTTGTGCTTTTGCATGGTAATGAGCGCCCATATCGCGTAACGGTTGGTAAAACTCTGGCGCTAGCATCAATATAAAAATGCCAGTGAAAAGCGTGATGCTTTCACCGTAATGTCCGAAATTTAGGTCTCCTAAAAAACTGAATCCGAAATAGACGGCCAGTACTGCAATAGAAATTGCTGCAAAAAACTCTAATACTGCCGAACTTAAAAATGCTAAACGTAAGACTGACATGGTGCCTGCTCTAAATGACTCTGATGCAGATTCAATGTTTTTTAATTCGACCGTACCTTGGTTAAATAATTTAAGTGTTTTTAAACCTTTCAAGCGATCCATAAAATGTCCGCTTAATTGTGTTAACACTTTGAAGTTTTTACGGTTTGCATCAGCAGCACCTTTACCTACTAAGATCATAAAGATAGGAATAAGTGGCGCGGTCGCTAATAAAATTAACCCAGCAGCCCAATTGAGAGGGAAAACGGCAATTAATATCGTTAAGGGGATGAAGCCTACTAACAACATTTGTGGTAAATAACGGGCATAAAAGTCTTGTAGGTCTTCTATCTGCTCTAATACAATAGTTGCCCAACTTCCTGCTGGTTTGCCTTTAATGTATGCGGGACCCAATTCACAGAGTTTATCTAATACCAGTTTACGAACTTGTAAGCGAAGACGTTTTCCCGCTTCGAAACTAGTGCGTTCACGCGCGAACACTAAAATAGCTCTGATTGGAATTAAACATAATAACATTATAAACTCATCGCTGAATGCTATCTTAGGTTGTTCTAATATAACCATTCCATGAATGATAGTGGCAATAAGGTAAGCTTGTAATATAAGAGAAAAGCCAGTTAATACACCTACAAAAATAGTTAAATTGAGAAAAAAACCGCAAGATTTTTTTTGTTCTTTTAACCATTTTGTAAGTTTTTTTTCTAAGGTGATATCCATTTATATAGCTCGTTATAGTGTTATAATTATTGTCACATATAATGTTATGTTTTAGACCCGTTATTTATCCAGATACAATACTCAGTGCACCTATTAAATTCAACTTGAATTAGTTTACAGTGAAGAGGTTCTTTTAGGTGAAATATCGGCTTTTATAAATATTATAATTAATGACTGTTAAGTTATTCTATCGACCTTATTTCTGAGTAGTTAGATAAGTTAACACAGGGATAAAAAGTACTTGTTATATCAGTGTTTGATATGATTTTTAATTTAAGAAAAAATAACCTATTATTTACTTCAATTCATACTAACAAATGGGAAAAATGTGTTAACTTCAAAATTACCAGTTCGAATTTATTATGAAGATACAGATGCAGGCGGTGTTGTTTACTATGCAAATTACTTAAAGTTTTTTGAGAGAGGCCGAACCGAATTCTTGCGTGAATTTGATATCCAACAAGATACACTTTTAGAACAAAATATTGCGTTTATGGTTAAGAAAGTTGATATGGATTGTATTAAGTCTGCTCGCTTTAACCAACTTTTAAGCGTTGAGACAGAGGTTCTATCTCATCGCAAGGCGAGTTTAATGTTTCAGCAAAAAGTTTTTAATGAAAACAGGGAACTTCTTTGTCAAGCAGATACTCTAATCGCTTGCGTAAATTTGCAAAAAATGAAACCAACCGCTATTCCAACAGAAATAATTGAGGTAATTACCCGTGCACGCTGATATGTCATTTTTAGGTTTATTCTTACAAGCAAGTTTGCTTGTAAAGTCGGTAATGTTATTGCTATTAGGCATGTCTATTTATTCGTGGACGTTGATTTTTTCTCGTTCAAGAATGCTTAAAGCAGCCCAAAATACACTCAAACATTTCGAAGAACGTTTTTGGTCTGGTCATGACTTAAGCCGTTTATACAAAGAAACTGCCGCTCGTAGTGAACGAGTTAATGGTGGTGAAAAAATATTTTACATGGGCTTTAAAGAATTTTCTCGTCTACATCGCATGCCTGGTCGTAATGTTGATGGTGTTATTGAAGGTGCTCATCGTTCAATGCGAGTGACATTGTCTCGTGAAATGGATGAATTAGAAGCGGGTTTACCTGCGCTTGCAACCATCGGTTCTATTAGTCCTTATATTGGTTTATTTGGTACCGTATGGGGTATTATGAATTCATTTATCGCATTAGGTGAAGTTCAACAAGCGACTCTATCTATGGTAGCACCTGGTATTGCTGAAGCATTGATTGCAACAGCAATGGGGCTATTTGCCGCTATTCCTGCTGTAATGGCGTACAACAAATTTTCAACACAAGTCGGACAGTTGGAAGCTTCTTACGTTAATTTAATGGAAGAGTTTACTTCTATTTTACAACGTCAAGCTATGACTGAAGGTGAGTAAGCATTATGCGACATTCTTATCGTTCACCTAGGCGTAAACGGGTTATAGCTGAAATAAACGTAGTGCCATATATCGATGTTATGTTGGTATTACTGATTATCTTTATGGTTACAGCACCTTTAGTGACCCAAGGTGTCAAAGTGGATCTTCCACAAGCAGTTTCTGAAGCATTACCAGAAGAAACGACACCACCGATAATTGCTTCTATAGACAAACAAGGTCGATATTATTTGAGTGCAGGTGAAAATGCAGACACACCGCTAGATAATAATGAAATGACTCGATTAGTTGAAGAACAGTTATTAGTTGATCCTAGAACTCAATTTATTGTTAAAGGTGACGGTGATGTTGATTATAAAACCGTTGTTAACTTGATGGTATTGTTACAGCAAGCTGGTGTGCCATCATTGGGTTTAATGACAGAGCCTGACGAATAGATGAAAAACAGTACAAATATTATTGCATTCATTACCGCATTTTCTTTGCACCTTATTATTGGTGGCATATTGCTAATGAGTGTTGAATTTTCTTTGCCAAAAGACAAGCCTAAAGAAGTTGTCTCGATTATTGATGCAACTATTATTAATCAGCAGATGCTTGATGACCTAGCAAAGAATGCAGATCAACAAAAACGTGCTAAGCAACAAAAAACTGATGACCAACGTAAGTTAAAAGAAAAAGAATTAGTCGAAGAAAAGCGCCAAGAAGCATTAATTCAACAAAAGAAAGACGATCAAATAAAAGCAGAAAAAGAAGCCGTAGAGCGTAAACAACAAGAAGTATTACGCAAAGAGCAAGAAACTAAACGCATTGAAACAGAAAAAGCTGCGGCAGCTGAAGCATTGCAAGAGAAAAAGCAAGCAGAAGAAGCGGCAAAAGTCTTAGCAGAAAAAAAGAAAGTGGAAGACGCAGCAAAGCAAAAACAAGAAGCCGAGAAAAAAGCATTAGCGACTAAAAAAGAAGCTGAGCGAGTCGAAGCTGAAAAATTAAACGCTGAGAAACTTGCAGCAGAAAAAGCTGTCAAAGAAAAAGCAGAAAACGAAAAAGCTGCAAAAGAAAAAGCAGAAAACGAAAAAGTTGCAAAAGAGAAGGCTGAAAAAGAAAAATTAGCAAAAGAAAAAGCAGCGAAGGAAAAGGCTAAAAAAGAGAAAGCAGCTAAAGAAAAAGCGGCAAAAGATGCAAAGGTTAAAGCAGAAAAAGACGCTAAGCGTAAAGCTGCAGCGGCTGCTGCTAAAAAAGAGCGACTAAGACAAGAAGAATTAGATAGACAAATGGAAGCGGAATTTTCAGATGACTTTTCAAGTGCAAGAAGCGCTCAGCAAACATCAGAAATAGCGAAATACCAAGCGTTGATTCGTTCTAAAATAAGCCGAAACTGGAAGGTTGACTCTAGTATGAAAGGCAGTACTTGTACTTTAGCGATTAAATTAGCACCAGACGGCTTAGTACTTAGCGCAAGAATGAGTAAAGGCGACAAGAGATTGTGTGATTCAGCTCGCCGAGCAACATTACAAGCTAAGACCTTACCTATTCCTAAAGACCCTGAAATTAGTTCACAATTTCGGGATTTTGATATTACATTAGAGCCAGAACTATAAGGAATGACCATGCTTGCTCGTTTTATGATGACATTAATACTGGTAGCGGTTTCTTTTAACGCATCAGCTCGATTAGAAATTTTAATTACAGAAGGTGTTAACAGTGCGCGTCCGATCGCTGTTGTCCCTTTTAAATGGTTAGGCAAAGGTAAAAAGCCTCAAAACTTCTCTGAAATTATTGCTGCAGATTTGCAACGTAGTGGTAAATTTAGTCCTTTATCTATTGAGAAAATGCCTAAAACACCATCAAGCAGCAAAGATGTTGATTATGCTGCTTGGACACAACTCGGTATAGAAGCGATTGTGATGGGGGAAGTTAAACCAGATGAAACGACTTCTGGTAAATATGTTGTTACCTTTGAGTTATTAGATATATTGACTGGCAATGTTAATATGCCTGATTTTGATCCTATTATGGATAAACGTCGTAATACAGTAACAACAACACAACTTCGTCAATACGCACACCGTATTAGTGACATTGTTTACGAAAAATTAACGGGTGAAAGAGGGGCCTTTCTAACGCGCATCGCTTATGTTGCAATTGATAGAAGTAGCTCTCATCCTTATCAATTACGTATATCGGATTACGATGGAGAAGGTGAAAAATTAGTTTTACGTTCAAAGCAACCAATTATGTCACCATCTTGGTCACCAGATGGACGTAAGCTAGCTTATGTTAGCTTTGAAAAGCGTCGTTCTCAAATTTATGTACAAGATCTGTATACGCAAAAACGTGAGTTAATGACTTCTTTCCCTAAAATTAATGGTTCACCATCTTGGTCTCCTGATGGAACTAAATTAGCTTTAGTATTGTCGAAAGACGGGCAGCCAGAAATTTATACATTTGATATAAAAACAAAAGCATTGAAACGATTAACAAATAATCGTGTCATAGATACGGAGCCTAATTGGACACCAGATGGAAATTCTATTATATTTTCTTCTGAACGTGGGGGAAGAGCACAGATTTATCAAGTGTCGCTCACAACAGGTGAAACAAAACGTCTTACTTGGCAGGGAGATATTAATTTAGGTGGTACAGTTACCCCTGATGGTGATAATCTTGTAATGGTTAGTCGTCATAATGGAAATTATATGATTGCCGTGCAAGACCTTGAATCTGGTGAGTTAAGAACTTTAACTAAAACACAGTTAGATGAGTCTCCAAGTATTGCCCCAAATGGCAGTATGATTATTTACAGCACTGTTTATAAAAATAAGCAGGGCTTAGCATTAGTTTCGATGGATGGTCGATTTAAAGCGAATATCCCAGCGAATAATGGTGAAGTTAAATCACCAGCATGGTCGCCATTTTTACAATAATTTAATATAAACGTACTAAGGAAATAAAATGAATCGTTCTATGATCACAAAAGGCTTATTGATTGCTTTACCAATGTTAGCTATCAGTGCTTGTTCTTCAACTTCAGATGCTGATGCAGAAGCTCAACGCATTGCTGATCAAGCAGCAGCAAATGCAGCAGCGGCACAACAAGCAGCTCAAGATGCTGTACAAACTGATACTATTCAAGCAATTGCACTAACTGCTGAAGAGAAATTAGTTGAAATGTACACAAGTGCAATCTTAGAAACTACAATCAACTTTGAGTTCGATCAATCTGTGATCTCTCCTAAGTACGCGTTAATCTTAGATGCACATGCAAAATACTTAGTAAACAACACTGACAAATCAATTACGGTTGAAGGTCATGCTGATGAATTAGGTACACCTGAATACAATATCGCACTAGGCGAACGTCGTGGTTTAGCTGTTTCAACTTACCTAGAAAACATGGGTGTTGCAGCAAGTCAAATTACAGTTGTAAGCTACGGTGAAGAGAAACCAGTTAATCTTGGACATAATGAGATGGCTCGTTCTGAAAACCGTCGTGCAGAATTAGTTTACTAATTTTATATGAAAAAACGTAATACTACAGCGGCCATTCTTTTGGCCGCTTTTTTCTCTACGTCCATCTATGCTGCAGCACCTATTTCTGATGCAACTGTTAGCACAGCAAGTAATGCTGAGTTACTCAAACGCATGGATGAATTGACCCGTGTGATGACAATTCGCAATAAAATGCAAATTCGTTTTCAAACTCAAATTGATCAGCTTGGACAAGAAGTTAATCAAATCAAAGGTTCGATTGAAGTATTTAATAATCAATTAGAGCAAATAGAAGACCGCCAACGTAATCTCTATCAAATGTTAGATGAACGTCAGCAAGGCTCTTCAACCAATCAATCTAATTCTGTACCAGACTCTAACTTATCTTCTGGTGATGGAACTGATAAAAGCGCATACCAATCAGCTGTAAATTTAGTACTTAATGACAAACAATATCAACAAGCTATTACTGCTTTTGAAGCCTTTGTTATTGATCATCCTAAATCAAGCTATGTACCTAATGCACAATATTGGTTAGGACAGCTTTTATATAAAGAGAAAAAGCGTAAAGAAGCTAAAACTGCTTTTTTAGTCGTGACAGAGCAATATCCTGAATCGAATAAACGCGCTGATGCTTTGCTTAAAATTGGTATTATTGATGAATATTCAGGGGCAATTGACTCTGCTAAATCATATTATCAAAAAACGATTACTGAATACCCAAGTTCTTCTGCTGCGAGCTTAGCGGATAAACGTCTTAAAGCGCTTTAATTTTATTCATATAATTCTATTTTATAGTGTGAGAATTATATATTGTTTAATTTCTCGGCAGATGAATTAAAAGTCGCAATTTTTTGTTGCGCTATTAAAAAATTTCTATATTATACGCCGCAGTTGAGAGGGACATGTGACTTAGTTCATGTTGTAACTTTTAATGAAAAGCTCAGTTGGTAGAGCTATTTATCTATTTAATTTTCAAATAGATCTTAAATTAAAACCAAACCGTATATCTTGTATATCGGTGTTTAGTTCAGTTGGTAGAGCTGCTAAGGCACTTTTAATTTAAAGTGAATTAGAAATTAAAACCAAGCCATATAGTTTATATATGGGCCGT
>NZ_CBRF02000012.1:50690-119172 GCF_000470315.2 Psychromonas sp. SP041
TAGCTCAGTTGGTAGAGCAGTGGACTTTTAATCCATTTGTCGAAGGTTCAAATCCTTCACGGCCCACCACTTTTTTAAAGTGTTATATGAATTAGCTCAGTTGGTAGAGTTTAAAACCAAACCATATAGTTTATATATGGAGTATTAGTTCAGTTGGTAGAGCTATTGATGCACTTTTAATTTAAAAGTGAATTGAAAATAAAAACCAAACCATATGATTTATATATGGGCCGTTAGCTCAGTTGGTAGAGCAGTGGACTTTTAATCCATTTGTCGAAGGTTCAAATCCTTCACGGCCCACCACTTTTTTAAAGTGTTATATGAATTAGCTCAGTTGGTAGAGTTTAAAACCAAACCATATGATTTATATATGGGCCGTTAGCTCAGTTGGTAGAGCAGTGGACTTTTAATCCATTTGTCGAAGGTTCAAATCCTTCACGGCCCACCACTTTTTTTTAAGTGTTATATGAATTAGTTCAGTTGGTAGAGCTATTGATTCACTTTTAATTTAAAAGTGAATTAGAAATTAAAACCAAATCATATCTTTACGATATGGGCCGTTAGCTCAGTTGGTAGAGCAGTGGACTTTTAATCCATTTGTCGAAGGTTCAAATCCTTCACGGCCCACCACTTCTTCTATATATCCTTTGTTGTAAATCCTTTAAAATATTTCATTACAATTTGCTATTCAAATTGCTATAATTTGCACCCATTTTTCTATATCTAAGAGTTAAGAATGAGCCAGTTATCTCCGCTTGTTGGATCCGCTTACCCTTTTCCTGGTAAACCCGTCCAATTATCCGTTCAGGAACAAATCGATTATAAAGCTAAAATAAAAAATCTGCTTATCGAAAAAGATGCGGTACTTGTTGCTCATTATTATACTGATCCTGAAATCCAAGCTTTAGCCGAAGAGACAGGTGGCTATGTTGCTGACTCGTTAGAGATGGCTCGTTTTGGTCGAGACCATGAAGCTAAAACACTGATTATTGCTGGTGTTCGTTTTATGGGGGAAACTGCAAAAATTTTAACTCCACATAAAACCGTTTTAATGCCTGAACTTGAAGCGACTTGCTCTCTTGATGTTGGTTGCCCTGTTGATGAGTTCTCAGCCTTTTGTGACCAACACCCTGACAGAGTCGTGGTTGTCTATGCAAATACGTCAGCAGCAGTTAAAGCGCGTGCTGATTGGGTTGTGACTTCAAGCATAGCATTAGAAATAGTAGAGCATCTTGATAGCGAAGGTAAGAAAATAATTTGGGGACCAGATCGCCATTTAGGTAGTTATATTGAGCGTAAAACGAAAGCTGATATGATCATGTGGCAGGGCGACTGTATTGTACACGACGAATTTAAAGCAAGTGCTTTACGTGATATGAAAGCCGTCCATCCAGATGCTGCTGTTTTAGTGCATCCTGAATCTCCAGAGAGTGTTGTGCAATTAGCTGATGCGGTTGGTTCTACGAGTCAATTAATTAAGGCTGCGCAAACATTACCAAATAAAAAACTTATTGTTGCTACAGACACGGGTATTTTTTACAAAATGCAACAAGCTTGTCCAGATAAGGAAATGATGGCAGCTCCTACTGCAGGAAACGGCGCAACTTGTCGTAGTTGTGCTCATTGCCCTTGGATGGCTATGAATGGCTTAAAATCAATATACAACGCATTGGTTGATGCTTCCGGGCACGAGATTGATGTGGATCCTAATGTTGCTAAAGGCGCATTAGTTTCTTTAGATAGAATGTTAGACTTTGCTGCAGAGCAACAGTTAAAAGTACAAGGTAACGCGTAAGCGTTTTATGTTAAGTACTGTTTTATTCAGTGCTTATTTTCACTCAAAAAATTGAGAATATATGATTACTAATGATGTTTTACGCCGTGTACGTTATGCACTGCAATTAAACGATACGAAGATGCTAGCTATTTTTGCTTCTGTTGATAATGAAATGAATGAAGATTTCTTGCATAGCATTATGGCTAAAGAAGAAGCTGAAGGTTATGTGTTCTGTCGTGATAGCGTACTGTCGTTATTTCTTGACGGTTTAATTTATGAAAAGCGTGGACGTAAAGAAGGTGCTGTTCCTGCCGTATTGCCTGCTAAAGCGGTATTATCTAACAATGATATTCTTCGTAAGTTACGTATAGCATTAAACTTTAAAGATGAAGATATGCTTAACGCATTAAAATTAGCTAATTTTCCGGTATCTAAAGGCGAATTATCAGCTTTATTCAGAAAAGCGGATCACCGTAACTTCAAACCGTGTGGTGACCAATTATTACGTCGTTTTATCGACGGCATTACAGTGCAATTCCGTGGTACAACACCAAGTACTGATGCTGTTGAAGCTGAATAAACATTAACTACTTTTATAGTTAATAAGAAACCGAGCTCATTAACTCGGTTTTTTTTTCGCTTTTATTTGTAGGTGAACTGAGGTGTTATGGTTAGAACATTAACATTAAGAATGAAATTAATGTTCTGTTTTATCTTTAAATTCACAAAGATCTTCTATTAAGCATGAACCGCAACGAGGTTTTCTAGCAATACAAGTATAGCGACCATGCAGAATCAACCAATGATGGACATCGACCTTAAACTCCGCAGGTACTACTTTTAAAAGCTTTTGCTCTACATCATCTACATTCTTACCCATTGCTAACTTAGTTCGGTTAGCAACACGAAATATATGCGTATCAACAGCAATCGTTGGCCAGCCAAAAGCAGTATTCAATACTACATTTGCTGTTTTTCTACCGACTCCGGGTAGAGCCACCAGTGCTTCTCTGTTTTCAGGGACTTCACTATTATGTAGGTCGATTAACATCTTGCAGGCTTTGTTGACGTTTTCAGCTTTACTATTATATAAACCAATGGTTTTTATATACGTTTTAAGTCCATCAACACCCAAAGCATAAATAGCTTCTGGGGTATTGGCAACGGGGAATAATTTATCCGTCGCTTTATTGACACTAACATCTGTTGCTTGTGCAGAGAGTGTTACAGCGACTAATAATTCAAAAGGGGAACTGAAATTTAACTCGGTTTCAGGGTGAGGATTATTATCTCTCAATCGGGTTAAAATCTCTCTACGTTTTAGTGTATTCATTTGTTTGTTATCTTATTGTCGATGATATTTTTTAGGGCAATAATGAGTCCCATGATAATGAAAGCGCCTGGCGGTAATGCCGCAAGTAAAAAGCTCGTGTCAGTGTTATAAAGTGTTACGGTCATAAAACTAGCCCAATCACCTAATAGCGTTTCTATACCATCAAATAAGGTACCTTGCGCTAATATCTCTCTGCTTGCACCTAACAATACTAATACTGCTGTGAAACCTAATCCCATCATTAATCCATCGAAAGCAGAATGTTTCACATTATTTTTAGAGGCAAATGCTTCTGCGCGCCCAATGATCATACAGTTGGTTACAATCAACGGAATAAAAATGCCGAGCGATAAATAAAGTTGATACGTATAAGCATTCATTAATAATTGGATACAACTTACTAATGAAGCAATGATCATGACGAAAACAGGGATACGAATTGCTTTAGGGACATGATGTCGAATCAAAGAGATAAGAATATTTGAAGAAATAACAACGAATAGCGTTGCTAACCCTAGGCCTAATGCATTGGTCAGCGTATTCGTTACCGCTAATAAAGGGCATAAGCCCAAGAGTTGAACGATACCTGGGTTATTTTTCCATAAACCTTGTAGGCTTAGCTCTTTATAAACAGCGGAATCATTAACGGGTTCTGTTACAATTTCTTCAGCTGCAATTTCTTCATTCATGTCCATATCTTTTGCTGTGTTATGTCCGGTTTCTTGGGGCATTATTTATCTCCACAATTGGCAGGCGTATTAAATAATTGTGTTTTATTTTGTTCAAAATAGATAAGGGCATCTCTCACTGCATGTACTACTGAACGAGGGGTGATCGTTGCTCCTGTAAATGCATCGAAGCTTCCACCGTCTTTTTTAACTTCCCACTTATCTTCAGTCGATTCTTGGTATTTTTTTCCATCAAAAGACAGTATCCAATCAGACTTATTGGTTTGTATTTTATCACCTAAACCAGGTGTTTCTGTGTGACTATTAATACGAACACCAGCAATTGTTCCATCGGTATAAATACCAACAAGTAGTTTTATCTCGCCTGAGTAACCTTTAAAGGTGCTCGATTGAATTAACGCGGCGACCGGTTTGTTATATTTGGTTGCAATAAATACTTGTTTTGGTATTTCATCACCTAATAATTCACTATCTACCACTGTAAAGCAGGTATTGATAATATTATTATCGTAACGATCAGGCTTAATCAATTCATTGATATTGTTTTGTAATGCTATTTGCTCTTGTTCTAAAATAATTGGGCGAGTTAATACACTGATTAACGCAATGGCACCAGTACAAACAATGGCAAAGCCAGCGAGTAACAAAGCATTTCGACTAATTGCAGGGAACATCATCATTTACGTCTTCTCCCATAAACCTTAGGTTTACTGTAATAATCAATTAATGGAACACACATATTGGCAAGTAAGACGGCAAAGGCCACTGCATCTGGGTAACCGCCAACGTTACGTATCACCACGACTAATAACGCGCATAATAAACCATAAAAAATTCGACCTTTTACAGTGGTACTCGCAGTCACAGGGTCAGTTAATATAAAGAAAGCTCCTAGCATCGTTGCACCTGAAAATAAATGGTATAGCGGTGAGGAATAAAGATCTGGATCGCTAGCAAAAGGAATAAACGAGAAAACAATCACACCTGCTAGAAAACTAATAGGGATATACCAGAGGATGATTTGTTTTTTTAATAATAAAAGACCGCCGGCTAAAAAAGCTAAATTAACCCATTGGCTCCCTTGCAATGAATCTGAACTAAATAGTGTTGTCTTGAGCGTTTCTGAAATCGTTTCACCAGAATGGATCGCATTACGAATTGTTTCCAAAGGCGTCGCTAAAGTAAAACCATCAATTGATGTTTTTACTTGTGTGACGCTATAACCGTCAATGCTAAAACCAGTAAAAATCAAACTTAAAATGTCACTAAAAGACACTGAAAATGCTTGCATTGACTGTACTGGTAACCAAGCAGTCATTTGCACAGGAAAAGAGATTAGTAATAAAACATATCCTGCCATTGCAGGGTTAAAAATATTTTGCCCTAAACCGCCGTATAAGTGTTTAACGATAATAATAGAAAATAAAGTACCAATGACGATGACCCACCATGGCGCAAGAGAGGGGATAGAGATTGCTAATAAAACAGCGGTAACGACTGCCGTATAATCTTTAATACTTTTTAATATCGAACGTTTACGTAACGCTAAAAAAGCTGCTTCCGCTAATAATGCCGTAATAACTGCGAGTGCTATTTGCACATAAATCGCTAAACCAAATAAATAACTATGAACAATGATGCCAGGCAGTAATGCAAACACAACCATCTTCATTATTTCAGGTGTACGGCGTTTTGTTTGTTGGTGTGGCGATGTAGAACTAAAAAATGCCATGGGTTATTGATCCTTCTGTGCCAGTTTTTTGGCTTTTGCTTTGGCAATAACTGCCGCTATTTTTGCTTTTTTATCATCAACAGGTACATTTTCATGTGATGCGTTACCTATTTCTTTCTTAGTTTCTTTGGTCGTATTTTTTTGACCGTTTTCTGTCATGCCGTTCACTGCTTGATGACGAGCATCTTCATTTGCTTTTATATCATTATTCTCATTAGATTCACTATTAGCTTGTTCTGCTAATTTTTGTTTGTGTAAACGCGCTTGTTCTTTGCGTAATTCGCGTTGTTTAATGACTTCGCTATTATCTGGCTCAGCTAAAACGTCTGTTGTTACTTTTTGCTCGACACTCACGTTCTGGGCTGCTAGTTTTTTAGCTTTAGCGCGTGCTACTGCGGCAGCAATCGCTGCTTTTTTAGGATCGACTTCAGACGTTGCTTCAACGTCATTCGTTTCAACTAGCGTATTCTCAGCAGTCGATTTTGCTAGTTTTTTAGCTTTCGCTCGTGCTACAGCGGCAGCAATTGCCGCTTTTTTAGGATCGACTTCAGGCGTTGTTTCAACGTCATCTTTTTCAACGTCATCTTTTTCAATGTCATTTTGTTTAACAGAAGAGCGGTCAACAGAAACGCTTTCAACTGATGAATCTTCTGCAGCCGCTTTGGCTAGTTTTTTGGCTTTCGCTCTTGCAATAGCAGCCGCGACGGCCGCTTTTTTAGGATCAACTTCCGAAGTTTTATCTGTTTCGCTGGTGTCAGCTTCATTTTTTTCAATAGATGCATTCGCTAGCTTTTTGGCTTTCGCTCTTGCGATAGCAGCCGCGACGGCCGCTTTTTTAGGATCAACTTCCGAAGTTTTATCTATTTCGCTGGTGTCAGCTTCATTCTTTTCAATAGATGCATTCGCTAGCTTTTTGGCTTTCGCCCTTGCGATAGCTGCAGAGACGGCCGCTTTTTTAGGATCAACTTCCAAAGTTTTATCTGTTTCGCTGGTGTCAGCTTCATTCTTTTCAATAGATGTATTCGCTAGCTTTTTGGCTTTCGCTCTTGCGATAGCAGCCGCGACAGCTGCTTTTTTAGGATCAACTTCCGAAGTTTTATCTGTTTCGCTGGTGTCAACTTCATTCTTTTCAGTAGAAGCATTCGCTAGTTTTTTGGCTTTCGCTCTTGCGATAGCTGCAGCTACTTGGCTATTTTGACCTGTTGGTTTAGCTTCTGTTTCTGTATTTTCCTGCTTTTTAGCTTTCGCTCGCGCAAGTGCAGCAGCAACAAGATCTTCGCCACCATTATCACTTTTCATTTGTTGTTTACGTTTTTCAGCGGCCAGTTTATGTTTTAACAGGCGCTGTTGTTTTTCAGTCTCTAAACGTAACTCTCTATCTTCATGGCGTTGACGTGCAATCGCTGCTTTATCTGCCTCTTCATTAGCTGTTTTGATTTGCGCTTTAGAGACGCGATAATATTCAACTAAAGGAATATGGCTCGGACAAACATACGCACAAGCGCCACATTCAATACAAGCGGATAAATCGTACTCTTCTAGCTTTTTATGGTCTTCACTTTGAGAGTACCAAAGCAACTGTTGTGGTAATAACTCCACAGGGCAGGCTTCAGCACATTCACTACAACGAATACAATTCATCTCTTCTTCTGGAGGCGCAAGTTCTTTATCCGTTGGCGCTAAAATGCAGTTACATATTTTACTCACTGGCATGGCGGTATCAGTTACGCTAAATCCCATCATTGGACCACCGATCACTAACTTTTGGTGGTGAAGGGCGTTTAGCCAATACTTATCTAATAAGTATTGTATCGGGGTACCGATGCGTACACTGGCATTGCCTTTACGTGCAAAAGCATCACCTGTGATAGTGACAATACGAGAGACAAGAGACTTACCGTTAATAACGGCTTCTTTTACAGCAAATACAGTTCCCACATTAAGCATGACAATGCCAAGCTCTGACGAATGCTTACCGATTGGAGTTTGCTCTCCCGTTAATACTTCGATAAGTTGTTTCGCACTCCCTGAAGGGTAACGAGTTGCGACAATACTTAAAACGATATTGTCTCTTTCCGCTTCAGGTAATGCCTGTAGTGACTTTTTAAATGCTTCAATTGCTTCAGGCTTATTATCTTCAATAGCAAAGGACATAAGCTTAGGTTTCAAAATATGATGCATTATCTTCATGCCTTCGATGATTTCATCGGCATGTTCTTGTATTAAACGATCATCAGACGTTATGTAAGGTTCGCACTCAATAGCATTGACGATCAACAAGCGGTTTTCGCTATGTGCTAATTTTAAGTGAGTTGCAAAGCCTGCTCCACCTAATCCTACAACACCGGCTTGTTGTACTGCTTCTATTAACGTTGCTGGTATTTCTTTGCGGTAATCCTCAAAGCCTTGAGAAGGAAAAGGCCTATCTAAACCGTCAGTTTCAATAACAACAGACAGCACAGGTAAACCTGAAGGGTGGCAATCTGTTCGAGGTTCAATCGCTTTAACCGTACCTGAACTACTCGCATGCTGTACTACCAAAGCGCCGTATACTTTGGTTAAAGGTTGGCCTTTTAAAACGCTATCGCCGACTTCAACTAATAACTGAGGAATGTGGCCTTTTTGTTCAACCGCAATAATTAACTCGTCTGGAATACCTGCATCCGTTATTGCTGTCTGATTACTTTGCTGCTTATTTTGTACCGGGTGAACACCGCCATGAAAATCCCACATTTTCCCCGCTGCAATTTGTTCTAATTTTTCGTCACTTAATAAATTACTAGGCTGTGTCATGTTACGGCTCGTCATTACGGTCAGTTGAGATAGTTTTTGTTGGGATTGTTTGTAAGTTCCACTGCCAGTTTTGAGTGGTAATTTGAATCGGTAACATATCAATACAGTCAGTTGGACAAGGTGCTACACATAATTCACAACCGGTACATTCATCGGTGATCACCGTATGCATTTGTCTTGTTGCGCCTAAAATTGCGTCAACAGGGCAAGCTTGGATACACTTAGTACAGCCAATACATTCGTCTTCACGGATAAAAGCAATTAGTTTTGGTTTCTCTTCACCATCTAATTTTTTAGGTTCAATACCCATACGTTCAGCAAGCTGTAACATAACCGCTTCGCCACCGGGAGGACACTTATTGATGTCATCACCATCAGCAATCGCTTTTGCATAAGGTTTACAACCAGGGTAACCACATTGCCCACATTGAGTTTGTGGCAACATTGCATCTAATTCTTCAACGATTGGATCTTCTTTAACTTTAAATTTAATCGATGAGTAACCTAATAAAGAGCCAAAAATAAGCCCTAAAACTCCGAGAGTTAATATCGCAATAATAATACTAATGATCATTTAATTAACCCAGTGAAACCCATGAATGCTAACGACATTAACCCTGCTGTGATCATCGCGATAGAAGCGCCTTTAAAAGGAACTGGAACGTCAGCCGCACTTAAACGTTCACGAATCGAAGAGAATAAAACCAATACTAAAGAGAAACCAACACCCGCACCAAAGCCATAGATAACTGATTGTGTAAAATTATGCTGTTCTGTCAGATTTAATAGCGCTAAACCAAGAATGGCACAGTTGGTTGTGATCAGTGGTAAAAAAATACCTAATAAACGATACAGAGTAGGGCTCGTTTTGTGCATTACCATTTCAGTAAATTGCACCACCACAGCGATGACTAAAATGAAGCTTAAGGTTTGTAGGTACTGTAAACCTAATGGCACCAATAAATACGTATTAACGATATACGAAAGCGCAGCTGTTAACGTTAATACAAACGTCGTCGCCAGTGACATCCCAACAGCCGTTTCAATTTTATTTGAAACGCCCATAAACGGACATAAACCTAAGAACTTCACTAACACAAAGTTATTGACTAACACTGTGCCAAAAAAGAGTAAAAAATAATCGCTCATAAATAATAATTCCACTACTAAAGTAGGTGATTTAAGCTGGAAAAGGATCGGTATTGTAACAACAAAAGCGCACAAGTTCAGTGGAAAAATGAGATCATTTTTTAGCTATTTATGCATTGACCATTTGAATGCAAGGTCAATGAAAAATCACATCTAATAATTAACTCATCACGCATTTTATTTAACTAAAAATGACACTCGTAAATGAATAACCAAGTCGCCATCATTTTTTTATTAATATTTTTTATTCAATGTCGTCTTGCTTAATTTTATCTATTTCTGTTCATTAATTAAATGATTTTTTTAAAATTGATTCACATCAATGATCTATATGTAGTGTCTAGTATAGTTCTGTCTCACTATATATTGTGTTTTTGTTGTTTTGGAGTGATGTATGAAGCCTGTTATTGTAAAGCCTGTCGTTATAAAGCGAGATGGTAGCCAAGTACCTTTTAATGCTCTGCGTATTAGTGAGGCCATTTTGAAAGCCTCTGGTGCCGCTCGCTGTAAAGACGTTGATGCCTTTGGGATTGCAGCAGAAATTGAAGAAGGCCTAAAAGGGCAAGAACAAGTTGATATTCACCATATTCAAGATGCAGTAGAAACTTGTTTAATGACACATGGCCATATTGAACTAGCACGTATTTATATAGAGTATCGTCACGATAGAGATATTGTGCGAGAACGTAAGAGTCATTTAAACAACGAAATTGAAGGCTTAATCCAACAAAGTAACGCATTACTGTTAAATGAAAACGCTAATAAAGACGGCAAAGTGATCCCAACACAGCGCGACCTATTAGCAGGTATTGTCGCTAAACATTATGCTAAATCTTATATTTTATCTCGTGATGTAGTGAAAGCGCATGAACGAGGAGAAATTCATTATCATGATTTAGATTACGCGCCGTTTTTCCCGATGTTCAACTGCATGTTAATTGATATTAAAGGTATGTTTACCCAAGGGTTTAAAATGGGGAATGCTGAAATTGAGCAGCCAAAATCAATCTCAACAGCAACGGCAGTAACGGCACAAATCATTGCTCAAGTGGCTAGCCATATTTATGGTGGCACCACTATTAATGGCATAGATACAATATTAGCTCCTTATGTGACTAAAAGTTTTGAAAAGCATTTAAAAACAGCACAACAGTGGAACATTACTGACGCGCATGCCTATGCAACAGAGCAAACAGAAGTCGAATGTTATAACGCTTTTCAATCATTAGAGTATGAAGTTAACACACTACATACGGCTAACGGACAAACCCCTTTTGTCACTTTTGGTTTTGGTTTGGGGGCTGATTGGCAGTCGCGTTTAATTCAGCAATCTATTTTAAAAAATCGTATTGCGGGGTTAGGAAAAAATCGTAAAACTGCTATTTTCCCTAAACTGGTGTTTGCGATTAAAGATGGTTTAAACCATAAAGAAGATGATCAAAACTACGATATTAAACAACTTGCCTTAGAATGCGCATCGAAACGCATGTACCCAGATATTTTAAATTACGACAAAGTAGTGGAAGTGACTGGTTCTTTTAAAACACCAATGGGTTGCCGTAGTTTCTTAGATCGCTATGTCGAAAAAACTAACAACACAACAGACAGTGATAAAGTAAGTAGCAATAAAACAGATAACGAACAAAACAGCCATAATGCAGAAGACGAGTTAATCCATGATGGTCGTAATAACCTTGGCGTAGTCAGTATCAACCTACCGCGCATTGCTTTAGAGGCAGAGGGAAGTGAATTACGCTTTTATACTTTGTTAGAGGCTCGCTTAACATTAGCTAAAAAAGCATTAGACACGCGAATTGAAAGACTGAGTGAAGTTAAAGCCAGTGTTGCACCTATTTTATATATGGAAGGTGCTTGTGGCGTTCGTTTAAAAGCTGATGATTGCGTTGCTGAAATCTTTAAAAACGGTCGAGCTTCCATTTCATTAGGCTATATCGGATTACATGAAACCATCAATGCATTATACGGCACCGATTCACACATTTTTGACAGTAAAATAAAACAACAAAAAGCATTACAAATCATTACGCGTTTAAAACAAGCAACTGAGCAATGGTCACAACAATCAGGTTATGCTTTTAGTCTGTATTCAACGCCATCAGAAAACTTATGCGATCGCTTCTGCCGTTTAGATGCCAAACAATTTGGTGTATTAGACGGGGTGACAGACAAAGGTTATTACACCAACTCTTTTCATTTAGACGTAGAAAAAGCAGTCAATCCTTACGATAAATTAGACTTTGAAATGGCCTACCCACCAATCGCAAGTGGTGGTTTCATTTGTTACGGCGAATATCCCAACATGCAGCATAACCTTAAAGCCTTAGAAAACGTTTGGGATTACAGTTACACGCGCGTTCCTTATTACGGTACTAATACACCGATTGATGAATGTTATGAATGTCATTTTACAGGCGAGTTTGATTGTACCAGTAAGGGGTTTGTATGCCCGAGTTGTGGTAATTCTGATCCTGAAAAGGTAGCAGTGACCCGCAGGGTTTGTGGGTATTTGGGGAGTCCTGATGCTCGGCCGTTTAATGAAGGGAAACAAGAGGAAGTGAAACGCAGGGTTAAGCATTTGTAGTTTTTTTGTTTTTTATATTAGATTGATTTTAATTATATTTATTTTGTAAAGAAATTGTTTATAAAGTATCTTAATTTAAAATGATTCGTCTGCGCTCATCGAAGCTGTAAGTTATTTCTTTCTTTGATTTTCGTCCTTAAGGCTGTCTCGATTGAAGAACCGAAACGTAGTTTCGCAGTCTGAAAAAGTAAGATTCTTTGTACGAACAAAGAAAACAGAAGCAAAAGAAAATCGCCCCAATTCGTTTTTTAATCTGAGTTAATGACTACCTTCTTAACGCACCGTTCAGACGCCACATCCCTGTGGCGAGCTGAACCAGCAATGGCATCCATTAATCCAGAAAAACTCAACGGGGAGTGGTCGTAGAGTCGTTTAGTTATTCTTTTGGCAAGAAAGTTAGCGTTAAAAAGTAATTAATATTAAAAAGGAAGCTTGAAGTTGGATATTGTTTTTAAGATTGGAATTTTAATTTTTGTTGTTGGAATTATCTTTTTTATTGTCGAAGTATTTCGAACAAGTGTGGCTTGGGGAATTGCTTGTATTTTTATATATCCATTGGGAGTTGTATTTACGATTATGCATTGGAAGGTCGAGAGGGATCCTGTTTTGGTTAAGTTAGCAGGGCTTGTTGTCATGATGATTGGTACACCTTAATATTTTTTAATCTAAATTAGTTTGAATAAACGGAAATTAAGTTCCTAAATTTTCTTCTATTTCGTTTCTTCAGTCTATATACGGTAGGGTGAAGCATAGCCAACATCGGTGCAGTAACTTCAGTGAGAAAAACGAGTTATAAATGTATTTGTATGTGTAAAAACTTAAAGGAAAAAATATGGATTGGGCTCTGTTTAGTATCTTCATCACCGTTGCCATTGCACACTTCTTAGCATTATTAAGCCCTGGGCCTGATTTTGTGCTGGTGGTTAAAAGTGCGATTAATAACGGACCTAAAAAATCGATTGGGGTTGCTGGTGGTATTGCCAGTGCCAATGCTTTATATATTACGCTTTGTTTAATTGGTGTGGGATCTTTACTAGCGACATCTGTGATGATCATGATTGCACTTAAAATAGCGGGTGGTTTATTCCTGATTTATTTAGCGGTAATGGCTTTGCTTGCTAAGAAAGAAGATTATCAAGATATTGCAGCTGCAGAGGTGACAACTGGAAAAGAAACAACCTTTACCAAAGAATTCTTTACTGGCTTTATGTCTGGGATTTTTAATCCTAAAAATCTTTTATTCTACTTAAGTTTATTCACTGTGGTATTAACTAATGATGTTAGTTTAGGTTTTAAAATTGCATTGGGCATTTGGATGACGTCAGTTGTGTTTCTATGGGATCTCTCTGTGATTTACGTGTTATCTAGAGATAAAGTCCGTCGAAAATTCTCTAAGTTAGCTTATTACATTGATAAATGTACTGGCGTTATCTTAGGCCTGATTGGTTTAACTATCGTTAAATCAGCGCTTAGTAAGTAAACATATGAACTACTCAAAATATTATCCAATTGATGTATTAAACGGAGAAGGTACCCGCTGTATCTTATTCGTTTCTGGTTGTATTCATAACTGCAAAGGTTGTTATAACCAATCTACTTGGTCTCCTGATGCGGGAGAGTTGTTTACTGAACAACTTGCGGATCAAATAATTAAAGATCTCAATGATCAACGTATTAAAAAACAAGGGCTCACCTTGTCTGGCGGTGACCCTTTACATCCTGCTAATGTCGCCGAAGTATTGAAGCTGGTAAAACGGGTTAAAACTGAATGTGTTGCTAAAGATATATGGATGTGGACTGGATATTTGTTGGCTGATTTGAATGTTAAACAAAAACAGATTATTGAGCTGGTGGATGTGTTGATCGATGGTAAGTTTGAAAAAGATCTTGCTGACCCTTCATTGGCTTGGCGAGGAAGCTCAAATCAAGTCATCTATTATTTTTAAATAATAGATCTATATTTAGATATGACATCATTCAATCATTAGTACTTCGTTTTATAGAGTACATTAAAATTAACAAAAACTTCTTACATCAAATAAATATCTTAAACTTAAGGTAGCTGTAATCTATTAAATAGAATAACCATTAATTAGCGATGTGTTGATTATAAATTAACTATGTAAACTTCTTATTTTATTGTTATTTAACTATTATTTAATTTTATTGTTGATTTAATATCATCACCTCAATTGTTTTTATATCTTCTTATTTTTATAATTTTCATTAAAACTAAAATTAATAAACAATTAATTAAATACTTATGATTGATTTTTATTTGCTACAATATCTTTTTAATAAATTTTATACTTTAATTTGATTAACAAGGAATGGTAGCAATGTTTAAACACTCAAAAGTTGCAATAGCAATTACACTTTCAGGTTTGTTAGTTGCTTGTGATAGCGACAATACAACAAACGTAACGGAAGATACCAGTGATAGTCAGTTGGTAAGTATTACGGGAAGTTTAGTTTCTCCACAAGGTTTAGAAGCAAGCACGAGAAGTTCAACTGCAATAAAATCATTATTAACAAAATCTGCTGAATGCCCTGATGTTCCTGAAGGTTATGAGCCATTAAGTAATGCCGTTGTGGAGCTTAAAGATGCATCTGGAGGAACTGTTACTGAGAGTGTAACTACTGATAGTTGTGGTACGTTTGAGTTTGAAGTTTCTGATGATGTTGTCACGGATGCAATACAAGTCAGAGCAGAAAAAGAAGGCTTTAAAGTGCTATTTTCTGATATTAATAACTTTTTAAGTGGGAGCTTGTTAAAAGTGGCTTCAACTATTTCAGAACAAGCATCTTATGAAATATCCGGGCTCAAACAATCTTCTGATAATACAGTGAATTTAATTGTTACTGATACGGTTTCTAATAAAGCGGTTATTGGCTTGGCTTCTGATCAATTTACTTTTACATTAAATGATGTTCCGGTTAGCGGTTTTACTATTACAAGCGCACAAAATGTGGAAGACAACGCATCATCAGTGGTTCTTTCTATTGATGCAAGTGGTTCAATGGACACAACTGTTTATGATGAAAATTATTCACTAGTTTTAGACAGTGAAGGCAATAGACAAAACCGTTATACAATTGCTGCTGCTTCTGCGCACCAATTAATAGATATGACAAAAAATAATGAGGCTGATTCAGAATTATCTGTATTACTTTTTTCTAGCGATGTTTTTCCAATGACGGACGAAGTGGTTGCTAATAAGCTTGATTTACAAGATGAAAATGGTGATGAAGTTATTTTTACAACAGGAAGTGAAAATGGCTTTATTAAAGAAAGTGCTACATTGCATACCTTGATTGACCTTTATAACCCATATTCTGAAATGTACATCTATAACTATAGTTCATATGTAACAAGACATGAAGCGAGAACTGATACTATTAGCAGTGCTGGTTATTACCCTTTTTCAGGCGGTACGGCTTTCTATGACAGTTTAGACGTTGCTATTGACCAATTTTCAGATCAAACGAGTAATCCTAAGGTTATTGCATTAACTGATGGGGAAGATAATCGCTCTAGCATTGGCTACCAAGATATAATTGAAAAAGCATTAAGTGCAAATGTGCCTATTACTGTCGTTGCTGTTGGTTTTAGCTCTGATAGTGAAAATAGAATGAGAGAGATAGCTGAAGATACAGGCAGTCAATATATACCTGTAGCAGACATTTCTAATCTTGCTGGGGTTTTCTCTGGTATATCGACACAATTGACTTTTAATTCTGATGTTGAGTTTAATGATCAGATGGTTGCTGGTGATACTTTAAAAGTCACTGCTGATATTGATGGTGACACGATAGAGAGAGAGTTAGATATAAATTAGAGGTAAAGGTCGTTATTTATTTTTTAAGCTAGCTTTGAATAACAGCACTGTATAGAAGTTAATTATGTTATTAATCTCTAAACTGCGCTGTTTTTTATTTAGCTTTTCGTTAAGTACTTCTATTAAGCTCTCTCTATTAATTTTCCGTTAGCAAGTTAACTACTTAAGTTTGAACTGTTTAACTACATCTGTTAACTGAGCGTTTGCATTAGCAAGGCTTATTGCTTCATGGTTTACATCTTCACCGCTGGTGGCAATCAATTCAACCATTTCACTGATTTTAGCCATGTTTCTGTTTATTTCTTCTGCCACGGCGCTTTGCTCTTCTGCAGCCGTCGCGATTTGTACATTGATGCCGTTAATTTCTTCTACTGATAAACTAATGTTATCTAGGTCGGTTACCACTAAGTTAATTTGAGAAGAAGCTTCTTCACAACTTGCTTTGGTGCCTTCCATTGTACTGGCTACGTTAGCGCCACTTGCTGTTAGTCTGTTAATGGTATGTTGGATTTCAGTGGTGCTTTCTTGTGTTCTAAAAGCCAGCGCTCTCACTTCATCTGCTACCACGGCAAAACCTCTACCATGTTCACCGGCTCTTGCTGCTTCAATAGCAGCGTTCAGAGCGAGTAGATTCGTCTGATCGGCTATTGACCCAATAACACTCAGTACTTTAGCAATTTCAGATATTTGTAATCCCATTTCATTAATGTTTTGTGACACATTATCGACACTGGTGACTAATTGGCCAACGGTTTCAGTTGCGCCTCTAACAACTTCTTTTGATTGCTCTGCTTGTGTAGTGGTTCTACCTGTAAATTCAACGGCTTCAGTAGTGTTTCTTGCTACATCATGAGAGGTTGCACTCATTTCTTCTAAGGCTGTTACGGCTTGCTCTGTTTCAGATTTATGATGATTTAACGTTGTTTTGTTCTCTTCTGTTAAACCTTGTAACCCAGTAATACTTGAACCAATACGGTTAGATGCGGTTGTAATATCTAACATCATATTCTGTAAGTGTGCGATGAAAGTATTAATGTTTTCTGATATTTGTCCTAAATCATCACGACTAGTGACAGGAAGACGTTGTGTTAAGTCGCCATTACCATTTGATAATTCTTGTACTGTTTTCTTTAGGGCAAGAACGGGTCTATAGGTGTAGCTAAGTAATAAGAATATGAGGAATGAACAAATAGAAACTAAAACGACGGTTGTCATTAAAACAGTCATTAATGATTTTTGAACTTTACTATAAATAACTGATTCATCTAATGAGACGAGTAAGTGCCAGTTAGTGGAGTCGTTCAGTTTAATGGTTTCGAAATACGCAACCTTATGCTTTCCTGCTAAGGTATAAGACAAGCTGCCTTGATCTTTACTGTAAATATCATCTTTCAGTTTAGACAATTCAGGTGTATCCGATAGACGTGTTTTACCTGCAATATCTTTGCTGTTGGTTGAGGCTAATGTTAACCCTGAACCTTCATATAGGGTTGCTATTGCACCATCAAATACAGTGTCATCAACCATTGCTTGAAGGCCGTCTAGTTCTACGTCTGCTAGTAATACACCTGCTAGTTGATTATCTCGGTAGAAAGGTGCTGAAATACTGATCATTAATTTACCAGTACTACTGCCGGTGTAAATGTCTGTAATAATAGTTGAGCGTTTATTTTTAGCTTGTTTATACCAACCACGTGAACGAGGGTCATAGCTTGATGCATATTTACCTTTGTTACTGTTATAAGCTAAACCGTCTTCGTAACCAACAATCACGGCTGATGCTTCAGAAGTACGTTTAATTAATTTAAGTTCGGTAATGATGCTTGATTCGTTTTCGTTGAGAGAGAATAAATCAGCTGTTGTGCTAATACCTCTTGTTATCTTATCTACAAACTCGAAGATTTTATCGCTGTTATTAGACACGCGAAGCATTGAGTATCTATCAACGCTATTGATCGTAAGAGAAGATTGTTGTTGATATGAAATGTAAGCCAGTGTTGCCATTGAGATGGTTAATAACACTATCGCAGCAGATACAATGCGTCCTTTGAAATTAAGATACATTGTTGTTCTCCATGTAAGAGATTGAATTTAAGTAACAAGTCATGTGCATTTTTATGTTCTCTCTGTGTGATACGCTAACATTTTATAAGGAATATTAATTTGTTTGTTTTTTACCCCTATAGAGTTAGTCGGATGATAGTGTTTATCCTAAGTGATGTATATGACTAGTGACTATTTTAGGTAAAACAAAATGACATGTTAAAGTCTTACTTTTTATATTAAGGGCGTAAATGTTGATGGTCATTGATGATGTGGAACAGGTGAATGGTAATGAAGCATTCGGGTTAGGCGATAGTCAGTTTTCATTCGCTGTGTATATCGCAAATCAACCTGCTATGCCTGAATATCAGTCATTAACGCAGTTGAAATCGCTTCAACATGGTGAACTTCATGCCATCGGCCAAGCTTGTGGTAATGGTTGGCGTAAGGTGTTTAATGTTTATGCGAAGCTATTGTATGCCTTAGATAAGAATGATTTTAAATTTGCGACTTTAGCGTCGACTTGGCAGCAATATCGCGACCAGTATTTATTGCAAGCGAATAGCGGTACAGCATTAGTTTTTAGCCCTCCTATTTTGAAAGCATTAAAAACGCCAATACCAAATCCTTTAAAAACAAAGCATTCAAATACGGGTGCGGTTAAAACCTTACATATTATTTGTGGTAGAACTTATGCCAAACAATTAATTAACGAAGGGAAGTTAGCCACTGAATTATTGTGGTTAGATGAAGAGTTTGCTGTGGATATGCAACAAGGCGTGATTGTTTGCCCTTATTTTGATTACAGGCAACTATCTAACATTAAAATACAACGCTTATCTATGATGTTATCTGCCGTTATAAAAGGTCAGATAATTGATTTTAATTTATAAGTTAAATTAATTATGTCGATATAGGGTGATTGAATGCAACAAGCGAATTACTTAATAAATAAGGCATTAATTATAAGCCGTTCATTATGAGTCATACTTAAGGTTAATGAGGGAGATGAAGACTATCGTACGTTTAATGAGCAATTCGTTAGGCAGTTTCATGATTGTCTCACACCCTGATGGCTTTTTTGTTGCAGTGGATTGCACATTGTAAAGTTAAGCTTTACTCTAGGATTGAGTCTAACGGTTATTTACGATGCTTAAATGACTAGTTTTACTTTTTAAAAATGTGGCTAACATTATGCTTTTATAATGCTAATCACATAATAAGAACATTATACGAACAATTTCAGTAACTTTAATAATGAAGACTAAACTAAAAAATGAGTAATCAAAATTCTCCAAAAACGGGAAATGAATCGGAAACGATTGAATCTCAAGAAACGAAATTAGTACCGCCACCTATGTATAATGTTTTATTACATAATGATGATTATTCTCCAATGGATTTTGTTATTGATGTGCTGCAACGTTTTTTTCGACTAGATCAAGAAGCAGCCACTGAAGTCATGTTAAATGTGCACTATAAAGGTGTCGGTGTTTGCGGTACATTTAGTGCAGAAATAGCTGAAACTAAAGTGATGCAAGTCATTCAATATGCAAAAGAAAATGAACATCCATTAAAATGTACGATGGAAAAAGAGAGTTAACCATATCCACGTGATTTTATTTTTACTCTCATAAGGAGTCTCCATGCTAGATAAACCTTTAGAACATAGTCTTGATTTAGCCTTCCGCATTGCCTACGAAAAAAGCAATGAATTTATGACATTAGAACATCTGTTATTAGCATTGTTAGAGAATGATGAAATAAAGAACATTCTATTGGCTTGCTCTGTGGATATTGTGTCTCTACATATCGAATTAAGTGAGTTTTTAGATACTAATCCTAGCCTTTCTGATATTCAAAGTGAGAAGTTAGAGGTTCAACCAACGATTGCTTTTGAACGTGTTTTACAGCGCGCTATATTCCATGTTCAATCATCGGGTAAAACGGAAGTCAGTGCATCAAATGTGCTGGTGGCTATTTTTAGTGAGCAAGAATCACAAGCCGCTTACTTTTTGAAAAAATCTAGTCTGTCACGTTTAGATGTTGTTAATTATATTTCTCATGGGATGGAAAAACACCCTGACTCGATCACTTTCCATGAGCAAGAACCTGTTGAAGCTAAAGTCGAAGAAAGTGATGAAATGCCGTTTACTATCAACCTTAATGAACAGGTTATAGCAGGAAAAATTGATCCTCTCATTGGACGAGAAAAAGAACTTGAACGTTGCGTGCAAATCTTATGTCGTCGTCGTAAAAATAACCCTCTGTTAGTCGGGGAGTCTGGTGTTGGTAAAACTGCGATTGCTGAAGGGTTAGCTTATCAAATCGTTAATAATAATGTGCCAGATGTGATTGAAGATAATATTATTTACTCTCTAGATATGGGCGCACTATTAGCTGGCACAAAGTATCGCGGTGAATTTGAACAACGCTTTAAAACGGTACTCAATAAATTAAAAGAACAGAAAAATGCGATTTTATTTATTGATGAGATCCATACCATCATCGGTGCTGGTGCGGCAACAGGCGGTCAATTAGATGCAGCTAATTTATTAAAACCCTTATTAACGGGTGGCGAGTTACGATGCATTGGTTCGACTACTTATAAAGAATTTGGACAAGTCTTCGAGAAAGAGCATGCATTAGCTCGACGCTTCCAAAAAATAGACGTGTTGGAACCTTCAGTAAAAGAAACAAGCCAGATTCTTTTAGGCTTACGTTCTCGTTATGAAGAACACCATAATATTCGTTATACCAATAAAGCATTGATGGCAGCAGCTGAATTAAGTGCTAAATACATTAATGATCGCCACTTGCCAGATAAAGCGATTGATGTAATTGATGAAGCCGGTTCGCAAATGCGTTTGTTACCTGTTAGTAAACGTAAGAAAACCATTGGTGTCTCTGAAATTGAAAGCATTATTGCTAAAATTGCACGTATTCCTGAAAAATCAGTTTCTAATACCGATAAAGATGCGCTTGCTAAATTACATCAACGTTTGAAAATGACAGTCTTTGGTCAAGATTCTGCTATTGATGCGTTAACGGATGCAATACATTTAAATCGTTCAGGATTATCTGACGAACTAAAACCTGTTGGTTCATTTTTGTTTGCAGGCCCAACGGGGGTTGGTAAAACAGAAGTAACTCAACAATTAGCTAAAGCATTAGGAGTGGAGTTATTACGTTTTGATATGTCGGAATACATGGAAAAACATACGGTTTCTCGTTTAATTGGTGCACCACCTGGTTACGTTGGTTATGAACAAGCTGGCTTATTAACCGATGCTGTTGTTAAACACCCATACTCTGTTGTGTTGTTAGATGAAATCGAAAAAGCACATTCTGATGTTTATAATATCCTGCTACAAGTGATGGATCATGCGACATTAACCGATAGTAATGGCCGTAAAGTTGACTTCAGAAATGTTATTTTAGTGATGACAACTAATGCTGGTGTACAAGAAACGGTAAAACAAAGTATCGGCTTTAAAGAGCAAAAAGAGGGCGCTAAAGCGATGGATGAGATTAATAAAATATTCTCTCCTGAATTTAGAAACCGTCTTGATAATATTATTTGGTTTAATCATTTGGACTTAAAAGTGATTAGCCAAGTGGTCGATAAGTTTATTGTGCAGTTACAAGTGCAGTTAGATAAAAAACAAGTGTCATTAGAAGTGGATAGTAAAGCGCGTGACTGGTTAGCTGAGCATGGTTACGATAAAGCAATGGGCGCTCGACCAATGGGACGTTTGATTCAAGAAAAATTGAAAAAACCATTAGCGAATGAAATATTATTTGGCGGTTTACAGAATGGCGGTAGTGTTAGCGTACTGTTGAATGCTGCTGGCGATGGTATTGATTTTAAGTATGAGAAAAAATTAGAAATGAGTCGTTAGTATTTGGCTCTGTTAAAGGGCCATATTCTAGATCTAAAGTTTTGGGTTTCAAGTGCTATTGTTAAAGGATTAGCGCTAAAACTTTATACCAAATGATTTTATATAAAATGGTCTTATTTCTAATAAAGACCCTTAAAAAATGGGTATAAAAAAACCAGCTTAGTTGCTGGTTTTTTTATGGCTAATAAAAGCCGAATTTTTTGTTACCGGCTAATTAACGAGCACGGAAAACAATACGACCTTTTGATAAGTCGTAAGGTGTAAGCTGAACTGTCACTTTATCGCCAGTTAGAATACGGATATAGTTTTTACGCATTTTTCCTGAGATATGTGCAGTAACAACGTGACCGTTTTCTAATTCCACACGGAACATTGTATTAGGCAACGTATCTAAGATAGTGCCTTGCATTTCAATACTGTCTTCTTTTGCCATTGGCGATGGATCCTTTGTATAGGTAAGTAGTGCTAGTTTCAATCGGCGCATAATGCCAGAATAATTGGAAGTGGTAAAGGATTGTTGCTCATTAATCAAACTAAAAAGCTAATCAAATGCCGCCCATTGCTGGTTTATAAAGCGTTGATGTGGATTAAATTGGTTTTTGTAATTCATTTTTTGACAATTATGAATGTAATAACCTAAATATAAAAATTCTATTTTTTCTTGTTTAGCTAAATGAAGCTGCTGTAAAACGGCATATTTCCCTAATGAATGAGCTTGGTAATCAGGGTCATAAAAGCAATAAAAAGCACTCCACGCTGATGATGTCTCTGTTTTTAACTGATCAGTGACACTAACAGATATTAATTTCTCATTATCATACACTTCGATAAAAATAATATCGCCCCAGCTACAGGCAATAAACGACTCAAACTGTTCTAAGCGAGCAGGGTACATGACGCCATCTTTATGTATTTGATTAATGTAACGCTCATAAAGCGAGTAATAGTTAGCTTTAGCTATTGTACTTTTTACTGTCGTAAAATGTTTATTTTTATTTAATAAACGTTTTTGACTTTTAGATAAACTAAAGTGAGCACTTTTAATTCGTAATGATTCACAACTATTACAGTCAGGGCAATGTGGTCGATACACTTGATCGCCGCTGCGTCTAAACCCTATCGACATTAATGCAGGGTAATTTTTTTGTGCATTATCGTCAGGATCGACTAACATGATTAACTGTTCTTCTTTATCTTCTAAATAAGAACAAGGAAAAGCTGCCGTGAGGCCAACACTCAGTTCGGATGAATTGGACACGAATAACCTTTTTGTTGATAAAAGTGATATTATTTAACCGTTTTGTTACATGCTGTCGCATGGAAACAATCTTTAAAAGAGTGTATCGTAAAATTCATTGCTTTGTTATTGTAAATATAAATTAACAACACTGTATTAAGTATTCTCTTTCAGTGTTTGGCTGCTAATGATTCATTGGTCGCTTTTAACTTCGTTTAACCAATTTTTGATTATTAATTCCTATCTTAATTTGAGGCAATATGATTGTTCAACAAACTATCCAAGATAAACTAAAGCAACGTTTCAAAACTGATTTTTTAACTGTAGAAAATGAAAGTCATAACCATTCTGTCCCTGCAAATTCTGAAACACATTTTAAAGTGACCGTTGTTTGTGATGAGTTCGAAGGTTTACGTTTAATTATGCGTCATCGTTTAATTAATGATTTGCTTGCCGAAGAACTCGCTGGTCCTGTACATGCATTAGCTATGCATACTTATACGCCAACTCAATGGGCTGAAAAAAATCAGATCTCTCCTGATTCAGCAAAATGTTTAGGTGGTGGTAAAGGTTAGTTTTTTTAGAGGGAAAGATTCAAAGTAACGCAGAGTATTTTAAAATGCTAATTGCATTTGTGAGCTTTGTTTTATTTTTTACTAAATTTGAACTTACTTCGGTTAGCTTTTCATTTGATATAGCAATTAACCCCTCTCTAATGTTAATATTTGTCAGAATTTTTTAGTGTACATGTTAATTAATTGTTAATAGCGATTTATTACATGCAATGTTTTATTGCCGAAAGGCATTTAACTTTCCTCCCGTAACTATAGTGCAAGAGAATATGATTACTATAAAAAAAGGACTGGATCTCCCCATCTCAGGAGCGCCAGAGCAAGTCATTCAAAATGGTCCCGCCATTTCTGAAGTTGCTATACTGGGTGAAGAATACGTTGGAATGCGTCCATCAATGGCTGTTAAAGTCGGCGATAGCGTAAAAAAAGGCCAAGTTCTATTTTCTGATAAGAAAAATGAAGGTGTGCATTTTACCGCTCCAGCGACTGGTGTAGTTAAAGAAATAAACCGTGGTGCTAAACGTGTGCTGCAATCAGTTGTTATCTCAGTGCAAGGCAATGATAGTGTGCAATTTGCTAAGTATGAGAGTAAACAATTAGCAAGCCTTGAGCGAAGTAAAGTTGTTGAAAACTTGCTTGAATCAGGTGCTTGGACTGCATTACGTACGCGTCCATTTAGTAAAGTACCAGCAATTGATGCAATACCTGCTTCTATTTTTGTGACAGCGATGGATACAAATCCATTAGCGGCAGATGCAACGGTTATCATCAATGAAAATAAGCAAGCTTTTACTGATGGGTTAGCGGTGCTATCACAGTTAACAGAAGGTAAAGTTTATGTCTGTAAAGGACAATCTGCATTACCGACTTCAGATGTAGCAAGTGTTGAAGAAAAAATCTTCGCTGGTATCCATCCAGCTGGTTTAGCCGGTACACATATTCACTTTGTTGATCCTGTTTCTGCAACGAAACAAGTTTGGTCGATTAATTACCAAGATGTGATTGCATTTGGTCAATTATTCACAACGGGTGAAGTGTATAACGATAAAGTTATTTCTATCGCAGGACCTGCTGTTTCAAAACCGCGTTTAGTGCGTACTAAAATTGGTGCTTCAATAACACAGTTAACCACTGGTGAATTAATCGCAGGGCAAGTCCGTGTGATTTCTGGATCAGTATTATGTGGTGTAACGGCTGCCGGCCCACACGCATACTTAGGTCGCTACCATAACCAAGTGTCAGCACTAATTGAAGGTTATGAGAAAGAGTTATTTGGCTGGGGTGCGCCTGGGTTAAATAAACACTCTGTTTCTCGTGTCTTTTTATCTGCGTTAAATCGTGCGAAAAAATTTGCGTTCACTACCACTACTGGCGGTAGTAAGCGTGCGATGGTGCCAATCGGTCAATATGAACGTGTTATGCCTTTAGATATTTTACCAACTGTATTATTACGTGATTTGATCGTAGGTGATACAGATGGTGCACAAACGTTAGGTTGCCTAGAATTAGATGAAGAAGATTTAGCACTATGTACTTATGCTTGCCCTGGCAAATATGAATACGGTTCAATCTTGCGCGAATGTCTAAGTAAAATTGAGAAGGAAGGCTAATAATGAGTCTTAAGAACTTAATTGAAAAAATGGAACCGCATTTCGAATCAGGGGGCCGTTATGAAAAATGGTACGCTCTGTATGAAGCAGCGGCGACATTTTTCTATACTCCTGGTTATGTGACCAAAGGAATTACTCACGTTCGCGATAGTATTGACCTTAAACGCATGATGATTTTTGTTTGGTTAGCAACGTTCCCAGCTATGTTTTACGGTATGTATAACACAGGTGTACAAGCTAATGATGCAATCGTTGCGGGTTATTCTGCATTAGAAGATTGGCGTGTTGCGTTATTAGACATGTTAGGTGTAACGCTAGGCTCAGGTGCAGGTATCTTTGATAACTTGTTATTTGGTGCAGCTTACTTCTTGCCTATCTATGCAGTGACTTTTGTTGTTGGTGGTTTCTGGGAAGTATTGTTTGCGAGTGTACGTAAACATGAAGTAAATGAAGGTTTCTTTGTTTCTTCTGTACTGTTCGCATTAATCGTACCGGCTACTATTCCTCTATGGCAAGTTGCTTTAGGTATTACGTTTGGTGTTGTTGTTGCTAAAGAAATCTTTGGTGGTACTGGTCGTAACTTCTTAAACCCTGCATTAGCTGGTCGTGCTTTCTTATTCTTTGCTTACCCTACTGATATTTCTGGTGATGCTGTGTGGACTGCCGTTGATGGTTTTTCTGGCGCAACATCGTTAAGTGTTATGTCTCAAGGTGGTCTAGACGCTGTACAAGCTAACTTATCTTGGTTCGATGCTTTCATTGGTAACATGCAAGGTAGTGTGGGTGAAGTTTCTACGCTAGCTATTTTGATTGGTGGTGCCTTTATTGTTATTACGGGAATCGCGTCATGGCGAATTATTGCCGGTGTAATGATTGGTATGGTTGCAACATCGTTACTATTTAATGTGATTGGTAGTGATACGAACCACATGTTCCAACTACCTTGGTATTGGCATTTAGTAATGGGTGGTTTTGCCTTTGGTATGATCTTCATGGCAACTGACCCCGTATCAGCTTCATTTACCAATAAAGGTAAATGGTATTACGGTGGTTTGATTGGTTTGATGGTGGTATTGATTCGTGTTGTGAATCCTGCTTTCCCTGAAGGTATGATGTTAGCTATTTTATTCGCTAACTTATTTGCACCGTTATTCGATTACTTTGTGGTACAAGGCAATATTAAACGGAGGTTAGCGCGTAATGTCTAATCAACAGGAAACATTCGGCAAAACAATGATTGTTGTACTGGCGGTTTGTCTAGTCTGTTCAATCATCGTTGCAGGAGCAGCCGTTGGCTTGCGTCCAATGCAAATTGCTAATAAAGAAATTGATAAGCAAAGTAACATTCTTGCGGTTGCTGGTTTAACGACTGATAAAACAACGGCAGAGGTTTTTGCATCTAACATTCAAACTAAATTAGTTGATTTAGACACGGGTGAATTTGTAACCAACCTTAGTGAAAGTGAAGTTGCTAAATACGACCAACGTAAAGCGTCTAAAGATCCAGAAACAAGTGTTAAATTAACACCTGAGCAAAATGTCGCTAAAATTGGACGTCGTGCTAATTTGGCAACGATTTACTTAGTCTCTGATGATAACGGTGAATTACAACGTATCATTTTGCCGATTCATGGTGCAGGTTTATGGTCAACAATGTATGCATTTGTTGCTGTACAACCAGATGGTAATACGATTGATGCAATTACTTACTATGAGCAGGGTGAAACACCTGGACTAGGTGGTGAAGTTGAAAATCCTCGCTGGCGTGGACTGTTTGTTGGTAAAGAGTTATTTGATGCTGACGGCAACCCTGCTATTAAAATTGTTAAAGGACAAGCTACTGCTGGTTCTAAACATGAAATTGATGGTCTATCTGGCGCTACACTAACAAGTGTTGGCGTAGAACATACCTTCACTTTCTGGTTAGGTGAGCAAGGGTTTGGTCCATTTCTTAGCAAAGTTCGTGAAGGAGCGCTAAACAATGGCTAAATCAAGTGAATTAAAAGAAGTATTAACTTCTCCGGTAGTTAGCAATAACCCAATTGCGCTGCAAATTTTAGGTGTCTGTTCTGCATTAGCAGTAACAGCGACACTACAAAATGCAGTGGTAATGACGTTAGCGGTATTGTTTGTTACTGCGTTCTCTAACTTATTTATTTCGTCAATACGTAACTATATTCCTAACAGCGTACGTATCATCGTACAGATGGCTATTATTGCATCGTTAGTAATCGTAGTAGACCAAGCACTAAAAGCATTTGCTTTTGGCATCTCTAAACAGTTATCTGTTTATGTTGGTCTGATCATTACAAACTGTATCGTAATGGGACGTGCTGAAGCATTTGCAATGAAAAACAAACCTTTTCCAAGCTTTATGGATGGCATAGGTAATGGTTTAGGTTACGGCCTGATACTTGTTTTAGTGGGTGCTGTTCGTGAATTGTTTGGTTCAGGTGCTCTATTTGGCATTGAAATCTTACCGTTGATCTCAAATGGCGGTTGGTATCAAAGTAATGGCTTATTATTACTTCCTCCTAGTGCCTTCTTTATTATTGGTGGCGTTATCTGGGCAATTCGAACAATTAGACCAGAACAAGTCGAGCCTAAGGAGTAATTTGAATGGAACATTATCTTAGTTTATTTGTGCGTTCTATTTTCATTGAAAATATGGCACTGGCTTTCTTCTTAGGCATGTGTACTTTCCTTGCTGTTTCTAAGAAAGTTAAAACATCAATGGGTCTAGGTGTAGCGGTAATCGTGGTATTAGGTATTTCAGTACCTGCTAACCAAATTATCTACTTTAACCTATTAGCACCTGGTGCGCTTGATTGGGCAGGTTTTCCTGACGCTGATTTAAGCTTCTTAGGCTTTATCACCTTTATCGGTGTTATTGCTGCGTTGGTACAAATTTTGGAAATGATATTAGATAAATATTTCCCTGCCTTGTATCAAGCACTTGGTATATTCCTACCACTTATTACTGTTAACTGTGCCATCTTTGGTGGTGTATCGTTTATGGTTCAACGTGAGTATAACTTACTTGAGTCAGCGGTTTATGGTGTAGGTAGTGGTATTGGTTGGACGCTAGCGATTGTTGCATTAGCAGGTATCCGCGAAAAAATGAAATACTCTGACGTGCCAGATGGTTTACGTGGTTTAGGTATTACATTTATCACAGCGGGTCTAATGGCATTAGGTTTTATGTCATTTTCTGGTATCCAACTGTAATCGTTGCTGTTTTAGCGTAGATGAATTCGGGGGAATTTATTCCCTCTCAAAACAAGGAAAAAGTCGATGGAAATCTTTCTCGGCGTTGCCATGTTTACAATTATCGTTTTAGCGTTAGTCGTTATTATTTTATCGGCAAAAGCAAAACTTGTAAGCACGGGTGATATTACAATTTCTATTAATGACGATGCAGACAAAAGCATCAATACCCAAGCAGGTGGTAAGTTATTAGGTGCATTAGCGAATGCTGGTGTATTTGTTTCTTCTGCATGTGGCGGTGGTGGTACTTGTGGCCAGTGTCGTGTGAAAATCAAATCAGGTGGTGGTGATATTCTACCTACTGAGCTTGACCACATTACTAAACGTGAAGCAAAAGAAGGCGAACGTTTATCATGTCAGGTTAATGTTAAAGAAGACATGGTGATTGAATTACCAGAAGAAATCTTTGGCGTTAAAAAATGGGAATGTGAAGTTATCTCTAATGGTAACGAAGCTACTTTTATTAAAGAGCTTAAATTACAAATCCCAGATGGTGAATCTGTACCGTTTAAAGCCGGTGGTTACATTCAAATTGAAGCACCTGCTCACCATATCAAATATAAAGATTTTGATATTGAAGCACAGTATCGTGGCGATTGGGAACACTTTAAATTCTTTGATTTAGAATCTAAAGTTGACGAAGAAACTATTCGTGCATACTCAATGGCTAACTATCCTGGTGAAGAAGGTATCATTATGTTGAACGTGCGTATTGCTACGCCGCCTCCACGTGACCTATCATTGCCTTGTGGTAAAATGTCATCATTTATCTTTAGCTTAAAAGCTGGTGATAAAGTAACTATTTCTGGTCCATTTGGTGAGTTTTTTGCTAAAGAAACTGAAAATGAAATGGTATTTGTTGGTGGTGGTGCTGGTATGGCGCCAATGCGTTCACATATCTTTGATCAATTCCGTCGTTTGAAAACAACGCGTAAAGCGAGTTTCTGGTACGGTGCACGATCTAAGCGTGAAATGTTCTACGTTGAAGATTTTGATGCGATTGCAGCTGAAAATGAAAACTTCGAATGGCATGTTGCATTAAGTGACCCACAAGCGGAAGACAATTGGGATGGTTACACTGGTTTTATTCATAATGTATTATTTGAAAATTACCTTAAAGATCATGACGCACCAGAAGATTGTGAGTTCTACATGTGTGGTCCTCCAGTGATGAATGCAGCGGTTATCGCTATGCTTAAAGAATTAGGCGTAGAAGACGAAAACATCTTACTTGATGACTTCGGTGGTTAATCCTGATGATTAAATCATCAATTAAATGGCTAGCCTTAATAGGGCTAGCCTTTTTTATTTCATCGTGCGCTAAACCTGAATCGAAGCTACTTCAAATTCAGGGACAAACCATGGGGACTTATTATCAAGTTACTTATGTGTTGTCTAGTGAACAGTCTAAAAACAAAGATCTATCAGTCGAATCATTACAAGTTCTAATTGATCAAGAATTAGAGTTAGTTAATGACCAAATGTCTACTTACCGTCCAAATTCTGAATTATCTTTATTTAATAAAAGTAAAGACTCTTTAGCTGTCTCCGATGCCACTATTAAAGTGGTTACAAAAGCGCTTGAAGTCTATCAGCAAAGCGATGGTGCCTTCGATATAACGGTCGGACCATTGGTTAATCTATGGGGGTTTGGTCCAGATAAAAAACCAAATAAAATACCTGATGCTGCATTAATTGAAAGTACTAAGCAACGTATTGGCAGTCAATATTTGTCGGTCGAAGGTAATCGTTTAATCAAAACTAAACCTGAGTTATATGTCGATTTATCTTCTATTGCGAAAGGTTATGGTGTTGATGTTATTGCTGGTTTTTTAAATGATAAAGGCATTACTAACTACTTAGTGGATATTGGTGGAGAATTAAGTGCCAATGGTACTAAGCTAGATAAAGCCCCTTGGACATTGGCGATAGAGCGTCCTGAGTTTGGTCAAAATGTACAACGCTTATTACATATTGGTAATAATGCAATTGCTACATCAGGTGATTATCGTAATTACTTTGAATCTGAAGGTATTCGTTACTCACATACGATTGACCCACAAACAGGTCGTCCAATCAATCACAAACTAGTGTCTGTGACGGTTATTGATAAAAGCAGCATGGTCGCAGATGCATTAGCGACTGCAATTACTGTATTAGGACCTGAAAATGGGTTAGAATTTGCAACTAAGCTTAATCAACCGGTCTTTTTGTTGACCAAAAAAGATGATGGATTTATTGAGTCTTTCACTCCTGAGTTTGAAGAATTTTTTGCAGAGGAAAAGTGATGATTTATTTTATAGCTACGTTTGTTGTTTTTTTATTAGTTATTGTTGCAATGGCCATTGGTTACATCGTTAACCAAAAAACTATTGGCGGAAGCTGTGGCGGACTTGCTTCAGTCGGGATAGACAAAGAATGTGATTGTCCAGATCCTTGTGATACTCGTAAGAAAAAAGAAGCTGAAGAAGCGCGCTCTCAGAAGCTACAAGCTGAAACGCGAATTATATAACTCTCAGTCAGCTAGTAACCAAAGGTAGGCTTAAAGCCTACCTTTTTGCTTTCTGCAGCCACTTATCTAAAGAGTTAGCAAAATTTTGTTTATCTTTATCTGAAAACTTGTTCGGCCCTCCGCTTATTTGCCCTACACTTCGTAATTCTTCTGCTAAATTTCGCATTGCTAAACGTTGCCTTACATTGTCCGCTGTATATAGTTCTCCACGAGGATTAAGTGCAATGACACCTTTCTCAACAAGTTCAGCAGCAAGTGGAATATCTTGAGTAATAACAAGATCAGTTAATTCAACATGTTGGCTAATGTAATTGTCAGCAACATCAAACCCTTGAGAGACCTGAACTGTTTTAACAAGTGTTGTTCTTTTGACCGGAAGAGGGGAGTTAGCCACAAAAATAAGTTCGGTTTTTGTTCTCATACTTGCTCTTAATACCATCTCTCTTACTGCTACAGGACAAGCATCTGCATCTATCCAAATCTTCATATTAACCTCATCATTTTAAAGTCTAAATATAGCAAAAAACAACTTATTTATTAATCATTAAATTAAATTTATATTTTAACTGCATGATAAGTAATAGGTTATTTTTAACTTACTAATATATTTAATATTTTTTTTATATTTAAGTTAAATAGCTGTTGACACCTTTTTAAACCTATATATAATATTTTTTAGCTTGAAAGTTCGTTTTATATTTATGTACTTTGTTCCGTATTAATGTACCGAATCCTATACATCATAAGTAATAGCAACACTTCTAGCCAACTGCCTTAATTTTTAAGGTTAATTACTCAATTTATTAGGATATAAACATGTCTACTACTACTGGTACAGTTAAATGGTTCAACGAATCTAAAGGTTTTGGTTTCATCGAGCAAGAAAACGGTCCTGATGTTTTCGCACATTTCTCTGCTATCGCAAGCACTGGTTTTAAAACTCTTGCTGAAGGCCAAAAAGTACAGTTTACTGTTACTCAAGGTCAAAAAGGTCCTCAAGCAGAAAACATCGTAGCTCTTTAATATTGCTTCGATGAGCATTTATTGCTCATTCTGATTGAAAAAAAGGTAGGTTACTGACTTGCCTTTTTTTATACCTGAAAGAAAATTTAAATATACAATATATTTACTGCAAGTCAGCTTCGCTGTTAAACCTACGCAATAATACAAAACCTTTATTCATTCTTCATGGCCTCTTCTGTCTGTATTTACGTTATTACGTGTTTTTATTAAAACTCTTTTATTTTTTATTTATTGATACAGCTTTCTTTATACATAAAAAGAAGCGACTCTGTTTTAAATTATTTTTAGTTCTCTTATTAATACCAATCACAATAAGTAGCTTATCTATTCTACTTGTTAAAACAGACCACTTCCTTGTTGTAAATTTCGTAAAGGGAATAGCCATTAAATAATTAACATTTTTTGGCTAATTCTTTGAAAGGCTCAATTTATGCCTTGAATTGAACTGTTTTTCCAGTGCAAAATTTAGATAACATATTTAGTGTAATCGGTATAAGACATTTTAAAGGGCTTTTATGCTTTGCACGAGATTAAAGCAATTTATACTGATGACGTCGTAAATTACATGTTGCACCTTGATATAGATGGAATCCAAGCTAACGACTAAAGAAAGCACCTTGAACGGTAAGGATACTAAATATATACAAAGCTCGCACAGGTATTAAACGTGAATCAGAAAAGCTTAAATGCGCGCTACTGTACGTTTTTCAAAGGGGAGTATCACTGTAAATATACTGCCATGACCAATTTCACTAGATACTTTAATTTCACCTTTGTGCTGATGAATAATCGAATAGCTAATAGATAAGCCTAATCCTGTTCCTTTACCTAATGGTTTAGTGGTGTAAAAAGGCGTAAAAATGTCATTAACTTTGTTTGGGTCTATCCCTGTACCTGAGTCTGAAACCTGAATATATAAATTATGATCTTGTACGTGAGCTTTAAAGAAGACGACTTTATTCTCAGAGGTTTCTACTGAATCTCTCGCATTAATTAAGAGGTTAATGAGTACTTGTTCTATTTGTGTTTTATTACAAAATAGAGATGGGAGAGAAGGTGGAATTACTTGTCTTAATTCAACTTGATCTTGTTTATATTGGTTCATTACGATTGAAATAACATTTTTGAAAATGTCATTTGGTTCTTCTTGTTGGTAATTATCAAGCTCACTATCTCGTCCAAAACTTCCTACTTGTTTAACAATTCTTTCAATACGTTCACTTTGAGTCATGATGGCTTTAAAGCTATTTTCTACTAAATGGTAGTTTCCGTTATTAATATTATCCATGCACATGTCGGTATGGATACAAATAACTTGTAACGGTTGGTTTATTTCATGTGCAATACCGGCTGCAATCTCTCCCAGTGAAGCTAACTTATTAGATTGAATGAGTTTAGCTTGGCTACTTTTACATTCATCATCGACACGTTTTAGTTGGTCATTATTGTCGATATCTTTTTTATACAAAATGATATTTAAAGTTAATAGTTTGACTGATATAGCCGCAAGAAAAGAAATTAAAATAGTTAAAATAATAAATAAATTCTTTTCATGAGGTGAAGTCTCAGACCAAATCATTAACTCCCAATCTTGACCGTAGATAGCTAAGGTAAATTGCTCTGTGATTTTATTAATATGTATTTTTTCAGGTAAAAAGTTAAACAGAGGAATACCATTTTCAGATAATGAAAAATGGCTGGTTATTTGATAAGTATCGAGCTTGTTACGTAATAGTTTGCCTATATTTAAAGGCACTTCTACATAAGCCACTAATATGTTGTCTATTATAATTGGGAATTGTAAATTTAATTCCATTTCCAATTCATTATCTGGCGAATAAGAGGCTCGGCTAGCATAAACAAAGCTAGAAATAACTTCATCTCTATCCATTGGTAAATGATGACGAGCACGTAGCTGCCTTTTTCTTTCGATATTACTGTGCGATTTTATTAAAGTATTATCTGGCAAATCAAACTGTATTTCTTCTATCAAAGGAAATAACTTTATGGTTTTTATAAATTGATTTATGCGCATTAATGCATCGGTATCACTTTGCCAATTTTTATTAATATCATCAATAGACTGCCAACGATTAACTAATAACTGGATTTGTTCTGCGTTACTTTCGATACTATGCCTAATATTAAAACTGATCGTTTTACCTTCAGTTTTAATCTGCTCTTGCTGTAGTATTTTTTCTTCTTGAGTTAATTGAACTGAAATTAAATATGAAACAGTTAATCCAATTGCAAAAACCAAAACACTATAAATATTTGATTTCAATTTATTTCCTTAATACACCTAATGCTAAATCCATCCAGATTAGGCATAATACGTTAAATTTACGACATTTTAGATCAAAGCGATCATTATTGAGAATAAAAGCAGGGAATTTAAATGACAGCGTTAGGTTTTACGACAAAAATAGTGCATTCAGATCATAAACTTGGTCTAGAAGCTGGTGCTGTCCATGCACCAATCCATAATTCAGTGCCATTTGGCTTCGAAGATGTACAAGGTCTGATTGATGTATTTCAAGGTCAGACAGGGCATGCTTATGCACGTTCTTCTACGCCGACTTTAGATGCGTTATGTAAAAAAATTCAAAAAATGGATAACGGTGTTGCAACGGCTGTTTTCTCCTGTGGTATGTCCGCTATCGTGGCCACTTTTTTAACGCTTTTAAAATCTGGTGATCACCTTATTTGTAGTCGATTCTTATTCGGTAATACGACATCACTTTTAGGAACCTTACAAGGCTATGGTATTGACGTAACACTTGTTGATGCGACTGATATTAATGATGTTACCGCTGCACTTAATAGCAATACTAAAATGGTCTTTGTAGAAACTATCGCGAATCCAGTAACACAAGTGAGTGCGTTAGCTGAAATCGGAGATTTCTGTGAAGCAGAGGGCCTTGTGTATGTTATTGATAACACAATTACTTCAAGCTACTTATTTGATGCTAATACTGTTAAAGCAAGTTTAATTGTGACTTCATTATCTAAATATGTTGCTGGTCATGGTAACGCAATGGGAGGCTCTGTTACTGATACAGGTTTATTTGATTGGGAGAACTACTCAAATATCTTCCCTGCTTATCGTAAAGGCGATAGTAATTTATGGGGCATTAGCCAAATTAAGAAAAAAGGCTTACGTGATATGGGGGCGTGTTTAAGCTCTCAAGGTGCACACCTTATCTCTGTTGGTAGTGAAACAATGGAATTACGTATGGAACGCCAGGCCGTTAATACAATGGCATTAGCTGAATTGCTACAAGGGCACCCTAAAATAGCGAAAGTTTATTATCCTGGTTTAGCTGCACACCCTCAACATGAGCGAGCTAAGCAGCTTTTCAGTGGTTTTGGTGCATTGCTAAGCTTTGATTTAATCGAAGGTATCGATTGCTGTGAGTTTTTGAATAAGTTAAACCTAGTGATCAGTGCAACGCATTTAGGTGATAACCGTACTTTAGCATTGCCTGTTGCTCCCACGATTTATTTTGAAATGGGGTTACAGTTGCGTCAAGAAATGGGGATTAGCGAAAATATGATCCGTTGTTCAATTGGCATCGAAAATACTGCTGATTTGATTGCAGATTTCGAACAAGCCTTAGCTTAATGTTGAGGAGTAGAAAAAGAGGCTAGAAGTCTCTTTTTCTTTATCATCATGCATAAATACCTAACTATCTTTATTCTTTTTTGTTTGTGTACTTCTACGTACGCAGAGGTTCTTGATGATGTTAAAAATAACATCGAACTAAAAGCGAAGGGCAATGCATTAGCGAATTATGATGTTTGCAAGTCGCTAGCAACCCAATCAGGTGATAAAGTAATGGCGTATTATTATGATGAAATGCATCGACTAACGATCACTGAGACAACGTTAGGTAGCCAAGCTGATAAGCAGCTACAAGTTGAAATCATTGAAAGTGAATACGATAAAGCATTATCGATCCTTAAGAAAGTAAACAGTGCTGGTTTCTACCAGCTCTGTTTAAATCGATTCGATTCAGTTTCTCGCCAGTACTATACTACTAGATTAGCGACTAAATTAGAGAAAGCTCAGTTAGAAAAAACCAAGCTAGAAAAGTCTGAGTTAGAATAATCCCTTTTTAAAACTGAGTCTAAATCCAACTTATTAATCTTCTACCTTACCCCAAACAACTGCAGGATCAGCCATTTCAGATGTTTCTTCAGTTTTTACTGGCGCTTTCTTAGCTGCTTTTTTCTCTTTAATAACTGGTTTAGCTTCTGCTACTGCTTCTGTTGTTTCTTCAGCTCCTTTTTTAGCTTCTGCTTTTTTAACACGTATTAAATTACCTGCTAATTTGTAACCATTTAGTTGTTTAATGGCTGCTTTTGCTTCGCCTACTTTTGGCATTTCAACAAATGCAAAACCTTTTGATGTACCTGTATCTTTATCTAAAACAAGGTTACAAGATTGAACGTTGCCGTGCTCTTTAAATAAAGTCAGTAACTTTTCTTCTGTGGTTGCTTTTGCAAGGTTGCGTACTAATAATTTCATTGGAACTCACTTAATTAAATAATTTTGGTTATTTTAACAGGAAGTGAAATCGATTGCTGTTTAAAGCGTAACGAATTAATAAATACCTAAGTTCAAATATATAAAATGAAGAACAAATTCATGAACAAAAAGAATCGTTTCTTTTATTATTCATGAAAATATGGAATATATTGATTTCCTTTCTTTTGCTCATGACAAAATGATAGCAATGCTATATTCACGCCATTCATTATTATTAAGGAAAAAGAATGGAAATCTCATTTGAGATCATGGCGTTATTGGTTGTTGTTGCAACATTAGCTGGGTTTATTGATGCTATGGCTGGCGGGGGAGGTTTGTTAACAGTACCCGCATTATTAGCGGCAGGGATTCCACCGGCACAAGCTTTAGCCACTAATAAATTACAAAGCTCGTTTGGTAGTTTTTCAGCTAGTTGGTATTTTATCCGAACAGGAACCGTACAATTAAAAACAATGTGGCTATCGATTGCTTGTACTTTTGTTGGTGCTGCAATCGGGGCTGAAGTCGTACAGCATGTCAATCCAGATATTTTAATGAGTATTATTCCGGTTATTTTGATTGCGATTTCAAGTTATTTTCTTTTTTCTTCATCAATTACACCGCATCCGGATGATAAACCTAAGCTGTCAGAAGCTGCATTTGCTTTTATCATCGGTGGAAGTGTTGGTTTTTACGATGGTTTTTTAGGCCCAGGCACAGGATCTATTTTCACTGTGTGTTTCGTTGCATTAGGCCGTTATGGTTTAGTGGCAGCAACCGCTCGAACGAAAGTATTAAATTTTACTTCTAATATTGCGGCACTGACTTTCTTTATTTTCGCTGGGTTGCCTATTTGGGAACTAGGCTTAACGATGGCTGTAGGTGGATTTATTGGCGCACGTATGGGTGCAAAAGTCGTATTAGGTAATGGTCAAAAAATTATTCGCCCGTTAGTGATTGTTATGTCGATGACAATGGCGACTAAACTTCTTTGGGAACAGCACTCTCAATGGCTGCAAGCAATCTTTTAACACGTTCATGATGAAAAGTATTAGGGCGTAAACATAAATGAACAGAACGAAATAAAGGTTTTAACTGTTCAAAACTAAAGCAATATTGCTCTTCTATTTTTAATGCTTTAACAATTGAAAGTGGCACTAATGCAGCAGCGACTCCACCTAGTGCTAATTGAGCTGATGCAGTGTAAGAGTCAAGTTCCATTAAAGGTTCAATACCCAGTTGAGATAAAATATCTAATTGATATCGGTTAGCTGGGTTTGATAAATCATTGGTTAAGACTTGCGTTGGCAATATCTGTAATGGTGATTGGCTGACTAATACAAAAGGTTCTTTCCAGAGAAAAATTGCCTTGAGCCCATGGTGGGACGGTAAATGACCAGCACAAAAGCCAATAGTGGCTTTACCTGATTGTACTTTTTCTATAATTCTTGGCGTATGATCTGTACTAATTCTAATCGCGCTATCATGTTTAAAGTAGTCTCCCATCATAGTTGCAAGGTATCCTGCGACTAAGGTTTCTGAACAATTAAGTGTGATAATAGTCTTATCTAATAAAGCATGTTGTTCATAAATTTGCCCCTGTAATTCTTGAAAAGTAGGGCCAATGTTGGCGATGAGTTCATTTGCCGCTGGCGTCAAACGAACATGGCGTCCTTCAGGCATTATGAGTTTTTTACCTAGTTTCTTTTCTAATAATGCAATACGTTTACTGACTGCTGACTGACTAATATAAAGTTGGCTACCGACTTTGCTCATGGTTTTTTCATGGCTAAGTGCCAGTAAAGTTTCAATGCCTTCAAGTAACATAGTATGTTGTTAGCCTCGTATTTAAGTGCGTTTTTAGAAAGTCTAATTTTGCGATATGTTTTACAGTCACTTTTACAGCTAACTTTACAATCTGATTTTTTGAACCGATTTTATAATGTAACCATTTTATAATGTAACTTTTACAATATAACATTGATGATAAATAGGAATAGATAAAATTTTAATGTTGTGGGGTAGATAGTTTTAAAGGAGCGATAGTGTTAAAGGATAGAGGGGGTTAGTAAGTAAACTCATACAATCAATCCCTTTTAAGTAAATCTAATTTAAGCGATATAAAAGGGAAGTAATGATGAATAACAGCGAGTAATGTTTTACATCGATAAGTTGACAGCTTAGATTGTATATTTCTCTTGTTTATATTGTTAAGGATCTATTATGGTTTCAGGTTATAGCATTAGTTCCAATCCAAAAAAGATGGATTTATCTGTAATACATGGTTACCTTTCTAATTCATATTGGGCTAAAGGTATACCATGGGATGTAATGGAAAAAGCAGTAAAAAATTCATTATTTTTTGGTGTGTTTACAAGTACGGGGGAGCAAGTTGCTTTTGTTCGTATGATCACTGATTATGCTACTTTTGCCTATTTAGCAGATGTGTTTGTTTTGGAAAAGCATAGGGGCAAAGGGATAAGTAAATGGTTGGTGAAAACGATTATAGAGTATCCTGATTTGCAAGGACTAAGAAGAATGTTGCTTGCGACTAGTGATGCGCATGGTCTTTATCAACAATTCGGCTTTACACCTTTAAACTCTCCAGATCTTTTCATGGAACTACATCAACCCAATGTTTATTTAAAAGTTAAGTAGAGAAATAGCATTATGGCATATGATAGAGGGTTGGAAGAGAGGCTGTATGAACACTTCATTGAACGACATGATCTTACTGTAAAGAAAATGTTCGGTGGTTTGTGCTTTTTACTTTCAGGTAATATGTGTTGTGTCATTATTGGAGATAAATTGTTAGCGCGTGTGGGTGCTGTAAATTATACTTCCTGTCTAGCTAAACCTTATGTTACTGAAATGAGCTTTACCGGTAAACCGATTAAAACCATGGTGTATGTCATGCCTAATGGATTTGATAGCGATCAAGACCTGGCTAATTGGTTAAACATTTGTATTAATTTCACTGATACTTTAGCGCCTAAAAAACCAAAACCTAAAAAGCTCAAACCTATAAAGCTCAAACCTTTAAAAAACTGTTTGGAAAATAAAAAGCGAATGGGGTAATTTGAATGTTAAATACACGACTATTTTAAATACACGACTACTTTAAATACACGGCCACTTTAAATAAACAGTTACTTTAAATAGAAAATTTAGATAAAGAGTTATCTTAAATCAACAATGCAGAGGGATTATGGAAGCTTTTGGTGTTATTAATTACGTTACCTATTTTATAGGGGCTTTATTCGTTATCTTATTGCCAGGTCCTAATTCATTATATGTATTAGCTCTCTCTGCGCAGGAAGGTCGCCGTGTTGGTTGGGCTGCTGTTGCTGCCGTATTAATTGGCGATTCATTATTGATTTTAGCAACGGCCTTAGGCGCGGTTACTATTCTTACGACTTATCCCGCCATTTTTATGTTTATAAAATACGCTGGAGCTGGCTATCTTATTTACATTGGTTATAACTTAATTACTGGTGCAATTAAGTCATGGCGCGAGTTAGATGATAAAAACTTACAAGCAGCTGTAGCAATAAAAACAACAACGGGCGTACAAGCTTTTCGAAAAGCATTGTTAGTGAGTTTATTAAATCCAAAAGCGATTTTATTTTTCCTTTCTTTTTTTGCTCAGTTTGTTGACCCAAGCTACCCTCAACCTGCTATCCCATTTTTTATTTTGGCCCTAACCATACAAGCATTTAGTTTAATTTATTTAGCTGTATTAATTTATGCAGGTTCAACCTTGGCTGAAAGCTTTAAAAAGCGTAAAAAAGTGAGTGCAATCTCAGGGGGAAGCGTTGGTATTGGATTTGTTGGCTTTGCCGTTAAACTTGCTTTAGCGAGCGCGGCTTAGTAACAGCTTAGCGTTTAAATTAATACTTCATTTAAACTTTATTGAAGCAGAAGTTTATAATAGGAAATGAATTAATTAACTCAATTTGCTATAGTTCTGCCAAATTTATAAATCATTCATTTCGTAGAAAAACTATTGTGTGCATATTTGTGTACATATAAAGAGAAAACTAAATATGGCAGACGCTAAATTCCTAGAAGCAGTCAACTCTAGACGTACATTCGCAATCATATCTCACCCTGATGCGGGTAAAACAACGATTACTGAAAAAGTACTTTTATTCGGAAACGCATTACAAAAAGCCGGTACTGTAAAAGGTAAAAAATCGGGTCAACATGCAAAATCTGACTGGATGGAAATGGAAAAAGATCGTGGTATTTCTATCACGACTTCCGTTATGCAATTTCCTTATAAACATGGTTTGGTCAATCTGTTAGATACACCAGGACATGAAGACTTCTCGGAAGATACTTATCGTACGTTAACAGCTGTTGACTCATGCTTAATGGTTATTGACGCTGCAAAAGGTGTAGAGCAACGTACTATTAAATTAATGGAAGTAACACGTTTACGTGATACTCCTATTATTACCTTCATGAATAAATGTGACCGTGATACACGTGATCCAGTTGATTTAATGGATGAAGTGGAAGACGTACTGAACATTGCTTGTGCTCCAATTACTTGGCCAATCGGCATGGGTAAAGAGTTTAAAGGTGTTTATCATCTCTTGCGTGATGAAGTGATTCTATACGAATCAGGTCAAGGACATACGATTCAAGACGTGCGCATCATTAAAGGGTTAGATAACCCTGAAGTCGATAAAGCACTGCCCAATCACGCTGATGATTTACGTGAAGAAATGGAGTTGGTGTTAGGCGCTTCTAATGAATTTGACCAAGAGTTATTTTTAGCGGGTGAATTAACGCCGGTTTATTTTGGTACCGCGTTAGGCAACTTTGGTGTTGACCATGTATTAGATGGTTTAGTTGAATGGGCACCAAAACCGCTTCCAAGAGCAACAGTACAACGTGTTGTTGAACCAACGGAAGAAACATTCTCTGGTTTCATTTTTAAAATTCAAGCTAATATGGATCCAAAACATCGTGACCGTATTGCCTTTATGCGAGTGTGCTCAGGTAAGTATGAAAAAGGCATGAAAATGCATCATGTTCGTACTGGTAAACTGGTTAGTATTTCTGATGCTGTTACCTTTATGGCGGGTGACCGTACTGCTTCTGAAGAATCATTTTCTGGTGATATTATTGGCTTACATAACCACGGTACGATTCAGATCGGTGATACCTTTACTACAGGTGAAGAGCTTAAGTTTACAGGGATTCCAAACTTTGCACCTGAAATGTTCCGTCGTATTCGTTTGAAAGATCCTCTAAAACAAAAACAATTGTTAAAAGGGTTAATGCAGCTATCTGAAGAGGGGGCTGTACAAGTGTTCCGCCCATTACGTAGCAATGATTTAATTGTTGGTGCCGTTGGCGTGCTTCAGTTTGAAGTGGTTGTACAGCGCTTGAAATCTGAATATAAAGTAGATGCTATTTACGAAGGTATCAGCGTAGCAACTGCTTTATGGGTAGATTGTGAAAATCCTATTAAAATGGCTGAATTCGAGAAAAAAGCCTTTGATAACCTAGCATTAGACGGTAGTAATAACTTGACGTATGTTGCGCCTACTATGGTTAACTTAAACTTAGCTATCGAGCGTTACCCTGATGTTCGTTTCCGTAAAACACGTGAACATTAATAGCGACTGTTTGTTAGGTCATACCCGTTTTGTCTAATTAAAAGGCATATTTAAACGGATATTAAAGCGTCTACGGACGCTTTTTTTATTGCTATTATTTAGTCTAAATGTTGCTCGTCTCTTTTCTTGAATTAATAGCGCTTAGTAAATAACTCTTAGCAAATAATGTTGAGACTCTGAGTTGTTTCTGAGAATTGTTTTAGAATGATCCTATAAATTCAATTTCATTCGTTTTTAGTAAGAGGTTATATATGTTTATTGATAGTCACTGTCATTTTAATTTTGATTGCTTTAAAGCAGAGCAAGATAATTTACTTTTAGTGCTTAGTGATGTAAACATTAATAAACTGATCATTCCTGGAACCGATGCTAAGCGTTGGCCAGAAATAATCGACCTCATAGAGAAGAAAACTGAATTAAAAGAGCATAAAAATAAACTTTATTTTGCGTTAGGTGTTCATCCTCATTTCTTAACTGATTTTGAAAGCGATCATTTAAGCCAATTAAAAGAGTTGTTGGTTAAGTCACTTAAACAGAACGATAAGCGATGTGTGGCATTGGGGGAAATTGGGCTAGATAAGTTAATTGAAACAGATTTAGCGATCCAAGAAAGTGTTTTTTTAGCACAATTAGCAATAGCCGAAGACTTACAATTACCTGTCATTTTACATGTGGTTAAAACGCAATCTCGCATTTTACAATTACTAAAAGAAACCAAGTTTAGTTACGGTGGGGTTTATCATGCTTTTTCAGGAAGTGAAGAAATTGCCAATGAATTTATTAAATTAGGTTTTAAATTAGGCATTGGTGGTGTGATTACTTATCCGAATGCTAACAAAACACGTAACGCAGTCAGCCGATTACCTTTAACAAGTATTGTATTAGAAACAGATGCGCCAGATATGCCTGTTTATCAGCAATTAACACCTAATAACTCACCTCTACATTTAAAAACTATTTTTGATGCATTGTGTCAAATAAGAAAAGAATCTTCGGAAGTAGTGGCACAACAAATTTATACAAATACAAAAAGCATTTTTTCTATAATCAATGACTAATCTTAGTAACTAGCGTAAAATAGCGGCTTTTGTAAATACAGTTAGTGAAACATTGTTTCCAGAATAAGGTGATGGTTAATGACTCAATATCCAATGACAGCAAAAGGCGCTGGTATTTTACGTGCTGAATTAGAGCAGTTAAAAACAGTAAAACGTCCTGAGATTGTACATGCTATTGCAGAAGCTCGTGAACATGGTGATTTAAAAGAAAATGCTGAATACCATGCAGCCCGTGAACAACAAGGATTTTGTGAAGGTCGAATTCAAGATATCGAAGCAAAATTATCAAATGCACAAATTATCGATGTCAGCAAAATTGCAAATAACGGTAAAGTAATCTTTGGTTCAACGGTAACGATTGTTAATGCTGAAACAGATGAAGAAGTGAGTTACCAAATTGTAGGTGATGATGAATCTGATATTAAAAAGAATCTTATTTCAATTAATTCACCGATTGCGCGTGGCTTAATTGGCAAAAAATTAGATGATGAAATTTCAATTACAACACCAGGTGGCGTTATTGATTACGATATCATTAAAGTAGAATATACCTGTTAATTTGATTAAATCCTTACGTTACTTCAATAGTTGTTATTTGTTGAAGTAAAATAAAGGTAATAAAAAGCCCAGATAAACTGGGCTTTTTATTAGTAAAACAAGATTAAAACGTAAAGTTACTTACGTGGTAATTCTATTTTTTTAGCTTCACTTGGACGATACAGAACAACAATATGGCCAATTTTTGCAATCGCTAACGCTTCAGTTTCACGTACAATTGCATCAATGATAAGTTGTTTAGTTTCACGATCATCGGTCGCAATTTTTACTTTAATTAATTCATGGTAGCTAATAGCATTTTCGATCTCAGCTAATACGCCTTCGGTTAAGCCATTTTGTCCCAGTAATACAACTGGTTTTAAGGGATGAGCTAAACCTTTTAAAAATTGTTTCTGTTTGTTTGATAATTTCATGCAAATATCTTTCATTAAGGGTTGAAAACAGTTCATTCTACCCTTAAATATTAACCTTTACTATTTAGATTATTATTTATCCTAATATTCGCTCACTAAGGAAGTCATTGTGGCAAAACCAGACAGTACAAATCGTCTTAAAAAAAGTGCATCAGGCAGTTCTAAACGATGGATGCATGAGCATGTAAATGATTTCTATGTGAAAGAAGCAAACAAACAAGGGTTACGCTCTCGTGCTGTTTTTAAATTAGATGAAATAAACGGTAAAGATAAACTAATACGCTCAGGCATGACGGTAGTCGATTTAGGCGCTGCACCTGGGAGTTGGTCACAATGGGCTGTTGACAAGGTAGGATTGAAAGGCAAAGTGATTGCTTGCGATATTTTACCAATGGATTCCATTGCGGGAGTTGACTTTTTACAAGGTGATTTCCGAGAAGAAGTGGTCCTCAATGCATTACTTCAACGTATTGGAGATAATAAAGTCGATGTTGTTTTATCAGATATGGCGCCCAATATGAGCGGAAATACTGGTATTGATCAACCTAAGTCGATGTATTTGGTTGAGTTGGCATTAGATATGTGTCGTGATGTGCTTGTTAAAGACGGTAGCTTTATTGTTAAAGTCTTTATGGGTGCTGAATATGAGTCATTTATCAATGAGGTACGAAAATTATTCAAATCAGTTAAAACTAGAAAACCAGATTCTTCAAGAGCGAGATCTCGAGAAGTTTATTTAGTGGCGACTGGTTTTAAACTGTAGTAATCTGCTTTATCATTATATTCTTTTAATTTTTAACATGAGGTTTACATCTTGAACGATATGGCAAAAAACCTGATATTGTGGTTAGTCATCGCAGTAGTCTTAATGTCTTTATTCCAAGGCTTTGGATCAGACGATACCAATAAATCACAAATCGACTACACCAGTTTTAATAAAGAAGTAAGCCAAGGACTGATTCAACAAGTACAAATTAATGGCCAAGAAATTAAAGGTTTAAAAAGTAATCAAACACCGTTTGTTACTTATATTCCTGCGCCAGATTTAGATTTGGTTAATTACCTTATTAAAAACGACGTAAAAGTAGAAGGTACACCACCTGAAGAAACAAGCTTCTTAGCGTCTATTTTTGTGTCATGGTTCCCAATGCTGTTATTAATCGGTGTTTGGATCTTCTTCATGCGTAATATGCAAGGCGGTGGCAAAGGCGGCGCAATGTCATTTGGCAAGAGTAAAGCCAAATTAATGAGTGAAGATCAAATCAAAACAACGTTTGCTGATGTTGCTGGTTGTGACGAAGCAAAAGAGGATGTTGTTGAATTAGTTGAATACTTAAAAGATTCAAGTAAATTCCAAAAGTTAGGTGGTCGAATTCCAACTGGTATCTTGTTGGTCGGACCTCCTGGTACCGGTAAAACATTATTAGCGAAAGCTATTGCTGGTGAAGCTAAAGTCCCATTCTTCTCAATTTCAGGTTCTGATTTTGTTGAAATGTTTGTTGGTGTTGGTGCTTCTCGTGTTCGTGATATGTTCGAACAAGCTAAAAAATCAGCGCCTTGTATCATTTTTATCGATGAAATCGATGCAGTAGGTCGTGCTCGTGGTGCAGGTATGGGCGGCGGTAATGATGAACGTGAACAAACGTTAAACCAAATGCTCGTTGAAATGGATGGTTTTGAAGGTAATGAAGGTATTATCGTTATTGCCGCAACTAACCGTCCTGATGTATTAGATGCTGCATTATTACGTCCTGGTCGTTTTGACCGCCAAGTTGTTGTTGGTCTGCCGGATGTACGTGGCCGTGAACAGATATTAAAAGTTCATATGCGTAAAATTCCATTGGAAGACGATGTAAAAGCAACTGTATTAGCTCGTGGTACACCTGGCTTCTCAGGTGCTGATTTAGCTAACTTAGTGAATGAAGCTGCATTGTTTGCTGCTCGTGGTAACAAACGCACAGTATCAAAAGAAGACTTTGAACAAGCACGTGATAAAATATTAATGGGCTCAGAACGTCGTAGCTTAGTGATGACGGTTAAAGATAAAGAGTCAACGGCTTACCATGAAGCAGGGCATGCAATTGTTGCTAAATTAGTACCACAGCATCACCCAATTCATAAAGTCACTATTATTCCACGTGGCCGCGCATTAGGGGTGACTCAGTTCTTACCTGAAGGCGACCAAATCTCACAAAACAAAGATGAGTTGGAAAGTAGTATTTCAGTTGCTTATGGCGGTCGTATTGCTGAAGAACTGATTTATGGCGCTCAAAAAGTATCAACCGGTGCTTCACAGGATATTAAACAAGCATCTGCAATTGCTCGTGCAATGGTAACTGAATGGGGCTTCTCTGAAAAATTAGGTCCAATTCTATTAACTGGTGAGCAAGGTAGTTTACGTTCTAATGTTGTGTCGCATGAAACCGGTAAAGTGATTGATGATGAAGTAAAAGTCTTTATCGATAATAATTACCAACGTGCGTATAAGTTATTAACGGATAATATTGATATTTTACATGCGATGAAAGAAGCATTAATGAAATATGAAACTATCGATGCAGATCAAGTTGATGACTTAATGGCGCGTGTGACAGTTCGTCCTCCAAGTGATTGGGATGATGAAAAAGAAATGGAGTCACTTAAAGAAAAAAAATCGGCGATCAATATGGTTAAGCCAGAAAAATCTAACATTAATATGGCTCGACCAGAAAAAAATAAAGTGAACACGGATAAAGTGGTAACAGAAGAAGTTGTAGACGTTGAAAAGACTGAAAAGACTGAAACGACAGAAAAGCCTGAAGTGAAAGAAGTGGCGGAAACGACTGAAACCTCGATTGATGAAGATAAAGACAATAAATAAAATATTATTTTAGTTCTCTAAAAAAACCTAAGCTTGCTTAGGTTTTTTTTAATCTTTATTTTGAACATTTATATTCAATAAAAGTGCAAATTAATGATTTTAACTAGCGGAAAAAAAACACTTAACCTCAATCAACCTCAGATAATGGGAATTTTGAATGTCACGCCTGATTCGTTTTCTGATGGTGGGCAATATGCTCAAATAGATAATGCGTTTAAACATGCGAGAGAAATGGTTGAACAAGGTGCCACTATTATTGATATTGGTGGCGAATCTACAAGGCCCGGTGCTGAGGATGTTCTATTAAATGAAGAGCTCAATAGAGTTGTGCCTATTATTGAACGTATTAAAAATGAATTGGATTGTTGGATTTCAATTGATACCAGCAAAGAAATAGTAATGACAGAAGGCGTTAAAGCAGGCGCTGATATTATTAATGACGTAAGGGCATTGCGTGAAGAAGGTGCATTAAATGCAGCTGTTGAAGCCAATGTGCCAGTATGTTTGATGCATATGCAAGGTCAGCCGAGAAGCATGCAATCAGCGCCTGATTATCACGATGTGGTTGCAGAGGTAAGGCATTTTCTCATTGAACGTACCGAGCAATGCATTAAAGCAGGTATTAAAGCTGAGAATATTATTATCGACTTAGGTTTTGGGTTTGGTAAATCATTACAACATAACTTTGACTTATTGAATGCAACACAACAATTTATATCGCTAGGTTTTCCTGTGTTAACCGGAGTTTCTCGAAAATCAATGTTTGGTCAATTACTAAATCGTGATATAAATGACCGTTTAGCAGGAAGCCTAGCTGGTGCAATGATTGCGATGCAGCAAGGCTCAAAAATAATTCGTGTTCATGATGTCGCTGAAACCGTCGATGTCATGAAAGTATTACAGCAAATAAATACCTTTAAATCATAAAAGGTATCTCTGACGATGGTAAGATTTTTATTATGAATAAAAAGTATTTTGGTACCGATGGTATTCGCGGCAAAGTAGGTGAGTCTTTAATTACACCTGAGTTTGCATTAAAACTTGGTTGGGCTGCGGGTCGTGTATTAGCAAAGTCAGGTAATAAAAAAGTGTTAATCGGTAAAGATCCTCGTATTTCTGGTTACATGCTTGAAGCTGCTCTTCAAGCTGGGTTAACCTCAGCAGGTGTTATTCCTGTATTAATGGGGCCAATGCCGACGCCTGCGATTGCATATCTAACTCATACCTTCCGTGCAACTGCTGGTATTGTTATCAGTGCATCGCATAACCCATATTATGATAACGGTATTAAATTTTTCTCAGATGAAGGCATTAAATTGTCTGAAAAAGTAGAACTAGAAATCGAAGCTGAAATTGATAAAGAACTAAAATGTGTTGATAGTAGTGAGATGGGGAAAGCTTATCGTGTTAATGATGCTGCTGGTCGTTACATTGAATTTTGTAAGAGTACATTTCCATCACAATATGATTTAACAGGACTGAAAATAGTGGTTGATTGTGCTAATGGCGCGACTTACCACATTGCGCCTTCTGTTATTAGTGAGCTAGGTGCTGAAGTTATTGCAATGGGTGTTGAGCCTAATGGTATTAACATCAACTTAAACTGTGGTGCAACTAGTATGGATGCTATTGCCGCTCGCGTTTTAGAAGAAAAAGCTGATTTCGGTATTGCTTTTGATGGTGATGGTGACCGCGTAATGATGGTCGACCATACTGGTTATGTACTTGATGGTGATGAGCTTTTATATATCATTGCCCGTGATAAGTTACGTAAAGGCACATTAAATGGTGGTGCTGTTGGCACTAAAATGTCTAACCTTGGGTTAGAGCAAGCATTGAAAACATTAGGTATTCCTTTTGATCGTTCAGATGTTGGTGACCGTCATGTAATGGAACTAATGAAGAAAAATGGATGGAGTATTGGTGCTGAAAATTCAGGACACGTTATTTGTGCTGATCATTTAGCAACGGGTGACGGTATTGTTTCTGGTTTACAAGTGATGAGTGCAATGCAGGGGAGTCGCATGAATTTACATGACTTACGTCAAGGCATGCGTAAATACCCTCAAATATTAGAAAGCATTCGTTATAATAATGAAATTGATCCTTTGCAAGATGAAGATGTATTGGCAGAATTAGCTCGTATTGAAGCATTATTAGGTGACCGTGGCCGTGTGTTATTAAGAAAATCAGGGACAGAGCCGGTTTTCCGAGTGATGGTTGAAGCAGATGAAAGCGAAGAAAAAGTAATTGCTTACGCTAAGTCTTTAGCGAGTAAAGTAAAAGTATAATTGTTTGCTTAAAGCAAACTATAAAATCAATGATATAAAGTGAAACAATTAATATTAGGACGATATAACGCAGTAGGTTGATGGTTTTTTATACTGTTTTGTAAAGAAGCTGTCGATGCGGCTAAATTGTCTTAATATTAACTTGTGATCCGCACTGGCATTGGGTAGTATTCGTCCGCTTCTTTGTGGGAGCAAATGAAGTTTTAACAAGTTAAATTAGGTATATAAATATGTATGAGATGCTGTTAGTTGTTTATTTAATTGTTTCAATTATTTTAGTTGGTTTTGTTTTAATCCAACAAGGTAAAGGAGCAGGTATGGGTGCATCATTTGGCTCTGGCGCTTCTAACACAGTATTTGGTGCAGGCGGTTCTGGTAACTTCATGACACGTACTACTGGTATTTTAGCATTAGCATTTTTTGTGCTGAGTTTAGTGCTAGGTAACCTTTCTACACATAAAGTGTCAGTAAATGAAGATTTCTCAAACTTAGCGATTGAACAAACTACTGAAGTTCCAGTAGAAGTTGATACCTCTACTCAAATCCCAGAGTAATATTTTTAAAAAGCGGATATGGTGGAATTGGTAGACACGCAGCCTTGAGGGGGCTGTGGCTTAGGCCGTGAGAGTTCAAGTCTCTCTATCCGCACCAATTTAGGTTTTTTGATTGCGCTCAGATCACACTTTAGCTATAATGCTGCAGTTATCAGAGCAATTAAAAAGTCGCTCTAAGTGTAATGTTACAATAGATAGATAGCCTCAATATTGTTTGTTACACCTGGATAAGATTTAGTTTAGATGTTTATTGCAAGTTTAATTTAAATATTTAAACGTATAGTTCAGACGCGAGATCGAGCCAGTCTAGTAAAGTAAATCGACGGGCTCCTTCTTGTAGATAAAAGGCGAAGGCCGTAGGTTCAAATCCTGCTCTCGCAACAAGTGCATAGCACTTATGGATAAAAATTTTAGTTTGAGTATTGATTTTTTTAGTGGAATTTAATGTTTAAACATAGCAGTACAGTCGCGAGATGGAGCAGTCTGGTAGCTCGTCGGGCTCATAACCCGAAGGTCGTAGGTTCAAATCCTGCTCTCGCAACCACATTATGTTTGTTAATAGAGCTTTTAGCTCGTCGGGCTCAGCTCTTAATAAACAGGCGAAGGTAGGAAGTTTTTTAATCCTGCTCTCGCAACCCGTTTATAAAGTGATTTTGATTACTTTATAGGTAAGTTTAAGAGATGAAACATTATCTCCTTACCACATTCGATATTGTCGTTTCCTATCGCAATATCTGTTTGATTTAATCAAACAAAACGAATGAAGCTCCAATTTATTGGGGCTTTTTTGTTATTTGCGTATTTGGTTTTGATTTTAAATACGTTTTACTGACAACTTATGTTTATCAAAAATAAACATAAGTTGTTATTTAAATAGGGCTATATGCCCTTTTTTTGTTTCTGAAAGGGGATAGATTTGGCAAGTTTAGAAGAGCGTCTAACTGAAATGTTAGCGCCAAGTGTGGAAGACCTTGGCTATGAATTAGTTGGAGTTGAATACGTACGTGCAGGTAAACACTCAACATTACGTGTTTATATTGACCAAGAAGAAGGTATTTTGGTTGATGACTGTGCTGCAGTGAGTCGTCAAGTCAGTGCTATTATGGATGTTGAAGATCCAATCACTAACGAGTACACACTTGAAGTATCGTCTCCAGGTATGGAAAGACCGTTATTTAACGCAGCACAATATGCCGCGTTTATAGGCGAAGAAGTAAAAATACAACTGCGTATGCCGATTCAAAATCGCCGCAGATGGAAAGGTGTTATTAGTAGTGTAGACGGTGAGATTATTTCCGTTTCTGTTGAGGGTAAAGAAGAGCGCTTTGCGCTGAGTAATATCCAGAAAGCGAACATAGTTCCAAAATTTGATTAATTAAGGCGTTAAAAATGAATAATAAAGAAATTTTATTGGTTGTTGAAGCTGTTTCAAATGAAAAAGGCTTACCAAGAGAAGCAATTTTTGAAGCATTGGAAAGTGCACTGTCTATTGCAACTAAAAAGAAATATGAATTAGAAATTGAAGTTCGTGTTGATATCGACCGTGAAACGGGCCACTTTGATACTTTCCGTCGTTGGTTAGTATTAGAAGTTGATTCAGAAATGGAAAACCCTGCAAAAGAAATGACGTTTGAAGCTGCACAATACGATAGCCCTGAAATTAAAGTTGGCGAATATATTGAAGACGAAATCGATTCAGTTACATTTGACCGAATCACAACACAAACTGCAAAACAAGTTATCGTACAAAAAGTACGTGAAGCTGAACGTGCACAAGTTGTTGCTCAGTATGCAGAAAAAGAAGGTGAGTTAATCACTGGTGTTGTTAAACGTATGACACGTGATAGCATTTTATTAGACTTAGGTAACAACGCTGAAGCGGTTATTTTCCGTGACGAAATGTTACCTCGTGAAAATTTCCGTCCAGGCGATCGTCTACGTGGTTTATTATTTGCTGTACGTCCTGAAGCTCGTGGCGCACAATTGTTCATGACGCGTACACAACCTGAAGTACTAGTTGAGTTATTCCGCCTAGAAGTGCCTGAAATCGCTGAAGAGATGATTGACTTAATGGGTGCTGCTCGTGACCCAGGTTCTCGTGCTAAAATCGCGGTGAAATCAAACGACCAACGTATTGACCCAATCGGTGCTTGTGTTGGTATGCGTGGTGCTCGTGTTCAAGCTGTTTCAAATGAACTAGGCGGTGAGCGTGTTGATATTATCCTTTGGGATGAGAATCCAGCGCAATTTGCAATTAATGCAATGGCACCTGCTGAAGTTGCTTCAATTGTTGTTGATGAAGATTCGCACAGCATGGATATTGCTGTAGAAGATGAAAACTTAGCACAAGCAATTGGTCGTAACGGTCAAAACATTCGTTTAGCATCTCAACTAACTGGTTGGGTATTAAATGTAATGACAGTGGCTGAATTAAAAACTAAGCATCAAGCTGAGGCTGATGGTGTCGTTTCATTATTCACGTCTGCGTTAGAAGTTGATGAAGACTTCGCTAGTGTATTAGTGGAAGAAGGTTTTAGTTCTTTAGAAGAAATTGCTTACGTTCCTGCTGAAGAGTTATTAGCGATTGACGGTTTTGACGAAGATATGGTTGAAGAGCTACGTACTCGTGCTAAAGACGTACTAGCTACAAAAGCCCTTGCTGAAGAAGAAAGTCTTGAAGGTGCAAAACCTGCTGATGATCTATTAGCACTTGAAGGCTTAGAGGCACACCTTGCATTTGTATTAGCAAGTAAAGGTGTGATTACATTAGAAGACTTAGCAGAACAAGCTGTTGATGATCTACTAGAGATTGATGAAAAACTAGATGCAGAAAAAGCAGCGGAATTAATTATGGCTGCTCGTAACATCTGCTGGTTTAGTGAAGATGCGTAATAGCGTCAGTATGGAGAAATAAATAATGTCAGAAATTCTATTAAAAGACCTCGCTAAAGACTTAAACAAATCTGAAGATGTGTTAGTTCAGCAGTTTGCTGATGCAGGTATTACTAAAAAAGCTAGCGACAAAGTAAGCGTTGAAGAAAAAGAAAAGCTAACTACTTATTTGCAAAAGCAACATGGTGGCGAGCAAAAACAAAAAATGACTTTACAACGTAAAACAAAAACAACGTTAAACGTTAAAGGCCAATCAAACGCTGTTAATGTTGAAGTTCGTAAAAAACGTACTTTTGTTAAGCGCTCTGATGAAGAGATTCAAGCAGAAAAAGCAGCAGAACAAGCTGTAAAAGAAGCTGAAGAAGCTAAAATTCAAGCTGAATTAGATGCTAAAAAAGCGCAAGCTGAAAAAGTACTAGCTGAAAAATTAGAAGCTAAGAAAGAAGCTGAAGAAAAAGCAAAATTAGCAGCAGCCGCTAATAAGCAAAAACAAGCGACGACTAAATCTGTTAAAACAGATGAACAAATTCAATTAGAAAAAGAACAAGCTGATTTGTTGAAAAAAGCAGAAACTGAAGCGTTAGCAAAAGCAGAGAAAGATGCTGTTGAGCAAGCTGAACTAGCTAAGAAATTAGCAGAAGAAAATGCAGCTCGTTGGGCAAAAGAAGAAGCTGACCGTAAAGCAGCTGAAGGTGCAGATTACCATGTAACTACATCAACAGAAGCTCGTGCAGCAGAAGATGCTGTTGATACAAAAGCGGAAGGTCCAACACACCGTAAGAAAAAGAAAAAAGCACCTGCGGCTAAGCCACTTGAAACTGTTTATAACCGTCGCGGTAACAACCGTCGTGGTAAAAAAGGTTCAACAGCAACGCCTCATGCACTTCAACAAGCATTTGAAAAACCAGCTGCTAAAGTTGAGCGTGACGTTAAAATTGGTGAAACTATTTCAGTAGCAGAACTAGCTAACAAAATGGCTGTTAAAGCAACTGAAGTAATCAAAGCGATGATGAAGATGGGTGCTATGGCAACTATCAACCAAGTTATCGACCAAGAAACAGCCTCTATTGTTGCTGAAGAAATGGGCCATAAAGTAATTCTAACGAAAGAAAATGAGTTAGAAGAATCTGTAATGGCAGAAGCACAACAAGGCGGCGCTAAAACATCTCGTGCACCTGTTGTTACTATCATGGGTCACGTTGACCACGGTAAAACTTCATTACTAGATTACATTCGTCGTGCAAAAGTTGCTGACGGTGAAGCCGGTGGTATTACTCAACATATCGGTGCTTACCATGTAGACACTGACAAAGGTATGATCTCGTTCCTAGATACTCCTGGACATGCGGCGTTTACGTCAATGCGTTCTCGTGGTGCTAAAGCGACAGATATCGTTGTACTAGTTGTTGCTGCTGATGATGGTGTTATGCCACAAACAATCGAAGCTATTCAACATGCTAAAGCTGCTGGCGTTCCGCTAATGGTTGCTGTGAATAAAATCGATAAAGAAGGTGCAGATTTTGACCGTGTTAAAACTGAACTTTCACAACACGATGTTATTTCAGAAGAATGGGGTGGTGAAAACATCTTCTCATTCGTATCTGCAAAAGTAGGTACTGGTGTTGATGCATTATTAGATAGCATCTTACTACAAGCTGAAATGTTAGATTTAGAAGCTGTTTCAACAGGTCCTGCATCAGGTGTTGTTATTGAATCTCGTCTTGATAAAGGTCGTGGTCCAGTTGCTTCTATCCTAGTACAGCAAGGTGAATTGAAACAAGGTGACATCGTACTTTGTGGTCTTGAGTACGGACGTGTTCGTGCAATGCGTGACGAAAACGGTAAGCCAATTGAATCTGCTGGTCCTTCTATCCCTGTTGAAGTATTGGGTTTATCTGGTGTACCACAAGCCGGTGATGAAGCGACTGTTGTTAAAGATGAGAAGAAAGCACGTGAAGTTGCATTATACCGTCAAGGTAAATTCCGCGATATTAAACTAGCTCGTCAACAGAAAGCTAAACTTGAAAACATGTTCTCTAACATGGAAGCAGGCGAAGTATCTGAACTTAATGTTGTACTTAAGTCTGATGTACAAGGTTCACTTGAAGCGATTTGTGATTCACTAAACAAACTATCTACAGATGAAGTTAAAGTTAACATCATCGGTCGTGGTGTTGGTGGTATTACTGAGACTGACGCATCATTAGCTTCTGCTTCTGGCGCATTGGTTATCGGCTTTAATGTTCGTGCTGACGCAAGTGCACGTAAATTAATTGATAACGAAGCAGTTGAATTACGTTACTACAGCATCATCTACGATCTAATCGATGAAGTTCGTGCTGCAATGAGTGGTTTATTAGCACCTGAATTCAAACAAGAAATTACAGGTATTGCTGACGTACGTGAAGTATTTAAATCTCCTAAGATCGGCGCAATCGCTGGTTGTATGGTGACTGAAGGTACTATCAAACGTAACAACCCAATTCGTGTTCTACGTGAAAACGTGGTTATTTACGAAGGTGTGCTTGAGTCTCTACGTCGCTTTAAAGATGACGCAACTGAAGTTCGTAACGGTGTTGAGTGTGGTATCGGCGTTAAGAACTACAACGACGTACGCGTAGGTGACCAAATAGAAGTATTTGAAATTATTGAAGTAAAACGTACTCTTTAATTTTAAATCTTAATAACTATTAAGAATGGGGGCTTATGCCTCCATTCTCATTTAAAACAGCGCTTAACCTGCGCTGATTAGGAGTTACAAATGGCAAAAGAATATAGCCGTGCTTCTCGAGTTTCTCAGCAAGTACAAAAAGAACTTGCTCGAATCTTACAACAAGAAGTTAAAGACCCACGTATTGGAATGGTAACCATTTCTGGCGTTGATATTACACGTGACCTTGCTTATGCAACGGTATATGTGACCTTTTTTACTGTTGGTGAACAGACAAATGATGAATCATTAAAAGGCTTAAATGCTGCTGCTGGTTACGTCCGTCGTTTACTGGGTAAAGCAATGAAATTACGTATCGTTCCTGAAGTACGTTTTTGCTTTGACGAAACACTGACTGAAGGTTTACGTATTTCAGAGTTAGTAAGTGGCGCAGTAAAAAATGACAAAGTTAAATTAAAAGAAGCTGGCCGTGAAGAAGAAGCGCTAGAAGCAACAGAAGAAGAGGAAGCGAAGTAATGGCAAAACGTGGAAAGGGTCGCCCGATTAATGGCATCGTACTATTAGATAAACCTACGGACATCAGTTCCAATCATGCCTTACAACGTGTAAAACGAATTTTCTTTGCTCAAAAAGCAGGGCATACCGGCGCTTTAGATCCATTAGCCACTGGTATGTTACCTGTTTGTTTAGGTGAAGCGACTAAGTTCTCTCAATTTCTATTAGACTCAGATAAGCGTTATACCGTAACCGCTACTTTAGGTGTTAGAACTGATACCAGTGATTCTCAAGGTGATGTGGTTTGCGAGAAACCTGTTTCAGTGACTCAAGAACAGCTTGATATTGCCCTTGATACTTTTCGTGGTGAAATCGAACAAGTTCCCTCTATGTATTCAGCCTTAAAATTTGAAGGTAAGCCACTTTATAAATATGCACGTGAAGGGATTACAATTGATCGTCCAGCGCGTCCTATTACAGTTTATGAAATCAACCAATTACGTTTTGAAGACAATGAAATTGATTTAGATATCCATGTGAGTAAAGGGACTTATATTCGTACTATTGTTGATGATTTGGGCGAATTATTAGGTTGTGGTGCACATGTCTCGATGTTACGCCGTACACAGGTTGCTGATTACCCTTACGAACGTATGATCACTATCGATGAGCTAGAAGCATTAATAGAAAAAGCGAAAGAAGAAGACGTCAGCCCTTATGATTTATTAGATCCATTGTTACTAGAGATGGATACAGCGGTTAAAAACTATCCTGAAGTAAACATTTCTGATGAAATGGGTGCTTACGTATTGCACGGTCAACCGGTACAAGTCTTCGGCGCACCAGACAATACCATTGTTAGAATTACTGTTGGCGAACAACGAACGTTTATCGGCGTTGGACAAATGAATGATGATGGTCTGGTTGCACCAAAACGTTTAGCTAACTTAGATCTTTAAAGAACAAATTTATAAAGAATAGGCCTATAAAGAACGGATCTATAAGGCTCTACTTTATAAGTGAACGTATTCATTAAATGAACGTTAAGTTAAATTGAAACTAAAACAGATTGGCATAGCTAAGATGACTAAAATAGATTTTTCTCAAATAAATAAAACCGCTGCTGACTCTTTTAATCAACAGCGTAATGTTATTAAACGCCTTGCAAAGGGCCAAAAAGTGCTTTGTGATCAATGCCAACAAGCGTTAACGTTAACGGTATTAAGTGAAGGCGAAAGTGGCGTGCAATGTACCAAAGGTTGTACCCAAATTAATTTAGAACTCGACGTTTAAAGCGTCGACAAGGTAGGTTTTATGAGCTCAGAATTATATTTTATTTACGACTCTCATTGCCCATGGAGTTATGCTGCAACACCATTAGTGGTTGCTTTAGATGACGCTTTTCCTGAAATGGAAGTGCATGCTTGGCATTGCGCTAACTATGATGGTGGTAGTAGTGTTGGTTTTAACGCGATTAAATCTGTTGAAAAAGAAAGTGATGTACCTTTTTCACAAGAGTATATACGTTTCGCAGACAGCCCTAAAAACAGTATTATCAGTGCAAACTTGTTAGCTTGGATCTCAACTAAGCAGTCAGATAAATTATTAACAGTATTACAAGCTTTGCAACATGCTCATTTTGTAGAAGGTAATTCTTTAGGTAAAAAAATAGACTTTACAGAACTTGCTGAAGATCTAAAGTTATCAATACCAAATAAAGTATTTAAAGAAGAACTAAGCAAAGATGCTTTGTATGTTTTATCTGATATTAATGATTTACAAGAGTTCATGGGAACGGTTTCTTTCCCTGCTTTATTGTTAGTACATAATGATAATGCTGTCCTGTTAAATCATGCTCAATATATCGGTGATCCCGAGAGTATTGTTGCAGATGTTGAAAAGCAGCTACAAGATTAATATTGCTGACTCAATGACATTATATTGGTAGCTAGTAATATTAATAAAATGAAATGATCAAACCGGTCATTTCATTTTAAATACAAAATTTTTCTATAACCCTTCATTACTCTTCATTACTAACAGTTACTTATTGCACTCCTTCTCACCTATACGCATACTGTATTTTTATAAATGTCCTCAGTGAGAATGGATTATGGCCGATAGTTTTCTACTTTTTGATATTGCACAAAAAGATCAATTAACAGATAACGTTTTACCGTTTTTTGAAGAAACTATTTTACCAAGAGCTTGGGAAGATCAACCTGTCCAGTTTAATAAAGACAGCCGTGTTTATGCTTATGTTAATGATCAACAAGCACCCGCGGTTATCCAAGCAGCGATTGATGGTGGCTGGCAACTTGCGATTTTACCTCACCCAGATGCGCTCTATGTCAAGCGTGGATTTTGTGCTCAAAGTAACTTAAAAAAAGCGATTCAAGAAGCAGAGAAAAGCCAACCAGAACAAGTTGATATAGTACGTTGTAATGGCAAAATTTTATTGTGTGAGCTTGTCTTTGGAGAAAGCTTTAACTTATTACCCAGTGCTAAAAGCCTAGGTTTTATTGAAAGGCTTAAACTAGGTTGGAAAAACCTCGGTAAAATTCGTCATGCTTGTCCCAAACAAGTCACGTTCAATACCGAGAATGAAAGTGGCTTTACGACTGCTGCATTAGGCGTTGTTATTGCGGCACATGTCCATGACTCTTGGCTATCTAAACATATATTACCCAATAGCCATATCAACGATGGTATGTGCCACGCAATGCTTATTGCACCACGTAGCATTATGGAATTACTGCGATTTATTACTATCTCCACATTGGGTCGATATTATTCATTACCTAGCTTTCTAGGGTTGGTGAAAACTAAAAGCTTAGAGATTACTAATGGCGATATTTTGCATTACCAAGTGGATGGACAAGAAGAGCAAGCTGAGACCTTATCTATCCAAACAGAAAGTCATGTATTAACCTTATTAGTGGGTGAATCTTTACCGATCATAGATACTTCTAGTGCACAAAAAGAACAACTCAAAATTAAAGGTCTACCATCTGGTGAAGCGGTGAATGAATTAGCCACTAAACCGTTAGCTTTTATTGCGCATGCTGCAACAGACGAATTTAAAGACCTATATCAATTACTCAGAGACAATGCGACAACCTCTTCTGCATTTCTTACTTTAATGGCACTATCGACCTTGCTCGCAAGCGTAGGGCTCTTTGCAAGCTCTGCCCCTGTGATTATCGGTGCGATGATCTTAGCGCCTCTAATGGGGCCTATTATTTCACTTTCGATGGCACTCGCACGACAAGACCCTTCATTGCTTACTGCGAGTGCAACAACCTTAGGCATAGGAATATTAGTCTCTTTAGGTTTTTCATCTGTTGCGAGTTTTATTATCCCGATGGAAATTGTCACCCCTGAAATTGCGGCTCGGTTAAGTCCAAGTTTATTAGACTTAGGGGTTGCGGTTATTTCTGGTATTGCTGGTGCTTATGCGCACGCGCGTGTTGATGCAGCTAAAAGCTTAGCGGGTGTTGCGATCGCCGTAGCGCTTGTGCCACCATTAGCAGTAACAGGTATTGGTATTGGCTGGTTAGATTCGCACGTCGCTTGGGGCGCTTTATTATTATTCCTAACTAACTTGGCAGGTATTGTCTTTGCTGCAGCATTGACCTTTCTTGCTTTAGGATTTGCTCCTTTCACTCGCGCTAAAAAAGGCCTGATGATTGCTTTTATTGGTGTGACACTTGTTTCTATCCCGTTGGTGTTTAGTTTTTTACGTTTATCTGAAGAAGCGAAAATAATGCAACAGCTTGAAGGTAAAAGAATAGGGGAGGTCGTGATCAGAGAAGTGTACGCAAGAGCATTAGAGCCAGTTGAAATCTCTGTCAAATTAGTGACGCCTGAAACCTTAACCAGTGAAAAACTTGATGCGATCAAAGACAGTATTGAATCGGAGTTACAACAAGATGTCATTATGGAAGCACAAGTCATTATTCGTCGGGAATAATGGTTTTATTGGGTTTTAATTCGCTTTTTAGTTGAGTTTTCGCCGCCCTTTTTTATACTTTGAGTATAAATAAAGGGCGGTTAAAACTTATCTAAAAAATGTTAAGCTACTTTCTTCTTATTAGATAGCTAATCGTTAATAATACCAATGGAATTAAATAAGTGATCAGAGATTGCGCAGGAAAAATTAACACTAATAAGGCGTGAGTTGTAGGAGATAGTTGTTCTCACTTCAAAACTCACAACGCAGTTAGGGGTGATTTTAACCAGCAAGAATGATCACCTTATTAATTCTTTTGGTATAATCAATCGTTAGCTATCAACAATCAGTTATCAGCAATCAAAAGCGTACTTCTTTATGTTTACACTTCGTCCCTATCAACAAGATGCCGTTAATGCGACTCTGCATTATTTCCGTCGATTTAGTACACCTGCCGTATTAGCTTTATCAACAGGTGCAGGCAAGAGTTTGATTATTGCAGAGCTTGCTAGGATAGCGAAAGGACGTGTGTTAGTACTTGCTCACGTTAAAGAACTAGTGGAACAAAACCACGCTAAATATGAAAGCTATGGCGTTGAAGCGTCTATATTTTCCGCAGGGTTAGGGCGTAAAGAAACGTCTGAACAAGTTGTATTTGCTTCAGTACAATCCATTGTAAATAACCTTGAGCTTTTTGATGATGCTTTTTCCTTACTGGTGATAGATGAATGTCACCGTGTCCCGATGCAAGGTGACTCAAGTTATCAAAAAGTGATTAAACACTTACAGTCTATCAATCCAAATTTAAAAGTTTTAGGGTTAACTGCAACCCCTTATCGTCTGGGCTTAGGGTGGATATATCAATATCACACCCGTGGACAAGTTCGCAGTGAAGAACCACGTTTTTTCCGAGATTGTATTTTTGATTTACCGATTCGATTTTTGTTAGATGAGCACTTTTTAACTGAGCCTAAAGTCATGGATATGGCGGTTTTAAGTTATGATTTTTCTCAAATAAGTCCAGCTAATACGGGGAGTTATCGAGAGGCTGATTTAAATAAAGTGATTGAGAAGTCTGGTCGTGCGACACCTGAAATTATTAAGTCGGTTATTCATCACGCAGAAAAAAGACAAGGGGTGATGATCTTCGCTTCTACGGTAAAACATGCTCAAGAAATATTAGGTTATCTGCAAGATGAAAGTGCTGCATTAATTATTGGCGATACGGCAGGTAAAGATCGTGATCAAATTATCCAAGATTTTAAAAATAAAAAAATAAAGTATCTCGTCAATGTTTCCGTATTAACTACAGGGTTTGATGCGCCACATGTTGATTTAATTGCTATTTTACGTCCAACTGAATCTATCAGCTTATATCAACAAATAGTAGGGCGAGGGTTGCGCTTGGCTGAAGGCAAAAAAGATTGTTTAGTCATGGAGTTTGCAGGGAACTGCTACGATTTATACGAGCCTGAAGTTGGTCAGGAAAAGCCTGAAAGTGGCAGTGAAATAGTGACTATCCCTTGTCCGGCTTGTCAGTTTAATAATAACTTTTGGGGGAAATTAGATCCTGCTGGTTTTGTGATTGAACATTATGGTCGTAAATGCCAAGGGTACTCATTAAAAATCACCGAAGATGATGACGGTAATAAATTTGAAGAACGCGTGCATTGTAACTATCGTTTTCGGGCTAAATTTTGCGACCAGTGTGGAATGGATAATGATATTGCAGCGCGTGTTTGTGGTCATTGTGAAGCCGTATTAGTAGACCCAGATAAAAAACTGCGTGAAGCATTAAAGTTAAAAGATGCAATGATTATTCGTTGTGATGATATGCAACTTGAGGCGACTAAAAATAAACACGGTAAGAATCAATTAAAGGTAACTTATAGTGGTGGCCAAGGACAAATTAGTGAATTTTGGCAATTGACCACCGCCAAGCAAAAAGCACAATTTCTACAACGTTTTATTCAACCACATTTAATTGATCGCTTTAGACCTTTCACTGACAGTTCAGTAACCAAGGTAATTAATAATGAACATCGTTTGCAGCCTCCAGAAATAGTGATCGCTAACAAAGTGGGGCGGTTTTGGCAGATAAGGGATAAATTATTTAATATTCAACAATTCCCAAAAGCGCTCGAAGTGTTACAACAGATGGAGTCGTCGGAGATAGAAGCATAAGTGAAGAGCTTAACCGTCAATCATTTATTGAATAAGTAACTTAAAACAATGAATGGCTAAATGAGAAGCATCATATTATGATCTTTTTATAAGCCAATGGCATATTACTGATTATATGAAAAGCATTGTTTTTGTAATTAAAAATTGTAATTACAAGTTATCATCAAAACTTTAATCAACAAGATGTTAACCGAAAAGTACTGGCACTCAGCTCACTTTGTCATGCTAGAATTTTTCAACACTTTATTAACTAGACTAAATTAACGGGACTAAAAAATGCAAAAATTCTTTTATATCTTAGCCGCAATTATTATTTTAATCGTCATCGCTTTTTTTGTATTAGGGTTAGTCTCTAAAAAAGGCCAAGCACCAGGAATACAAGCAGGACATTTACAACCTTGTGTCAGCGCAGAAAACTGTGTGATCAGTGAAAGTATTGAGGGGGATAAAAGTACTATTGAACCGTTGGCTTTTAGTGGTGATAAAAATGAATTTTTAGGTAAAGCCAAAGCAGCTGTAGAATCTCTGGGTGGCGAAATAGTACGTATTGAAACAGATTATATTGCAGCTACTTTTACGTCTGGCATTTTTGGTTTTGTTGATGACTTAGAGTTAAGAGTGAGTGATGATAACTTATTGCATTTTCGCTCTGCTTCACGAGTTGGCCGCAGCGACTTAGGTGCAAATAAAAAGCGTGTTGATACATTGAAAGCTTTACTGATTAAATAAATTGCTTTTTTTATTCCTATTGTTGATAACTGATTTTTTTGAAAAAAAACTTTCTGTTGTTCGCATAGGATTATAAAAATTGGTTGATCAACATTACCATTTTCACGTCAGGAATAATGAATGAATAAAAATATCGAACGGCTTTTAACGTTAGTGGCGAGTGTAAATGACCAATTAATAGAAAAGCATCAGCAACTCTCTACTACGGTCGGGTTGTTAGAGCAAAGCTTACAAGCGTCGAATGCAGTCACTGTCGAGAATATTAAACTTAAACAAAGGTTAATGTTTATTATCTTGGATGCTAATCCTGAGATTGTAGGAGTCGGAACGGGGAAAGCAGGGACGGAAGATTTTGTATTTATTGATCAATATAAACTCGGAGAGTTGTCTGCTCAACTGGTGATTGAGTTAATGGAACAACATCTCCTAAGCTAATTTTTATTTTTAATTAATTTTTACTTTTAACTAATGGTTTCTTCGAAATTAAAAATCTATTTAATTAAATTATCAAACTAAGTTAACTCTGACTACCATTAGCAATAGTAACAGCACCCACCAATTATCTAGGCAAATAAACATACATCGATTAACTTTAAAATTAATACATCACTGAATTTAATAAATCAGTTTTTGAAATACAAATAATCTATTGAATCCGTAGTAAATGTAAATTACTGTGGTCTATGGTTATGAGTGTTTTTCCCTCAATCTAAGTCACTTTTTAATCTTTTTCGCCTCTCTCATTGAAGGATAGATTAATGTTAACTCTTGAAAATAACTGCATTGTGATTTTTGGCGCCTCTGGTGATCTCACACAACGCATGCTAATTCCCGCGCTTTATAAATTATATTCACATCAAAAATTATCTTCTTCATTTGCTATTTTAGGTGTTAGTCGCAGTACTTATGATGACCAAAGTTTCCGTGATAAATTAATAAAAGATCTCGCTTCAGACGATAATGTAGATCTTGAGTCATTAGATAAGTTTTGTGAGCATTTATTTTATCAAGTCATGGATCCCGAAAATAAAGATGAATATACGGCACTTAAGCAGCGAATTCAGTCCATCGAAACAGAATTGAAAATAGACAGTAATACGCTATTTTATCTTGCGACTCCACCTAGCTTATATTCTGTTATTCCTCAAAATCTTGCTGCTCAAGGGTTGAATGTTGAAGATGATGGCTGGAAGCGATTGGTTATTGAAAAACCTTTTGGTTATGACCTTGAGTCGGCTATTGCGCTTGATAAAATCTTGTATCAGGACTTTACAGAGGATCAAATTTATCGAATTGACCATTACCTCGGTAAAGAAACGGTGCAAAATATGTTAGTGCTGCGCTTCGCTAATAGTATTTTTGAACCGCTGTGGAATTCAAAATACATTGATTATATTGAAGTGACAGGCGCTGAAGACTTAGGCATCGGTTCTCGCGGTGGTTATTATGATAATGCCGGCGCGATGCGCGATATGATACAAAATCATTTATTGCAAGTGATTGCGATGGTCGCCATGGAACCGCCTGCCGTCATCAATGCCGACTCAATGCGTGATGAAGTGGTTAAAGTGTTGCAATGCCTAAAACCATTAAACGAGGATGATCTAAAACATAACTTAGTATTAGGACAATATACAAAATCCCATGTAGGTGATGAATGTTTATTAAGTTATCGTGAAGAAAACGGGGTACCTGAGGATTCTCGTACAGAAACCTATATTGCACTTAAAATGTTCATCAAAAATTGGCGCTGGGACGGGGTACCGTTTTATTTACGTACCGCCAAGCGTATGCCAACACGCGTGACTGAAGTTGTGATCAATTTTAAGAAAACACCTCACCCTGTTTTTTCTGCTAACCCACCTGATAATAAACTGATTATGCGTATTCAACCTGATGAAGGTACATTATTAAGTTTTGGTTTAAAGAAACCTGGAGCAGGTTTTGAAACAGAACCGGTGGCAATGGACTTTCATTACAGCAACTTAAAAAACTCTGAATTATTATCTGCCTATGAACGTTTATTATTAGATGTATTAAAGGGCGATGCGACACTCTTTTCTAGAAGTGATGCTGTTCGTGCTTGTTGGGAGTTTGTACAACCGATCCTTGATTATAAAAAAAATAAGTTTGATCTTTATGGCTATGCAGCGGGAACATGGGGACCGATTGAAGCAGAGGCCTTATTTAAAAATGGGCAAACTTGGCGTTCTCCTTGTAAGAATTTAACCGACACTGATTACTGCGAGCTATAACATGAATAATATTATTTTCGATTCAACTCAATCTTTACTTGAACAACTTGCTAATGAATTACTGCGATTAAGTGAAAGCGAACAGCCTATTCATATCTCTTTATCGGGTGGTTCAACGCCTAATCTTTTGTTTGATTATTTAGCGAACTCTCACTTTTCCACCACCATAAATTGGCAACAGTTACACTTTTGGTGGGGAGACGAACGTTGTGTAGCGGCAGAAGATCCAGAAAGTAACTATGGACAATGTAAACAACGTTTATTCGATCATATTACTATTCCTGCTGATAATATTCATCGTATTCGTGGTGAAACCCCACCAGAGCAAGAAGCCATTCGTTATGCGCAGGAAATTCAATTAAGTGTGCCTGTTTACGATGGGCTTCCACAATTTGACTGGGTTATATTGGGCATGGGAGGAGACGGTCATACCGCGTCTATTTTCCCTGAGCAAACTAATTATGAAGAGACTAACTTAACCTTTCTTGCAACACAGCCGCAAAGTGGACAGTTACGTATTTCAAAAACAGCGCATTTAATTGAGCACAGTAAACGCATTACCTATTTAGTCATGGGAGCAAGTAAAGCGGATATTATTTATAAAATAAATACTCAGAATAACAGTCGTGATCTTTATCCTGCCGCCCATATTTCAGCTAAAACAGGGATAACTCAATTTTATTTAGATCCAGAATCTTCAACACGATTACCAAAAGGAAAGAAATAATGAATGCTGATATCGCAGTCATAGGCCTAGCCGTGATGGGACAAAACCTGATTTTAAATATGAATGATCATGGCTTTAAAGTCGTTGCTTATAATCGTACCGTCTCTAAAGTTGATCAATTTTTAGAAACGACTGCTAAAGACACTGATATTGTTGGTGCCCATTCTCTTGAAGAGATGGTGAGTTTACTCGCAGCCCCTCGAAAAATTATGTTGATGGTGCGTGCCGGGGAGGTCGTTGATCACTTTATTGATGCGCTCATTCCTTTACTCGATAAAGGCGATATCATCATTGATGGAGGTAACTCTAATTATGTTGATAGTAACCGTCGCGTTGAAAAGTTGAGTCAATTAGGCCTTCATTTTGTGGGGGCTGGTGTCTCAGGTGGCGAGGAGGGTGCTCGTTTTGGGCCGTCTATTATGCCTGGTGGAGATGTAAAAGCATGGCCACATATCAAACCTATTTTTCAAGGCATTTCTGCAAAAACAGATCAAGGTGATCCTTGTTGTGATTGGGTCGGTAATGCAGGATCGGGGCATTTTGTCAAAATGATCCACAACGGTATTGAATATGGTGATATGCAGCTTATCAGCGAAGCTTATCACTTTATGAAAGAAGCGTTATTAATGTCTCATGAAGAGATGGAAGCGACTTTTAAAAAATGGAATGAAACGGAACTCAATAGTTATTTAGTAGAAATTACTATCGATATACTTGCCTTCAAAGATACTGATGGCCAACCACTTGTTGAAAAAATAATGGATACCGCAGGCCAAAAAGGAACCGGTAAATGGACAGGGATTAATGCATTGGATCTTGGTATTCCACTGACCTTAATTACAGAGTCTGTATTTGCACGTTACCTTTCTTCTCTTAAACAACAACGAGTGGATGCGAGCAATTTATTTAATAAATCAATTACACCTATAACAGAGAACAAAGAACAATGGATAGAGGCATTACGTGATGCACTATTAGCCAGTAAAATAATCTCTTATGCACAAGGGTTTATGTTAATGAAACAAGCATCAGAAGATAACAACTGGGAGCTCAATTACGGTAATGTTGCTTTAATGTGGCGTGGTGGTTGTATTATACGCAGTGCATTTTTAGGCAATATTCGTGATGCTTTCGTCGCAGAGCCAGAGTTAACCTTTTTAGGATTAGATTCTTACTTTAAAACGATCTTACAGCGTTGTTCACCAGCGTGGAGAGACGTTACTTCGAAGTCGTTACAAATAGGTCTACCAATGCCTTGTATGACGTCATCATTAACGTTCCTCGATGGTTATACCACTGCTCGTTTACCTGCCAATATGATTCAAGCACAACGTGATTATTTCGGCGCGCATACTTTTGAACGAATCGATACGCCAGAGGGAGAGTTTTTCCATAATGATTGGACTGGTCATGGCGGTAATGTGTCATCTACCACCTATGATGCTTGATTAGATAAAGAGGTGTAGTTAAAACGTATTATTCATACCGTTGCTGTTAAGCTTTTTGCTGAAACAGTAACGGTATAATTTTCATCTTTTAGCCTTTTCAGATTTAACCTCTTAGTCTCATCATTTAAATCAGCGGTAAGTTTTTACGCGGAATTAACTTGGTCTAAAAGACGAGTGACAAAACAGGCGACAGCACCAAATAGGATAAATGTGTGTAGGCTTTGATCAACTTGCTAATATATTACTAATACCAAAAGAATTAATAAGGTGATCATTCTTGCTGGTTAAAATTACCTCTAACTGCGTTGTGAGTTTTGAAGTGAGAACAACTATCTCCTACAACTCACGCCTTATTAGTGTTAATTTTTCCTGCGCAATCCCTGAACACTTATTTAATTCCATTGGTATAAGGAGAAAAAATTGAGTGGAAACATTATTGACAAGGAATCGGCTGATTCGGCACAAAATCATATTGTGCGTAGCGTTCAATGCAAGCATCTAGCAGTGCCTCATTATCGTAAAATTCAAACACTATTTCTGCAATTTCGTGTAAAGCATCCCTATCATCACTACTAATACAAAACATGTCATGGTCAGTGCCTAGAGATAGTTTAGTCAGAAGCGCTGGGTTTTTCTCGGCTAGCATATTTTCAATAACCATCCCCCAATCTTCAGCATCACCTAGAAAGTCATGAACTTCAAATGCTTTCCATTTTAAATCACCTAATGTAAGACTATGTTTCTTTTGAAAACTTGAAAACAAAAACGGCTGAAAAGCATTGGGTTGTTTCATAAAAGATCTCTTTAATGAGTGGATGGAGGAACTAAGTTATAACCTATCCTATCCCTATTAAAATTATGAATAATGCTATGCATCATGCTTTTGAATTTAATAATGTTTAAAAATCTAAATAGAGATTGTGTTTTATTTATTTGTGAGCAGGGAGGCATAACAATAATAGCCAAGAAAGAGTTAATCGATATCAGGCGATCATGATGAAAGGTATAATATGCTTTTTGATAATAATACCGATTACATTAAATAAGTGATCTAAATTTTGTGCAGGAAAAATGACTTAGTTTAAGGCGTAAATTGAGCTAAATAGATAATTGGACTCCCCTACACCATTACCAACGTGTAGGCTAATATC
>NZ_CBRF02000013.1 GCF_000470315.2 Psychromonas sp. SP041
ATAAGAACCAAGAACAAACATCTGCACAGTAACAAGCACACGAGACTGCGAAATACCAGAAACAAGAACCAGCAAAGCAACAACAGCAAGCAACAGCACAGCAACAACAACAAGCGCCAACACAACAACAACAACAAGCGCCTGCACAGCAACAACAACAAGCGCCTGCTCCGCAACAACAACAAGCGCCTGCTCAGAAACAACAACAAGCGCCTGCTCAGCAACAACAACAAGCGCCTGCTCAGCAACAACAACAAGCACCTGCTCAGCAACAACAACAAGCACCTGCTCAGCAACAAGCACCTGCTCAGCAACAAGCGCCTGCACAGCAACAGCAACAAGCGCCTGCACAGCAACAGCAACGACCGCCTGCTCAGCAACAGCAACGACCGCCTGCTCAGCAACAGCATGATGTTTCTATGGATTTTGATGACGATATCCCGTTCTGATCCAAAACTTAAGTTATTGATTTTAAAGGGATAAGTTAAATAACGGCTTGTATTTTATACAGGCCGTTTGTTTGTCTGGACTTTGGTTTACATATTGACACAAGGTTATATAATGGTTATAATTAGTCAAAGTTATTAACATTTGTTAATTCAGATTAATGTTAGGAAAGTTATTATGTTAGACAGTGCTCTTAAAAAGCAAAATGAAATAAAATTAAGTAAAGAATCAAATAAAGTACAAGTTGTTGCAGCGCCTAAGAGATTTGTCTCTGATGAAGATATTGAAACATCGAGAAAAATCTATAATTTATGGAAGGAGTACAAAAAAGCACATAAAGATGTATGTCAAAAAACATTTGCTAAAGAAAAATTTGGTTGGTCACAAGGTTTATTCTCACAATACTTAACAGGAAAGGTGCCTATTAGTCTAAAAACAGCATTAAAGTTTGCTGAAGTTTTTGAATGCGATCCTGGTGATATACGAGATGAGTTCAAAAACACAAAAGCATATGATTTAAATGTGAAAATGGCTAAGCAACTAACTCAGGTGCTTTCATACCTTAAAAATAACTGCGGAGTTGATGTTGAAAATGATAGTTTATGTACTGAAATATTAGCTACGTTATCTACACCATCTATATTACTGGCTCTTTTAGATAATTAGCGGACTAAATTATTAATCTTATTAAATATTGCCACTATAGGTGGCAAATAAAGTAAAAAATGGTTTTAATTTCTTATTTTTGGTATATTTTGTCAAAATTAAATTTAAGGCCTTTTAAATGAAAAAACTAACACTAGTAGCACTTTCACTGGTTCCACTTTTTGCGTCAGCAAGCCCAGTTCTAAATTCATGCGACTACTTGGGAGACTCTGGAAGAGAGTTTACTTTTCTGCAATCTGATCCCTCTTTATCTTTCAAAAATAGAATGACTGAAAACACTTACCCATTCATTGTCAGTGACAAATTCCATGGTAATAAATTAAATGTTGCAAAGTATGAATACCGCCACGCAAAACTTAACGATAAATCCTTTTTTAGACGAACAGAGCTATCTTCTAATGGAGTTGAAGAGCCAGTAAGATATTATAATGCTCTTGTAGATAATTGCGATACAGTTTGGTTCAAGGTTAATGAGAGTAGTGGCCCAGCAGAAAAATATATGGACTCGGAAAATGACAATGTAACCGGGAGAGTTCCTTGGGATAGGTTAGAGGATGAACTTTCGATCAGGTTTACCGACACTTTCTTCAAAATTAAAAAGCACATTGGTAAATTCATTACTGCAATGCCGGCTTCAAGTGGTGAAAAGTTAAGAGGTAAATCGCTAGATATACAGCAATGGGTTGATATTGATGACTTTGAAAAGTTGAAAGTCCTGAATGTTCTAGCGAGTGACTTCGTCTATGAGGGTCGTAGGTTAGGTAGTACACAAATTAAAGTTAGTAACGAAAGTGGAAGTGAATTTTACGTTCCTTGGAATATAGAAAAACTTTATTTGGGAAATCCATTTAATAAAAAAGAAATCAGGTCTAAATTTTATGGCGATATTAAACGAGGCAATATTCGTTTCGGTATGAATTATGATGAAGTTACAATGACCTGGGGCGAACCAGACTTTATTAAAGATCTTCCTTTATACAAAAGAAGTGACCATCGAATGTTTGTTAAAGATGTTAGCTATCCATACGGTGATGTATTTACTCGCTATACGGTAGCTGAGCCTATCGAAGGAACTATTAAAGGAAAGTTTGTAGAAGCTCATTATCTCAATCGCCTAAGAGCTGGTGAAAGCCTTAAGTTTGATACTAACGGTGTTCTTCTTGAAGACAATCAAGTAAATAATCTCCACAAAAATGAAGTCAACACGCCTTTAGCTCTTCCACTTAAATAAATTTAATTTATTTATCTAATACTAAAGCCTGAAGTTATTCAGGCTTTATTACTTTTTAATAATAAATATTGACTGAAAATACAAATATTGATATATTATTTGCATTGCAGAAAGCAGCCAAATTAAACTTATTATTGGAAGGTTATCATGAACAAAGTCGCGTCAATTTCATCTCTTACTCACTATATTAATAGCGTAAAAGATATTCCTTTATTAACACATAATGAAGTAATTGAACTAAGTAAAGACTATTTACATAATGAATCATTATTGTCCAAAAATAAGCTAATTAAACATAACTTGCGATTAGTTATTAGTCTCGCAAAAAAATATGAAACAAATGATAGCGCCATGATCATGGATTTAATTCAAGAGGGCAATGAAGGCTTGATGACAGCCGTAGAGAAGTATGACTATGAAATGGGTTATAAGCTATCAACCTACGCCTCAAATTGGATAAGATACCGCATAGAGCTTCATTTAAATAAAAATAGAAAGATTGTTAGTGTTCCTGTTCATACTATGAAGTTACTAAACAAAGTTGCAAAAGAAGTAAGCTTAATGAGGGGGACGGATGCGCTTATTACGCCAGAGTCTGTTGCAAAGAAAGTTGGCATGGCTGATGAAGTTTCAAAAATCAGTGCGGTCATGGATCTAATGCAGTGGGAACACTCATTAAACCATAAGCCTAATGATGATGAAGATGGTGATGAAATGATAAATCTAATCAAAGGCGAATCTTCAATGGAGAGTGATGTAGAAGACAGAGAAGCATCAAACTGGATAAGCGTAGCACTTGAAGAGCTTTCGCCTAAACATAAAGAGATTATCTGCATGCTATATGGATTACACGGGTATCCAGAGCAGAATAGATCTCAGATAGCGACTGTATTCGGATTAAGTAGAGAGCGAATCAGACAGATTGCTAATGTAGCTACCGACAAACTACAAAAGTTTGCATCAAGAAAAGGCATCGAGTTCTCTCAGTTAATATAGAAGAAACACACGACACCAGTTTGACCATTTGACTATTTTTAATTATAATTATTATTAATTATATAAAGGTCGAACTAATGAAAAAACTAAAACCAGTGAATAACCCCGCAAAAATTGATTTTTGGGCTAAGTGGGTTGGTATAGCACTAACAGTTAGCGTTGTGTGTTCTTATACCGCCTACAAAGCTCATAGTGTACAAAAAGACCACGATGACAATCTATCTAAGTCAGCACATATAGACGCCGTAGCACTTAGACAGTACGCACGAGCTATACAAATGTATGAACACGCTGCTAATTTAAGTGGAGGCGCTTCATTATCAACATTTGGCACCATCGACCGAATTGAAACTGAGCTTAAGAATCATAAGCTCATTGCAATTACAGCAAAACCTCTTCTTGGTTCTCGAATTGAAGTTTATAAAAACATAAAATTTGTTGGATTTGAAGCTGACTCGAACCAAAGTTGCGAGATTTTTAATCATTACTATCAACAAAGTAAAGAAAAAAAGATTGCCCATGATATTGATAAAGCCTACGAGATTATCGACAATAAATCAGATCCCTTTTGCGTCATAAACAGTGTAGATCTCAGTGCTAATTCAGATATCGAAAAGCCAATAGTAATCATCTCTATTAGAGACCAGGTTCTTAATAACTCAATGAATATTTATAACTAAATATTCCCGAAACAAGGAAAGGGCTAAAGGTTATTTGTGTTATTTAAAGTAAAATTTAAGCTTTAGCCCATTAAATATATGATCAAAAAAGAAGACGTAGTAGATTATTTTTTCATGTTAATGGGTTCCATTTCTACAGTTAATTTCTCTATAGGTAGAACATCATTATTGCTGGCAGCAATAAAAGAAATGGAGCCTGAATTTTCAGAAAACTCGTTTGAAGAATTGCTTAACGAGTTCGATGATGGGACTAAACATGGAATTGCTAAATTTAGAGAAAAATTCCTAGTTAATAATAAATGATAGGCCCTTGGGTCTATCATTTATGCAAAAGACTTAATCTTAGATTTAAATAAAAATAATAATAAAGGATTTGTTTTGACTGAACATGCCAATAAAAAAATTAACTTAAAAGACATTAAAAACAAAGGCTTTTCTGTATTAGAGATCCCTGAAATTAACAAGTTTGATTCTAGCAGTCTGAAAAAAACAATGTCTGCAGGCTCTGGTAGCGGGGAGGAAAAAGCAGTTGATGGGAAAATAGTTTTAGCAACAACATTTCCTTTTGGGACATTGAAAATTGCCTACTATAGAATTCGAGATATTATTAATAATTCTCCTCTAGGTAAGCTAAATTATTTTGAAAACTATGAAGCTTGGATTCAAATTATTACTATTTCTAATAATGAAAAGTTTACTCTTAGTAAAAGCTCATCAGATTCAGACGTCGAAGTTTTATTTATTATTAATAGCGACAAACAGCCTTATTGGCTTAGCTCTAAATGTAATAAAACTGTCAAAGGAAGTATGCCACTCTTACCAGGAACGGCAGTTGTATTTAAGGAATCAAATAATGACTTCACCTACGACCTTACAAAGGGTAAAGGCAAATCTCTAGCTTTTAGACTGATCCTTAAAAAAATGTAATAAGTTAAAACCAATCCTCAGATAATGTCTATTGTTTAAGGGTTGGACTTTCTATTTGTGTCATACATAGCGAAACCAATTTTGTTAAATATGTTATATTAAATAGAAAAGGATATTGTTATGAATAATATTACAAAATCGTTCCTTTCTCGATTCGGAAATATTGAGTCATGGAATACTGATAGGCTTTATCCGTCCGACGGTATCGAAGGATACCATGGCGTAGATTCTGTCTCTTTTTTAAGAGATCTAATCAATGATTTTGATGACAAAACTCCAGACGACATTAAAGAAGAAATTACCTACCTCAATAGAAACCGAATCGACTACGACGAAAGCACCCCAGAAGCGTTACATGAACAACTAAGTTTTAGGACGTATACCATCCCTTTGGTTAGAATTGAAAAGGGCTATGCAGCCGGGCTTATTGATGCTGTAAGTAACTCATATGCGAAAACGGACAAGGGCTGGGTTGATACACATTTAAATGTGGTCGCGGATAAGAATAGTTCATTCGAAGAAATCCTTAATCTCGTTCGTGAGAAAGCAGAGATAGTCGATTCATTTTCAGTCAAAGACTTAGTTGAAGCCGAAGAAAAAGAACAACTGATTGTTAATAAGAACATAATCGCTAGTAAAAATGAGCAGGGTATGTGGATTAACCAGTACGGTAAGTTATTTAAAGCCGGTGAAGTGTCAAGAATTATTGCTCATTCTGATGAACCAGCATTCACGCTAATGGGATATGATGAGGATAAATACTATCACGGCCATGCGTCTAATAAGTTAGAGCCTGAAGCGGAACATCATTCTAGAGGCTTATCTGTCCAAGGGAGAGCCGCATACGCAACCGGTTCGATTAATGAGGCTATTACGTATGCAAATCCCTATGGCTTTGAAACAAGCGGCAAGCTGCTTAGTCTTCAAGATTCAGGTGAGATACAAAATAGAAAAGATTTTGTGTTTAGCCATATTTATGAATTAGGTCCAGGTCTTTCCACTCTCTTTCATGCAGATGCCACACCTGTTACTAGCAGCTTATTAGCCAAACCTAGTTTATCTTCACTTCTTTTGATGACGAGATTAACGGGAGGGAATGAAATATACGTAGCAAAACAATGGGTAGACCTTATTAATACAAAAACTTCTTTTGATTCATATGCATTAATGAATAATTTAAACTCTTATTTTATGCAGCACGACAATGAATTTGAAGCTCTTAGGAAAATGACCAGTAGCTTAGGCTTCGATGGATTAAAAGTGGTGTTTCCGACCGAAAAAGAACTAAGTGATATTGAATCTAAAATTGAGAAATTTAAGGCTGAATTTGAAATTGAGTCTTATAGTGATTCTCAGGTTTTAAAAAACTCATTGAAAGCGCTTGATAAGGGAATGACGTCTTTAAAATCGGCGATACCGGCTAGAGCAAAGCACAGCCATTTAATTCTATTTGAAGACAAAAATCTTGTTAAAGAGCACTTGAAGTTGCTGCCTTTTAATGAAGGGGGATTCTTAAATCAGGACCCGCTATACAGTCAAAAAGTCGAGATGAAAAAAGAAGATTTACTTGCATTAAAGAGCCCTGAAGTCAGTGATGCCAAGCTGTACTTTGTTAAAAGAAATGAAAAGGAAAACAACGTCTCTTTTTCGCTTGCTTAAGTAATGACCCTAAGCTGTAAATTGGTATAATATTTGACGATATTAAGGGGATCGTTTATATTTACCCCTTACTGCAGATCACATTAAAAAACTCTAAAATAAGGCGGACTAAATTAGTGTAGCTTACTGATTGCCGCCTTAAGACAGGAATGAGACTAATCTCTATGATAATAACTACGAAAAATATTAACGCTCCTCTAGTTTTCGTTCTGGCCTTGACTGTGGGGCATCCAACTTATGCAGAAACATTTACAATAAGAGCACCAATGTCAGATTCGATTTCTGTCTGGGAGGACATATCAACAGTCGAAGGTGACTGGACTGATGTTGACGGGCAAAGGACTTGTACATCTTGGAGTCCTACTACTTCTTCGGTTCTTTTAGATGAAAGCTTTATTCAGAGCCGCGATTGTGAGCAGCTTCAAGAGCAGGAAGTTACAGCGGAGCAAGAAGACAGTGTTTCTGGAGAGACTAGGACGACAACATATACTAATGAGAGATATGTTACCGAAACAGAAGTTCAGGACGCTATTGGCACCATGAGCTCTTGGATATTCACAGACTCAGAATTTACAGACTGGGAATATACCGGGGAGACTGAGTATAGTAACTGGTCACCAGTTTCGGCAGATCAAACAACTGACTATGACCAGGAGGGTACTTACTATATCTACAAGGAACAATATGAACAGCAGATGCAGATTTACAACTCAACGGGTGAAATAAGAGAGTACGGTAGTCCAATATTGATTAGTAGTTATGATGAAGAAGATGCTGAGCGCTCTGTTACTGTAACAGAAGGAGAGTGGGTATATGACGGAACATACTACGACTGTGGTAGCTGGTCAGATGAAGACGAGGACTTTGAAACTGATGAAACGTATTATCTTCATGAGAAAACTTGCTTATGGAGTAATACACGGGATTGGACTCATACTTCAGAAGATGAAGTTATCTATACCTATACCGAAGAAAGAACGCCTAGTGGAACTGTTTATCAGTACGTCCAGACATATTCATGTACCTCTACAGCTTCCACTGAATGGGGTCTTCAGGACATATGGGATTCATGTGTTGAAAGAGAATAAATAAAGTTCTTTTTATTGCCTATACCGAGCCACTTAGCGATTTGTTAAGTGGCTTTTTTAATGCGGGCTTAACCACTATTTCACTCATTTTGTTTTAGCATAAACTTTATTTTCAATCCCGTCGCTGTTAAGAATGAGTAATAGGGATTATTGCTATGCTGCATTTGCAAATATGAATATATTGACTTTAAAGCTAAAATCATTATACTAAATATTATATTAATTGGGGACTAGGAAAGAAGTTATGCTTGACGCAAATTTTATTAGAAACAAAATATCAGATTCAATCTTAATGATGCATTTAAACACGGAGCACTTAACAGATTTTGGCGGAACAGCCAATATTAGCGCAATCGATCTTGGGTATGGGTACGTTAAGTACATTAAAGATATTATTAATGGTGACATTGTTTGTGATTTGTTTCCATCTCAAGCGGCATATTCGCCAGAAGAAGAGATTTCTGGAGACTTTTTTACAACCAGAAATACCAAACGAGTTAGTTTTGGCGGTAATAATTGGGAAGTCGGCCCAGACGTTTATGACATTATTTCTAAGAATGATGTAAGAGCAATGCACGAGGACTTTATCTCTACTGAGCAGTGGATGGTTTTATTTCTAGGCACTTTAGCCTACATTGACAAAGAAGTTATTGATGTATTGATTCTTGGGCTGCCTGTAAACAACATGGGTAAAGAAGAGCAAATGAAGAGGCTTGTTATCGGCGACCATGTTGTAGGTGATAAAACGTATAAAATTAAAGACGTTCTCGTTGTTCCTCAGCCTCTGGGAGCTTTATATAATCATGCAGTCTCATCTACAGAAAGCTTTGAACGTTTTTCTAAAACAACAACATTAATTGTAGACCCTGGATACCTGACGTTTGATTTCCTTGTGTCAAAAGGATTTAAGGTTATCTCTCATCGCTCAGGTGCTAGACCAGGTGGAATGAATGCCGTTTTGTGTGCAATTTCAAAAAGCATTTCAGAATACATTAATGACACATATGATGATCACAATGAATTAGATATGGCGCTAGACTTAAAAAACTACTCAGGTGTAAAAGATACTCGTCCAATATATATTTATGGCGATGAAATAGATTTAAATGATCATATTCACAGCACAAGACCAGTTATTGATGCTAGTTTAAATTTCATGCACAGTAGAATAGGGTGGAGTAAGGATATTGCTCAGATCATTATGGGTGGTGGGCCATCGAAGATATTTGAGAAATCGATTAGAACTCAATTTTCAAAGCATGAAGTGAACACAATGGAAGATGGGATCTTTTCAAATGTCATAGGATTCATGTACTGGGGTATGATTTTGTACTATGCAATGAGAATGAAGAACGAAAAGATGCTTGCTAATGCATAGAAGATGAGTAAAGCCCTCAGATAAGGGGGCTTTACGTTACTGATGAGTCTTATGGGTTAAGAGACTCTTTCATGAATTTTCCAGGTTTGAAGGCTGGTACTAGCTTTGCGCTGATATTCATTGACTCACCTGTTTGTGGGTTTCTTCCAGTTCTAGCAGCTCTAGCTGAAACCTTAAATGTACCTAGAGAGGGGATTTGAACGCTTTCACCGTCTTGTAACGAGCTAGTGATTGTATCTAACGTAGCTTCTAATGCCTTTTTTATCTCTGACTTTGACATTCCAGTTTTGATAGCGACATCTGCAATAAGTTGTGTTTTATTCATTTTAATCTCCGTTATATATTTAATAATATACTAAGAATAGCTTGTCATGGGCATACATTACAAGAGTATTAAAGATATATTTTCATTCATAACCTGCTGAGTTAAAAGATAATTGATTAATTGACCAAAAATGCAATTGTTGCTATATTATATCACCAGAAAATAACTAGGGTGCTAAATAAAAAATGGTAGATAATCTGACCAAAAAACTATCTTGTGGGATAGTGTTTGTTAATTCAAAATCGCAAGTCCTTATGCTGCATCCGATGGACCAAAGACACTGGGACATTCCTAAAGGGACAAAAAATACAGAAGAAACTGAATCTGAAGCAGCTATACGTGAAACAAGAGAAGAAACAGGTATTGTTGTTGATCCATCAGCACTGCTTGATTTAAGCTGGTTTGAGTATAATAAATATAAAGATTTATGGCTGTTTATTACAAAAATGCCTGATATTGAACTTGACCAGCTTTATTGTACTAGCTTCTTTACAAATGAAGATGGTAAAGAAGGCCCAGAAGCTGACAGTTTCGAGTTGGTTGACCTGTCAGAATTTGAAGAAAGAGCATGCTATAGCATGCAAAGAATTTTCCGCGACGGTGGGTTAAAAAGAGATATTGAAGATTTTGTTGCAGACAATTTTAAATCTAGTTCGAACCACGAGTAAGAGAAATATGTAAGTCACACACAGGACTTGCATCATCAAGTGCTTCTTTCCATTGGTCCATTTCAGATTCGTCTTCTGGATAATTATCCATATGGATATTTATAATGGAAAGTAAGCCATCTCTAAGTTCATCGAAGTCATAGCTTTTATCAGTAAAAGTATGAACCCTAGAATCTTCATCTAGTTTCATCTGCATTTTGGTTATAAATAAACTTTCATCTGTATCATCGGTGAAGAAAGCTGCAGAACATATTTCATCAATACAGTTCGAGTTAATGAGCATAGCTATTAAAGAGCTTTTTTGTTCCTGCTCTATCTGTCTTATTGCGTTACTCTTCATAATCTAAATCCACTTCTTTAAAGTCTGTAGTATTGGTAACGATATAATCGTTACCAATCCATTATACTTACTACTTCCAATATAGCAAATATAGTATACTTATTTAGAGCGAATTCCTGATACCTTTATTCTTTGTTTTTAATTTTAATATTTGCATTAGTATTTTCTGATAATTTGTTGGTTTATCTAATATAGACTTAAAGTATTTGCTAGATTGTGGTGCTTTGGTTACTGCTCTATCGGCAGTAAGGCAAATGATTGGAGTCTCTTTGTTATGGTTAGAATTTGAAATGCTCTTCGAAATGTCCGCGCCATTTTTTGTCGTGAAATTAAAGTGAAAATCAGTAATGATTATGTCATATCTTCTGTTTGTTAGTTTGATCAACGCATCTTCATAGCCTAACGAAGCATCAACCAATGCCCCATCATTACGCATAAGCTCAGACATAGTCGCTAAATGATCCTCATGGCCGTCAACCAGCAGGATTGTAGTCCCGCTAAGAAGCTTTTCGTCTTCATAGGGAATGCTTTGTATAAGGTTACTTGTTACGCTTGTTCCGATTGATGATGCGGTGCCTATTCTTGAAATGTTACTCGACATTTCCTTCTGACACATAATTATTCTCTTAATAAAATCGTATGGGCTAGTGTGACGATGAAGAATAAGATCAATGCCTACGCTTTTGTACAAGGACATATTGTTTGTTGAGTTAACCTCGAAAACAATAAGTCTTTTACATCGACTCTTAAGCTTAGACACAATATCCTGTGAGTAACTAGGAATGTCGACACAAACTATGATGTCATGGTCCTTAATTTCATCAAGTGAGCTGTAAAAACAGCAATTAAGCATTAGAAGCTGTAAAATTCCTCTGTGAGACTTTATTAACTCAGGATCATAGGTAAATAATGCAATATCCACATCACACTGCGATAACGCTCTATCGGATCTTATTTGGGCAGGCGATTTCTTCGCATGTATCGAAACAGGTATGATAAAAGTAAACTCAGTTCCAGAGCTTTGATTGCTATCAACAAAAATTTCTCCATTCATGCCCTCTATCAGAAGTTTACAGATATATAGACCAAGACTCGCACCATGTATACTATGTATGCTTAAATCAGACTGGTATGAGTCGTTGCGCAGCATCTCTAATTCGTCTTCGCATAGGCCCAGACCATCGTCTTTAATCGTTACTTTTAGGAAGTCTCCATTGTCGTCGCTATAAGCGTTAAAAGTAAGAAAGATGCTTCCTTCATTTGTTAGTTTAAGCGAATTACTTACCAGGTTGTTTACAACCCGGTTAACCCATTCTTTATTCATGTAGATGAAGTTATGTGAGGTCTCATCAATCCGCGTGTAAACCTTAACTGATTTGTTCTCGTTAATTACTCTTGCATTAACAACACACTTTACCAACAATTCAAGAAGATCAACTTCGACTTCTGTCTGTGCAGAGTCAAGCAGGGAAGAGTCCATTATATTTTTAGCAAGATAATCGATTTCAGAAGATGCTCTTGAAATTCTGTTGATCCACTCTACGTCTTGTGAGCTTAAGTTCGTCGCTTGAATTATCAACTCTGCAGTTTTTTCAATAACATCCACAGGGCTTTTAATATCATGACCAATGGAGGCAACCATTGTTTTGTGCTCTTTATATTTTTCACCTAATATCACGATACTCTCATTCAGATTCGCAAAGTTCTTTTCTAACAACTTTAGCTTTTTAGTCGAATCACTAGCCTCTAAAATAAGATTTTCTTTTTGATCTTTAAGCTTGTTAATTATTGCACTCGAAAGCTGCTTTAACTCTAAAACATCAAATGTGGAAGTGTCCAAAATTAATTCAAACTTATTTGCTGGTGTGTTTTTAATTTTATTAGTTAGTGCGTTAAGCTGTTTTAATTTTAAGTTAAAAATAAATGAGATAAAAAGAAGAAATGCCATCAAAAAAACTATTGCAACAATCGTTTCATAATATACATATGAAGTAACATAGTAATAATCAAAACTGATCACCACATACCCAATGGGCTTCTTATTAATGAACTGACTTAAAGAGGGGATATCCATTTCACGTTTATGAATGGATTGGTATATCGGCGTAATTTTAGATGTCCTGCCGTTCTCAATAAAATAGCTACTTATACTATACTTTGATATTTCATCGGAATTAGATGAAATAGTATTTTTAGCTAGCACTCTTTTTTTATCATTAAGAATTTCAACAGAATGTATGGAGTCAGGTTGCTCTAATGATGTTATTAAAGCGTAAAGCGCTTCAGAATTATGACCTACAATGTCCCCTATAACCGCTTTAGACATAATGTTCCCATAGTAACTTATCTGCTTAGATAATCGAATTCTATTATCTGATGCTTTGGTTGTCTGGTAATAGACAATTAAAACCATGGCCAGTAAGAATAAAGGAATGATGACCTTAAAAATAAATTTGGTAAATGTACTACTCATTTCTGTTGCTGTTCCTTGGGGGATGCGAAAGGTTGCGTAGTATGAAGAAGAATTGACACAAAAAAAAGAGCAGATATGATTATGTGTCTTCTCATTCATCAATATAACGACTATCATTGAGCTCTTAAGATGATAAGAACTTGTTTGTTGGAGAGAACTTTTTGAATTCGAAAATAAAAAAAATAATAGATGAATCTGGATACGTAGTCATGAACGTGCATGATGGAAGCATAGAAGGTCTTGAAATCAAAAGAAGCCTGGCTGCTTTTACAATAGGCTTAAGTAGTGTTGTCGATGGGCCTGAGCTTATATTTGTAGATGAAGAAAGTGAAACTGTATCTAAATTTATTGACCGGTATTTATTTTATAGAAAGATGGATATTCCACTAGAAGAATTAGTTAACTTTACAAAATTAGGTGATTCTCCAGTGCAGTTCAAAGTAGTAAAGCAAGAAGTAGCAAGCAAGTACACTTCTCAAATGTTTGAATATTTTAAAGAAAAAGATAGCATTAAAGAACTTCCAGAAGTGGTCTGGATTGGCAGAAAGAGTGGAAGTTTCCCTTTCTTCAATATTGATAATTAAGACCTGGCATATGCACATTGAATTAAATTAAGAGGTTTATTGTTTTGGAAGCAAACTTTTCATTGGATGTAAGTAATACCAAAGGTGCAAATCAATTTATTGATCAAATCAAATTTAGAGTATTTAAAGAAGACCAACTCGTATTCTCAATTTGTGCAAAATCATTCAACTGGGCACTAGCTAATGAGCTTAGTCTTCATCCTGTGTGGGCGAAGAACATTGATCCTATGATTAAGAATTATTATCCAATTATTTTTGATGATGGTGCTAAAAAAATATCATTAAGCAAGGTTATGTCGGACATGATTTTTTTTGACGACCCAGTTGTTTACATTGAAAGTATTAATGCTTTCGACTCAAAAATATCAAGCTTAGAAATTTTTCTAGGGATGTTTAACAAATACTTTGAAGATAGAATCTCTTTGCTAGTAATTCCTAAATGGAAGATGCTTGGGGACGAATTTACGCTTCTGGAATCAGAGACGATAAATATATTAAGTACTTTGGGAATTTCAATTTATGATGATGATGTAGCGATCAGGTTTATGGAATCAAAGACCAAGATTGAAGAGAAAATCCTTGATTCCGATAATTACAGCTATTTCGATTAAGAAACCGACAATGGCTATTTTAGTTGCTGTAATGATGTATCTATTACAGTGTTGCTTGGAAGATAAATCGGGCAGTAGAAAAGCTTAATAGAGTTTTTACTGATGCCTGATGATGATCTTATGTTCTGTAAAGGTGCATCTGGTGTAAGTACATACTCTATGTTTTTCACCATCGCCTCAGAAATCGATGTAGTTAGATCAATTTTTCCAGTATTCGGAATTTTGAATCTATATCCGTTAATAAGTACATCTTTCACGCTGTTTACTTTTCTGTATGAGAGTTCGACAGAAAGACTATCTTTATCTAAGTTCATCCAGCCTGTGTATGATAGGCCCACCTTCAAGCCCTCAGGCGTAACGACAAAATTGTTTTCACCATCTTTTGATACCAATGAACCATGAAGAATATGTGTTTCCTCAGTCGTTCTATCTGAATGAATAATTGGATTGTCTTTACTGCTTTCTTGATTTCGATTGAAGTAAGCCGAAGATTCATAGTTTATCGTGCTGCTAGCATCCACAGAGCCGTCTTTATTGAGTTTGCTTTGCTCGATATATAAAGTGATGCCTCTTTGTGCCATGCCCTCTAATTTTGGTGCACACACAACATTATCAATATGAGATTCTTTAATGTTTTTATCATTCAGCAATGAGCATCCAGTTAAAGAGATGAGGGACGCCGTTGTTAATAGTTTTAAGATAGTCGATTTCTTCATTATTATTTATTAACAAATATCATCACTGGTATTTGTTGTTTTCCTTTTTTATAGTTCGGAAAGTGATATTTTGACTACTGCATAGAATTTATCTATCAGAGAATTAATCACCAAATTAAAGCTTGTAGCATAAAAGTTTTTGGGCAAAAAGCCCTTAGCTGACTCCTATTAATATATCCATTTTCGTTTACTAAGGCAAATATATTTGTTAGTATTTATTATATATATCAATTAAATATAGTGTTTTTTTATAAAAAATAATGTGCTTCCATTAAAATATTAAGAGGTTAGAAAAATGGCTCTAAAAGTTACAGATAAAGCGAGATTTGATACACTTGAATCATCAATTAAAGGCATGGTATCTGCCGGAGTGGATCTCGAAACTGTCAAAGCAGGTTTTGCCGAACAAATACGTTTTTTTGAGCAAGAAACGGGAGTGCTCATCAAGTTACGTGGTGAAGGTGAAGATTTTGAAGTGGGGATCATTGACAGCTCAAAGGACTTTGTCCGAGTCAGAAGTTCAAACCCTGAAAACAAAGTGCTAAGAACAAAAATATTAGGTGTTGGTATTGAAGTAAAAACATTTAAAAAGTGTGAGTTTGAACATAGCAATAAAGAAATCCATGATTCTCTAATTGCGTTAGCAGAAATTGTTTTGTCTAGCCCAGTCGATTTTGCTAAATGCGATAATTTAAATGTAGAACATCCTTTTAAAATTACTGCTGAACAGACTGAAGAAATTGAACCGGCTGAAGAAGCTGAAGAAACTGAAGAAACTGAAGAAGCTGAAGAAACTGAAGAAGCTGAAGAAACTGAACAGTAATCTCCGAACAGTTAGGCCAGCATTTTTTGCTGGCCTAAGATAAATTCATGGTTATTAAATCGCTCCTTCATCAACCATTCTCGCGATTTCTTCCTCGCTGTAATCAGATAGTTCACCTGTGCCTAAGTAATCATAGTCATCATCAGCCTCGTCGTCTTCAATATCATTTTCGTGTTCAGGTAAATCAAAGCCGTTAATTGACTCTCCTGTGTCGAACATAGAATGATTGAAAGATGGAAAGTCTTGTTCACCTGACATAGAGTGCGCTAGTTGAAAGACATCATCACCACTGAGCTCATCAGAGTCATGCTGGGCCAGCTCCTGTGAAGGGGTTGCATGTTCCTTTTTAACAGTATCTACCTTAACATTCTCTTTATTAGAAGGTTTCGTTTCAACGGTGTCTGCTTTAGTAATCTCTGTTTTAACACTTTCTTTTTTAACAGCTTTGGCTTTAACGGTGTCTACTTTAGCAGGCTTCACTTTAACGGTGTCTATTTTAGCATTGGCTGCTTTGTTGATCTCAGCCTTAGCATGTTCAGTTTTAGAAATATCTGAACTAGCAGGCTCAACTTCTAATTGGGATGATTTAACAAGACTTACTTTTTTCCCTGACGGATTAGTACTCATGACGTCTAAGGCAATAGCGCGTATTTTGTCCGCCTCATCGTTTCCAATTTCTTTATATTCTTCATCAATAGGTTCAGAAAGGAAAGTGAGCGAATCTTCTGATTTTTCACTATTATTTTGATTATCCATTATTTCACCAATAATCTTTCTTTTGTATTCTATGCTTGCATTATCACTGCCCGTCGCGGCATACAAAGAAAGAAAAAGGTTTATTGCAGTCCTACCTGAGATTCGATTGTTTTTATCGCTAGAATTCATTACGTAGTCATAGAGTACCGGTTCTACAGTATATACATCATAGCCAGGGTTAATCTCATTGCTTTTCTTTAGGGATGCAGCACAAGCCAGAGTGCATTTTTTTACTTCAGGGATTCTTGCTATAACACTAGCAAGTTCTTCTACTTCTTTTTTCCTGAAATAAAAGAAGGAGGTTAAGGCTACAAATGGGATCATTCCGAATAAAGAGACGTTAGCTACAGCCAGCCAAGATATGAAGAATATCGGCTTAATTATTTTATTATAGTTAGTATTGTGGCCTTTCATTACATTAACAGGCGACACCTTTGACGAAAGAGATTCCATAACCATTTTATCGATAACCGGAAATTTAAGTATTGCTTCCAGTCTTTCGATAACAGGAGAGAAAATCAACGATGCTTTAAGTCGATTTCCGTGAACATTATTATTATTATTATTGTTGTTTTTCATTTAAAATACCAAACGCATTAACTTTCAAATAATATATAGCTATTGTTAGTAAAGGTCAATATTAATGAAGTGTGTGATATTCGTAACCCACTTATTTAATTGGAGATTTTAAATTTAGTTATAATAAATCAGGGATAACATACATGAAAAAAGTTAAAGATATAAATGATTGGAAGATGATATTAGATCATCTAATGACAGTTGAGCCTTATGATAACTTAAAAAAAATGCGAGCTTCAATTTTAAATAGTAGAGGAATAAATAAGTTTTCAAGCCCCGAGGTGGTGATTGCCAAGAAAAGTACGATAGGGCATCACGAATTATCAAAAAGAGAAGTTTTAGCCGTTTACGTTTGTGATCTTATCGGAGGTCAAGCTTATAAGGACGAACAAGGAGACTTTTTCTTTTTTGATTACAAAATTAATTCAAGTGACTTGATGAACAATCGTTTTTTAGATGGGTTGAAACTAGTTGATATGGAAATAACTAATTCTTTTCCGACACAGATAGAAGACTATGATAGAAACTGGGGGTATCCGAGCATAATTAGAGCGGCAAGAGAGGGAAAGATAGAGCTTTCTGATTCTAAACTGTCTCTAACTCATGAAAATGGATCTTGGGCTATAGCGGGAGCTAGTTCATCATCAAAAGCTATTGTAAAATCATTAGAAAATTTTAATGAAGTCTTTTACGACTCAATTAATTCGATATTGGATTCACAAAAAAATCTAGAATCAGGAATGGCGTTCGATTAACACAAAAAATTGACTAAATTCAGCTAAGTATTTATATCTTATTTTACTGTAAAAATTTAATCAAAAGCTTGCGGTACTTATTCGTTTGTTTGATGAAGAATATAAAATAAGATATAATTTAGAGGAACTTACTTATGGAATTACCCAATGCAGTCCTTGATTCATCGACTTGTCGATAAAAAAAACAATTATAAAATTGATAAAGTTAGCCGATCAGATTTGTTTGGCAAAGGATCTGAGCACATGATTCATGTTGCTCATGTTTCAAAGGATACTATTCCATGCAGAATGTACCAAATTGTATTTACGGGCGACAGAGTTTTAGATATTGAACTAATTGGAAAGCTTTTAGGTGAAGATCACCTTTCAGTAAGAAGTGCTGGTAATTTAAATCGTTCAACGATTCAAATGCCACTAACAGAGCAAGATAGCTCAGACTTCATTACAGTATTTGATGAATCTATTTTAGAAAAAGAAACTGTGCACGTTGCTAAAGGTATTAATAACGAAGGAGTGTGGATTAGCCCAAACGAAATAATCTCTTTATTTCAAAACTATAAAATTCTTCCTGTATCTACATTGGCAAATACTGAAGGCCTCAACCTAGACACCAATGGTGAGGGCTTTAAGAAAGAAATGCTGGAAATAAAAAGTCATCTAAGTAAGCATATGTCAGCAAAGGACTTGCCAGTTCTATTTGATTCAACAAGAAAAGAAATTGACTTAATGGATACTGATGACATCGATTTTTTAGAAGAGATTATCGATATTGACCCTTATATCTATGGGCATATCCTAATGAATTACTATAAAAATGGTGGCCGAACAAAAAGCCCAAGTATTTATGAAATGATAACAGAAATAGGGCCACGCAATATCTATTTAACGCTAAAGGAATTGACTCTCCCTGGTGGTAGTGTTTCTCCATTAGATGTTAACTTTTCAATTGGTGAGTCTGTCTACAAGAACATCAGCATTATCACATTTTTAATGACGGAAATTCTCAAGACCACTAAGTCTAAATTAGGGATAGCCCCTCGACTAGGTGGAACATTAGGGCGATTAATTGGATATAATACTGCAAGGTGGCTATGTGATGGCGGGGCTGACAAATCACTTGATCTCTCAGACCAAATGAAAATTAATAGACACAGATATTTGCCAGATATTCAGAAGAAATTCAGAGGATTCACTCAAATATCGCTGTCTAGCTACATAATGGAAGAGTTTAACGTATCTGAGGATATTGCGATTCCAATCACAAATCATTGGAATCCATTCTATCAAGGTGAACACTTTGTTACTTGTAACCTTCTTTATATTGTAAGAGCCAAAATGGATGAGTTAGATATTCTCGACATTAGAATGTTTTCGCCCGTTTCTCGAATCCATAACATTCTCGCCAGAAATTTGGGCGTAGAAAATGAGATAAACGCAGCTTTTGAAAAGTTAGATACAGCGTTAGAGCACACAGAAAGAATGAGCTGGCGGTTTAGGTAAAGTCGACTAAAAATAACGGTTAATTAAACTTAATGATAATGTGTGACATTGCATAACACTCTTTCATTAAGTTACTATTTAAGAAATTGTTTTCGAGATATACAGATGAAGAACTTAGAAGAAACATACTCAAAGGAAATTCAGCCATTAGTTGAAAGAATTGCACTTATAGCAAAACAAGAAGATATGCCTATTTTCTTAACTTTTGAAGATAGCGAAAGCGGATTCAGCACAACCTGCCTTAACGAAGATAAATCAAAGTTTGAAAAAATACGACTTTATCGATGGATTAACGAAGTTTGGAACATCGATGAGCTGTTTAAAAAGATAATAGACAATGCCAGGAAGAAAGGGCACAAATCGTCATACTTAAAAGCGATGGGAGTTCCCTCGACGCCATCAGAGGAGTTTCCTATTCCTACCAGAGACTGCTAATAATTGGTCAAAAATAACCGTCTACCTCAAGAACCTCTTATTTGACAAAAAATAAATTGAAGTTATATTATTAAGATATTGAATCGTTGATTGCTTTCGTTTATATTGCGTCAATACTGGCGCTGTAGTCATATTGTATCTGGTTTTTAATTGGTAGAAGAAGAATTGCTTTCTTGCTTCCTTATAAAATAAATAAAAAAGCTTAGATGTTTGTCTAAGTTTTTTGTCTTTGTATAAGTTGAACAACAAACTTGTACTGGTTTAAGTTATTGAAAAGCGTTAGCTGTCCAATAATAGGATTATTCATGCGTTCTAAAGTTATGCATTATCTTAGTAAGTTATTCTCAAGCAATAGGAAATACTCCTTTTGCGACGAGCTAACAGGCCTAGGAAATATTAAATATTTTCATGAGTCCCTAGCCTTACATGCTAGCTCAAATAAAGATGCAGATAAATTATCAGTGATCCTAATAAATATTGATGGGTTCAAAGACATTAACAACTGTTACGGTTATAGCGCAGGAAATGAAATACTTCTCGAGATCAGTAAACGAATTCAATCTGCAATTAATTATTGTATTCATGAAAGCATAGATGAATTTATCTCCTACAACCTCTGTAGGGTCTCTGGAGACGAGTTCTCAATTGCCATTAATGGATATGATAAATCAAGCTTTATTACATCTGTGATGAGAAAAGTGTCCTCAGGCTTTAAAGAGCCAGTTGCCACAAAGTCAGAAACTCTGGTCATCTCAGCCAGTATCGGTGCGGCTGAATATTCAACACAGGCACAAAGCAAACAAGAGCTAATTAAATTTTCAGATATGGCGATGTGTAACGCTAAATCATCTGGCAGCAATCAGTACCGTTGGTTCTCGAGAGAAATGGAAACGGAATCAATAGAAAAATCGGTTATGATCTCGAAAATAAAAAAAGCTATTCAAGAAAATGAGTTCTCACTTTCATACCAGCCAAAAGTGAATTGCAAAGAGGGCGGTACAGAACTCAAGGAAGCTGAAGCACTCATTCGATGGAAAACAAAAAGTGGTGAACAGATTTCTCCTGCAGAATTTATTCCCTTTGCTGAAAAAAACGGGTTATCAAATGATATTGGCAAATGGGTGTTTGAGCAGCTATGCAAAGATATCAAAGGTCTTGAAGATAATAATATCTCAAACATTAAATTTTCTTTCAATGTGTCTCCGAATCAATTAAAAGATGAGGTTTTCAGGCTTTTCATTGAAAAGATGATACTTAAGTACAAAGTAAATCCTAATAAGCTACAAATGGAAATTACAGAACATTGTATCGCTGAAGATATAAGTAAAACAAAAGAAACCTTGCTGAAAATAAAGAAGTTGGGGATTGAAATATCGCTTGATGACTTTGGCACGGAATACTCATCACTTCAATTTCTCTCAGAGCTACCAATAGACATAATTAAAATTGACAGAATATTTGTGAGTGGATGCCATGAAAACCGCAAGAGAGGCGCCATAATCAATGCAATAGTCGCCTTGGCAAATGGTCTTGGAATGCAATCGGTAGCAGAAGGTGTTGAGTCTATCCAAGAAGCGAAATTCATAATAAAATCAGGGTGTACTCAAATACAAGGGTTTTATTACCATAAGCCGATGCCTTTAAAAGAATTTGTTACCGCGACACAGTAAATTGGCATAAATAATTAAAAGAGTTATAATAATCCAAGTTGATAACAAGAGGGTTTATAATGACTACAAAAAAAACACACGATGATTTTGTACTTGCTCATGCTAAGAAAAACGTAAGCATTATGTTTGATGACAAAGAAATGTTTAAGGGCAGTATAGAACTTCAAAAAAATGAATTTATTAAAACAAAGCTGCAAAGACTTTTGAAAGTAAAAAAGTCAGCGATATACGTATGGGTTGGTTGCATACTTACTTTGTTCACTCCCTTCAAGTTACTGTTTCTTTTATCTGTTCTTTACATGGCCGTCGTTCACTTGGCAGGCTCATCCCTTAAGTCATACATCATTGACGGAATGAAGAACTCAGAAGAATTTTATAATGAGGTGCTGGATAAAAAGCTGGTGCATTTGGAATATAAGTAACACTGCGCTTTAAATATTTAAACAAAGATTCCCAAAGTGTGAATTAATATGATTAGTTTATAGAATGTGGCCTGGTTAATTAATATATAATATACTTAAAAATAATAACTAGTCATTACATCTTTGGGAATTTAATCAATGAAAAAGAGAAAAATAGTAACATCTCTTCTTATGGCCTTCACTGTAAGCTCAAATGCAGCAAGCTTTTCATACACAGCCTACACGCCTGGAGACGAGACATACAGCGAACTCCTGTCCAAATGTGGAAGCTCATCAGATGTTGGATACTCATCAGTATTTGGTTCGTCGGAATCTTACGAATCAAACTTTCCAATAATGGGCCAATTCCATTCTGAAATTGAAACAATGCCAGCAATCTCCTCTTCTAGTAGTGCCTCCGCATATACAATATTTTATGAGGCAGAAATTGCCAAGAATAATCTTTATGGCTACTCATATGATATTGCAGCAATGATGAACCGAAATAGTGACTCCATTTCTGTAACTGAGGAAATATATGACAGCACAATGGATACCTACCAAGAATCAGCAGATCAAATTCAGTCAGAAAGTGACTACGTAACCGATACAGCCATAACAGATGCGCTTGACGTAATGTCTACCAATATATCAAGCTCAGAAGATTATTCTGACTATCAGGTTTGGTCAACATGCTTAGGGTGGTGGGTTTCTGGAATGCCGTTTTATTTAACTGACAGTGAAGTGGATGCCCATACGGTAAGATTAAATGGGTGGAGTGATGGTGAATTAACTAACTCTGTCTACGCTTACCCTAGCACAAGTATTAGCCAGATAGTTATTTCGGACGGCACATACAGTTATGACCGTTCAGCATATAATGACTATGTCGGTAGCGATGATGATTCTTCATTATCAGACACATCTGAAGCCGAAACCACTACAGATTCATCAAGTGATCAATGGTGGGAAGATGGGTATTCCTCTGATACGACTACAGATGATTCTGAATCCGTAAACTGGTGGGATTAAAAATAGACTTTAATACTTTAAATAGCTAAATTAAGTTGAAATTTAATTAAAGAGAAAGCCCTTAAGTAGGGCTTTCTTATTTAGTTAATCAATCAATTTCTTTCAATAAATTCAATCAGATCATCTTCTGAAATGATTTCAATGTTATTTTCATTTGCCTTATCTAATTTACTGCCCGCATTCGGCCCAGCAACGACCTTTGTTGTCTTTTTGCTAACAGAGCCTGCTACTTTCGCACCTAACCCCTCAAGCGTTGCTTTGGCATCTTTACGTGTAATCTTGTAAAAAGAGCCTGTAATCACCCATGTTTGGCCTTTAAGCGGTGTTTTAATAACAGGGATTTCAAATTCAAATCCTACTGCAAGTAAACGATCGATAATTGAAATATTATTCTCATTTTGTAAAAAATCATAAAGGTATTTAGACATCAGCTTTCCAAAGCCATCTACTTTATCTAAAAAGTCCTTTTCGCTCGCAGAGCGGATCTCTTCAAGGCTTGAGAATGCTTGAACAAGGCTCTTACTTGCTGTTGAACCAACATCACGAATTCCTAGGGACGAGATAAATGTAGATAAAAGCACTTTTCTTGTTTTATCAATGTTAGCAATTATCTTTTTAGCACTAACTTCGCCCATTCCGTCAATACCAGCAATATCGTTAACTGTTAAGTTATAGATATCAGGAATTGTTTTTACTTTTCCAGCTTTAAAAAGCTTTTCAGCTAAAACATCGCCTAAGCTTACAATATTCATTTGCTCTCTAGATGCGAAATAAATAATGCTCTTTATTGATTGTGCTTCACAATAAAGTCCGCCAGTACAATACATTTTTGCTTCTCCCTCTGCTTGTTTGACAGGAGAATCACAAACAGGGCAGGTAGTTGGCATTGTGAATAGAACTCTATCTTTTTCTTTTCGTTTCGAAACTGATTGGATGCCAGGAGCAACATCTCCGTTACGAGCGACAACAACTGTATCTCCAGGGGCAATGTTTAGCTTGTTGATGTTATCCATATTATGGAGTGTTGTGCTGCTTACTGTTACACCACCGACAAAGACTGGGGTAAGGGTGGCACAAGGAGTGATTGCACCTGAGCGACCGACAGTTGTGTGGATGCTTTCACAAATAGTTTCTCTTTCTTCTGGTGGAAACTTGCGAGCGATAGCCCACTTAGGAGCACGAGATATGTAACCTAAGTCTTCTTGTTGCTCAACATTATTAATTTTGTAAACAATGCCATCGATATCCATAGGAAGATTAGGGCGCTTTTCTTTAAGTTGATTATAGTAGTTGGTTGCTTCAGTCACGCCTTTAAGCGACTTAGTTTCTTTGTTTTTAGTGAAGCCAAGCTCTTGTAATAGATCAAGAGTTTCCGCTTGTGTTTCAGGTAAAAAACCAGGTGATACATCACCTACACTAAAGGCAATGAATGAAAGATTTCTTTCTGAAGTTACTCGCGAATCTAAGTTTCTGAATGAACCTGAAGCTGCATTTCGTGCATTAACGAACTTGTTTTTTCCAATGCTTTCGAATCGTTCATTATTTTGTTTAAAAGATTGATGGCTCATGAACACTTCACCGCGAACTTCTAGAAGCTCAGGAGGGTTATTGGTTCTAAGTTTAAGCGGGACTGAGTTAATGGTCTTAGCATTTGCAAATAAGTTCTCACCTACCTCACCATTTCCTCTGCTTCCAGCAGAAACAAGAATGCCGTTTTCGTAACGTAAATTACCTGTTAGGCCATCTAGCTTAGGCTCAGCAACAAGCTCAATTTGTTCAGGGTGTACTCCCAACTTATTCGCAGAATTAGTAATAAAATCGGATAGCTCTTTATCATTAAAGGCGTTATCAAGAGAGAGCATTGGGATTTTGTAATGAACTTCATCAAATCCAGGCAAAGGCATTTCGCCCACTCGTGACGAAGGAGAATAAGGTATTTTTATGTCAGGGTTGCTAGCCTCAAGTTGCAATAACTCTCGGTAGAGCTGATCATATTCGCCGTCGCTAATGCTTGGGGCTGCAAGAGTGTGGAATTCATGGCTAAACTCATTTAGTTTATTAACAATGTTGGTCATTTTTGCCAATACATTTTCATTATTGTTTGGAGTCATTACAAAATCTCATATGTTTTCTTAAGGTGCATATATTATATAAGATTTTGTATCTGAGGTCAATTATTTGCCTAGTCTAAATAGAAGGTTTCTTTTTATTTTTTTGCTCTCACTAGATAAAAATTTATTTCTTATTCTAATCAAATTATTACTTCGATTTTTAATTGACTCTTCAATCCCAGAGTTTTTAATTGTAGACGAAAATAGTTTTTGGAAAGAGCCGTCAGACATAGATATTTCAAGTCCTTTTTTTATAGTTTGATATAGCTTTTCATTGCTTTTATTTACATAAAAATAGAGGTAGTGAGGGTAAAATATATTTAAGTTATTGCACTCAACTAGCTCTTCGTTCTGAGTGATACGTTGCTTTTCAAGAACCTTAGACTCGAAAATGCTTCTTGTAAGAATATCAATTTTTCCTAACGATGTCAGTTCGAATAATGGATTTTCATTTAATCGAACAGTTGAGAATCCGTGATCGGCGTATACTTGAGTTTCAGTCCAACCATATCCTACTCCAAAAGTGAATTCAGTTAGATCTCTTAGCTCTCTAGAGTTACATATGTATTTTGATAAATGTTTACTTGTGAGCACCGCTCTATACCCTAAAAGTCCCCTATAAATTGGGAAGTAGATTGCCCTTGCTGATGATTCCATATCCCTGTTAGAACCACTCCACATAATGGTGATGTCATCGCCTTCAATTAGCGATAGAGACGCGGACAGGTCATTATTAAACCTTTTGCTTGATGGCTTAGGTAGCTGTTCGACACCTGATTTAGACGCAGCTAAACGAAGAACATCTTTGACGTATTTGCTTTCGTTAGGAATTTCCCCTTCAAATGCCGGGAATATGATTTGTGTAGATTCACTTAAGTTGGATTCTTCTGCAAACAATGACTGAGGGATGAAGGGTATGAGTAAGAGGAACAAAGACTTTATCACTAAATAATTCACTTTTATATATGTTGAGGGGTAATTGACACATACAATATCATGATTAAGTATTTATATAAAATCACATATATTGGTGATATTTTATTTTATAAAATAAAGACGTTGTAGTGGCCTAAGGCAATGAGGTGTGGATGTTTTTTAATGTCTTTAATTTCCGAAAATGTCAACATTACTTCTTTATTTACTTTTAAGGTAGGTCATTGTATTCTATATTTATTATTAAATACACTTTTCGAAGCTAAGAAGGACTTAATGAGAGCAGATGAAATAATAAAAAACAAAGATAATATATCTCTTGTTGAAATCACAAAATCAAAAATGACAATTATCACTTGTTCAGGAGCAAGGCACGATCTAGGTAAAGAAATTAATGGAATTAGCTTGGATTATCTAAGCGCTTCAGGAATTACAATTGTGGATTTCTCTAATTTATCCCTTGATAAAATAGGCGAACTTGCAGTGTTACTTCCTCTCCCTAGTCTACTTCCTGACCCAGCACCTTATGGCCCGATGAGTAGGGCGCCGATTGCTATATTCTTAAGTTTAGCTCAAAAAATTGGTGCTAAAGTTCATAATCATTCAATTTCTGAGTTCCCGAGGTTTATCTTTAAAAAAGATATCCAGTCTGAAATAAAGATGTTTAATGATGTAATGAAAGACAGTAGTTTTTTAAGTGATGAAAAAATAAAACAAGCACATGCTACTGACATCGCAGGTCTCGAAAGAAGAGTTATGGAAATGTCGCCTATAGACCTTTCTGCAGTATTAAAGAAAATTAAGTTAGTTACGTCTAATAATGCCAGCCAGGTTGTAAAAGACTACAAGTGGTGGGTAATGGGTCTAATTCAAGAATTTATAATTCTTGGTCATTTCACTGCTAATGAAATTGATGTTGAAAGAAGAATTGAGCTGATTGAAAGTGCTTTTAACTCGCAAGAGGGTGCGATGACTTCTGTTGATAAAGAATCTATCCTAACCTTAATTAAACTATTAAAAGGAATTGATTTTTCCCTTATTGCAAAGGGTGACATAACTAAATATCATTAATACGAACTTCTTTTAAAATTGCTTCCCTTTAGGGTGGCAATTAACCTCTTCCCCCTATCTTCTTCACGTACCTCAATTTATTTAAAGCCAAATTAGATTTTTAGCCTGTTCAATAAAATATGATACATAATATAGTATTATTCGATATAATGGCAAATATCGCGTATTAAGTAGTTTATTGTGACTTTGGCATAACTAAAATTCGCATACATAAAACTTTAAATAGAGGAAGGGTTGGTGATCATTACTATAATCATGGTAAATATTGCTTTTGCTCAAATAAAAACATGAATGATAGCAATATTGTGAGAAACAAGTTTCAAGAGCCAATGCTTAAACAGGTTGGCGGAAAAAGATGGGCCAGAGATTTTATTTATGAGTTCTGGAAAAAGAATGGGTCTTCGGTTCTTGTTGAACCTTTTGCAGGAGGAATAGCTAGTATATTGGCCTGCTCCCCCCAAAAAGCCTATGCATTTGACACCAATATTCATCTTGTTAATTTTTACAATAAAGTAAGAACAGGCCTTATTATCGATATGCCAACTAATAATAATTCTGAATATTATTATATGGCTAGAGATCGTTTTAATCATCTTATTCGTGAGGGCAAAGACGACTCTGAAGCCGCTGCAAAGTTGTATTATTACTTAAATAAAACCTGCTACAACGGACTTATGAGATTCAACAGAAAAGGATTTTATAATACCCCGTTTGGTAGCTATAAAAACCTTCAATACAAAGAGCACTTTCTAAACGAACAGGATGCGATTCAAAACATTGAATTTCTATCTTGTGACTTTAGAGACATCCCTGTTGAAATCATGCCTGAAGATACTACATGGGTGATTGACCCTCCATATTACGGCACCTCATTCGATTACGGCCTATGTAAGTTCACTTGGGAAGACCAATTAGAGTCAATTGAGTGGGCAGCGAAACTAAAAGGGCCGGTTCTCTATACGAATACTGCAGACCCAGAGATTATTAAAAACCTCAAGCGACTTGGATTTAAAACTCAGATTGTGCTTAAAAAACACACGGTAGGGGCTTCGTCTGAATCTAGAAAAGAATTTAAGGAAGTTTTTGCTTGGAAAAATGCCGAGCTCCCAGACATGTACCCAGAAGGCTCTGACTGGAAAAAAACGATGAAGAAAAGATCCGCCCTTGCTAAAAAAATCAAATAATAAAGGTAGATATTTATGCAATTTGTTCATGGTTCAAAACAAAAGCTAACTAAATTTCAGCTTTTTGATCATACAAAAAATAATAATGTATTAAGTAATGAATTTGTCGACAATGGTATTGATGCGAGAGGGCCAGGTGTCTATTGTTTTTCCATGGACGACCCAAATACTAGAAGTGCCGCCATTGAAGCTGCACAAAGATATTCTGGGCCAGATGGGTATTTGTACTTTTTTTCTGTCGATGCTGAGGAAGAAGACTTATTAAATAATATTGATGTTGAGGAAATGAGTGAGAGAAACTGGGAAATAGCAGTAGAAAATGTTGTCGATAGTATTCGCGGTCAGGACTGGGAAACTAACTTTGATCAATTGACACAATCAATAAAGACTAGGCTAGAAGATGGTGAAGAGATTGAAGCCAGTGAGGTTGTAAATCTTTTTTCTGCTTACGACATTAGAGCGGATGACTGTGATCCGACAGACCTAGACCCCGATGACTGGGAGCAGGAAATGCAAGATATCAAGCTTGTTGAAGATCCTGCATCGAGAATATTTGAAAATGGGGGGCCATCTGGAATCATTGAGTATGCTAGAAACAAATCCGATCACGGCTGGCAATTTTTGATGGCAGTATGGGAGGGTTCATCAGTAAGTTATACCAACGGAGGCATCGAGACACTTAACAATACTTTTTTTCATGCAGTATCACGGATATTTAAAGAAGAAACGCCTGTTGGTGCTTATATTGAGGAGGATGACTTTTACGTCATGTTCGATGTTGATGCAATTAGTATTGATAAGGTAATTGAACTAACTCCTGTAGAGCCTGAACTAGCTTATTAATTTATATTAATAGACTTGTTATGATTACTTAACAAATTTATGTTGGATTATAATTAATTTTAATCCAACAAAAACCTGTAACTCCCTCTGAATCATATCTAAAAAACTCTTATACTTGCAAATACACTTCAGTGTATACATACTGTGCCGCTTTTTGTGAGCAAATTAAAAAGGATATTCCAGCCTTTAAAATAAAAGTAATTATAGAATGAATAAAGTACTACTTATCTTATGTTTTTTGACACCTTTTTCCTGGGGAAATACTGTCGAAGAAAACTACCCATCAATAAATATTCTCGCTCAGAAAGGCGATTTTTCAACAGGTATTATTGATTTTGCAGAAAAAATATTAAAAGTTAACATTAAAGTGACTTTTGAGTCGAATGAAAATGAGATGCACGATCGGCTTCTTAAATCAGATGGATATGGATACGATATTATTTATGAGTCTGGCATAAACCTTAAAAACTTAGAGTGGCAAGGATGGATCGACTCTGTGCCTGAAATGCTTAAGGATGGCAGGATAAAAGTATGGAAAGCCGGTCTGTATGGGATTATGAAAAGAACAAGTATGCCTAATATTAGCTGGGCTCAAGCGTTTATGCTCTGTGAAGGATTAAAAGGCAGAATAAAAATAACAAATAATGGGCTGGTTAACACTGTTCTGGCGTCTGGAAAATACGAACCAACAGAAAGTGATATGGTGAAAGTAAGGGATAATGTATTTAATACATGTCGCTTTAGACTTCCATCCTCATCAAAATCAAAAGATATACGCAATCTCTATAATAACAAAATCATTTATTCACTTACAGATAATGAAGAAGCTAAAAAATCATCATCATTGCACAAAGAATTTCGCTTTTACATCCCTAAAGGGAAGCGGTATGGATGGTCAAAGAACTGGGTTATATTGGGCCACTCAAGAGATGTAGAGTTGTGCCGGTCGTTTATTGCCTTTATGTCTAGTGCTAGAGTTTTACGGTTTGAGTCAACCTTAAAGTATTCATCTATCCCAGGGTTAATCTATGAGAAAAATGATTTATTAGGAATTTCAAACTCATATCGACCAGAGATGCAAATTCAACCAGTTAATCTCACAGATAGAGTCCTTATTAGAAAAATACAGGCAAAAATAATAGGTAATTCAATTGATAATTAAAGTAAATAAAATGAGTCCTTACCTTATCCTTTGTCTTGTGTCAGGCGTAATATTTCTATCCATGTTTCATTTTGTTTATCAATACAAGAAAAACATAACTGAAATAAAACAACTATCCTTATCAGAACGAGTAATGGATTCGATCTCAACCTCAGTAAGAAGTAAAATATCAATGATTGCCGTTGAGAGCTTAAGGATCTCTGAATTTACTGAATATAGGGAGTATGAAAAATATGGCAATCAAAGGTTTGCTTTTCTTTACTCTATAGTCTCGGCAAAGATGTCTGATATTACTAGTCACTTTGGTGAAATTTCTAGAGTTTCGCTATACAACAAAGGCGAGCTAGAAATAGATTCATTTTCGAGAGAATATATTAAAGAAAAGTATAAAAGATTAGATTCCTTCAGTTACATAGAGAATCAATCTGTTATTAATTTCAATGTACTAAAGGGAGTTTCTACTGAGAAAATAATATTGATGGCAAAAATATATCTATCCAACGAATCGCTGACTCCAATCAATACTGGAGCATATTTCCAGGTCTACAGAGAATTGGATATAGATGGTTATTATTCATCTATAAAACACAGCTCAGCTTCTTTAATTGTTCTATCAGATCAATATGAAATTGAAAAAGAGATCGGTGCTGCAGAAAATAAAATAATTAATGAAGCTATTGAAATTTTGAAAGGTGAAGAAAATCTTTTCCGTTTGAATAGGGCGGAAAGAGAAGGCATTGACTCCAATAAGGAATTGATAAACACCCTAAAGAATAATCACATGGTTATTTGTTCGATAGAAATCAGTCCTAAGGTTAAGTTGCTCTATGTTGAAGAGTATAAGGGACATAGCGCAAAAAACATGATGGCCTTAAATGTAGCTTTTTTTTGTTTGTTAGTAGTACTTATTTTTTTAGGTCTGTTTTATGTCATTAAAAAGATTTATATTGATAAAAATATTGACCTACTTAATATTTGTATAAAACAAATAACACAGCTTCACTCAGACCAATTTTCAGACTTTAATTCCCCAAATATCGTGATGCCTGTTAGTACAAAAAAACACATAAGTCTCATTAAAAACATTCAGGCTCTAGAATCAAATGTAAAAAGAAAGTCGATGTATCTGCACAACCTTGAGAGAAGAGATAGTTCGACAAACTTACCTAATGATAAAGAATTAAAAAGTAATATCGAAACTCATGATAGAAATAAAGATGAAAATATATATCTAGCTCTTTTTTATATTCAGCCATCACCCGGCATGTCCAAGGCAGTCATGACGTTAATGTCGCAAACTAACTCAGTATACAGCCAGATTTCAAACGAGATGAGTGATTTAGTATTTGATTACAATTTATTAGAGCTTGGCAGTGCCACTATCTATAAGACGTCTTCTGAGACTTTCTCAGTTTTAATGGAGACTGAGCACCCAGAGCATTTTCATTTATTAATTAAAACCATAGTGAATACAATCTCGCAAGACAGGTATGAAAACAACTTTCATTTTAGAACATCTTGTTTTTGCGCGTGGTCAAAGTTGGATTTTAAGTCAGAAATAAAGCAGACCTATTATTCTAAATTAAATAGAACGATTGAATTTTCTGTTAAAAACAACCGTAAAATACAGGAATTCGATTATATTGTCTCTCAGAGCATAGCCAGAGAGAATGATCTTAAGTTTGAAATATTAGATTCATTTAAAAATGACGAGTTCAGCCTGTTGTACCAGCCAATATTTTCAGCAAAGAAAAGTATCATGACAGGCGTCAGAGTTTACCCTATTTGGAATCACAGTATTTATGGGCAAGTTAGCCCAGATGAATTTATGCCTATTCTAGAAGACTTAAGAATGGATCAGCAGGTCCAAAATTCTTTTATTTGTGAATCTTTAAGAGAAATTAATGAATGGAGCAAAAGTGGATATAGGAAGCTCCAGGTTTTTATAACTGTCACCCAAATTCAAATGTCTTCAAGCAATTTTTTTAATGACCTAATTCAAATGGCCAAACAGAACTCAGTTGTCCATAAGCAAATAAATATCTTAGTAGATCCCAAGATATTTGAATCTGAAAGCGATGTGATTAACGCGAATATTCAACATATTGTTGATAGTGACTTTAACCTAGGTCTATGTAACCAAAACTTTTCTTTTAATTCTCCTTCATTAATCGGTCTATTAAAATACAAGATCAATAAAGTAATATTAAGCGTTGAAAATATAAAAGACATTATTAATTGTGAGGAAAATAACAGTGTTATTACGCATACCTATAAAACATATAAAGATTTCGGAATTGATCTATCATTTAGCGACATAGATGACATAGACCTGGCTAGGAAGATAACTAAGTGTGGCGCAGAGGACTTATCTGGTAAATGTTTGGCGCTCCCAGTAGAGAGCTTCAAAATAAGTAGGTATTTTGACTACAATATAAAAAACAGACTTAACTTATAACACTTTAATTTCCTCTAAAGTACAGTTTGTGCTTTAGAGGAAAGGCAATGAGTTTAAATTAATCTAAAGTCTCAAGAAATTCCGTTGTTGTTTCCACTCGCATACCTAGTTTAACCATCTTATCTAAAAAGCATTGGCCTTGCTCTTCAAACCCAGTAACGGCACTTGAGGTGTCCACCAGCAAAACAAAACTACTTATCTTGCTTGGGCTTACGTTATCAACTATTTTCTGAACGGTGCCAGATAAACAATGAGATAGCGCTTGTCCAGAAAGAATAATAAGCTCATGTTCATCAACACTGTTGATAAAGTCCATATTAAGCAAAGTAGATGTGTCTTCAGCTATTGGATATTCCGCTTCACAGCCATCATAATGCTCGGTATCTGGATTAGTACCTTTAAATATCGTCGTAGTTGCCGAAAAATGGTGTTTTTCCCAGGATAGAATCGATTCCATTACCGGTGCGACAATATTGTGTCCAGGAGTACCCAGTAGGCAATGAGGAGGCCAAATAATCAGAGGCTGTTTGTTATTTTCACTTAGGTATTGTGTATAGCTCAGTGCATGGCTTAGCTTATCTTTGTTAGTCGGAAACCATTTTCCTGTCAGAACATCGTCGTGACTAATAAGAGTAAAGTGTTCAGGGTGATTACCATCAACATCGCTCCAGTACATCGGGCTCGCGATATGATACAACTGATGAGTGTCTAATGTGACGAAAACACTATTGATGCTAGCACGGAATTTATCAATAAAACTTGATAGGCGAAGAGAGTCATCCCAAGAGCCAGGAATAGCAAGAGATGGTTCTACAGTGCTTGGCTTGTCGTTAATAAGTGTTACCGCTTTAAGATTTTCAGGTACATCATGAAAGTCATATTGTGGATCAATGATGACTAGCGCTACTTTTTTGTTATTTATCATTGTTTATCGCCTTAAACTGTTGCTTTTTGATAGGTTAGTATCACTTCGATACAAAGTCAATATAATTACAATAAAGTAATTCCAAAAGCTCTTGTTATCGACAATAAACATAAAATTGGTTATACTATGTTTTGTATGCCTCTCCTCTTTTTACTAATTTAAGGACCAAAGAATGAGCTCTATTTACGACTTTGATATTTCAATGCTTGGCACGAAAGGCGACTTAGCAGGCATTGGTTCTAGAGCAGTATGTAAGAACAGATCCTTTATTATGTTTAAAGCAGGATTCGCCATGGCACTTTCTGGATATCACTTGAGGTCAGGTGCAGCGGATGGTTCTGACACGGCCTTTGAATATGGTTATCGATGTGCAATAGCGTTCTTATCACAATACATAGAACTTCCTATTGATATACAGGAACGAATGATGACAATTTTTTTGCCATGGAAAGGATTCAGTGGAAGGGAGTCTGGCAATGGCATTACCTGCTTCTTAAATGAAAATTCCGAGGACCTTAGCAGCAAATATCATCAGGGTTGGATCTATCTATCAAGTCAAGAGAGGCTGTTAATGGCAAGAAATGCGATGCAGGTACTTGGTATTTGTTTATCTAAGCGCGCTAAATTCATTATAGCCGACACAGATGATGGTGCATTTAATTTGTCGTCAACAACATCAAGAACAGGTGGGACAGGGCAGGCAATTAGAATAGCTTGTGATTACAATATCCCGGTGTTTAATTTGTCTCATCCAGAACACTCATCAAGAATTGAAAGCTGGATCACCAAAGTAGAAGCAGAAATGCTAGATAAATATGGTATTGATGCGGGCTCTTTTGCAAATAATTGGTACCACAACCACATCGGTATAGAAGACTGGTTAGAAGGCGACTTGATTAGCATGGCAAAACGCGGCGAAGTCGACGTTTTGGTACATGGATGCAACATATTTAATGTTAAGGGTTCAGGGTTTGCTAAGTCTTTGTTTGAAGCTTTCCCAGAAGCTTATAGTGCAGACCAGAAAACCTCAAAGGGCAGTAGTCGTAAGCTGGGCACCTACACCAGCGTTGATGTCATTGTTAATGGGCGCAAAATGACAATAATCAATGCTTATATTCAAAAAACATATGGTAGAGACCCTAATGTACTTTATTCAGACTACAAAGCTATCAGAAAGGTCTTTAAAGCCATATCAAGGGACTTCAAAAGAAGAAGCGTTACAGTTCCCCAAATAGGTTCAGGGCTGGCTAACGGGTGCTGGATAACCATTTCAAACATCATCAAAAGTGAGATGAAGTATACTGTGCCACCTAAACTTGTTTTATACCGGGGAGCACAGGCATATGCAGATGAAAAACTGTCTATGAGAGACTATGTTTTCCAGCTTGAACATAACGACCAGTTTGTTTTGTTTTTTGGGCAAGAGGACCCCTTTAGTAACTGGCACTATTCTCTCATTGTAGAAGACGGCATTAAGTTTAATAACATAGAGCAATATATGATGTACCACAAAGCACTCTTAATGGGCGATACAGGAAGGGCCTTTGAGGTGCTGAATGTAAAAAATGGCGATCCAAAAGAATGTAAAAGGATTGGCAGGTTAATTTGTTCTGATGTACCTGGATTAAGTTGGGACGAAGCTAAGTGGATTGAAAGCCGAGAAGATATTGTTCTCAAAGGTTCTATTTTAAAATATAGTCAAAACCCATACTTGTTGCAGCCTTTACTCCACTCTGGAAATAGAACAATGGTTGAGGCCAGTAAATATGATGCTATCTGGGGAGTTAAGATGGGGGCAAGCAACAAAAATATCTTTAACAGGAATAAGTGGAAAGGGCTTAATTTGTTGGGGAAAGTGCTTGAGCTGGCCAGAGATCACATCAAAAGCAATCCAGCCATCTTATGCCCCGTCGGACAACGATTGTTGTCTGAGGCAATTGAACTTAATCTTTTTAACGTTGGAGGGAAGGGTAAACAAATAATGTTGATATGAAAACGCTATTGTCATCGCCAAAAGAATGCATTAAAAAGCCTTCTCACCATAGGAAAGAAGGCTAATGTCGATACACACTAAACCGCGTATTCAAGATTTATTAGTAAAGGCTTTTTGGGAAAAAAGAGCCTGCAAATTCTTCGTTTAGCTGATAGATATTAGGTGGTGACCCGCCTGCATTGCCTGGTATCCCTTTGAGTGGTTTACCGTCAACAATAACTGCCTCTACTAAGTTTCGTTTTCTAACACGGTCTCTAAAACGACTATCGTTAATTGGTTCTCCAACCAGGACTTCCACCAACGTTTTTAAAGTAGGGATAGTAAAGTGCGTTGGAAGCATCTTTAATACAACTGGCGAATGCTCAGCTTTTGACTTCAGTCTTTCATAAGCAACAGTAAGTACTTCATGATGATTAAAGGCAAATGCATCTGAATCTATTTCCAGTAACTCACTCACTGACATCCACTTAGATGCGGACTCGTCATTTTCAGAGGAAATTATATTGATGTCTTGCTTCTTTAGAATAGAGATATAACAAATGTTAACTGTATTGATTCTAAGCGGATCGATGTAATCACCGGAGAAAGTGTATAATTGCTCAATGTATGGAAGCACAGCATTCACTTTGCTCTTAAGGGCGATTTTAGCTGCTTCATCAGAAGATTTAACGAGCTGTCTATCATAAAAGCCATTTGGTAGTGATATCTTATTAGGAAATACTTCAGCAGTTTTTTCACGAGTATAAATAAGCGTTTCAATTTCGCAGGTTTCTTCATTGTAAATTAAAGGAACGACGGTCACTCCAACATTAGGTCGAGAGTCATTGTGAACACTTGCGTTATATTTGTTTTGCATTAAGTATCTCTTTTTAACGATTTAGTATTGAGGATTGTATAACAAGTATAGTAGGTGCCAAGTATTTGGTAAAGATAGAATATTAGTATAGGAAATGGATAGTTGTACGAATTCAGTCATAGGATCGTACAACTATACAATTTTAATTTATTTACGACCTTGCTTTATTTTTATCTCTTCGATTTCTTGGCAAACAAGACAGCGAGCTGCAGTAGGATTATTTAGAAGGCGTTTGTGTTCGATATCACCAAAACAATCTTTACATAAGCCAAAGTCGTCGAAATTTGTTATCGTATTTCTAATCGCATCGATAGATATTTTTTTATGGTTTGATTTTGCGATCAAAGAATTTCTTTCTTCAATAGCTTGAGCTTGCTCGACAGTGTCTGGGCCGCCAGTATCTAAATTTCTTAGTTCTTCGTTTATTGCGCCCACATCATTCACTAAAATAGTCAGTTGGTTATTTAGGTCTTGGAATATTTCTTCTTTTTTTAAATCAGTTATTACATCGTTGCTCATAATTTTCTCTTTAAATAGGCAAGCAAAAGGACACTCGTAGAGTGCCCTGATTAATTATGGCGACATACTATATTACTTTTAACACATATGCCATATTAAAAAGCAAAAAATTAAAACCTATGCTATTTGAATATGCCTTATTTTATAGCGCCTTATGATTTTGAGGTTTTTTAAATTTAAAATACTAAATTATATATTCATAATTTTCACCAGTGCATTACCGCGCCGCAGAATGTGTTTATATTTAGACTTAAAGCTCACTGACTCAATACCACCAAACATGGCCGCATTAGAGTGGATCTCTGCAAGTCCTGTCAACAGCAGTGTAGCCGCTTCTCTTCTTTGAGAGAATGCATCCAGGTCGACTGCCTTCAATTGATGAATATCCATGTCCATTCCAATGAGTTCGCCTATTTCCACTTCATTGCTTATAGAATTCCAAATGATTTTTGATGTGGCAGCATGTTCAGGGAAGTGGACGTTCCCTTCATCGTCATATGTTATGCACATAGGTTTACCGCAGTCATGGAAGATATGGTATTGCTCAACCATGTCATCAGGTAAAGTTAATGACCAAAGAGACTTGTTTTTTACCCATGCTGGGAGCTTCCAGTTTCCCTTTAACTCGTCTCCTGTAATGATATGCGATTTTAGCTCCTTGTAGTATGAAGACACAGATACTCCATGCTCATAGATAGAAACACCTTTCGATTGCTCAAAAGACTTCATGCATTTAATGAGCGCTTGCTTGTTATTAATTTTGATACTCACCATCGCCCCCTAGACACAATTAAATTTCTTGGTGACTTCCCTACACTGCTCTTTAGTGCATGGACCTATCCCTAATGCCGTAATGACAGGGGAACCGTCGAAATGTGGTGGAAGTATATGGTGCTGATCAACAATAAGAGCACAAGGTATATTTAGCGCGATAAGCTTTTTGTATGCAGTTAAAAGTTGATTTGTATTTTTTGACTTGAGAGTGACTTTCGAACCACCTTTATCAAGGTCTCGATAGTTATTAACAACGTCGGGGGATTGCTCTAGTGCGACCATTAGCGCATCTGTGTATGCGTGGCCTGCCTGAGCAGATAACTTACCTGGGGGCATCTCGAGATCGCGTCTAACGACCGCGTACATATAGAGATGGTTTGATTTTTCTTCTGGAACAGGCCTTTTGAAGGCTTCAATTATTTTCTCTGCAGTTAATTCAGATGATGCAGAATCATTTTTCGGTCCAATCCGTTTCACGGCGTTAGCTAAATGGTAGTTTCATTTTATTTCCTATTCTATGGTGTTAATTTAAAAGTTGGCGCCTCATACAGGATTCGAACCTGCTACCGATCGGGGTTAATAATCCCGCCACTCTGCCAATGAGTTAATGAGGCATTGTTTGTTTGCTACAGAGATAATATAGCGACATTAATAATTAAGTCAATACCAATAAGAGGGAAAACTAACAACTTTTTTAAATACCATAAATTGAAAGAAAAAATTGTGTTTCCAAAGCACAGGAAAATTGACCATAATGCACAAATAAATAAATTAACTAGAAGGTATTACAATGAATTGGTTTAATGACGTTTTTCTCCAGATGATAGACAATAAAACATGGCTTTATAACTTAGGGTTCTTTAGTGATGGCTTGCTATTCATGGCAATAGCACTGTGTCTCGTCTCCGTATTTTCAGGGAAAATGACAAAAAAACACTATTTTCTATCATTCTCGATCGCCGTCATCATGCTCATCCTAGATAAGATGGTAGAGCTCCCGTTTTATGAGTTGTTTGAACACCCAAGGTTAAAGTTTTTAACAATGGACACCATACTATACGTATTAGCGATGGTAGTCGGATTAACTTCATTTATATTGATAGCAACCTTAAAAAAGCTGAGAACAATTGAATCCATCTCATTTACGTCAGCTTTGCTTGTCATGTCAGTCTTAATTTATTCTTATCACCTCCTTATTTTAAATGCCGGTTTAAAAACAGCAGTTAAAGTAAATGAATCTTTTTACGCGGAAATAATGTCTGGAGACAATCATGTCTTTGACTTTTTCTGTGAGGGCGGCAAGGTTACTTGCTATTCAGGTGATATCAATGACTTCCCTAAACACCTTGCTGAATTACCCAATGACTTCGTTCTTGCATATAAAGAGCTTGCAGCCAAGCCGACTCCCCCTGTATTCATGCTGTCCAATGTAGCGACCACAGCAGAAACGAAATACACGAGTGTTTTTGCGCAAAGAGGAAGTGAGTACAGGATGATTTACGACACAAAGAAAGCCGTTAGACTGTTTAATAGTCAGAAAATGCAATTTATGGCTTTGGCTAACGCTGCGGTTTTATTCTGGTTTATAGGATCATGTCTTGTTGTCCTTATCCATAGGAAAATACTGTTCAAAAGAAAGTAGTGTCATCTAGTTGCTCATAATGAGTTGTCGATTAAGTAACTAAAGATCACAACTCAATAAAGAACACAATTCAATATTGACTAAAACATTAAAACAGTTATATTATTTGCATTAATTCTTAAAAAAGGTAAAAAACAATGGAAAAAAATGAAAATTTAAAACTGAATAAAATGAAAAGTCTCCCGTTAAAGTCTATATTCACTGGCCTCACGGCTCTTACTATTATGTATAATAGTTTTTATACAGTAGATGAAGGTCATGTCGGTATTGTTATGCGCTTTAGCGAGGCTAAAAGTCAAGTTGACCCCGGCTTACATACAAAAGTCCCATTCATTGATTCTGTAAAAGAAATTGAAGTCAGAACACGTAAAAACCAAGAAAAAATGTCATCAAGCACAAAAGAACAAATGCCGGTGACCGTTAGTGTGTCAGTTAACTGGACCGTTGAAAAATCTGCAGCACTAGAGTTGTACATAAAATACGGCGGTTTAGACCAGTTTGAAAATCGCATCCTTGACCCACGATTCAGATCTGCAACTAAAGATGTGATCCCTCAATTTGATGCAGAAAAACTCATTCAAGATAGAGCGTATGCAATTAAGCGCATAGAAGAACGTTTGATTGAAGAAATGAGCGGTTACCCTGTAACTGTTGATAATATCCAAATTGAAGATATTAAGTTGCCTAAAAAGTATTTAACTTCAATTGAAACCAAGCAAACTGAAAAAAACCTTGCTGACGCAGAAAAGCATAAGTTGGCTCGTCAAAATCTAGAAGCACAAAGAAGTGTTAATACAGCAAAAGCAACTGCTGACGGCATTAAATATGTTGCGATTGCAGAAGCCGAAGCGATTCGCATTAAAGGTTTAGCTGAAGCTGAGTCTATTGAAGCTAAAGCTAAGGCGCTCATAAATAATCCATTGATCGTTAAGCTAACTGAAGCCCAAAATTGGGATGGAAAGTTACCAGCGACAATGCTAGGTAATTCTAATATGCCTATTTTAGACATGCGTAAAAAATAACTTAGTAAAAGGGCGATGATTCGCCCTTAGGTTGATTTATCTCTCCCTGGCCTCACCAGGGAGAATTCCCCCCCTCATCAAAGCATTCTTCAATCTCATTCAAAACCATTGCATTAAACACAAGTCCAACATGTTATTTCATATAAGAATAGATGGTGTAGGAAACACAGAATTTAAAAGATCATTTAATAGTTGTCGCTCAGCCCCAGGTGGGGCTTTATTCTCAAGGTGAGTATCTGGAAGTTGTTTTAGCTCTTCTTTGTGATAAGGGGGCCTAGTTTAGATTCAATCTCTTTGCTTCTGCTTACCCAAATTCGGTTTCTTCCTGAGTTCTTCGCTCTATATAAAGCCTTATCAGCATGAAAGAATACACTTTGATGGGTGTCATCTTTTTCAATGAAAAATGAGACGCCGATTGATACCGTTATATTTAATGTAATGCCACAAGTGGTAAACACTTTCTCCTGAAGGAACTTGTGCAACCATCTTGCAGTACTCATTAATAAGCTAGGGGTTGCGTTGTCTGAAATGATCGCAAACTCTTCTCCCCCATACCGATAAGATTTTAATTTAGAATTTTTTACTTTAATGACATTTAATATTTTCCCAAGCCACTTGATAACCTCATCACCAACTTGATGCCCATGCGTATCATTGATTTTTTTAAAGAAATCAATATCTATCAATATAAGGCCGAAATTCTTATTGTTTTCAGGTTCGCGCCACTGCCTTTGGATTCCCGCCATCGTATCATCGTAACATCTTCTATTGCCCAGGCCGCTTAAGCTATCTATGCTGGTCTGCGACTTAACGCTTACAAGCTCTTTACTTGCTTCATCAAGTTTTAAATTCGTAGAATCAATGATCTTAGACTGATTCTTAATTACCTTGCTCTGCTCATCTAGCAAACTTTGTTGTTTTGAAGTGAACTCAATGGTTCTTTTCTGCATCTTTTCTACATTGGCCATCAACCTTGCCTTCATCTCAGAAATGCTTGTTGCGTTGTTGCCCACGTTTTGAATGTCTTTTATTTGCATCTCGAAGTCAGACTCAAAAGCACTTATTTCTTCTGAAATTTCGTCGTTAAAGCTTTTGGTTTTGCTCAAGCCGGTTGCAAATTGTTTAAAAGCATTTGCGAGGGATGTTAATTCTTCTTTATCCTGACTAATCCGATTGCTGTTTATTCTGTGAATGGCCCACGTAATTCTAGACAGTACATCCATTGCTTCAAAAAACTTAGTGCTTTCAGATGATTTAACCTCTATCGCTTTGCCTCTTAAGGTGGTTATCTCATCATCATTGGGGTATTGCTGAGACAGTGTTGCAGATAGTCGGTCTAGATCTCGTCCAAGTCTTCGAGTGGCCACGGCTAGATCAGCCTGGAGTACCTTTTCGGTTCCCTCATAAAATATGCCGTCTTTTAGCTTCTGCTCTCCAAATATGCGTGATGTAAGTGCTTTAGAGTTGTCTGAAATGTCGTTTAACATCTCGGCCATCGCAAGCATGCCATCCTTTATTGATGATTCTTTTGATTTTACTTTTCTTTGGATTGAAATAAGGAGTTCTTTTTCCTTTTCACCTAAAAGCTGGTTTTCAAAAAGACTTAGTTTTGAAGACAAAGTAATGAAAACATCCTCTGTCACTAAGGACTCTTCCGACATCTTTTTATTGATGTCTTTTGCCATGAGGGAAAGTATCGAGTAAAAATCGGCGGTTTCACCAGATTTAATTGATTGAAGGCACTTATTTAAAGCGAGATTTATACTCTGATTTAAACTAGGAACATTTTTTCTAATTGACTCTAATAATTCAAAGATGCCCTTTAAAATAACGCCCGGTTTAGGTTCAGAATATTTTTCTGCGATAAGATTATTTGCCGTCATTTTCACCCAACTTTTCAGTTAAAATACGAAATGTGCCTATGATAATTTTATTATTGTTATAGCAGGCACCACACTAACAATACTAGAGTGACTAATTATTACGATCTTTAACGGAATAACGAACAAAATATCCATTACCAATGTTAACGTACCGCTATCGCCAGTCACTTTTAAGCGCATAAGTATACACTATTAAGAATAAAAGCATAAGTGAATTTATGTTGTTTTACTTGCATATAGTCAAACAGGTTTAATGCAATTATATCACTGGGTTGTGCTCGCTGAATCCCTTAATAAATTAATGACCTAAAACCCTAAGGTGATATAATAAAAAGAAAAGGAGTTAATATGGAAGAGCTAAAAGACAGAGTTGTAACTATAAATGGTATTGAAGAATTAGTGCTACGCAAACCAAAGAGTCGAGATGATTTAGTCAGGATAACCCAAGGGGGAATGAGTGAGTTTGCAACTGAAATTACGATTGAAGACTTTGAGAGTTATACAAATAAATATTTTAAAGGTCTTGAGCCTCACATGACAGGTGATTTAGACCATCATATCGAACGGCTGAATAAAGAGATGACCGACTTGGGTTTCGAAGTGGACTTAAACACTCAATACGGAATTGTCTCAGGGGTAGTGAAGTTCTCTACAAATAGCAGCGTATTCGATGTTGATTTTATTGTTAAGGAAAGTGATGAAAAGGGCTACTTATTTGCCGTTAGAAAGAGCGGGGGATATGGGTTAATTTCATCTTTAAGTTCAGACTCAAAGCACATTCAAAATGTTGTCGACAACATTGTAAAACAGGCTAAGAAGTACACCAGCGCAATGGTTCAGAACTTAACGCTAGGTAAGTCTCAAATGAAAAACAATACTGATAGAGTAAGAGAAATTTCAGATGATGGCATACCGAAGTTATTGCCTGATGAAACATTATCAGATTACTTCAAAACACAAGATATGCCAGCAGGCGCGGTTATTAACGGCAAGGGCAGATACCAAACATTTAGCTCTTATGTTGCTGTTGGAAACAAGCTAACACTGCATTATATTACTAAAGATTATGCCAGCAAGAAGAACGCTGAGAAGGCGTTAAATAAGTTTGGGTACGACATTGATGGAAAGCAGTTAGACTCTATGGACACAGCTTATGTAAAAGAGCAGCTATGTACCGAACTATCAAGAAAGATTGGTAGCTCATGGAGTGATGACTACATCGCAGAATGTAGTATGGGCGACGTATTTTTTCAAGTATCTAACATCCAAAGTAAAGAAGATCCAAAGTTTGGCGTTGAGTATTTTGTTAATATAAATATGGTAGACATTATCAGCGGCAAAGAAAAGTCAGAAACTATTAATATCGACGCTAGAAGTGGCGGCAACGTTTACTCTATACAAGCTAATATCAATGACAAAATAAATGATTTGATCAGGTCTTATAAAGCAGTGGAAGTAGAGTTTGACGAAGACTTGCGAACTGACGCTGAAAAAATTGCTTATCATCATGAACAAATCGCGGGCCATAAGAAACAACTGGTACATTATAAAGCTCGATCTGAAGAAATGACGGCACCTCGGGATAAAGAAAGATTTATTCAGTATGCAGAGGAACAAGAACAATCGATTGATAAGCATCTTGAAGAAATTTCAAAATTCGAAATAGATGAACCCTCTTTTTCGATGTAATCATTTGTGAATTAAAAGTTGAGGGGATTTTTTCTAATCCCCTTTGATGAACTTCATTAAAAAGGTATAATAAGTAGAAAATAATTCAGGAGTAACAAAATGCCTAGCTTAAATTTTCCAATTAAAATAACTGGTATTTCAGACCTTAAAAAATATCTTAAACAAGAAGGGCTCACTGCATCAACAGTGAATTCAAATGTAACATTAAACCATGATAAGTTAGGCCACTTGGATGAAGACATTGTTACTACATCTCTTCCGATAGAGTCAACAATGCTGACAAATGCAGAAGGCGAAAAAGCCGCTTTGTTTACTTATTTAGGGGACCAAACGCTCCGCTCTTTTGTTATTCCTAGTAATAACTTGGATTCAGTTACAGCGCTTGACCGTAGCGTATCGTCTAATGAGTTTTCTGCAATTAGTCTTAGTCCTAGCTATGACAGAGGTGTTGAGCACTCTCAGGTCAAAGAAATGCTGAAAAAAGAAGAACAAATCAGGGGCTCTGTTGATGTCTTTCATGTAAAAGTATCACCTGAACACAAGTTCGGCGGGGTTACTGAAGTCAATACTTTACCAACCCGAGCTAAGCGCGTTATTCATGATCAAAAAGTGATGTATTTAATTAGTAATGACTTTGATAACTATGCAAGACCAGATCTTGTTTCAGAAAACTATCTAAGTTCAGAGCCTGTCCTGTTGGAGTCTACGACACCTGTTGCGGATGCCGCAGCAAGGCAAGCTGAAAACAATGCTAGAGAGAAAGCTCTTCAAGAAAACAGACAGGCAAAATTGAGTGAACAGTTTGCCCGAATGAGTCTCAAAAAAGTGCAAAAAGGTAACGAAGTCCGTCAAAAGATTAATGAGCTGTTTCATAGTAAGCTGGTGACAGAAGCGGGTATGAAATTGCCGGTAGATAGACTTATTTCTCTTAATATGTTGGTAGACAGAATCACTGAAATGACTGGCCAGGCGCCGCTGCTGAGTGTTAATCCACAAGATGAGCCTATTGACATGCTTAACTCTCTTCATGAGCAAGCCAAGCTAGAAATGTTCAAGGAACTGAATGGGTTTTATGTTAAAGCTGACTTTAATGAGCCAACAAATAAATATGTCGCCTCACTTTTTGATAAAGATGACGCATTGTTGTCTACCATTTCTGTTGATGGAGATAGTTTTGAAGTTGAAGATGTGATTTTCAGTAATGCTTTCGAAGATGTTATTACAGAAAAAGTAGAAGTCATGCGAATTAATGAAGTTGAAGAAGGTTTATCCGTTATTGAGCTTGGAAAGGAAAACACTGACCAGCTTAAATTTGAAGCGTTTTTCAATTACATGTCGACACTTTCTTTTGCTTATGAGGATGCTGAACATCCGCCTTTATCACAGGCTGAACAGCTTAATTCATTAGCAGATTTCAATGGCACATTTATGATGGAAAACATGTATAAAGCACCTGGGGTTATTAGTGAAATCAAAGGTGAAATTAATGAGTTCATGGATAGTCTTCCGAAATATGATGATGAAAGTCATACATCAATGGCGATCTAGTCCTGGTCAGTTAACCATAATTGCTTACCCTATACCCTGAGATTAATCAGGGTATTTTTTTGGTAACAAATGCACTATTTCATCCAAAGCTTGGCGCGTGTTCTAGCACTTTATTTAAAAACCTTCTAATTGCCCCTTCATCTTTTTGTGCACTATCAGCCTTGGTTATGACAGTAGGGCTGGAGAAAGGTCCACCAGGGAAGCCAGTTCCTTTTACATGCGCAATTAAATTTTCCTTTGATTCGTCAAGAGGAGCAAAAAATAGTTTTGAAGTATGAACCTTTGCATCCCCATTTAATCCTGCATCTTTTAAATAATTATCTGAAACATCTCTTAAATAAGTAAATGTTGATGTAAATCGGTCACCATCCCTTACTTGTTCATGATTAATATTTTTTTTAGGCTTATAAGAGTTGATCATAAAACTTTGGAGCTCATTGCTTAAGCCACCAATTGACAAAGAAGCCTGAATTCGAGCGCCTTTTGCTGTCTTTAATATTTTAAATTTAGGATGAGAGCTCTTTAGTATTTCACTAACTCCTCCTTTTTTTTCAATCTCATTGAGCATCTTAACGTAATAAGGGTTAACCTCGTGTGATTCAGAGGACATGTGTCCCTCTCTTTTTTTATTATTATTCACCGATAATAACAACAGAAAAAAGGCTCGTAAACTAAACAAGATATAATATGTTGAAATAACAAAACCCCAAAAAAGCTTTTAAAACAAGGTTATGTAATGACTTTCTCTAAAAATTATGGAATGATTTTGACCTTTGATTATCAGCAAAGAAGCTGCATTTGACTAATTAAAAGTGAATTTTAAATCGAATATTATGAATAGTTATTCGAGGCGTTTACTTTATTTAAAGCAATTGATTTCCAAAGGCCCAAATAAGTTTATTGAAATGTGCTTTTTAACACTCTAGGTGTTACTATTAATCATAACGTAAACAACAAGGTTTACAGCATTATGTTTTTTAACACTAGGAGTGTAACTATGTCATCTAAAATAAACTGGCTAATTAAAAACACACTGCCAGGTGAATTGGTGCTGCAGAACTGGTTAACACAGAATGGGATCAGTTATTCATTGGCCCAAAAATATGCTCAAAGTGGCTGGCTAAGAAAAATGAGCACCGGTGTCTACTATAGACCAGGCTCAGATGAACAGTTAATGCCGGGATGGCCAGATGCTGTTCATGCTTTAGATAAGCAACTTAAAATGCCCGCTCATCTAGCTGGATTAAGCAGTTTGACTCACCAAGGCTTAAGCCATTATCTTCAGTTGAGAAAAGAAACGGTTTGGATTGGCGTCAAAAACAAGCAAACATTGCCAAAGTGGTTTCGTGAGTTTAACGAGCAGGCATGGATCTATTGTGGAAATCATAAAATAACTCAATTGTCTGAGAAAGACTTTAAGTTCGTCTATATCAAAGGAAAAGAGGTAAAGGCCAGTTGTCCGGAATTAGCCGCATATGAGGTGGTTGATGCTATCGGTAAGCATATTACCTTTGAGCATGCATCAGAGTTGTTTCAGGGGTTAGTTAATTTGAGTCCAAGAAAAGTGCAGTCCATTCTTGAGCGAAGTGCGTCAGTACAAACTAATCGCGTTTTCCTATTTATTAGTCAGTACCATGGCCATAAATGGGCGGAACGACTAGATGAATCTTCCATAAACCTAGGCTCAGGAAAAAGGTCTGTTGTAGAAAATGGACGATATAACGAGCGCTATCAAATCACAGTCCCAGATGTACTTAATCAAAAAAAGGAAATTAACTAATGGATAGAGAAAGTACCTACTACAAGCAAGTATCGCTCTTGATAAGAATGCTGCCCATTGTTGACAAGGAAGAAATTTTTGGCCTCAAAGGCGGTACAGCAATCAATCTTTTTGTACGTAACTTTCCAAGGCTATCTGTGGATATTGACCTCGCATACCTACCATTGGAGCCGCGTGATGTCGCACTGAGCAATGTAAAAAGCGCGCTCCAGCGAATAGCAAGTGAAATTGACGAACAACCCAATACAAAAGCAACAATTCAAGATAATAAGCCCGATGAGCTTAGAATTGTTGTTACAACAAATGAAGCAACGATTAAGATAGAAGTTTCACCTGTTTCAAGGGGGACTTTACACGAACCGGTTAGAATGAATGTGCAAGAATTAGTTGAAGAAGAGTTTGGTTATGCTGAAATTGCTGTTGTAAGCCTGCCAGACTTATATGGTGGAAAGTTATGTGCCGCTATGGATCGACAACATCCACGCGACTTGTACGACGTTAGAATGCTCTTGCAAACAGATGATATTGATAGAGAAATATTCATTGGCTTTTTGACTTATGCATTAGGTCATCCCAGACCAATAAATGAGGTTATGTCACCTATATGGCGACCACTTGAAGAAGCCTTTAATGCAGAGTTTGATGGGATGACAAAGGAAGAGGTTACCCTTAAAGACTTGTTAGCAGTGCCACAGGATATGGTCGCTGCCTTACAAAGTCACTTAACAGCTAAAGATAGGGCGTTTTTACTGTCTTTTAAGCAAGGAGCCCCAGACTGGTCGCTGTTTGACTATCCAAATGCAAAAGATTTACCTGCGATACAATGGAAGCTATTAAACATAAATAAGCTTGCTAAAAACAAGAAAAAGCATGAAGAACAACTGAAAAAGCTAGAAAACGTGCTGGATACATGGGTAGAAAATTAGCCTAAAACATATCCCTAATGGCCAGAATATTCTGGCCAAATACTTGAGTATTGGTGTGAATGGCAGGGCCTAAATACATAGATAATGCTCTAGTTATGGAGAATACTGTTGTGTTTATGTTTATGCTTTTTCCCAAGTGTATTAGTTAAAAACAAGTAATTACTACATTAAGATTCAAAGCTCACTGATCTTTAATGGCCAGAAAGTTCTGACCATTCTTTATAGATTAAAACATCATAGCCAGCATAATATTCTACTTATTATAACTAAACTGGCTTATTCAGAAAATAATATGCTTAAGCACAACTTAGATTTAGTATCCCATACTGCAGCTCATTTCATAATCAAGTTCAGATTTACTAACTTCTTTTATAGCGATACGACTGGCCAGCTCTTCATCAGTAATAATTAGTTCGGAAGCACCTGACTTTCCGTTTAAGCTCGATGCATAAAAGCCGGAGATGCCTTGCTTACAAAGAAATGATGAAGCTTTTTTCTTGCCGTTTGCTTCATTGACTAGCGCCTGCTCTACAGAGTTCAGCTTTCCTTCATCTGTCGTGAAAGCAATTGAGATGGCGCGATACAGGTCGCCATAATCAAAATCGTTATTTATAGTAAGATCATTATCGATGACCTTATCAAAAACTGACATGGTTTTTTCATCAAGAATATCAATAAAATCCTCATCGGATGATTTCTCGGTAACATCATCTCCTCTTAGTTTTCGATATAATAAGTCCTTTATATCATCTGAATCTATTAAGACGTCACTCGTCGACATTAATTCATATTCAAGGTGACTTGCCGTGTTATCGATAAATGTTTCAATATCGTCAGAGATCTCATAGTTTAAGCCTGTATCTTCAATCTCATTGGATAGCCGACCTATCTGAGCATTGTGGCCTAGCTTGTTATAAAGCTCGACAGCAATCGAGTTTAAAACGTCCTCATCAACGTTCTCGTTCCATTTTTTAATAGAAGAGAGATCAGAATTTCTAATAGATGCTCTGTAACAAACGCCATTATAGCTTTCAATGGCCTCATTTTCGTCGACTAGCTCGCCATATTTGTTCATATGACTCTTATCGGTTTCATCAAAATGCTGGTAGGTTTCCAGATAAGAGGAAACATTGTCCGCTTCCCCTAAATAAATACCGAAAGCATATCTATTAACTTCTTGCCCAGTTCCTACAAAGCTTAAATCGAATTTTTCAAATCTTTTTCTAGATGCATGAAACATGTCCACGGCGCACCTCCAATTTTTTAACCAATTCTATCAAAACATCCCGTCTGTAAAAAGAACATTTGATACTATTAAAATCTACAAAAAACATGTTTAATCAACAAAATGTTTAATCTTCTGTTTGAATTGCAGTGAAGGGGATTTTAGATGGTTGATAATAACTAACATAAGGGGTCAGCATGGCACTAATCATAATACCAGACCAATATGTAGAATCATTGTTTCATGGTTCGGATTTTGGTGCGTTAATAAATAATCGAACAACAGAAAAACGAAGCCATTTATATAAAACGATAACATCTCTATCTAAAGGGAATTGGTCTGGCCATTCATCTTATAGCATAGCTCTAAATGGCGGGTTTATCGCTGATGGCGATATTGGTTCACCTAAGCAGCTAACATTGCTTGGTACTGCGTTTATTGAGGCGTATGAGACAAAAATTGAGGCGGGGCAAGCCTGAAGTAGGTAAAGACGGTGACAGCAAGCCAGGGGGAAATAGGAACTGGAATATAGGCGCGAAGCGCGGACATAATCGATGCCCGCATTAATGAGTATTATACTTTTCTAACTTTCCCTGTTTTACCACGTTCCATTAGTGTTGACTGTATGTACTCTTTATCAGTTGTCGCCATGCTGGTGTGCCCTAGATCATCAGATAGATGTTTAATAGGGCGCGTTAGTGCATCAATACTAGCCCCAGTATGTCTCAGCCAGTGTGAGCTTGCTGACATTATCTCAGTCGCTTTTGATATCTGTCCTTCTTTTGTTAGTCTGTTGATCACAATAGTAAAAGCATCTTCAATCAGTCTTGATGATTGCTTTGTAGATATGCCACCTCTGCCTTTAAGCTTGGAAATAAGAGGGGAGTTATCCGACTGTGTAGGCATTGGCGTGAGGCCTCTGTATACGCGGTACCGTTTTAGATACTTAAAATAAGCATCAGGTATTGAGACGCGCCTTTTTTTACCGCCTTTACCAAACGCCCAGAACCAGTAGCTTTCATTTGACTCATGAAAATCAGACATTTTAGGCTGCCAGTTATCACGTTCAGATATTTCAGATATCCGAAGATAGAGAGATTTTAAAGTAACGACAGCAAATAGGTTTCTTTCATACAGCGGATCTTCATCTGCAGCTTCTGTAATGTACTGAAGAATGGTTTCCCAGTCATCTTCGCTAAACCTTTTAATAGTAGGGGGCTCAGACGACTTAATGATGTAAGGCGAGCGTTTTTTAGCAACTGGGACCGGGTTACCTAATGCATAGTCCTCATCTATCATGAAGTCATAAAACACTTTCATGATACTAAATTGTCTTTCAATGCTTTTAGTCTGAGGTGTTCTTTTTACTCTTGTTGCACGAGGACTAATTGGTTCAGTTACCTTAAATGGCTTCCAGGCTTTATTTGCCGTGTATTCTTCTAATTTATCGTCATCACCAGAAGTTTTTGAATTTTTACGCACAAAATGAGCCGCTTGTTGAGTATTTACCCACGAAACTGGCGGATTCATACAAAAGTCGATGTAATCGTTAATATCCGACTTTCTGAGGCTAATAACCGATTTTTCTGCAATAAGCCAAGACCAAAGTAAAAACCGCTCAGTTTCAGTTCTAAAGGCGTTAAAGGTCTGTGCGCTCCTGCGGCCATATTCAGAAAGAAAGTGAACTGCTTCAGCATAATCTTGCTCACAGAAAGGTAGTTGAGCTGAAATTAACAGAACCTCCCTTCTGATAAACGGAATATCTTCAGGGTAAGGAAAGTTCCTATTAAGTTCTCTGACTTGTTTATGCGTACCAAATATTGGAAAAGGTGGTTTTATTTTAGTATTCACAAAAGCTCTAAATGATTGGGTTATGATGGCATGTTAGTTTTGGCCAAAGGATATGTAAAGAAAGACATAATGTTTTTTTATTTTTAATGCTTTAAACTTGAGGTAGTTGGCATTTTATAGGGATTGATATATTTTAGGTTTACAGATAAAAAGGCTCGCAAGCCCCTGTTTTACAAAGCCTATACCATGTCTAGTAATAACCATTACTAGACATTTTACACTGATAGTTGCCCTATCATATTTCTAAACACACTGTGTATTGACAATAAAGTTGGCCCCTAAGCAAAATAGTTGGCCCGTAAGAGACAAAAAAACAATAAAGTTGGACCGTAGTGGTTAACTTGCTGATTTTTATATCTGGTTTGTAACACAAACAAACTTCATTGTTGCTGCTACAACGCAAAAGTGCACTGGTGAACAGCTCTTACGGGCAAACTTTAGTGTATTTTTGATGGTTGTTGCAGGCTAACTTTATTGTTCCTGCACACACACATATTGAAAGCAACTGACAAGGATTAAGACATTTGTTAGATACCTGTATTTTAATTGAATAAGTAATTTTGCATAAATATTCAGTATCAGAATATGATTACCACGAAACAACCAATTCTATTTCGATAATTCCTCAGCTAGACCTTTAGCCAAAAACCAAAACGGTTTCGTCGCATTTACGCGGAATACAATTGGTTGGCTCGAACACCTCAACATTCGACCATATGAACGCAAAAGCTTATATTATATAATAAAGCAACATTTATGAGTTATTCGCTAAGGTGCGAATTTAAGGAATGAAAATGCAGGATATTAATTTATTTCATGCGACAAATAAGGTTTTTAAGAAGTTAGATACAAAAAGAGGATTTGGTGCTCATCTAGGCACAAAAAAGGCTGCTTTAGCTAGAATGAAAGCGCTAATTAATGATCCTGTTGAATTCGAAATTGAGCAGATTAATCCGTCAAAAAAAGACTACAACTGTAAAAAGCTAATGGACTTGATACAACTGAAGGAATCAGACCCTACAGCACTGCGAATGCAAAGAGCTAAACAGCAAGGGTTTGATCCAACAAAAGTATATTATCACGGAACAACTCGTTTTAATGAGAATGCGTCGGTGGACATTCATCAGTTTAGTAAGGCTAAAGTCGGCGAACGTTGTTCGTTAGATAGCGAAGGCTTTTTCTTTTCTAATCAAACAGCTATTTCAAATAATTATTCGGCCCTAGAAAGCTTTGGCGAAGATTCAGATAACTTAAACGGTGCCAACTACCCTGTTTTATTGAAGCTAAACAAGCCAATGATTGTAGATGAAGCATTTTTAGCAAAAGAAAATATGAGCAATGTACTTGGAGTAAGAGAGGATGTGGTCAATTTTTGGGATATTTACCATCCATTTTTACTTGAAGAATATCACTCAGGAAACTTCGATAGCATCCTCATTAGAGATGAGTCTCAGTCAAAGGATAACCCGGTTGAGATGCCCATTGTTTTCGAGCCAAATCAAGTAAGGTCAGTTACTTCATTTTTCCACCCTAAAATGGCACATACAAGTTACCTACATGAATTGTCAGTGCCCTCTTCATTTGAACGCATTTTACTGATTGATAAATGCCTGGAACAAGTTGCACCGAAAACCTCTCTTGACCCTGATGAGCTTTTAAGCAAAATAGAGCTTATGAGCACTCAAGAGATTAAATCAGTGATGTCTCAATACAAATCCCTGCCTAATTCATATTCGTTCGACAAGTCGGTCATGGAGGCAAATATGGGCAATGCTTTCAGGGTAAAGGCCGACAATAGGTATTGTGGTACCGCGAAAAACAAATCCTCTGCAAATAAAATTGTAAGAGACCTAAAGAAATCGCTAATGAAGGAAGTAACACTTAGTGTTGAGCGCCCTCTCCGATTACCTGATCTGGGTATTTGGTCTAGTGAGATCATTGCCAATGAACTGTCTCTCTCTGGGCAGCAACGTGAAGAGATGGCACTTTGTCATGATGAAACGGATAAGTTTGATTATTTAAAATCGCTTATCTTTGAAATGGGATATGACTCTGTAGTTTATAAGAATGAGGTTGAAGCAAAGGGACATGACAGCTATATAGCATTAAAGGATGACCAGATTTTATATCCAGAAGAAATGGAGATGGAAGTTAGCTGTACTTTCTAAGATTAAACGCTTTAGTTATTTTATGCCCAGCTAGGACGCTGGGTTTTAATGAGCTCCCCCCCCCTTGCTTCTCACTCTAACGCTATCCATGAATTCTAAGTACTCAAGATGTGTTCTAACATTAAACGGAACGTCTTTCACGTAACGAAAATAATTTATTTAGCTCAAGATCGAAGTTGGAACTAAAGTCAGCTTCTTTAATTGTAAACAGGTTCAACTATACAAAGCACATTTAATTTTCTTTTTAAATGTTAAAGCATGCTGTACCATTTAAAAAAAGGACTTTTAAATGAATGGGTTAAAGTGTGTTTTGGCGGATATTTACTTAGCGACTAAAGTTGAGAAAATAGGTGAGATTTTAAAAGAAAATATTGATTTATTTGCTATGGAGTATTTTCTTTTAGGAGTTGCTCTTCCTTCTTCTGTCACAAGGACGCAAGTACTTATTGAAGATAACTTTCCAAAATCTTGGAGAAACTATTACGACTCAAATTCTCTGGTGAAGGCAGATCCAATAGTTCGATATTGTTTAAATAATCACTCTTCCATCACATGGTCGGAACTTCAGGAAGGTAGTTGTTCATCGATTGAATTAAATATATTCCAAGAAGCAAAGGTGAATGGGCTAGTTTCTGGTTTTAGTGTTCCAATCCATGGTAACAGAAACCAATTTGGAATGTTAACAATGGCATCAAGTGAAATTAAAACACCTGATGAACTATTCATGCCCAAGATTATGGCGCAAGCTATTGTGCCTGCAATTCAAGACGCCATAAATCGATTAGTTAACCCTGGATTGGAAGAAGCACCAAGCTTAACACCAAGAGAAATTGAGTGTTTAATGTGGGCATCTGAGGGAAAGAGTGGCTGGGATATGTCTAAAATAATGAATTGCTCAGAACGAACAATTATATTCCATATGAATAACGCGGGGAAAAAATTGAATGCAAATAATCGAACGCAAGCAATTGCAAAAGCAATTTGGTTAGGATACTTGGAGCCTTCATTAGATTATTAGAAACACTGGCAAGGCTAAATAGAGTCCCTACACGGATGACAAAATAAAGCAACTGGAATTAACGGCAGGTTACAAAATCATCTCCTTTGTTATGATTTAGATCAGGCGGGAGCCAGATAAAACTATCTTAATTGGTGTTTTGACTCACTCTCATCGATTTTTAATTCAGAAAAGTGCAAATATGACGATTGTAAAAGATGTAAGGGATGGATTATTATCCGAAGAGCAAGATTTAGTTAAGTTGAATTTGAAAGTCAATGGGTTTTCACATTACCAACCTGAAATTGAATGTGATGCCATTCAAAAACTTGATCTTGAGTTAGAGTTCGAACACTTAGAAAGTGATCCGTATGCTCCTGCCGGAGTAAATAGGTATAGACGATATGGAAATGGAGACTTAGGCATAAGCTCACCAGATTGTTTTCACCAAGATGGTGAGCCCTTCACGTTTGGGCATTTATTCAGCCGAACAGAAAATTCCCAAGGTGGGGTCAATTATATTGGGAAAATCAATTCAAGAAATAAATCTCTAAACGAAGTGGTTGCGGATGAGGTTCTTAGCACTTTTACCTTAGTTAACTTACTCGAAACCTTTGCCGTTTATGATCCCCTAGTATCACATTACGTGTCACCAATATTTAAAAATGATGAGACTGATTTGGCTGCAGAGCGATGTATGATTCTTATTGATTTTAGTCAAATGAAACAGGTTATTTAAATTATGAAAGACATATTGTATTCAATTTATCCTATATTATTAGCCTTAATTTTAGGTTATGTGCTAGGTAAAGCTTTGCCTAGCAAGTTACCAGCATTCGCAGCGAAGGTTATTGGGCCTTTGGTTTGGTTTTTGCTTTTTTCTATCGGTTTGGAGTTCGGAGAGATTTTTAAAGAGCCTGATGCCGCTGGAAATATACTCTATACCGCAGGTGTCTTTTCGGTATTTACAACATTAGGCGCATGTTTGCTCATTTATGCATTTTGTAAACCAAGTCAAACACAAAAAATTGTTACGATTGAACAGAATAAAGTAAATATAATGGAGCCAATAAAGGAGTGTGTAGTTGCATTATCAATGGTTTTTATAGGCGTTATTATTTCCTTTTTTACTCAAGAAAATAATGCTGTATTGCATGATCTACCAATTACAGACGCACTATTGTATATTTTGATTTTTTTCGTAGGAATGGATATTGTATCCGTTAAGCTTTTTTCTGCATGGCGTTCTTCTGCAATATTTTTTATACCTATATTCGTGATGGTAGGGTCCATGGGGGGCGGGGCTATTTCTTCATTTATTGTTGGTGAAGACTTAATGACCTCGCTTGCTATATCGAGTGGCTTTGGTTGGTTTACTTTATCTGGTGTATTGGTTTCCAGTAAAATAGGTTCAACTTATGGTGCAATAGCATTGATGACAGACCTTTTTCGTGAATTGTTTGCCATCATTTTAATGTACATATTTGGGCGTAGTTTTGCTAAAGAGTGTGTGGGGGCTGCTGGAGCAACATCTCTTGATTCAACCTTACCAATCATCAAGCAAACCTGTAGCCAAGAAACTATTCCAATAGCTTTAATGAGTGGGTTATTGTTAACGTTATTAGCTCCTATCTTGATCACTTTCTTCTTATCCAGCAGCATTTAAAAGTGCTAATAAATAGAAATTAACCATAAATAATAGATGCGATCAACTTTATAGTTATCTCATTAATATAGCATTAGAGGATGTCCAGATTTTATGCCCACTTAGGACGCTGGGTTTTAATGGGCTTCCTCTTTGCTTCTCACTCTAACGCTATCCATGAATTCTAAGTACTCAAGATGTGTTCTGACATTGAACGGAACGTCTTTCATATTGACTGTACTGTCAGGGTAAACCTGTTTAAGTACTTTTGCAGACATAAGTTGAGATGACTTCTCTATTCCTGACTCACGATAATTAGGGTCGATATAGTTTCCCATTTGATCAAAGGCAAGCAGTATTGTTCTATCCAGGTCAGAGTCATCCTTTACCGAGAATTTAGTTGCTATTTTCGCGGTTAGGTACCCTAAAAACGTAAGCGACCGCGCAATAGGTATAGGCTTGTTCTTGCTGATGTTTTTGATTCTCTTAAGCTGTGCACTCAATATGTTAACAGGGTCATTTGCAACACTGGGTAATATGTAAAAAGCGTCAACAAAAAGCACATCTAAAGATGAATGAAGTAAAACTGATTTCAGCGGTCTGTTTAATTCTTTGCAAATAAGATTGAAATAATAACTTGATGTAATGAATGTTTTTTCAGTCACCTTTTCTTTTTTGATTATATTGGTGTCAAAAACAACTACATTAATATTTGCATCTAGTAAATTATCAAACACTTCCTTAATAACTGCATTTGAGTCAATATCTAGCACATCGTTTACTCTTAAGGTAATTGCCAAGTCATAAAATTGCTTTCCGCCTGACTCTACATGCTTCTTAATGGCAGTCTTATACTTATTCACCTGTTTTTGAAGATCGTTCATATATTCAGATTTTAATATCTCAACACACTCAAGCTCTTTAAACAAAGTGCGAGAAATCAACTCAGCATTTTGCTTAGTAACTTCGTAAAATGAAGTTTCTGCAGCCGTTAAAGTCTTATTGGAACCAATTTTTATTGAATTATCACATTCATCTAGAATTCTATTGATGCGACTAAGACGGGATTTGATAGCGACATTGCTAGTATTGTCTTTAAGTAGAATGGCACTCTTAAATACCTGGCGAAGAGCTTGCTTTATGCTGGCCTGACTAATTTGAATCATAATTTATCTTATTTAACTGTAATCTAAATATGGCCCACACTAAAACAAACAGATGACTCGTAGGAAAGTTAACGTTCTGTAAAAAGTGGTTAAGTAGAGCATGCTATTTCTATGCCCGCATCTACTTAACAACTTGGGTTAGGGAGCTGCGAGTTCTGATGAGACAATTAAATCAACAGCCTGCTTTAAAGGCATTTCGACTGCTTTTCCTGACACTATCTTAACAAGCACAACATCTTGTGACTTAGCGATACTTCTACATAAGATCTCAAAATCTTTATGTTTAAGTATTTTTAATCCCACCAGTGCATAAAGTCGATAATAAGGAGAATCAGAATTTAACTGCATCTCAAATGTTTCTTCTGCTTGATGTTTGGAGCTGTGCTTTACTGTTCTCCACGTATCGAGGTAGTCAGAATTGTATCCTGCCCATAAAGGGCCTTTAAATATTGAAAATTCTAGCTTCTTTTTTAACAAAATGTCACCCGATATCATTAATAAAAATACGTTAGTAAAGTGATCAATTGACCGACCAAATAAGCAAACTATAATATAACCACAATGGCACCGATGTCAATAAATAGGTATATAAATGAAGTCCAAAAAAACAGCTATAGTCGAAAGAATTTCTCTTGCCGAATTCAAAGAAAAGCATCTAACAAAAGCGGGAGAGCAGAAGCCAAGAAATCCAAAGAGACTCACGCTGAATGTTGATGCCACAGGTAAGTCGATGTCAACTAAGGACTTTAGAAGCTCAGTCGCTTCTGTTGAAAATAAAAGCAAATTCAATGCAGTAAAAACATATGTCGATGGAGTACTGTTCGATAGCAAATGGGAAGCTAAACGGTATTCATTACTAAAAATACGAGAAAAGGCAGGTGAAATTAGTGATCTGAAATTACAAGTGTCATTTCCCTTGATCATTAATGACATTAAAGTCGCAACCTACATTTCAGACTTTACTTATTATGATCTCATTAATAACTCAAAGGTCGTCGAAGATTCAAAAGGATTCTTGACGCCTGAATACAAAATAAAAAAGAAACTTATGAAAGCTATTTTTGATATTGATGTACTCGAAACAATGGACATTAAAAGCAGGCCCCGTAAAAGAAAATAGTTAATATTGACCTGTTTATACTTTTGCAATATATTAATAAGACGATCAAACTGGAGTATTAAATGTCTAATATTGTTTTCTGTACTATAAAGAATAAAGAATTACCCGCCCTAGCCCGTGCACCAATGTTTGGCGAGCAAGGCAAGAGAATCCTTGAAACAGTTTCTAAAGAAGCCTGGGCTGAATGGGTTGGAATGCAGACAATCTTAATTAATGAAAACAGATTAAACTTAATGGAGCCTGCAAGCAGAGATTTCTTGAATGCAAAACTACAAGACTTTTTAAGTGGTGGTGCTATCGAAAAGCCGGTTGAGTTTAAAGAAGTAATGTAAGCATTGTTTAAATAGACTTTTAGTGATTGATTAAAAGTCTATTTATTACCCTAAACATCAAACAACAGTTGAAAAGCAAATCTGCCAAAAGCTACAGACATTAGAAGCACTAGGTGACAGATAAAAGAACGAAGAATCGTCATTTCCATAGATACCCTCATCGCATGCACCGAATAAAACGCAAATGTCCCTCCATAAACTATTGCTGGAGTAATCTCCGGGATTTCAACATTTAAAATAACTGAAAATAAACTTAAGAATATTGATATGAGCATCGATGATGCAAACATGTAATAGAAAGACCAGAGCATAAGCTTAAAGTGGTCTTGAAGCCTGCCTTTGCCTCCTAATAGGGATGCATAGTGATTAAAGGCTAATGTTATGCAGAATATGAATATAGGGAAAGTTAAGATCCCTCCATAGAGGATGTCAGTCACATTATTAATGAGTGAAGGCTTTATGAATGGGCTTGCCAAAATCAATAAGACTGCTGTCAATAAGCCAGCTAATAGTTGAAATCCTACCGTGTAAAAAATAATATGAAAATTTCTTTTCTTTAATTTTATTAAAAAAGAAACATTTGGAAAGACCAAATTATAAACTGACGAAGCCAGACATCTCATAAAATTTATTACTTTGTTTTTCATACCAACCCTATCGACTAAATATATTAAATAAAACAATGGTGTCAATATCATTCTAACTAATTCCATGAATTAATCAATTCATGTATAATAAATAAAATTTTTAATAATAATAATAACAATAAATATAGGCTCACTTATGGCTAAAGATAATGATGATCTAAATAAAAATAATTTTTTTAATACTGACCAGCAACGTGAAGAACAAGCTGAATGGGATTTAGAGAGAGAAAGTCTTTCTGAAGAAGAAGAATACTTCAATAGCCCTGAATATCAGACTACTGCAGTAAGCGAAGAAGACATTGCTGAAATGGAAGAGTTTTTAAGCGGCCTTGGTTTTCCTAACGAAAATAATAAGGAGACAGATCTCCAGGGCGAACTCAATGCTGAAGTAAAAGAAGAAGCGCTTAAAGAACACCAAAATGAAACCGAAGTAGCAAAAGACATTTCGGAAGCTAGAAAAAATGAATCTGAGGCGTCGGCAAATGAGCCTGAAGCAGCGGCAATTGAACCTGAGGCAGTGGTAATTGAACCTGAAGCAGCGGTAATAGAACCTGAAGCAGCGGTAATAGAACCTGAAGCAGTGGTAAATGTGCCAGAAGCAGTGGCAAATGTGCCAGAAGTAGTGGTAAATAAACCTGAGGCAGCGGTAAGTGAGCCTGAGGCTAAAAACAATGCATTAGTCGAAACCACCAATACACCTTCGAGTGTATTAAATACAACCAATACAAAAAAGAATACACCTAAAAGGCGCCCTCAAAAGACAGTGCTTGATAGTAGCAGACCAATACGTAATCCCGATCAATACACCTCACCAAGTGTGGTTGACCATCAAAGATACTTATTGGCCGTCGATGAGTTAAGTAAACCTCAAAATGAAGTTGAGTTTGATGCATTTGTTAGGATTGTTGCAGACAAAGTTGGTCTTGATCCACAAACGGCTACTGCAGAAGACTTGACAAAGATTGATACAAGTATCGCTAATGTTAATTTAGAGGCAATGGAAACGTCTTCGCCTATCTCTCTTAAGACATCAAACGATAGAATTGATAAAAACTTTGATGTACAAGCAATCTTAGCTGAAGCTGGCCTTGATATTAAAGAGAAAGACCTGCCAATTGGATTCAATAAAGACATCAAAGTATTGGCCGCTTTCGACGAACGATTTGGTGATGGTAAAGGCCCCTCACTTAAAGAAAGACTTAAAGGCATGAAAGACGATATTGTCAATGTTGTTAGAAATGACGATGTCAAAACCGGTCTTGCGACTCTTTCTTTTGGGTTGGCTGTATCGGCTGGTGCTGTCACATTACCTATAGCAGGAGCCCTCTATGCTGCTAAGCTAATGGAAAATGAGAAGGTCCAGACATTTGCTAACAATCTTCATTCTAAAGTTTCTAAATCTTTAGTGAAAATGGGCTTTAAAGAAGAAGCCGTGAATGAAAGAGAAGAATTACTAGGCGATAAGTTCAAAGCCATCAGTGAAAGTAAATGGGGTAAGGTCGCTAAGATTGGTCTTACCGCAGGCGTACTTGGATTTGGCGTTCACTCACTTATAGAATTGACTGATTTTAGTATTGATAAAATTCCACAATACTATGCCGATTCTACTAACTATGTATCTAAAGTATTTTCTGGTGATGTCATTCCTGGTCAAGATACATACGCCTTTGTTAAAGACAAAGTTGTAGATTATGTTGAAAAAGGCGAGTTCCCAGGCAAAGATGCCTACGAATCTTTTAAACATACGCTTGGCACATCCGTGCTGGACGAAGACTTTGATAATAACCCGGAAATAAATGGCAGCCCAAGCCAAAGTGAAATTGATGAATTAATTAAGGAAACAAGAGAAGCAGAAGCTGCAGAAGCTGCAGAAGCTGCTAAGAATGCTGAAGCACCGGAAGCAGCTACAAATGTTGAAACGGAGACTTCTGACACTTTTGATATTGTAGCAGAAAAAAATGACACAGCATGGACCTTGGCGAGTGAACATTATGAGGCAATAGTGGGCGAAAAACCTACTCCTCAGCAGGTTGTAGCCATGGTTAATGATTTAGGGCTTGATGATCCAAATGCAATTCAAGAAGGGCAAGTACTTAAATTTAATTCTGACCTCTCTGAGTACAAAGATGTTACTAATATTAAGGCGTCTGATGCCGATTGGCTTCAGGAAAACGATGCAGTTAATTCTACTCAGGCTAGAACACACTTATCTGACGCTTTCAATGTCAATCATATTTCAAATGGAGCTAGCTTAGCAGATTTAAAAGCCATGAATCCTGACATTGAACTTGATAATTTATTACCAGGTGATGAAGTTAAGTTTTCAGGTGACAATGGTGACATTCAAACCTATGTAGTGCCTAGCATTGAAGATGCTGCAATTAAGTCTATTTACCCTGGCGGAGTTTCTGATTTAGTCAACAAAGATGCTCTTTTCGAATTAATTGAAAACTCAAATAAAGATATCGACTTAAGTGATGGGTATTTTGGGAATGGGGATCTCGGTCGAGACATTGTTAATAAGAATGATTTAACGCCACCAGAAATTGATATAAATTCAGTCAACCCAGAGGTGACCGGAAAAATTACTGTTGAAGGTAAAAACAGTATGGAGCAAGCAATTTTAAAGGTGGCCTACCCTAATGGTGTGCCAGAGTTGCTTGATAAAAGCGCTTTTTTAGACGCGGTAAAAGAAGCAAACCCTAATATCCGTAGTGTTGGATATTCTGAAACATTTAACGAGGAGATAGTTATCCCAGACTTTAGTGCCACCTCAGCTAAATTAGATGCGTCACAGATTAAATCTGGCTCTACTATTTCAGGTGAAGCATCAGATACAGTGAAGAAAAGTTTCTTAAATCGCGTAATGAACAATGATGCCGAAACGACTTTGGGCTAAAGCTCCGCGTTAAAAGCACAAATACATTAAAAGTCCCTTAATTGGGACTTTTTCTTATTGACTCTGAAACATTAAATAGATATATTATCGCCTTTCATTAGTATGACAATACAGTTTAATATATTCTAATTAAATAGTTGTTGTAGCAATTAGGGCCGCATTATTTTGGCAATGCTTATAGTTATAAGCACAATATTTATATAGAGGAATGGTTTTGAAAATTTTAATCGTAGATGATTTTTCAACGATGAGACGGATTGTTAGATCTCTATTAATGAAAATTGGCTTCAAAGAGTTTGAAATGGCTGAAGATGGACTTAAAGCTATAAACATCCTTAAGAAGGATCAAGACTTCGGCCTTATCGTAACCGATTGGAACATGCCTGATATGGATGGCATCGAACTACTTAAATATGTTCGAGCGACACCAAATCTAAAACACATTCCAGTTTTAATGGTTACCGCAGAAGCCAAAAAAGACCAGATAATTCAAGCAGCACATGCAGGCGTTAATGGGTACATCACCAAGCCTTTTACCCATAAAACTTTAGAGAGCAAAATAAAAAAGATTTTCAATAGGAATAGTTAGCCTTACATATTGACCAGTTAGGAATCAATAGTTATATTATATAGCAAGTTCAAATTATTGATAAAAACACAAACTGGTGAAATAACATGATAGAAGATAAAAAAAGTAAGAACAGTCTTAATAAAAATATAGAAGACACTGCTGAACAACAAACACAATCTCCTCCTATTTCAAAAAAGAAAAAGCGTAGTGTAATCCTGTCGGCTATCATGGGCCTACTAACAATTGGTGTATGGAACCGAATTTTCCCAAGAAACAAAGGCACAAAAGGTTCTTGGGCTTATACTTCAATAATTCTGTTCTCAATTACCTCTGCATTCATCTGCCAAAAATACTTTAGAGCCGAAATTAACACTATGTTTAAGGACGTTTTTGCGGTCGATTTTGAATTAGTGGATAAAAGCGATAAAGAAGAGTTGCTAACAAAAATACATGCTCTCAATGATTCAACTCAGAGACTGTACTCAAAAATAGACCTAATCAATTCTGACCTTATCGAGATGACTGAAAAATACAATAAATACTATGGCCTATATTCCATTTCCTTAGATCAGTACAGTAAAGTGAGTGAGAAACTAATGGAATTAACCAATAACCCTAAGGTTGTTGTTAAGTATTTAGAACCGGAAATCTCCCTCATTAGTTTTGATAAAATTCTAAGTGAAGTAGGCTGTAACAGTAACTTCTCAGAACAAAAGCGATTGGATATTTTCAAAGAAAAATACCAGGGTAAATGGGTAAATTGGAGTGGTGTTATTTCGTCTGCTACAAACAGCACAGTATTAGTTAATGGTAAAAGCTCTTCAGGTTTTTCTGTCGAATTCAAAGAACAAAACGCCGGATATGATCTAATGACTAACGAACCAATCTCACTGACTTTTAAACTGGCGACTCAAGGTAATTGCGACATTCCCTTTACTGGCCATAATGGCTACATCGAATAACCCCTACATTTCTCTATTTAATGACTTAATACATTGATTGAGTCATTAATTATACTTTAAGCGCAACATGCCCCGCCAATCCGTCCTCAGCAACAAAAAGTAACAGCACTACCGTTTTACCGTATTGAACCCATACTCCCTTCATAGCGCTTATTTGCACCATTAGAATAGAATTAAAGAGTGATAGCATACTTGAAGATATCGGCTGGTGGATATTAGTTGCGGGTGGGGAGAATGTTCGAACTTAATGACAGATAACCTAGCTATTATTTACGCGAGGTTATCTGCATTTCATTAAAAAATAAGTAGAGGAAGGTCTTTACTTAATATAGACATAATAATAAGAGCAACCCCGCCAAGAAAATGAGGAACAAATAACACAAAAGCGCTATTTAGCTCGCTTTCAATCTCTGATTTACTTACTTTTCTGATATATGACTCAGCACTGTCTTCAGGATTAACAAATACATTTATTTTTGATCCAACCTTTACTTTATTAGCAATATCGAAATCTAAAACTGAGGGAAGTAACCCAATAGCCCTACTTGTCATGATCTTTCCATTGTAAGTATATTCATACGATACGTTTACTCCACCGTAAATGAGATTATCTTCTTTTACTTTAGTTAGGTTTTTAATAAATTCAATTTCAAATCTTTCTTTTTCAATAGGTCCTTCAATATCTGATGAGTCTGGAGAAATACCAGGGAATGCATGATCACAATTAACTTCAACCTTGATAACTTTAGCTGTTATTTTTTCCCAAGAATTAATCTCTTTGTTTAATGCTCTAAGTGTATTAGAACTTGCTACTCTCATCCGTAAATTATTAGATGCATTAAATACAAGACATGCTCCGCACATGAATATTAAAATAGTTAGTAATATAGAGAACATTGCTTATTCCTAAATAAAAAAGAAAAGTGTAAATAGAGACAGGAGGATAACCGACAAGATGAATAGCATAGTGTTAACTAAACTTCCGTGTTTTAATGGTGCTATCAATACATTTTTATATGGTTTTTCGGGGCAATGATAAATATCAACACTTGAGCCCGGCTTTGTTCTGCCAAGTATTCTTGAAACTACTCTTTTGTCTCCTTCAAAAAGACTGGGCGTAAAGCAGCCGTATCTTGTTCCGTTGACTTCAAATGACGCGAAGAAGTGATTTACAGTTTTTTTACCATCGATTCTTTCATATGGTGTCGTTGTCACCCTTGAATCTTCAACCGTGCATGTTGTTTTTACCCAGCCGTTGGCTGCTTCAATACGAGCCAACAGCGCGAAGAGCCTCTTGCCTCTCCAAATTACGATCCCTAATAGAAGGATGAATGACAGAAAAATAAGCATAATATTTACCAGTTAAATAAGAAACATTTTAACATAAATATATTGACCATACAGGTGTTTATTGGAATATAAAGTAATTATGCAAATTGTTATTTTATCGAACGAATAAAGAATTCAAAAATTTCATCACTTTTTAAAACTGTCTTTAGCCCTACTTCGAAATCATCTAAAGATTTTTTATTAAAATCTACTTCATTAAGTATGTAGCTGGTGGCATATTCTACTTGTCCATTCTTTTGAAACTCAGTTAATCTTTCTTCAGCTACTAAAGCAATATCGCTTTTACTCCTAGCATATAACGCCAATGCGTCAGCATATGATTCTGTAAGCAGGCCATTGAATGCCTTGGTGTATATTTGTAAATTATCTCTTCCTAAACGAGACTTAATTTTGTTTTCAACATTGATCCCCTCATTGTTGGGGAAAAGGTAGTTGAACGTATTGCTAATACCTTTGGCCTCCAGATAGCAGTGTGCCATTTCATGCTCCAGTGCAATTCCCTTTAGGCCGGGATAATTGAATCTATTGCGCAAACTTATTAAACAAAGTGAGGTTCCATTAAAACTTATATATCGCGAGTCTGAAAAATATAGATCTCTAGTTAGTGCAGAGCTTTCAATGGAACTTGCAGCACTGTTCATTAACAATTCAAATGTCACTTGATCACTATTTTTAAGGGGAACGTCCGAAATAAACGATAAAGCATCTTCTTTATCGTTTATCGGAACAGAAATAAAAAGCTCTTTGAACTTATCGAAGCCACGGCGATAGTCGTCAATATCTGACAAAGGGTCAGGACTATTAGGAAAATGCTTTTTTAAACCATTGTAATAGTTAGTTGACTTGTTTCCAGCTAACTGATCTAAAACTATTAATGAAGCTAAAATAAATAGTGGAATAAGGAAAATGTACTTTTTATTCTTTAAAATCAAAACATCACCAATAAATGCAACAGAGACACATTTTATAGTCACAATTTAGAGGATTGTCAACTATCCGTGTGATAGTCCTTGCTCATTACTCTCTGCTCTCGACATTTGTGCTGCCTTTTGCATAAATGAATTAGTACACTCGGCTTTTAAACTATCGAAGGCTCTTATTTTAGGATTCATTATTAAGTTAGAGATAGCATCTGAGTGACTTAGTCCTCCTTCTATTTTTCGCCTAGCCTCATCAACCCTTTCAAGCACGATATTCGGTAAAATTTCTTTGAGTAAGTCTTCATTAAAAAATCCTGCTGGCTTAGTAGAAATAAAGCGAACCGCCTCATCTTTTGAAAAGACCGAAGCATTAATATTTTTTATAAAAATGTTTTTAGGTATTAATTTATTGCTTAAAGATAAATCTGGGTTATTTAAATAAAGTAAGTTTGCTTGTATTGCTTTAATTACCCCAAGAGTAGATACCTTATCGGCCTTATGGTTGCCAAGAATATCTTCCACATACCTCCTTTCAATTTTATTAAAATCATAAGGGTTTATTTCTTTTGCCTCTTCATCAGATAAAGTATGCGACCTAATCCATCTAGCACTAAGGCTAGTTATATTAGAGTCTTGGTAAATGCAGTCACTGATTGCTTTCCATATTTTCAGGTTTCTAAACTCCGCCCTTTCAGATTTACTGGCGCTTTCCATCGCGTTCTTCGACCGCGTATGAAAGTCATGAACATGATCCCAAATGTCTTTAAGTCCCGTTATAACATAAGCGCTATCTGAAACTATCTCAATGTGACTTGGCTTATTGTTATATTTAAGCGCTGACAAAACACTGTATAGTTCTGCTTCTGTAGCAGAGGTATTATCTATTTGTCCATACCTTGAAAACTCTTTGGAGTGTCCGAAATTATTAATGCTTTTACATGCAAAGCCATAGCCACCAAAAGACCTTCCGTCACTCGTTACATCAGCCCCATAGGCCGAACCATCTGTATAAATTGTTAGTTTTCCGCTTCTATCAGTTTTCCCTGAAAATTCTTTAATAATGTGCATTTTATTTAGTGCATCATCTTTCGCTGGTCGATAGTTATTTAAAATGCTCGTCCTATTTTCATCCCTCATATCAATCACCTTAAATTGACACTGCTTTTGTCTGGCTAACAGTATCTGTATTGACAAAAACATCATTTATTTAATTATTACTTTAACTTACAATAAGTAAAAATGATACGACCTGGAGGCTTGATACCACCGACCATACTAAAAATTGTATATTTATGTCTTTAGCTAACCCTCAGATATTAAAAGGTTTTAAGGTAAGTAAATATCAATATAAAATATATTTAAATACATGAAATTGCTTTTTAGGAAAATCACATGATAAAAATAATAGAACAAGACAGTAATTGGTCTCATGCTATTGTGGAGTTCGACGATCAAAAATACCTGATGAGCCCACCCTACGTGTCAGGCAAAAAAATAAAGCACTCAACAGAAAGTAAGCAGTATTTAGCGACGTTCAAAAGCCCGGAAGATGCTCAAAGATATATGATGACCGTATTTGCTTCTGACAATCTGGAAAGTATTATGGCCATCTGGAAGAAATACAGCTCCTCTGGAATGGGCGCAATTAATTTAAGTAAAATGGCAGAGATGGCAATAAAAAATGCACAGTCAGACTTTAATATTGGCGTATTTCCAGAAAGAGAGCTTGTAGAATTACACACTCTTCATGTCGGTTTTGGTTTGAGTGATGGATGCAATAGAAAGGTAGCCGAGCTTATTAGGAAAAATGCTGAACTTTACCCAGAAGAAATGAGCTCTTTTAGTTTGAAAATGAGTAGGAAGCCTGCTTGTTATTCTGATAGGCAAGCAGATATTCTGGATTATGCAGGAAGAATGCTTCGCATTAGTGATAACCCAAGGAAATCTCTTTATATTCTCATGTCTTTTAGTTTGCACATTAATATAGAGCCCAGATTTAAAGACCGTTTTGATGCATTGCTTACAAAAGCAAAGAAGGAAGAAACCAAGTTTGCGATTAAAAACGGTGAAAGTTTAGCTAAGCCTTGGCAAAAATATGTAGGCTCAACTCCGAACATGAAAATGAACGCCTATAACAAACATGGTGTATCACAAGGAGATCAAACAAAAAAATCATCTACCAGTTAATTAAAATTAATTTTTCTTCAAATAACTTGATAACTTTGGAGGTCTGTTTAAGTGACGCACAACAGATCTTCTACTTTTCATGCCTTGCGGGGAGCTCGCAGTAAGAAGTGCCTTTTTCCAAGCTTTTTTCCAGCCTATTTTAGCAATTGAAATATGAATAGTCCCTTCTCGCATCGTCACTCTGAATACAGGTGTTTTTCTTGTGCGGCCAGCCATGTATCTCGTCTTTAATTTAAGCGAAATCTCGTTAATAAACGTCGGTTGCAAGTCTTTTTTAAACTTAACCGTTCTCCAATCAGGATTTCTTGTGCTTCTGGCGATATTAGTCTCTAACGACTGGGATTTTAATGTCATAAAAACATGCCTTATTTAATGCTTATATAACTTATTATTTCACTAATTGTTAATTTTGGCAAGTTCCACCAGCGGCGCTTAAACATAAGTGTCGAGGAACGAGACATTCTACTTATTAACCAAACAAGATAACGGTCTACTTTTCGAACAAATTAATTTATTTTTTATTGGCATTATTTTTCCATAAACGTATATTGACAGTATCGAAATTATTTGGAATGAATTTATGTTTACTGCCATCGATGTTAGAGACTCGTTATTAAACTTTGAAAACTCACTTCTTGGGTTTATCCAAGAGATAAGTAGTTGTAATGATATAAATGTGCCCGCCTCTAATTTCTTTTCGGATGAAGTAAACAAAGATGCCTCAAAATTAGGCTCAATTAACAGAGCAATTAAAGCTTATTCAGACATATGGTATTTAGATGATGAAGATGGAAGAACGACCAGGACTTATCAGGGCATTATTTCTGGAGGTGATTCGTTAATAGACGCGGCTCGCTTGCTCAATACACACAAGACCGAGTTCCAAGAGGCTGTTAAAGGCTATACTAAAGGCATGTCTCTTAATGACATCAAAGACGTTAAGAGCTACTTATCTTCATCTTTGCATGGTAGAAAACGACTAGTCAGACTAAATTTGCAGAGATTAAACCTAAATTCGTGTTATCGAAAAGTGCCATATCTGATAGAGCCGGTAAATAAAATCACCTACTCACTGCTGACCCGTGGAAAATCGATTAAAAAGCTTAAGGTATCTGAAGTCAGAGAGATGCTTAAAGCGTTAGGAGGAACCCCACCTTACCCAGAAAGAATAGATATTCAGCTTAATATACTGGCACAATTTAGTGATCACATGGAAATGGCTAGAATTCAGGAGAATAGCCCGATCATTAAGGCCAATATAAGCTTAATAGAGAGAGATCTGGATGGTAAGCTTAAGTATCTATCTAAAAAGCCACCGCTGCCTATTGTGTTGCACTCAGATGTTCTTCCTGCTTATAGATTTTATACTGATTCACATTCAAATAAAGATGATGATGGATTTAGAAAAATTAGAGATGATAAGAAGCTCGAAGATGAGCCAACAATAAAAAGCTTAAGAGTTCATCGCTATTTGTCTTAGCATTGTTAATCTATATGCACTAAATTAACGGTGTATATAGATATATTTTTATCATGAAAAACATTTTACATTGTAGTATTTAACTTTAAGTTGAGTTAATTTCATTAATATTTTTCTGTAAAAATATACAAACCTTGAAATTGACTTTTATATTAAATACGTTATATTAATGAATATTAAGTTATTGTTAACATTTTAATAAATTGGAGAATTAAGTATGTGGGAAGAGACAGTAAAGCAGCTTGAAGAAGAGCAGCAGAAGCAAGAAAAGGTAATTACAGATGCCTCTATTGCTTTTGAAGAAATCAGTGAAAAAGCAAGTATTGGTGATTTTGAATTTGAAGTTGATATTGAAAATGCAAAGTTATCGGATGTTAAAAAGTCAGGTGAAAAGTTAAATGACAATATTGCACGAATGATTTCTGGCTTAGATAATACAACTCGTGGTATTGATGGCAATCTTTCTGAAATGGGAAAACTAACCTTTAGTGAAAAATTCATTAAAGTATTTAGTCGTGATAAGGCACAAGAAATGCGCACCACTCGTATTTCTGAGTCAGATATTTCAGAGAATTTAAATGAACTTATCTTGCAATCAGATTCTATTCAAAATATTTTGATCCGCCAAGAAAGCTTGCTTGTTACAGAGCGTGATCGCGGTACTGTGAATTATAAAAGAACACTTGATTTACGCCAAGAAACGGTTGAAGAGTTGGATTCTGTTCGCACGAAAATGCTTGAGATTGATCCTATTATTATGGGTATGCAATCTGAATTAGACGTAGAAACATCGGTAACTGAAAGAACAATTATTGAAACCAAAATTTCTGAACAACAAGAAAAGCTTAACGTGCTTAAAAACGAAGAATCTAAGTTGTTATCACGCAGTCAGTCTTTAGAAAAATACATTGTTCAAAACAAAGTGCATATTCAATCACTTGAAAGTCAGCTTACGTCACAACAGGTGCTTATTGATCGTCTGAAGACGGATACTGATCAGCATTTAGTTCTGTTTAAGCAGTATGAAGTTTCTTTGAAGACAGCTCAACAACAAGAAGCGGCCCACCAGCTTACTGAAATTGGCTCTAAGGCAAGTAAGGGAGCAATGGTTGGTATGGCTCAAATTGGTGCTGCGACGTCAAATCGATTGGCAGATGCGCTTGAAAACCACGCGGGTGAAATGATTGATGTTAAAGAGGTTGCCAGAAAACAAATTGAATCTCATGATCGATTCAATCGTCGTTTTGCTCATGTTTTAGATGACCATGATAAAGGAAGTTACACTGATTAACAGTGTATGTTCTTGCCAATGGACTAATAGCATTTTGTTATTAGTCTTTTTATTTTTAGTAGTAGATTTAATGAAGGTAAATTAATGACCGACCATAATAGAGAGTGTTCAGAGTTATTAAGTAATGAAGACACTAAGACCTATTTTAATGTGATTAATGGGGTATTTGATAAGTTAATTAAAGTGTTTGAACAATCAGGCGATGGCGAGAGTGACTTTATTAATAACCTTGTAATATGTCCTTACTTAGCTTCATTAAAGAAGACAATGATGGCCATTCATATGCGCCATTATTTTAATGCGCAGCCGAACAATCGTAATAATGACCGACTTTATATCAGTATCGTTGATTCAGGCTTTCCACTGGAGAAAGAGATTAGATATATTGAATCTGGCTTATCTTCTTTAGATGAGAAGCTGAACGCGATGAGTACTGTTGAAGAGTTGAAAAGCCAAATTTTAAATACTGCTATATCGGACCGAAAAATAGATAAGAGCTTGCAATATGAGTTATCTCAGCGTCTTTTTTATGAGTATATTAAAGAAAATAGAGAAGACTTATTCTTATCATTCAATAACCCAACGTTAGTTGATTTGGGTGTCAAAGAAAACGAAAAGCATTCTTATATGGTTTATTGGTCTACTTATGATCCAGTAAAGAACCACCCTACTGTTTATGTTATGTATTTTTATTCTTCATTTAGTAATGTGGCGGAAGTATTGTCTTCTCCTGACTATAAAAAAATGTCTGATATTATTAACAATAATTCGCTTACCTCAATTTTATTGTTAAATATGGTTACGAACATTGATAAGAACTGCGAATTTATACAGCCTAAGAAAATAAGTCGGTACCACTTGGGCCCTATTTATAAAAACGGCATTACACAACATAACGATTCTATTAACGACATTCTTGATGAGTGCAATAAGCCTGAAAATAATTGGGTATTTTGTTTAAGTGAGGAATGCATCCTTTCTAAGGGAGAAAAGACAGAAAAGAAAAGTCTTTTCTTGGATAGTACATATCAGATATTTGACGTCGACTCGCAAGATACTGCAGCGAATCAGTCTCGGGTGACTTCATTAAATCAAATGATTGTTGTCCCATACGAAATTTACCAAAGGCTTGGGGAGTTCCCTCTCAACCCCTTACACAGAAGCAAAAAATTCGTTGTTAAAGACGACGAAGTTTTATATTTATAGATTGATAGGAATAACATAATGAATAAGATAGGTTTAGTAATTAAAGAGAGTGAAATAAGTAAAAATAGTCAGAATGTATTTAATTCTCTTGATAGCTGTAAAGCGAAGATCACTCGTCATGAAGATGATCACTTACCTCCATCACAAAGAGGTTTTACGAGTTCGGTTTCACACTTAGGCGGTTCTGATCCAGCCAAGCAGTTTAGTATTATCAATACAATTAAAGATATTGATAAATCATCACCTGTTGCTAGTCGTATTCAGCATGAGATCATTTTAGCACTACATCGCGGAATCTCGATTGCATCGGTTATTTCTGAGAAGTTTGCAGAACATGAAATGTCAGATCTTAAACAAAAGTTAAAGACGAACGCATCTTTAGTTACTGATTTAGAGAAAGCCCGTATAGCGAGCCTGACTAAAACTGAGTCAGTTATTTTCACACATGTGCTGTCTAGTTACTTAGAGCATGCATTGTCATCACAAGACAAAGGTACAATGACATTTGACCATTCGACTAAGGTGTCTTTTACAACACCTATGGCGGCGATGTCTACTTTCTTATACCGTTTAAATGAAGGTTTGAAAAATGGCGTTACGAATGACAAAGATGCTATTGCTTTAGTACTTAGTTTTTCTGAGCAAATTCTTGATAATATTGAGATGTTGAGTGGTTCTCTTGAAGGTGCTGAGACATTTACAAGTGGCGTGACTTATGAAGTTAAGAAGTGTTCATTTGAAGTAACAGGCTTTGAGCGCAATGCTTTAGGGATTGTTAAAGAGCTTGTAATGGATTTTGTTGATCCTAAAGAAGTGATTGGTAATGCGATAGCTAAACACCAGGCAATGCGTCTTTCTAAAATGATACTTTGTTATGACTTTGAAAAACAAAAAAACCCATTTGCAGAACTTGGCGGTCATGTCTTTACCTTTTTAGGAGATGGTAAGCCTGGTACGGGTAAGACGACAGTCATTAAGATGATGTGTGGTTTAATGAAGAAATATTGTGATATTGCTGGTTATGATTTTTACTATGAAAACTTTGGTCCTGAACAATTAAGCGATTATCAGTCTCGATCGGGTCATAATGCCGCTTCATTTATTAAAAACGTAATGAACCCTAAAACGATAGGTTTTGGCACAATTGATGATATCGACCAAATTGCGGGTAAACGTGGTGATAAGCAATCTAGCTCAGGCCAAAAAGAAGTAACTGCGGCGTTAATGGAAGGTTTTGCGGGTGCGAATACGATCATCCGAGGCAACTGTACTTTTGGTATGTTTTCAAATTTCCCTGAAATGATTGATGATGCATTACGTCAGAGAGCGGTAGCGCGTTTCAGTATTGATGGGCCTCAGACGGTTGAGGACTACACTGATATTTTTGCATTACTTCTTGGTGAAAATCATAAGGTTGCTAAAGGAGATGTTGAGTTGTATGCAACCCAAGATATTTCTGTCGCGGTTAAGAAGGGATATGAGAGTCATGCATTGCCACATGAGCCTAAGCTACTTGCTGTTTATGAGGCGACGGTGTTGGAAGTTGGTGCTTTAACGGACATGAAGAAGATTGGTACTTACATTTACAACATTTCTAAAGCGATTGAGGGTGACAAATTTTCTGGCCGTTCAGTAAAGAACATTACCGACTCTATCAAAGTTCGCTCTATGGATTTTGACATGCCTTGTGAGTGGTTTGAAGATGCTTCACTGTTTCTTCATAAAACTTATGATGAAAAGCTTGAAATGATTAAGTCTTTACGAGAGGAAGTGACGGTTGGTATGGTTATTCAAGAAATCAATCGTTTTGCTGACTCTGAATTCCGTTATGTTGCTAAGTCTGAGAACGTGGAAGTACAAAAAGCTTATGATAGTTTAATGGTCCAAAAAGAAGCACTTAAGAAAGTAGCTGTAAGCTAATATTTGTTAGACGACAACTGACGAAAACATAAAGGAGCTTTTGCTCCTTTTTTTCATTTTTTCATTTGCCCCTATCCTTTTGACAAATTGACTTTATTTAGTTATATTATATTGACTATAATAGAGAGAGTTCAGATGAGACAACAACTTAAACTGCATGGATTAATGAAAATTAATTCGACCCACTTAGTAGATAGATATAATCGAGCACTAAAAGCCTCATGCCGTATTGAAACCAATTTAACAAGCTTTCATATTGACTGCTCAGGATATTCTCCTGAAATAGCAGAAGAATGTGGAGATATTGATTATCTAAATACCAATGGTGCGAACAAAAGATTTATTATCGTAAGTGTTGAACAAGTAAAATTGCCTATCGCACAATCATATTTTAGCTCAACGGTACATTTTGTTAAGCAATTCATTACAGATAACTACAAACAAATCCTATCAATGACAGCCATTGACTCTATTTATGGCGAACTTGAAAATAACACCTATCGAATAAAAAACCTTGATGATCTTGTTTACGCGACTAAGATTGAGGTTAAGCTTGAAACTAGCCGTGGCCTAATAGGGTCAGAGCTAGCCTTAAAATCAATGCTCACCAATTTGAATGAATTGGACGATGAAAGTTGGCTTGATGATTATTTTCTGAGTGAGGTTATCAATGTAGTCGATAAGATTGGTGACATTAGAAAAAACTCTCTTCAACCTTCAGTACTTCATTATGAAAAGAAGTTTTTTCACACTAAGCACCTGGGAGGCGTTTATGTCCTTAAAAAAGAGGCAGAAATTATTGTACTTGGCACTGATGACGTTCTTGATGAATTAAAGACCAGCAACAGTGAGTTTATTTTAAAAAACAATGTCGTTTTTCATAGTTTAAATAATGTATCAGCTATTTACTCACTTCTTGTTGAGGAGAATATGATTGATGAACTAAGTGTCATAAAAGTAAATAACTCAGTCGGTGAGATTGATGAGTACATCAAGCGAATTGTTATCGAGCATATGATTAGCATTGACGATTCTTTAACCTATTTAAATGACCAATTTAGTGAATCAGAAATAAAAAGACATATTCTTGACCATTACGATGATCTTGGCGAACTATTTCACGTATTGAGTGACTTAAGCAAAAGAATTAAACGAGGGGAAGAATTAGAGACGATTGAAGAGGAAATATTGTTTTACTTTTTGAAATCATCTTCACATTCTAGTACGACCGGAAATCAGGATATTGTTAACCACCTTATTTCTAATTACACGCCCTTTAAATATGAAAGCAACTTCATAAGCAATAGAGATATGTTTTTTGCCAGCCATAATGATTGGTCAGACAAAAAAAAGAACTTTGTTGAGGATTTGATAACCAGGGCTATCTAAGTCATTTAAGCTTATTAGCATTATTGTTCCATTACTTGACGATACTTAAGCCTTAGACTATGTTAAAAGAGTGTTATTTATTGCTAAGTACGGGCCTTGTTCACACTAGTAAAGCATCATCCTTGCATGTTTTTTAAAGTAATGAAAAATTGAGCTGCATTGGTTTTAATGTTAGTTGCAAAGAACAAGTAAATGTTAAGTAAATGTATAAATCTTCTATTTTTAGGAGATTTTTTTATGCGCTTGAACTAGCCATGCGGCTATTTGACTAAGCTATTTATTGTTGATATATTACAGGTACTTGCGCCGAATCATGTGGCCAATATAAATATGAAGATTAAAACTTTAGATGAAAAAAGTTACACAAAAGGTAATGTTTTGAACATGGAAGGCTTTCACGGCTCAAGTCTAGGATTAGCTATATCAGAAATATTTTCTGAGCAGAACAAAACAACCCTCATCATTTGTGATTCTAATGCACATGCTGATAATATTTATAAAGAAATCATATTCTTTTCTGACTTTTCTCAGGAAAGAGTTGTTCTTATTCCTGATACAGAAACATTGCCCTACGATAATGAATCCCCTCATTCAGAACTTATCTCCGAGAGAGCACTCGCATTTCATAAATTATCTAATGTCGATAAACCTTTGCTTGTTATTGCTTCTTTATCTAATGTGCTGAGAAAGACATCATCTAAAGCACACTGGGCGAATCAGTTTATAATTTCTGTTGGAGACACAACCTCTACCGAGATTATCAGAGAACGCCTTAATTATCTTGGCTACAAAGAAGATCCTAGAGAGCTTTCTGACTTTGGGCAATTTTCTATTAGAAATAGTATTGTTGATATTTACCCAATGGGAAGCAAGCACCCCGTTCGTGTAAGGCTAGAAAACGATTGTGTAAAGAGAATAGATTCTATTTTCCTGAGCACCCAATTATCAAGTGATAACCACTTCGACACAGTTACTGTATTACCTGCCCATGAAATGCCTGTAAATGATGATTCTAGAGATCACTTTCGTCTTAAGTTTAGACGAACATTTAAAAAGGCTTTAGGTAACTACTATTACGAGTCCGTCCTCTCTGGCGAGCTGCCACTTGGGATTGAATACTTTCTTCCCCTATTTGGCGAAGTGGAAAGTGTATTTGATTACATGCCACAAGACTCAGTCATTATTAAGACCGGCGACTTAACGAAAAGCCTTAAGAACTCAATAAATTATATTAATCATCGATATGAAGACCTCTCAGGTGACCCCTCTAGAAATCTCGTGCGACCTGAACAACTATGGTTAACAGAATCTGATTTCGAAGAAAATGTGGCCGCTGCAGCTAAAGTCATTACATTAAAAGAAGGTGGCAAAAAACTTTTAGCTGTGCCCAATGGTATTGGGCGTCAAGAGACCATCTCTCAAACCGTCTCAATGCTGACAGAAAAGCTAGGCTCGCTCAATAAGATAGTCTTTTGCTTATCCTCTCAAATAAGAGAAAATCAGTTAGAAATCATCTCTGAAATGTCATTCGGTAGCATCTCTCATTGCAAGACCTGGAAAGAAGCTATCGACTCTAAAGAAAAAGTCACTCTTGTGTATGGCGACATAGACTCTGGCTTTACTTTATTGAAAAACAAAATAGTACTAGTGACAGAAAAAGAACTCTTTGGGCAAGCTATTTTTGCAAAAAAAGAAGAGGAAGATGACGCAATAAGCTATAACCAAATACAAGACCTTAAAAGCTTAAAAATTGGCGACCCACTCGTGCATATCAAGTCAGGTGTTGGACGTTACGATGGTTTAGTTGCGATGCCTGTTCAAGGTGTTAATCGAGAATACATGCGCATTAAATATGCAGAAAGCGCTTCTATCTTTGTCCCTATGGACGAACTAGACATGGTTTCAAGATACGGCGGCATGAGCACAGAAAACATTCCGCTAGATAAATCTGGTACGCCAAAGTGGAAAAAAGGTCTAGAAAAAGCGGTAGAAAATATAAAAACTACTGCCAAATCATTAATTGAATTCAAACACTCTCAAAAACTTATCTATGGAGTGCAGTTCAAGAAGCCCGGTTTTGAGTATCATAAATTATGTAAAGAGTTTCCTTTTACTGAAACAAGAGATCAAAGAAAAGCAGTTGACGATATCATCACTGATATGACGTCTCCACACCCAATGAATAGAACCATTGTTGGGGATGTTGGATTTGGTAAAACTGAAGTAGCTATGAGGGCTGCCTTTATAGCTGCAAGTCAAGGATACCAAGTAGCTATAATGGTGCCAACCACACTGCTGGCTAATCAACATTATGAAAATTTTAAAGAAAGAATGAGTTCTTTTGATTTTGAAATCGACTGCCTATCTATTTACTCTACCGCTAAAGCAGAAAAGGAAGCTGTAAAGCGAATTGCCTCTGGGCAAACTAAAATTGTAATTGGTACGCAACGATTAGTACAAAAAGACATTCAATTCGATAACATTGGCCTAGTTGTTATTGATGAAGAGCATCGATTCGGTGTTAATGATAAGAAAAAGTTAAGAGAAATGAGTATTAAACTTGATACTTTAACACTCACAGCAACTCCTATCCCGCGTACATTAAGTATGTCGCTTTACGGTGTAAGAGATATTTCTATTATCGCAACACCACCGGCTAAACGTTTATCAATAAGAACAATTGTCTCCAAAGAAAGTGAAAAAACAACTCAAGAAGCCGTATATCGTGAGCTAATGAGGGATGGGCAGGTATTTATCCTTCATAACTCTGTTAAAACTATTGCCCAACGAGCAAGCGAAATACAGGAAATGTTTCCTGATAAAAAAGTTGAGTTCGCTCATGGTAGAATGAAAGACGACCAGATGGAGAAGATCATGGCCAAGTTCTACCGCCATGACTTTGATGTCTTAGTTTGTACGACTATTATTGAGACCGGTATAGATGTTAAAAATGCCAACACAATTATAATTGAAGATGCAGACAGGTTCGGTGTATCACAACTACACCAACTTCGAGGCCGTGTAGGCAGATCAACCCGACAAGCTTATGCTTACCTAATGCACAAGCCAGCCGTTTCTGATAGTGCAACAAAAAGATTAAAAGCACTCGAAACAGCCACAAAACTAGGCGATGGATTCGTACTAGCTTCACATGATCTTGAAATTCGTGGTGCTGGTGAATTGTTAGGCGAAGACCAAAGTGGCCACATCCAAAGCATCGGATTCGCGCTCTATATGAGGTTGTTAAACAAAGCGCTTGATATGATTGAGCATGGCGAAGAGATTAATGAGCTTTATGATAGTGCAAGTGATGTAAAGATTGACCTGAACATATCATCTCTTATCGATGACAATTACATTGAAAATGAGCAAGCTAGACTATCGATGTATAAGCGGTTCGCCTCTGTGACGCAAGTTTCCGAGTTGATTGCGATACAAGATGAGATTATAGACAGATTTGGCGAAATGCCAGAAACAACGAAAAATATCATCGATGTAAGTAAAGTAAGGTGCTACTTCAAAAAAATAGGCATTAAGAAACTATCAATGTCTAATAGTGAAGGTGTGATAATACTTCGTGAAGATACCGCTTTATCTCGAGACAAGTTAGAAAAGCTGGTGGAAAGTAACCCGGGCTACACTAGCGATGGCAAAAACAAGCTTATGTTTAAGTCCAAAACGAATGGGCGTGATGAACGTTTTAGGTTTGTTTTGGGGTTTATTGAGATGGTGACGGCTTAGTTCTGGGGCCTTCATTGGCATTAATACCAAGTAAATATCAATGCCAAGTAAATATCGATACCAAAATAAGGGCTCTTAGGGGCCCTTATTATATGAAGCCAATAATCAGTAATCCCGCATAAATGAAGTTGCCTGTGATCACTACCGAAGGAAGCACTGTTATTAGCGAACTGATACTGCCTTTTCTTGAGATTGCAGATTCCCATGGCTTGATTGAATTATAATAAACCTTGACCATTTCACCTTTTAGCTCTGAATGAGAATCAAAGTCTTTAATGTGGATGTTCATTTTCATTTGAGAAGGCGCTATTTCTTTGCGGGTAAAATCAAACATATTGTTCGTGTAGCAAATATCATCAACAGTGTAATCATAATTAACGACAATTTTCTCATTACCGAAAAGAGTTTTGATTTTATCTATTCCACTTATGTGGCCAACAGTACAAGACCAAAGCATTTTCTTTTCAATCGAATGATGCTTTAGCGTAAATATTGCGTATGAGAAACCAAGCACAAGAAATGAAAGTCCTAGGTTTTCACTGTAAATAACAATACTGCCTTCAGCAGCGTTTGAATAAACATTCGAACATAACACTAAAATTAATGTTGACAAAAAAAGCCCTATCCACATTTTTTCTCCCTCCAGGATTTTGAATATATGAGAGGAAAAATCCCTCTACAATGATACATATTATAACACTTTTTAATTAACCTGCAAAGTTGCACTGCCCTTACTAATTGTTATATTATAGGGCTATGTCCTTTGCCCTAAGATATTGATGAATAGCATAAAATACGCAATAAACTCGACAATATATCTACTTCTCTCGTTTGTACTTCTTTCTGTAATTACTTTCGATTTTGAGATCATTAAAATTGAAAAACACTCATTAGATTTCTTCTATTATTTTTATGCTGATAATAAAGACTTGTTATTTAAATATTCAGCAGGCTCTATATTATATTTAATTTTTATTAAATATGTGTCGATCAAACTTAGAAACCCGAACATGAGAAAAGTTAAAAATAAAAATAATAATTTGAATCACTTATCCTGGCGAGAGTTCGAAGTGCTTACTAAGGAAATTTTTCAGTCACAAGGTTATAAAGCAGAAGTTATAGGTGGAAGCGGCGGAGACGGCGGAATTGATGTTCTACTAAAGAAAGGTGGTAAAAAATACATTGTACAATGTAAGCACTGGAAAAATTCTAGAGTTGGCGTGAAAGTAGTGAGAGAACTTTTTGGTGTTATGCTTCACGAAAAAGCTGATGGTGTTAAAATAATTGCCACCAGCGGATTCACTAAGGAATCATATAATTTTATTAAAGGAAAGAAAATTGAATTGATTGACGGTAAAAAACTAATGACAATGTTATAAGCTACTTCTTATTATATAAAAACTACGTCTTGAAATATCTAAACTAATCGTTCCGTATAAATTATCTCCTGTAGACAGTTCAACGATATAACCACTATCTGTTCGTTGAACTGATTTAATCGCACTATTAGCTACCAGGCTTGTTCTTGAAATTCTTGTAAAGTAACACTTCCACTTTTCTTCCAAGCTTTTTAAAGAAATCTTTGTAACCAATAATCTTTCTCTACCTGCGATATGGAGAATTATATTTCTTCCATCGGTACTGACCATGTGTGGCTCGCAAACATTGATCGTAAAACTTTGCTTTCCATCCATACTCTTAGCGGTTACCGATAGAACATCCTTCTCTAGAATTTCTTCTGCATACTGCTGAATTTTTAAAAGAGCCTCTTCACCCTTGTGAGTTAAAGACTCTTTATTAAGAGCCTTTAACTTTTTAAGGATTTTCTTTAAATTAATTTCTACCATTATTTCTTGCTTCTATTACTTGAGGAAAATGTAAAGCAAGCCGAATAAAGAAATAAGACCACCAGACAATAAATACGGAGCGTATTTATTATTAAATAAAGTTGGGTGATTTATATTGTCATCATCAGGAGAATTAGTGTTATTCACTGAACCGGTAGATATATTATTCTTTTTGCCAGTTAATGACTTAATGTGCTTTCTCATCGACTCTGAAGAGTTAAGGAGATCTTCTTCCGCTAAGGCATTTGGACTTAGTGAAATATCAAAACCATTAACAACATCTACCAAGCTGTAGTATCGATATTCACTTGGTTCAATGCCGACATTGTCAATAACGATAGTAGGGACGTTAAATGCATCGGAAATATCGACGCAAAACATTGGTTCAGTGATCAGGAGGTCGACGTTTTTAATTGCAGCACAAACATACATAAAGTCTGATTTTAGCAACTCTGTAATATTGCTATATAATATATCTGTTTCTATCTTATAACTAATGTCTGTAAAAATTTTATAATCAGGGAAGTTTTTATAGGCCAGCTCTAATGCCCTTTCCATTGCTTTTTTGCCGCCCTGGAACTGTGGTAAAAAGAGGGTCTTTTTTCCTTCCGCTAATTCACTAATAACAAGTTTAATTTCCAATTCTACGCTATCAGTTACAGTTAATAGATTTAACGCAGATTTCCCCATTGCACTTATGCCGTACTGCTCCACATAAATATCTTGATAGTTCATATTGGTAGTGGTTAATTTAACTTCATTTGCAAAATCATGATCAGAAATAAATACGACATCATATTTATTTAATTCGTAGACAGAGATAGGCAGTATGGCTGAAGATGGTTGAGAGAATGCCATGTTTTGTACTATGCTTGCCACTTGGTCACAGGGATCAACATAGGTGTCTGCACTTGGCTGTAAACCCATTTCAATCATAGTATGAATTGTTTTTGCAAAAACAGAAGATGAAACAATACTTTGTTCTAGCGTATTGCCAAAGCCACCAATATTAGCAACTATCACCGTTTTACTGCTTTCATCAGGGGTTTCAATATCTTTTAAATCATCCAGAGTTAAGAAGTTTTCAAAACTATCGATGTATAGATTGTGCTTTCCGATAAGTTTAGTGCTAATTAAGTCTTTTTCTGTAGCAGATGCTTTGTTGAATGCTCTAACTTCAAATAAGTTAGGGTAGTCTTCATTGATCTTGGTAGCGATATCATTAATTTGGCGATCATTTGATAGATAAAGATTTGAATGCATTAATCCTTCATCATCATTTACTGTCGAGATGTTTACAGAATGCATCGATTGCTTAAAACAAATCTCAGAAATTTGCTTTCCTGAATTTTTGATTTGTTTAACGTAAAAAAACTTCATAATAAAACCCTTTCAAAATTTAATAAACTATTACACATTATGATTTAACTGGCAAGTTGGAATATTAAAATAAAAGGGTTGTAAGGTGCTACTTTAAATCACTTTATGTTGCTAATATTATGAATTATGTTTGTTTCTTGAGCCCTTTCTGAACATTCTAGAGCCACGGTATTCACTGCCTAAAGCTTCTTTTTTAGTAGGCGCATGTAAGACAGGCTTACATGTTTCATGAGCCACAAACACTGCTTCCGTAGCTTGTTTGTTATGGAGTCCTAGTTCATTATTTTCTTCAAGTAATGAATTAATGTCGATCACACGACCACCTTCTACAGATTTACCATTTGCAATAGCTAGCGCTTTTTCATCACTTATTTGCGGATATGAATGGATAAAACGTCTATTGTTTTCACTAGGACTATTATCGTAGTTTGTTTTAGTTGTTTTTTTAAAGACAGGCTGTACGTGTTTCTTTAGCGATGAACTATTCATAAGAACTCCATTAATTTGTTTATTATTTTTAATTGCTGCTGCTTATTAACTATTGTTAATATATCAATATATACAGCATCAGTCAATATATAATATACTCTTTTTTGTATTAGAGTCAGTTCGTAACCCACTGCGTCTATTATGAAATTTGCGATAGATGCATTCTGTAAATGCTGTTAAAAGTATTGCCAATAGTATCTGTTCTTTTCTTGTTTTCATTTGCAGCAGATTTAATGAGTGAAACCTGCGTATCTATAAGGCGTTGGCCGGATACTGGATGTATCTTATTGTTATCAATAAGCCACTTAACAAAAAGTCCGTATGGTAGTTGAATGAACTGATTTGTCTCAATATTCAATTCAGAATAGCGCATTATTTTTTCATTAATATCTTCTAGATTTTTGATATGAAAGTAAAAACCTTTTAATAAGTCCCTTGTTTCCTTGGCTTCACCCTCCCTTTTATTCAAGAGTGGAATAACCCTTGTGTCAGTTGGCTCACCGTTTTTAAAGATCACGTTAGTCTCTTCGTCCCACCCTTTACAAGGTATGTGCGCTAGTCCCTCATATGCCTGGTTCCTTTCCCTGTTGAGCCCTTCATCAATAAAGGAAGTTGGCGTATCTATTCTCACTGGGTACAGGGTACAAACGGATGGTTTCTCATTGTAGATTGAACACCTGTTTAATTCATTTAAATGAATGCACGGTGAATCAGGCGGTACCAATGTCAATATTTGAGGGTGAATAACAATTTTACGTTCATCTTCTGTTTTGTCGTAAAAGCCAATCGTATCGCGTGTGAATTTTTTCATCCCTTTTGCGTACCTAGACTTATCTTTTTCTACTGGCACATTTCTAACATCCGAAACGACGAAGGCCACCACTAGTGGAAAATCATCATAAAACTGGTATTTAGCTTCTTTTAGCGTGAGCGCAATAGGCCCGTGACAGCATCCAGCGCAACTGTGACAAGAAAATTTCTTCATTTGATAACCACATTAGACATAAAATTAATTTATATTATATTTTTAGTCCATATTGTCAATAAGCTGGCATCAGCACGATTCGGCCTTTCTTGAGTTATTTAAATAAGTTAGTAGTATAAAAACAGGTGGGTATGTCAACATTTAAACATATGCAACCTAAAATATTCCTTAAATAATCTATTTTTTATAATGAAGTATAAAAATAAGTATTTTTTCAAATAAAAGATTGGTTTTTAGAGTCATAACCTCTAAGGTGTGTCAGTTTTAAACGGTCGACATGCCGTTTTTATTAATTTCTGGACAGCCAGAAAGCAAAAAAGCTAACCCGAAGGCTAGCTTTTTAAACAAACAGTAAAGCAGATAAATGCTTCCAACATTTAAATGCTCGTCTTGACCTCAAAAAAAATAAAACTCTTTTTTTCAAAGAAAAGAGACAGACAACTGAGATCGTAGCGCACTGTTTGTTTGAAAGCAATACCATTGTATGGTTTTTATACTTTAAATATGAGCGCATTTATGATTTCATTTTCATCAATTGCATTTATTAATCGTGAGCACGTTTAATGATGCAAGATTTTAATAGTAATATTGTCCAGGCGAGTTCATTGAATGCTTGGTTTAACAGTAGATTTAGAGATGGTCTTCCTCATAGACCTTATGTGGCAAATGTTAAAAACATGTGCCATTTCGGTAAAAAAGATATTGAGGAAAGCTATAAATACATCCAGGCTAATAATCCAATAAAAACGTCATGGATAGTTCTCGATATTGATTGTGGGATTGATTCAACTTTCCTATATGAACAACCAGAGTTTTATAGGCATATTGATGCCCCTGCGCCGAACATCGTACTAAAGAGCAACGAAAACGGCCACTACCAGATATTCTATGCAATTGATCCTGTCTATACCGGGATGAATGCGCGAAATAAGCCTCAACGATTCCTAGATGCAGTTAAAAGAGCTTTGATAGCGACTATCCCTAGTGCTGATCCAAATTTTATTGGAAGCAAAGTGATTTCTTGGAATCCTTTATCTGACAACTGGAGTCGATTTGAAATCCATAATGCTGTTTATTCACTGAATGAGCTTAAGGATATGCTGAATCAAGAACTCTTTATGTCTTCGTCATTCGATTTAAAGTGCACTGAAAAAATAGCATACGCGGAAGAAGGTGAACGGAATATGAGTCTGTTCAAGAATCTTCGTCTCTGGTCCTATAAGCGAGTGTTGTCTGCAAAAGAAAGCATAACGTACCCCGACTGGCTTAAGTTGCTTCAGACTGAAGCTATGGCAATCAATGAAAGCATATGTTCTGTTCCCATGCCCCTGAAAGAAGTAGAAGGCATTGCAAAGTCTGTAGCCAGATTCACATGGTTTAGATACACCGGTAATCAAAGGCAAAAAACCATGGAGTTTTCTGACGGGGAGTCAATAGAGCAAAAGCAAGTTGCCTCAGCCAAAAGAACACACTCAATAGTTAAAAACAATACGATTCAACTGATATCGGCTGCAGTAGCAACACTGGTTAAAATAGGAAAAAAAGTCACGTACTCTGAAATATCAAGAATAAGTGGAAAGCACAGAAGTACCGTTTATCGTTATAAAGAGCAGATAACACAGGAAGTAGACCGTCTATTAACTACATTAAGCGGTAAAGAGAAGCATCACAATAAAGATGTTCCTTATGCTGTATATCAGGTAACAGGCTCTTATAGATCTTTAATTTGGAGTTTATTTTCTGCGCCTATTAAATCCTTTTTAAATAAGAAAAGTATCAGTCACCGTCTTGGTTTAGGTTTTAATAAAAGTAAGAATGGGATGTATTGTGATCTAAATATGAATCAATCTCCGTACATGAAGCATGAAAAAAAGATGATGTTTAATAGCTATGCTGAAATGTTTAATTCAAGCCCTCCACTATTAATTAATTAAAAAGCAAAAAATTGATTAAAACGACTTTTTTTCGTATATTAAAAGAAATTTATAATAAGGATTTTCACCTGAATGAGTAAGTTAACTAGAATTCTATTTCTTAATGTGACCAGGCAGTGCAATGTAAATTGCCCTCGGTGTTACTTAACTGAAGAAGTAAGAAATAAAAAAGAATTGTTGCCTCTTGAATTTATTGAAAAAGCGATTACTGACCCTTTTTTTCAAGACCCTAATTATGAGTCAGTTGTTATTTTTGAAGGCGGAGAGCTTTCTCTTATAGGAGAGAAAAACTTACGGAATATGCTTGAATTAGTTAAGTCAAAGCTTCCAAACTGCCGAACAACAATGGTGGCTAATTGTTATTCGTTACCCGATTGGCTTATTAAAATTTGTCATGAATATATGGGCAGTGAATTTGAAACCACCTATGCACTGGATAAAAAATATTCTTTAACCGGTGATGCAGAGCTTTATCAAAAAAGGTTTAAGCAAAACATTAAAAAAGCACATGAAGCTGGGATCACTGTCGTTGTAAACGTTGAGTTAAACAAGGAAACAATTGATCTGGGTGTTGACGCGCTCATGGAAGTAATTAGGGAGACAAAAATTCAATGTTGGGAGTTTGACCATAGTATCGACTTTCAAGAGTTTATGAAGGACCCAAGGTTTAATATGTACGGGAGTCCATTAGTCGAAACGACGACGACTTATGAAGAATTCTCTGATTATATTATTGAACTTGCTGAAGTGCATGGTAAAGAGATGCAAGCATTAGGCATTCAGATTGGAGCAATTCAACAAGCCATTTATAATGAAGAATCGATATTTTTTAATGTTAAGAACACCGCGAACATGCTGTCAATTAATGCAGACGGCACTTGCACCACAGATGTTCTGTACAGTGATGTACCTAGAATGTTCATTGGTAACCTGAATGTGCAAACAGTCAGCGAGATGATGCAGTCTAAAAGCAGGAAAATGCTGTTGCGTTGGGAAAACTCAGTGAGAGTAAAAGAATGCATTGGTTGTGAGTTTTACAATAAATGTAAAGGCGGGCCCAGCTATATGCCTCTCTTTGATGGTTTATCTGCTGAGTGTGCAGGGGCAAAGAAAATATGGACTTACATGAGAGATATATATGATGGTGATTATAGGCAGCAACAAAGGAGGTGAGACAACATCGCCACACCCGGTAAATTTGGTGTTGATGTTTGAATGTCTACATTTCTAAACCTAATGATTTATTTTGTATACCTTGCTCAAGCCAAAAAATATGATCAGGATTTGACGATGCGCAACAAGCTAGTACAGATATTGCGCCTGCGTCATTACCGACCCATTCCCTAATTCTGTTTTCAATCATTATTCTGGTTTTAAGATAAGAGCTACTTTGATAGTGTCTTATGTTTTTCCCTTTAGATGTCATCTCAGAGATGTGTTTATAAAGATGAGTTGTAATACTTATTTTGATAAGTAACTTATTCGTTTTTTTATCTAATATATTCACATCATAATCAATAAACCCATCAATTTTAAATGTTGTGGGATTTGATTTTATGTCAATACTGACATCTGTCTGCCAGGAGCTTCTATTAACATGGTTTGAAATTGGCGATCGTACTTTGAGTAACCAGTCTGAAATTGCTTCATGGTATTTATTTGTTTTGAATTGATGAGATATTTCATTTTCGTTAATTGTTTCTGTTACTAAATAGCAAATTCCGGCGCACATAATTTTCCTAGGAAGCCTGTAGGTATTGAATCAAATTTTGAAACGGATTAATCTATAATATATACTTAATTATTTTAACTGGCAAACCATAGGATTTAACAATGAAAATACATTTGAACTATTTCGGCATGATCTTGATTTCTGTTTTCGCTCTTACTGGATGCAAAACAGTGATAACAGAAAGTGAAGCATCAGATAATTTAATAAATTCCATTGTAAAAGCCAATGTAGGTAATGTTTCTAATGCATTGGATTCAAAGAATTATAACTATAAAATTATCATCGATAATGCTGAAGTCGACTTTTTAAATACCAATAATCCAGGAAGTTCTAAGGTAACTCTGGTTGGTAACATTTCAATTAATGACAGTATTATACAAAAAAACAAAGTAACAATGATATTTGAGATGGATACTTATCTCAATAAATCAGATGGTTACGTAGGAATCAGAAGCCCAAGACTTATAAAACTTGACGTATCTAATGTTTATTCGGCATACTACGGCGCTTTTGAGAGATCACTCTTTTATAGTGCGCAAGATGTAATTGGATATAGTTTGTCCAATGCAACTATTTCTTCAGTTTATGTTGATGATATTAAAAGTAATTTATCAATTACAATGAAGAACACAAATGATAGTTTAATTCTAAAGGTCGGTGAATAAATGAATGAAATGAACAACAGTAAAATAAATAAAAATAATTTTAACAGAGTGTTTTTTGTGGAAGATACACAAACAAATATGTTTATCGATATTGTTAGTAATGGCATTTCTTACTTTACTAAATTAAAACTATTAGACGGCACACTAATTGACGCAAAATTTCAAAACAATAACATCTCATCTAAGCCAACTATCAGGGACTTAGTTCGTGAGCATATTAAGTTTTCTTCTGAAGCGACTTTAGAGCAGCTTGCTTTACAAATCCAAGAGATTACTAAAGAAAAAGCGTTAGACTTTAATGATCCTGTATCTGCAGAAGAAGTTGCCAATAACTGTCTTGAATTTTTACTCGACTTCCCTATGGAAACGCTTGATGACTACGTCCGTGAGAGCCGTATAGATGTCGTCAACTTAGTATATGCTAATTCGATATGTGGCTCAAAAATCCTTGGCGAGGCAGACAGAAAAGCAATTGCTGACATAATTAAACTAAATCCAGCACGATTCAAGTTTAATGACAGCATTCAAGAGTGTATTAATATATTAGGGCCTAAGATCAATATTGCGCTTTCCAATAAATACTAAAAAGCTTAACGTCGAACCTTCAAACCTGTTATTTACTGCTTTATAAGTTACTTTAGAGCAGTAATAAACACTCCTCCTTATCAATAATTGCATTCCCCATTCATTAATTTGACATAATCACCAACAGATAGAATAATATGTAAAATAATAATAATAATAAAAGTGGATCGCGCTAATGCATCAAATTATCTTTAACCTCTATCAAATCAACCCTTTTTTTATATCCTATCTAGCCATCCTAGTAGGAGTGTGTGTCGGAAGCTATATAAACGTAGTTTGCTACAGAACACCTATAAAACTAAAAAGCGAACTAATAAACTCTTCCTTTGAAGTCCTCGAATATTTCAATATAAAAATAAATAAACATAAAGAGTTATCTTCTGAAACTAACCAAATATCAGATAAACGCTCTTACTGCCCCAGGTGTAATAAACCTATTCCTTTTTACCTAAACATTCCTGTTCTTAGCTGGCTGTTTTTAAAAGGCAAGTCAGCTTGTTGCCACCAAAAAATTTCAGTTAGGTATATATTGGTTGAGATTATTTTTGCAGCCGTATATGGACTGATGTTTACTTATTTTGATTTCGGTAATGCAGCGTTACTGTCCATTGTTTTTACTTTTCTATTTGTTATCTCATCAGTAGATTTAAAAATAGAAATCATTCCCGACCCGCTCGTGTACTTTCTGATTTGGTCAGGTCTGATTTATCATGCCGCGTTCGATAGCGCTGACATGCTGGCCACTTTGCTCTCCATCGTTTTGTGTTACTTTATTATCTCTGCTTTAAACGTGATTTTCAGGCCATTGGGAAAGGGCGATGCAATAGGTATGGGTGATGCCAAACTTTTCTGCGCTTCTGCAGCCTGGCTTGGATTATTTGGGCTAGCATGGACCTTTGTTTTTTCGCCCTTCGTTTTCTTTTGTTTTTGCATGCTGCAAAAAAGGAGAAGAATGGCCTTTGGTCCTTCGATATCCTATATTTTTATGTCGTTGATGATCATAAAGTTTGGGCTAGGAATTGAAATAAATGAAAATCTACTTGACCTTGCCTATTGACATTTTAATTGATTGGCACTATAAACATTAGTACGATAAAATTGATTTTGTGTGACCGGAGGCAATACTTTTCTTCTGGTCGTCTCAGCGCAACTTCTGTCGAAAGATTTTAGATTTATATTAGGAGACAATGATTCGATTATATAAGGTTTATTATGACTAAGTTTATAACCAATAAAATGTTGAAGATTGCGAGTGGTGTTTTGTTAACCACAACAGCCGTTGCAGGAACTTTTGCAGCCATCTACTTTGGCTCTAAGCTGATATACAGCAACTTCGCAATCGGCTCTATGTTAATAGCTTTTGCTCCTTTAGTGATTTTCCTGACGGCCTTTTACTATCAAAGCCGTGTTGTTTTCTCTATTAGACAAGTCATCGTTGAGTCCTGCGATAAAATGAGCCAAAATGAAAAGCGATTTGTTAAATCTGCTAAGTCGAGTTACGGATTCGCTAAATATATTCCTTTGATCATAACGGCCTTAGCGTCTTTCTTGTCAGTTACTATTATACCTGGTCTCATTGGCCACGCAGCACTTGAAAATGGTAAAATGATTGAAGTGGGCATTGCCAGTCTTTTAATATCGGCAAACCTTATTCTCTTTATGAGAATGACTAATCAAATAGCATTATCAATTTCAAAAAATAAGGTAAAGCTGTAATGGATAATACTCCTGATATAGAACATGCAGGTCAAAAGATCATTGGGCTAATCAGAGCTTCACAGATGTGTACTGAGTCTGTCCCTGATGGGTTTCTTGCTTACTTCCAAATAAGCGCTGAGACCCTGTCAGAAGATGAGCAAAGCCTCCTTAAGGAATTAGTTGTTGGCTCATTTTACGAAAATGAATTTAGAAACTATATATCCGACAATAAAGAAAACCCTATTTTGTTTGATTCCAATGAAAATGCTTACGGAACTTTGATGAAAGAAGGAAAGTCAGTCGAAAAGAAATTCCAGTTTTCATTATTTGGACATAAAGGCATTATGGTTTCTTTACCTAAAAGTAACGTTGTATCATTTGTTCCTAAAAAAAATAAGAGTATTTGAATGAAAAGAAAAGCAATAATCATTATGTTGGCATTATCTACCTTTGTTTGTTCAGCTAATGCAGATATGACTCTAAAGTCTCAAATAAAAAGCTTAGAAACAAAAGAGGAAGCCATTACTGCAATTGAAAATTATGGTGAGCCACTTACCCTGTTTAATTATGCCTCAAACAATAATGATGATATTCAATCACCCGGTAACCTGGCGGTCGAAAAAGGGGTTGAATATGTTCCTCCTTATGAAGAGTTTATTGATCTGTATTTTGATTTCATTGAAAAAGGTTCAAAGCCTTATGAAGCGGTCTTGATGACATATACTTCTCCTGAAGCACTTGAATTTATTCGTATGACAAAGCAAGAGGAGCAAGATAGGCTGTCTGCTGAAAATAAACCTGCCCATTAGCTATTAATTTTGGCACACGATGTGTGCTATTCTTATTAGCCCTTTCACTCACTTGGTTTTTATATGTACCAGCACAACCCTAATATTAATAAATCGTCGCAAAACGAAGATGTATCGCTAAAAGCCATAGCATTATTACTTAATGGATTCCCAATAAAGGTTAAAGGGAAAGAGCTGGTCCTGCTGGATAAGTTATATGAGAGAGTTGACATTAGGGGTGAGCCATCTGCGGTGGTGTCATCGGTTACCTTGTCAGAAATTCCATTTATTATAGCCAATATAGATGAAGAGGAAGTTAACTTTATTGTAGAGTCATATCGGTACAATCGGTGCGACAAATCTAAAACAAAGTTTGTTACTGCTATTGTTTCCTCACTCATAAAGGACTTTTCAGAGCTAAAAGACGCTTCATTAGAGATAAATGAATATTACGATCGCGTTACACTTGAAAAGTACAGTTCCCCAGTGCCCATAATGACTAAAATAAGTAGTAATTCTAAAATATCTTTTTCATCTGATACTTTGAAAATGAAGGGAAAGAGAATTAATAGAATAGATAGTGTTTGGAATATTGACATCCCAGATAAAAATAATAAATTCATTTGGGGATTTGGAATAGATTTAAACATGAAAATAACTCCTCCAGATTGCAAGATTGGTCATTCAAATGAATTTGAGCGTGATATGCTCATACCTTCCCTCTGATATTGACATAAATCATATATTTAGATATATTTAGTTATAAGTTATCAATTACAAAGGTTTTTATATGAATTTTGTACCAACGGTTATTCAATCAAATGGCACTCAAGAGCGAGTGTCTGATATTTATTCTGCAATGCTAAATAAACAAGTCATCTTTTGTACTGGAGAAGTTAATGACATGATGGCAAATGCCGTCATTGCACAATTGCTATTTCTAGAAAGTGAGAATAGTGATAAAGACATTTATATGTATATTAACTCGCCGGGTGGCTCTGTTTCAGCAGGCATGGCTATTTATGATACGATGAAGTTTATTAAGCCTGATGTTCATACTGTTGTTACAGGTCAAGCATGTTCAATGGGTGCTTTCTTGCTTGCTGGTGGCGCTAAAGGTAAACGTTCATCTCTTCCTAATGCTAAAGTTATGATCCACCAGCCTTTAGGCGGTTTTCAGGGGCAGGCTTCTGACTTTGAAATTCATGCAAATGAAATGGCGCGAGTTAAAGCCAAGTTAAATAAAATCCTATCAGAGAACACTGGAAAGGATTATGAAACGGTTGTTTTGGACACTAATCGTGATAACTTTCTCACCCCTGAAGATGCTGTTGCCTATGGTCTAATTGATAGTATTGTCGAGAGCCGTTAATTCGTCAATTAATTGTTGTTTTTTGAATGAAAAGGAGGGTAAAATCCCTCCTTTTTTGGGAGTGCTGTAGTGGACAAGTTTTTGAGTTTTTTTGAGATGATGGCAAGAAAGATTGTAAAACCTTATGACGAAGACAAAATAACAGATAAAACAAAATATCTTTCGGTTGGACTTATATCTGCTATCGAAAATTTTTGTATGGGATTCATCCTTGTTTCGTACTTCTTTTTTGCAGGGTACTTGGGAACGTTTGTTTTTATTCAATTGGTTTTCTGTTTATCTGTTCTAGTTATGCTCTTCACAATTATCTTTAACTCTTATTTCTTCATGGAGCTTAAGTTGAAGCATATGGGTATAAAGAAAAAGGTGCTGCAGGTCAAGTTTGATAAGGCAGAAGTTGAACTCGTCAAAAAGCATACAAGAGAGCGCATGGAATCTCAAAATAATCAAAATGAAAGCCCAAGTGCTGTTTAGGGGAAAGTTTTTGTTATATCTTAATTTATTAAGTTTTGTCGAAGTAAGTTTAGTTGTCGCCGCTTTAATGTTGTTTGCAATATTTACGGCCACATCAATTTTAATGGTTATTGTGTTTTTAATTGCTTTGTTTCTTCTTCATTATAGTATTAAAAGAATTAAGCATTTTTATGCTGTTGTTAAGCCTCTTTTAAACGATTAATCCTGTTCGAGAGTCAGCAGAATTAATCGTTTTTCCATTACAAATAAGCCATGAACGAAAATGCAGAACACCAGGTTGCACTTGCTCCTCCAGATGCAGTAATAGAGAGAGAGCCTTTATCAAATTCAAACTTACAGCTTTCCTCAACCGCCTCCAAGCATCCACAATGGTCTTCAATCACAGCTTTGGGGCTTTCTGTAGCAGACTGAATGTAACAAGCGTAAAGGTCTTGAGATGGGTCTTGTAGCGCATCATACGCATCTGAAATAGCTTGTTCTTTATCAAACCCTCCAATTGCTGATCCCTCATCAAAATTCTCGGCCTCTGTATAGCAGCTTGTACTCGCAAAGGTAATACTTGGTAAAGAGGCCAGCAAAGCTACGATAATCGTTTTTTTTATTTTATTTTTCAATTTATACCCTTTTTATAGATATTATATCTATATTCGGCAACCAGTAACAGTTGCCGAAATGATAAATTAATCTTCGATTTTAAACTTCTCAGTAATTTTATTTAGTTCTGCTTCTTCTTCCCTTATTTGATCTGGGAATGCAAGGAAACATGTTTTAACAAAACTCGCCTTTATTTCTTTGGTCATCATTTCAAACAATACGAGTGCGTCTTTGCCGAACTCCTGAAGCGGTTCTTTTTGGGCATAACCTCGAAGATGTATTCCTTCTCTTAATTGTTCTAAGTCGGTAATTTGCTCTCTCCATTGGCTATCAATAGAAACCAATAGGGCTTGCTTAGAGATACTTTCCCTTAACTTCTCGTCAACTTTAAAAGCCCAGTTATTAATGGTCGATTTTATTAGTTTTTCTAACAGCTCATAGATAACTTCTTCATCTCGATACTCATCATTGTTACAGATAGCAATCAAGTCAAATTCAATGTCAAAATACTCATATAAAGCAGCTTGCATGCCCTGTATATCCCACATTTCAAGCATAGAGTCCGATGGTAAGAACTTGTTCTTAAGCACCAAAAATACATCAGAGGTCAGTCTGTATACATCTTTCCATGAGTCATTTGAACTTAAAACATATTGTCTGTAATCATAAATAGCCATTCTTTGCGAGTTTGTAATGTTGTCGAACTTAAGAAGCTCTTTTCGCATAGAGCTGTGTTGTGCATCTATTTTAGCTTGAGAGCTACGTACTGCTTTACTGATTAATGGATGGGATAATCCCTCATCATCGGTTAAGCCAAGCGCTTTGATGGCAGAAGTATATTTGCCGTCTCCAAACAGCCTCATGATCTTATCATCAAAAGAAATAAAGAATTTTGAAGCGCCAGGGTCCCCTTGTCTACCTGCTCGGCCAATAAGCTGGTCATCAACTCGTCTAGAATCATTCCTGCTCGTTCCGATCACATAGAGTCCACCAAGTTCCAATACTTTTTTATTGATTGACTTCCAAGACATCTTAATCATCTCTACCGCCTTATCATCAGTTGGATCACTAGAGTTGGCAATCATGTCCCCTAAGTTACCACCAAGCAGTATATCTGTTCCACGACCAGCCATATTGGTTGCAATTGTGATAGAACCAGGTCTCCCCGCTTCTGAGATTATTTCTGCTTCTAATGCGTGACTTTTAGCATTAAGGACGCGGTGTGAAATCGATAGGTTATTTAATTTTTGAGAAATTTCATCCGATTCTTCAACACTGCTAGTGCCGACAAGGATAGGTTGCATCACTTTTCTCTTTTCTTTAATTTTCAACACTATTGCGTTTATTTTAGCTTCTTGAGTCAAGAATATTTCATCCGCATAATCTTTTCTGATAATGGGCTTATGTGTTGGAATAATTACGACACCGATACCATAAGTGCTTTCAAACTCTTCTCTTTCACTTTGGGCTGTCCCACTCATTCCACTTAACTTATCGTAAAGTCTAAAGAAGTTTTGTAAAGACACTGAGCCTAGAGTTTGGCTATCTGGATTTATTTGGACACCTTCTTTGGCTTCAATAGATTGATGTAAGCCTCCCGACCATCTTCTGCTACTTTCTAGTCGGCCAGTACTTTGATTAATAATTTGAATTTTCTGATCGCTGCTTACAATGTAGTGGATTTCTTTTTTGTATAGGTATGCCGAACGTGCTGCCGTTGTTAATGCATCAACAAGCATTAAATTTTGAGGAGAGTAAAGTTCTTTTTCAGAGGCAATAATGTTGTTTTTCACCAGGGCTTCTTCTAGCTTAATGAATCCTGACTCAGACAGTTTAGCATCCTGTTTTTTTTCATTAATAATAATGTCTTCTTTGACATCAAATAATTCAATGTCATTTTTATCGTTCCACCAATGAACACTGAAATCCCGAACAATTTTATTCATAAATAAAGGAATTTTTTCATTTAGGTCTGCTTGTCCAGAAATAATAAGCGGTGTTCTTGCATCATCAATAAGAATAGAATCTATTTCATCAACAATTGCGAAGTTAAGACCTTTTTTCTGTAGCAATTCATTTTTATTCATTGCCATGTTGTCTCTCAGATAATCAAACCCGAGTTCACTGCTTGTTGCATACAAGATATCAGACTTATAATTAGCAATTCGTTCATTTGTTTCCATTTTTGACTCAACGTGACCAACTGTTAGACCCAGCGCCTCATAAAGCGGTCTCATGATCTCTGCATCTCTTTTTGCTAAATAGTCGTTTACAGTTACGATATGGACTTGGTTACCCGATAAGGAATTAAGGTAGGCTGGTAGTGTGGCAACCAATGTTTTACCCTCACCAGTTTTTATTTCAGCAACAGAGCCTTTATGAATGCTTACGCCTCCCATTAATTGTACGTCATAGTGTTTCATGCCCATAACATCTAGGGATGCGGCCTGACACAACGAAAAAGCTTCTGGGAGAATTGCATCTAATGTTTCACCAGAACTAATTCGATCTTTAAATTCTTGAGTAAACTGAGGGTAGGTTTTTCCTGCTTTAATTTTTTCGATGGTCAAGTTTTCAATTGATTTAATTTTTTTAACTAACTTGAAAAGTTGTTTGTGTGTTTTGTTGTGGCTGTAACTATTGATTAATTTTTTCATCAAATTCACTTAATATGCATAAAAATAGGCTTTATGTCATTCTATCAGTAGTTTTTTACCTTGTAAAACAGAGTTGAGCCAACATTAGGCTCTTTAATTTGTTGGTTGATTTAACTTTTTGGCTGGTAGAAATAGACACGGTCATCGAAAGTGTCTATTTCTATGAATTAACTACATATTTTCAGGCTCTTTTGGTAAATAATATGTGCTATCTCCGTTTTGATCCATTGTAAGGAAATTTCCCTTTGGTCTCGTAAAGGCATGAACTGTTGATACGAGAATGTTTCCAGCATCTTTCTTATGCGCAGGAACCTCATACAACCTGACCGCAATGTCTGCAAAAAGAAAGTTATTATCTTTAATGACATTAGGATTTGGCATTTCATGGTATTCTTTTGGCACATACGTTTTCATGATTTTGGCAGTTTCATGTCCATCAAATTCTTTGTTGAATTTGTCCGTACCATTAGGTCCACAGTTAATTCTGATTGTAGGAATCGCCTCAAGGATGTAGTTATTGTTTTTAACTTCACGATACATTTTATTCCCATAGAATTTCATGAAGTTGTTCAAGACTTCCTCCATGTCCGATAGACATTTCAAGCTATAATTGTATTGCATATTACATGCTCGACTTAGCCCTTTAATTACTGTGTTACCATTACGAACTCTAAATTGAACCCCTCCGTACATGCCTTTAATAGTATATTTTGTCATCATTTGTCTTGCAAAATCTTTGATTGCAGAATCCGTAACAGGGTTAATCAAACAGATTTCTTTGTGTCTCAACATAACGATCGTAAACCATTTTTTTTGAGCTTTCATGATCAGCTTGTAGAGCGTTTTTCGTTGCTCATCTAAGCTAAGTGGAGATATGTGTTGATTCAATTCAGGAATACTTAGTTCTTGGTATTGAGTAAGCAATTCATTCACACTGGGATCAGTTGATTTTCTAAACCCGATTTCAATATAACCTGGGCCCACAGGGCTTCTAGGCATTTCATCGTCATTTCTGATCACGCTAGCCCATTTTGCCACATATACATGTAATCCCTCGAAGTCACCAGATTTGCTTCGTTCTTTATCGTATTCGATTTGTTCTAAAACCATAATGCCAGAAGGCTTTCTTATGCAATTATCCAGTTCAGCAAAACAAGGGTTTTGAGCTCGTCTACTTGTCTGAGCAAACTCAGATAAAGTTGGGATTGTTTTCGCCGAGCTACCTATCAAAGCAGCTTGTTGGTTAGCTTCTGTAGGGATTATTAGCACTGCAAACTTCTGATCCTTGTGGTTAACCCCAATTGCATAAGATAAATTAATATCTTGATTTATTTTATATTGTTGAGGGTAAAAGATCATTCCACCACTTGGCTTTTGTTTGACTTCTGACATTTTCAATCTCCTAAATTTATACTTAACTTAGTATATCACATTTAAAAACAAAGGCCAATATAATTGGCCTTTGTGGGTTGAAGAGGTGTCGTTAAAAACCGCAATTGCGGGACAAATTAAGCTTCAGTTGTGTCTACCTCATGAATTAAGTTGTAAACTAAATCTAAGTGGAACTCTTTAGTCTTTTTGCTCGGAGTTGGGTTTGTTGGGTACCTACTTCGTTGACTAAGTATATCCATTCCGCGCTTAGATTCCTCTTTCGCTTTTGTTTCACTGGCACCAGAAATTTTCTCAATTTGCTCAAGTGCATTTCTTGGCTCTGATTTCTGTCTTTCGCTTTGAGTAAGTGGCCTGTTTGCTTTTTTCTCAATGTCATTAACAACGGTTTCAGTTAAAAGTTTTTCAAAGCTCTTGCTGAACTCATTGGCTTCATTTTTTACAGACGAATCAGGGGTTTCTTTGGTATCAATAGCAACAAGCATTTCTTCATCTTGATCTTTCAATAGGCTTTCAAGCTCTAAAGGAGATTTTGCAGAGTCAGTAGCAGGAGTGGCTGTTTCGATTTTTTGATTAGTCTGATTGGATTTCACCTCATTTGCAATTCGAGCATCTTCATTAAGTTGTGCATCTTTATTGTTCTCTCTCCATTCAGCAAAGCCGGTTGCTAGTATTGCAGAGTTAAGATTATCTTCGCCACGGGAAACCGACAATTTATAGTCAGATATTAAGCTAGATAAACCAATATCATTAGACTCATTCGAGAATTCTTCCACATCTTCTTCTTGTTCACTCATTTCTGCTTTATTTTTAGCGTTATTAAAGTGATCTTGAAGAGTGCCGAATGCATTATTAATCGCGTCTATTCTAGTTTTACTAGGATTATTGACCATTACAAACTTATTCAGATATGCTTCAGGTGAGTTAGTTGGTTCTGCATAAAATAGTTGAGAACGACATAATTCATCACCAAATAACACATGAGCCTGGCCTGCTTTTTGACTAACAAGGTCACGATAACTAACACGCTTAACCTTCTCAATCCTAACTTGCTCACTGTCTTTATAATTTGTAGATAGAACGTCATTAGTCCTTTCAGAGCCTGCCGTTACATTTACACTCGCATCATCAGCGCGATCAATGAATATTTTGGCTGTTTCATCTTCTTCAACTTTCATCGAAATCTTTATATTTGTATTCGCGATCGTTGCCTGGGCCTCTTCAGGTGACGATTTTTTAAAGCTAGGATAGTCTTGGCCTGCGAATATTACGGATACGCCAAGTGACCTTGCTTGTGCTGCAACAACAGCAAAACCCTTTACGCTGTAATAACCATATTCGTCTAAAATTAAAAAGAATGGTACTTTAGAGTTGGTTGGTTTGGTCTTAATTACCTCTTCTTCACGCCCCTCTGGATTAAGTCCTAAAGCCGGAGCCAATGCTGAACGAACACCCGCAACTACAAGTTTTCCTAGACCTGCGAGAGCATCAGGGTCCTTTTCCAAAGCCGGAAGCATAACAAAAAGTACTCTTCTGTGAAAAACGACATCTTTAAAATCGATTTCACCCAAAGGTGCTGCAAAGATATGCCCGTATGTGTCCTCAAGGTCACTTAGGATCTCGGAAAACTGCATAGATCTGTATCCGTGCTGTTCATAAACCTTAGGGTTAATGCGACCAACCATCGCTTCTTCTTCTACATAACCAGGTATTTCAGCTAGGTATTTTTTAATCGGTGCGATAGCAATTGGATCAATATCTGTTCTTCTTGCAAGTTTAACAATCTGATCTAATGGTAGATGTTCACGAATAACAGAAACATCAAGATTAATCTCACCTGTATCTCGCATATCAACAAGAGCCTTTAGCAGTCCACTCATCATTGCAGATGCCATACCTTTCCACATGTCCCCATCTCCACCAGACTCTCTCATTAATCCAACAATTAACGATCTAAGTTGGGTGTGGTCACCAAAGGCAAAAGGATTATTTGTATTGGATATTTTTCCTAATTTTTTATCGGCACCACGCTTAAATTTCTCTCCACCGGTTAGATAGTTCATTACAAGTAAATCATCCTCTCGACCTACCCGTCGACAAAAAGTAAATACAAGCCACCATACGGTGTTGTCCCCCTTACCGTCACAGTAAAGGCAGCCTGAGCCAAACATTAGTGCTTGGTAAAGAATCCCTAGCAAGAATCTTGTCTTTCCTGAACCGGTACTCCCAAAGACGAGCATGTGTGTCCTGAGGTCGTCATTGCTATACCAAATTTCTGAGCCATCGATAAGGTCATTTCCAACGAGAGCTATACCGTCATTAATTACATTTCCATTAGAGTCAATGCTCTGAGGGGTCTTGTATTGCAAGACAGTGACTTTATTTCTAGCATAGAGCCAAAAAAAGAAGCCTAAAAATAACAAAGGGTCGAAAGCCAAGGTGAATCCTAGGATCGGCAAAATTGTAATACCACCTCCAAAGACCATCATTACAAATCCTGCATTTTGATCTGCTACAAACATCGATGCAAATCGATGCCTGAAGGAACGGGTATCTCTAGCGATTAAACTAGGATCTAGGTCAGAGACCTTATCCACTCCTCTTACTACATTTTTGTTACTAGCCATAAATAGTTCTCTTTATTATTATTTTTGTTGAGACTGTTAATGTTGATTACTCTGCGTCACACTCTAGGGCTATATACAAGCCATTAACCGCTTCAGAGGTAACAGGGTGAGAAATAGGTCTGCCGATATCGATCTCTAGAAGCAAGTGAGCTAATGGGCCTGCAGATTCAACAAAGGAAACCTTTCTTCCCATTGTTGACAATCCAAACCAAAGCGTTCTGTCTATTTTCTTAAGCCACCTAAATTGCTCAGAGGCAACCACCCCACTCTCTCTAGATACTTCTAGCAATCTCATCATTCCGCACCTAGTAAATGCGTGTGAAGTCATGACGCTTTCCGACTTTATTAGCTTAAATAATTTTTCTAATGCGCTGTCTGTAACGAACTTTTCAATTCTATTAACCTGCATATATTTTTTAGGGTTAAATTTTAATTTTTTGGCTACGGCTAACTCTTTTTCTTTAGCTATATCCTCTTCAATTAATTTTTTTAGCTTGAGCATTCCAGACGATAAAGAGCTTGTAGACGTAGCCTTAACGTTTTTAGCTTTTAGTAATGGCAATGCAATAGACTTAAAATGACTCACCCTGTCTTCTAACGAGATAGACAAAAAGCTGGTCAATTTTTCGAAGACTATCCTTTCATTTTTAGATAAGTGTTGTATGCCAGTAAAGCTTTTGCCTAGCTGTGCATTAAAAGCCCTTTCTGCTAAATCATGATCGAAACTTTTGTCTCCGTCCCATATAGGGGCATTTAATAGCTTGTTTTTAGTCGATTTCTTTTCCAAGCCTAAAGGGGGATTCATTAAGCTAAAGTCTCTTGGAGATATTGACATGGCCCATTGATGGGTAGATTTTTGAGCCCTTTTAAAAATAAGAGGTTTTGTAAGGGGATCATCATTTAGGTATGGCGCCAGGTCCCCGTAAATTGTTCCAAATTTAACGAGAAGTTCTTCCATATTGTAGCGGTGTGATAGTTTTCCTGAAGACAAAAGTCTTTTAAATCCCCAGTAAAACATGATGGAACCAGGAACCCATGAAAGCCACGTTAAATAATGTAGATCTATTCTTTTTGCCGTTATAGGCATGATGTCAGTGAAGGGCGTTTCTAAAATATAATTAAACGCCCTATCTATTTCTAGTTTTCCATAAAAAGGAAGCCAGTCAGGTATCCAAGTAAACGGGTAAAGAAACGCTAGCCTGATATACTTCCAGAGTAAAATAACATACTCGAAATTATACTTTATTCCAAGGAAGACAATTGCAGCCCCAAGGCCGATTATGAATAAAAAAGATTCAGAGCTGTTAGACTTTTCGTAGCTGCTGGACATATTATATACCTAGTTTGTTTTTCTAGTTAATATATCAGTTTATGAGCTACGGTCAATCTAGAATCCAAGTCTCGCAAGTGGATCTTCAATGTCAGAATTTTCTTCATCTTCTAAAAGGAAATCCAATGGTGGTTCATCTGAAAGTATATCAACATCTTCAATCTCTGGAATAGATGCGTTTACTTCTTCATTAATAGCATTAACACTAGGTGTATAGCGCTTAGTTAACGTTGAAGAACTCCCTGCCACATTAGTTTCGTCGTTAGGCACTTCCGCTTTCTCATGTTCATCGATAGTCGTTTCAATGCTTCTACTCGGAGCTTTGTTTTCATTTGGAGGCGGAGAGTCACAGGTTTTTAAGTCTTTCGATGAATCCGTACCAGATAACATCTGAGCTAAAGAAGAAACAATGTCACTATCATTGCTTTTTCCTGATAATAGTTGCTCAAGCAGTATTTCTTCTTGAGACTTACCTTTATTTTTAAGTAAGTTTATTAGCTCAGATATTTGACTTGAGTCCTGGTTTCTTTTCTGCTCAGATTTAGCATAATTGGAAATAACTCTTTGTAGACCAGGATCATAAGAATTAATGACAGATTCTTCTTCTGTTTTACCTTTTATCATCATTTGAAAGCCAATAAGACAAAACCGCCTGATTTCTTCTGACCTCTTAGAACCTTGAGGGTGCCTTTCAAGGTAGTCAGAAAGTTCAGATTCAAGTTCACTCTCTGTTTGAAGATTAAGCTGGTATCGTCTACGCATTTAAATATTCTACTTTGTTAGTGCCATAACCTCTGAAAACTTACACATGCCATTTGCATTTGCTTTCCCAGGGTTTGATGCAATCTCTTGGTTTTTAAACCAGCCGACAATGAATGATGTTAAGTCAATAACTGTTCCACCAACAAATACGACTCTATCAATGTCTGCAGCACTACCAAGTAATTTTTTAGCCTTAGCTTCTATTCTAGATGCAATCATTCTTCTTGAATTTTCAAGCATGATGCTCACGCTATGATATTGGCCCCATAACTTAATTCGACCATCAGTCATTACTTCGTTCATTTGTTCATTGGTTGCAGAAATTCCATCGAATTTATCTGAGATCATCTCAAAAACAGATTCTCGTACATTCAGATTACCAATATCAATTGTGCCTGAACGTTCACGATCTAAATTACCAGCTTTGATTACTGCAATGTCAGTAGTTCTGCCGCCAATATCAATAATGGCAATACGTTCCATTACTTTTTGTTCGTTTTTAACTAACGAATTGTCTGGCTGTCTTTCAAAGATGATATCAAACCAGGCTGCAATACCTTCTGAAACAACATCGTGGTTAACAATTTTATGGAGTAGTTGGCCATCATTAGAATAAACATCATTAGTTAACAAGTTTGCTTTTTTAGCTTTAACTAACTTTTGATTGATTTCTCCGCCTTTGTAGAACCGGTTAATGGGCAGGCCAGAACAAATAGAAACCTTTTGCCCTGCTTTAAGGCCCGCTTTTCTTAATGCATGAGTTACGATAACTCTGTTCATTGCGCTAATCGGATAATCATCGAATGATGTGACGTCTGATTCACGAATGTCACCAATAATATACTCGCCCTTATTTGTTTGATAAGAGAAAACAGTTTTGTCTGAATCACCAATTGATATTTGATTCAGTTCACCCGATTTAGCTTGTGATTTAATTTTACATTCAAAACCATTGCTTAAGACGACTTTGGTTTCATCATGACCATCATCAACGCCACCGTAAATAATATCGTCATTAATTTTGTCAGTCATTCTGTACCTCTTTATTATTTTTATACACCTCAAAAAACACTATACTATACATTTAAATTTTAATTTAGTCATTATATTTAAGGCTAACTGGTAAATAATAAGGAAATACAAATGAACAATTTTAATTTGTTAAATTTTGGGACTTATTGATGAAGGGATTCGAATGTGGAAGTAAAGCATCCCTCCTCTGCAAAGGCAAAGGAGGCGTTTTGCTATACGGCATTGCATATTATTTGATTGAGGTTTATTCCTAAAGGCAGTCCAGAATTTAGGCTGACAAGGTATCGTGCTCTCTCGACTTCTCGTCTAAATGATTCAGTGTTACTTTCTTTTTTGATTTCAATAGAATCAATGTTGTTTAACATGTTGTCAATAGAGCCATATTGAAAGATTAAGCTCTCCGCTTTCTTCTTACCAACACCACTAACGCCTTTTATTCCCCTGCTTTTGTATCCAGCTAGTGCAATGAAATCCGACCATGCTGATACACTTAATTCGCTCACATCTCTTAAAGATTCCTGCCTGAAATATTTTTTATTATTAACACCAAATGGGTTGTACATAATCAAATCATCTCCAATTAACGAGTAGAGTCGTTTATCAGAAAACATCAGTGTATAACTTGCTTCTAGTGAAGCATTTCGTGACTTTGAGACCATTGTCGCGGCGATATCATGTGACTCAGAGAATGATACACTTAACGATTTAACACTAATTAATTTAAGATTTTCTATAAAATTAGGCAATAAAGGTAGGAATTCCAAAGGCAGTGAAAAGGAATCAAGCCTATATTCTGGGCATGTGATTTTTTTCTCCGAACGAGATAAGTCATCTAGACAAAACAAAGCATGCGTTGGTTTCAGGTCATTAATCGAATTTTTAATGACTTTTAGGCAACGGTCAAAAAATACAGTAGGATTAATTTCACCATCTTTGAGTAGGAGATAGTGCATACTTCCAAAAATTAAATTTGAATCGATAAGTAATATTTTCATTTTCTATTCCTTTATTATATATACAAAATATAACATAAATAGAATTTTTGGTCAATGTTGTTTAAAGTGGACTTTTAAAAAATAGTGATCATTATTATTTCGGTCTGCAGCAATTTTAGTTAAATTTTGACAATCACAAAGTTTGTGAAAAATTCTGATTTACAAATTAACAGAAAAGTTGACTTGGACCATTTTAAATGGCCCAAATTGTTACCCTCTATTCACAACCCCTTTGTACAAAAATATTATTGTTTTTTTGAATGTCTGCAATATTTTTTTCGCGCATACACTCCCAAGCACTCACCGGATACATTTTATCCCAAGCAGTCATTAACTGTTTTTGTGAACTACTCATGTTATATCTTGAATAGGCCTCATCCATATAGAGATAAGCTCTGGCAATTCGGCCACGAGCATCAACAGGCGGCTCAGCCTTTCTGTCATTTATTTTCATAGCGCAACTACCAAAGTCACTTTCCACTCCTGGCTGCATCTGAAAGTTATAATTGCTTCTCAGTGCATTCACAGCCCCAATCGCCGGGAACAAATTGTGCATATCTGCTTGCATATAGCGATATTCATTATTCACTTTTTCTGCGCATTTACGCCCTTTAAATGACTTGCCTTTACTACTGACACACAATGCATCCCCATCACGCCATTCTTTGAATGTTCGACCGAAGTTTTCCGCTGGAACGATATGCTCCCATTCGACTCGCTTAGAGCGCTTTATATATTTATCAGTGTGGAAACCCGTTGGTGGAGTGATGTTCTTCTTGGCATCAAATGAGGCTCCACAATAAAGCGTAACTCGATTATCTGAATAGACTCCTGTTTCTAGCTGTTTCTTAGCCTTACTGAATGATTGGTTTGTTTCATTTTTCGCTGTTGCCTCGAATGAAAACAAAGATAGAATTATTATAGTGGCGATCGTTTTCATTAAAAAATCCTTTTAGGGTAATTGTTTAATAAGATATATGTGGAATATGCTTCCAGTTGGTCTTGTATTGAGATGTCAGTAACTTTGGCCTCATAGCCCATTCTCATCTATTCCTTGTGCCATAAAAAGCACTATTTGTTTCATAGTGTCGATTAGTTTTTCAAGCACATTCATCGGCGAGGCATTTTCTGTTGTAGAATAAGCAAGCTCCATTGTTGATGGCCTTATGAAACCAATCCCTATTTTATAATAAGAAATGCTTGAATCAAAAAGAAGATTGATATTTTCACTTATCGCTTTGAGAAAATGAGATGTGTCATTCGCTGCAGGGCAAAAATTGTGTATAAATTTGTATTTTTGTGTTATTTATTAAGCAGACTATTGGTGATAAAGACCATCGATATAACGCATATAGAGCTTTGTTCTCTTAGTTTTACTGATGTAATGCGAGCATGTTTTGCTAAAGCTTGGCGTAATGCTTCGACTTTTGTAAAAGTAGAAGTTATGCAGATAGTAAAGAGGAGTATCTGGTGACTTTCGCCGAAAGGCGAGACAGATAAAAAACTTAACTCGTTCTCATCTTCATAATAGCAAAAGGTAAGACTCGACCCATGGCGTTGCGGAAATAATATTTTATATTTTTTCATGCAGTTAACTAAATTTGATCTAATTAACGTAATACGTAGGTCCAATAAAAAACTCTTGTTATATTGAAGTCATAAAGTAATGCTACTATTCCTTATATTTACTTGATTAGATTTTAATAAAACACTTTTCGTGGACAGATGGAGCCTGGAGTTGTAATGAGCCTAATAAAATTCAAAAACATCGAAACGACTAAATTAATAACCTTAGACACCCACCTCAAAACTTTAAGTTCTTCAGGGCGTGAATTATTTATACAAGATTCAGCCGTTTTCGCTGTTTTTATACAGCTTTTGACTTTAAAAACCTCTGTGATTAGTTACAAAACGATAGCGAATTTAATTAAAGAACAGAAATCAAAATACCACATGGATGATTGCTCAAATAGCATAATTGCAAATAAGTATATATTTAAAGTAAGAACTCTTTTAAAAAGCGTGATGGTAGAAGACTTTATTGTCACTGTAAGAGGGCTAGGTTATAAGATATCTAACAAGTGGTTGTCAGTTCAGGAAGAAGATAATAACGAATATAATAAAAGTGCTTTTTTAAAAGAAATTACGCTGATCATTGATGATTGCATTATCTACACTAAATCTGTAAGTATTGTACAAGATAAGAGTGGATTCACATACATTAAACCATCGCAAGATATCGTAATTAATAACTTCAATAGAATGAATGATTGTTACCATTCATTTCTTAGTCAGTATTCCACACCAGGTAATAGCGCTGAATTGATTGATCTAAGAGAGAAAATAACGAAAGTACTCCTTTATGCTATTTATTGGAGGGTTGGAGATAGCCTGTCTGATGAAAAATTTAGAGCAGACTATAAAAACGAACTTCAATTTATTTTAAAACAGGTTATTCAAGCAGTTACGCTTCTAGATTAGTTTGATAAAAAACAGGTTTAATTACAAATGGCAATCCCACAGTTTCACAAACTTTACTGAAGCTAGAGTTTTCAGGTAAAGCATCAAGAAATAATGGTATTGGTACGTTTTTGTCTTTGAGCCATTTTTTCATAGTAATTTTATCTCTAAATCGCTCTAAATTTTCACTATTTCTTATATTTTGGCGCAATGAATCTGTCAGCTCTACGCAACCTTCGTCAAAACTAACAAAATAAACTTCAGCATACTGATCTCTAATTGGCTTTACTATCGAGAAAATTTCTTCAGTATTGTATTCAATAATCACTCCGTCATTAGCTTCGATAGAGACAGTATACTTGTGTGAAAAACAAGATGAGATTGTACTGGGTAAGCCAAGATGCTCCTCTTTTGAGGCGATAAGTAATAAGTCATAACCATTCAAAGGCAGGGTTGAAAATTTACTTGGGTTAGCTGTCTAGTAGAAAGAAATATAATTGCCTTATTCATCGTTCTTATCCTTAATATTATTTGGTTTTAAAATTAATTGGCACAACATCACTAACGCAATTAAAAATGTTAAACTGATTTCTAAAATAGAGAAATGCTGTTTTTCTATGAGTGCCATAAACATCAAGCACAAAATTGGAGTAAGTGGAGTAAATTGAGCAGTTAACTTAGGGCCCAAAGTTGTTATTGATTTTTGCATTAAAAACAAAGGAACAATGCTCCCTGTTACTGAAATCAAAAATAGTAATGACAAATCACTGGTGCTAATACTTTGATGGCTAATCGAATAGACACTGTAAAAACCACACAAAACTATTACCAAATAGAAGCGAATTGAAAGGATCTGTGGAACTGATATATCTGTTTTAGTATGGAGCATGGCACTTTCTCTCATATAGAAAGAGGCAAAGACTGTTGAGGTAAGTGTTAAAGTAACACCTGTTATTGTGTCGACTAAGTTTGCATTAGACATCAAGAATGATATGAATACTGCGAGACTAATAGCCAACATGTTTATCGTCATTTCTAAAGATCTAACATCTCGATAATTATATAGAGAATTAAAGAATGAAAGACCAGAGAAAAAAACGATTATGTAAGCTATTGGACTAATATATAAAACAACATAGAACGCTAATAATGTGTTCATAAGAGTAGAAATGTTAATTTTAAATACAAGCATTTTTTCTCTTAATAGAATATTTAATGTTTCCCTTAGATTTTTTATATTAATCAGAGTAAAAAAAACTGTAGCTATCCCATAGGTAATAAATGTAGAAACTATTGGATCAACATTTTTTACGACTTTTGACATAAAAACAAATGAAATAGAAAAGAAGATACAAAAAGCAATAATTTCCTTATATTTACACATAATGATTAAGTAGCCTTTTATCTGATTTTCGAAAAGAAAAAGCAATGTCGTCAACTATTTTTTTTGCCTGTGTAGCTGATGAGCGGACATAGTTAGTTATAGGAACCTCTCCTGTGGCAGGACCTCCAATAGCATACAAAGGAATATTGCTTGAGTCAGACAAGATTTAGTTTGTTGTTTAACTGTTTGTTAAAATAGATAAGAAATAAACATGTAAATCCCCATCAATAACATAAGCCCTCCAAGTAACCGGTCAATTAAGTAAACCTTGCTGTCAAACAACACCTTTACTCTCGGAAGAGTGACAATAAAAATAAACGTAAAATACCAGCTCATTTGGACTGAAATTATTAAGGCAATAATTAAAAAAAGCTTTTCAACCTCCATTGAAGGAGAAACGACAACTGAAAATAATGAAATAAAGTAAATGGCTGCTTTGGGATTAAAAACATTAACCATGAGACCACTAAAAAATGCAGAAGTTGAAGTAGTATTTTTATTATCTAAGTTAGATAAGTGGCTACTTTTTAAAAAAGAACCTTTTATAGATTTATAACCTAGATACATGAGGTAGCACCCTCCAACTAGTCCAATAATTTGAGTTAAAAACCTAGAGTTATGCAGGATCACTGCTAACCCAGTTAAAGAATAAGAGATGTGAAACAGTATTCCTACACAAACACCTATGCCGCAAATTACACCAGCCTTGCGCCCTTTAAGCAAAGTCGTTTGTGAAACGACAGCAAAATCAGGCCCTGGTGAAATAGAGGCCATTAAGTGAATGGTCAATATTGATAACAATGCTGCTGTAAAATCCATACTGACTCCTAATTTATTGAATAACTTACTTTAATACGATCTTTCTTACGACGAATACGTGTGATTTTTAGGTTACTCAACTCAGATGTATTAGAAACATGAGTGCCCCCACATGGAACGGGTAAAAACCCATCAATGGCAACCATTCTAATTTTTGTAGTTTGAGGAATAAATTTACTTAATAAAGGCCGGAGTGATTGAACTTCTGATAAGTTTAATTCGATAGATTGAACGGCTCTTGAGTTTTCCTTAGTAAGTTTCTGAATTTCCAGACTAATAAGCTCTAGAGAAAAACTATCATTAGACCTTTCACTTTCTATCAATTCAATATATGAGGAATCAGGGTGATGATGCCCTTTAATGGGAGATAAATTATTGTTCATTTTTTCAAATATATGGGATATAAGATGGCCTGCTGTATGTGATTTAGCATTAAAAATACGACGTCCCATGTTAATGTTTTGAATACATTTTTCCCCTAACCATTCTTTGTTCATGGAGTTAGCTTTCATTAAATGAGCTACCCCTAATTCTGTAATTTCAACATAATCCACCATATGGTCTAGGCCATCGATGGTCATATATCCTAAATCACAAGGTTGCCCACCACTTTGAGGATAAAAAATAGTGTCGTCACAATACACAGCAATAGAATCATCCATGTGAACTATATTAGTAATTGTTGCGGCACTTACATCTAAATAAGTATTTGAAAGGTATTTGTTCATAGGGTTAACTCCATAATTGTAAGGCTTTTGATTCGTCCTCTAAACCAATGAAGCAAGACCATGTTAGCCTTGCCCCCTTTGACGATATTCTCAACAGAATGAATACGCGCAGGGTTAAATAAAATTAACTCACCTGTTTCTGGTGTAATCTCAAGATAGCCGTTATTCAAATGATCTTCCTTTACGCCATAACTTCCTTCAATACGAATTTCATTGTATTCTTCTTTTGTCTCAGGCCATTCATGCCATCATCTCAACTCACCCCCTTGTTCTGACGTCTCTAAATAGACATTAGCTGCAAGTTGGTTGCTGATATTAGTTTTCATTTCATTCATTAAATCCCAACTGAATACATCATTATGGGGCTCAGCGTAAGAGCCTTCTTTAAACTCCCGAACTAAACCTGCGAAAAGCTTATGTCCTTCAATTTCAGCTAAGTTACAATGACTAGGCCATAAATCGCTTAATTCCAATCTGAATCGGTCAATTGGAGAAAGAAATGGGCTAACTTCTTTCCTCATTTCCTTAATCCACACTTTAGAGAACTCGCGGTAACGGTTAAGTGATTGTTCATCGTTCTGACACTCAAAGAAAGCTTGACCAATTCGACCAATTTTAGGAGCGTTGGCGTAACTACCAAAAAATTTACTTCTTCTTATTTTATCCGAGATATCTGCAGAGACTTGTTTGCAGAAATATCCTTTAATTCGCACCGCATCAATGGTTCGATTGAATAAGCCATCTAAATGCCATTTTTCTAATTCATTGGTAGCAATAATGTTGTCTTGTGGCTGGAGAGAAAGTGCTGCACTGATGTTTAATTGAGGCATCTGATTACCTAGCGTTAATGTAGTTGCTTGTATGCTAAGTAATTACTCAGTTGAAATAAAATACGAATTAATTTTAAATAAAAAAATAAACTTTGAATTATTCAAATAACCTTAAATTTTGATTGGTTCCCTATAGGTATGTTTGGACCCCTCGACGCTAACAACTAGCTTAGAATATTAACTGCTTAAGATATCTGCAATGTTGAAAACAAAACAAATATTTACAAAAAATAGCCATTAACAATTGTTTATATGAATTTACATATTTTCGGTATTGTCAACTTAAGGTAATTTGAACCAATAACAGCTAAAAATTTAAAAGTAACCTATTAATATATCGTTGTGGAGTGAACCGTATTTCACAGCTAAATTTGTTATTTGGCCTTAAGTTGACAGCACCCTATCTGACCTCTTTTTAAAGCCTGTTTAAGTTTTTTGTTTAAAAATAGCTTGTTGTTTTTCTGCATGGCATTACTTTGTAAAGCAACGTTGATGTTCTGACCAAAGATTTTCTTATAAGCCCTGAGCGATCCTCTTTTCTACCGCGTTACACCCATGATAAACCCCATTAAAAATACAATATAACTTTATTATTAAATATTTAAGCTTAAATAAAATTTACATGACTTATAAAGCAAATTTTCGTTAAATGTTGTATTGCGCTTCATTTACTCTAAAATTACCGCATCAAAACAGTATCTTGAAAGATGCATCGGCAATGATTTGTCTGAAATGGAGGTTTTTTCGGAGAGGTTAACCAATAATCGAGAGCGTCCAGGGAAAGAAGGATTTAATTTTAACCCTAAAATTTCGCAAGCTTGCAAACTTCAAATTTCTGTTTTGCTGATATGTACGCTATCGGAGTACTATTTTTTTTATGGTGCCATTTTTTACTTCAAATTATTTATGGAAAAATTCAATGAAGAAATCTCTCGCTCTAATAATAAGTTTATCAACTCTGTTTGTAGGTAACTCTATGGCGAAATCTATCGATGAATACAACGAAAGAGCAAAATTAATCGTACCAGCAGACGTTGCAAATGTAATAGTAATTGAGCTGGCAAAAGAAACAATTGATAGCAAAACCAGCGAATACATTAAAGGTATTAATGCATTCAATGGAGCAAATGGAAAGGTAGCATTAAAAAAGGTGCCTAAGCTTGAGTATTACGACGAAAATAAGGAATTCTTACCTGCATATAATCATCTTTATATAAATGCTCAAGCAGAAAGTTTAAAGTCTTCGTCGCATATAAATGCAATAACTAATGTATTTCAAGTTAAGAGCAAGGAAACTCCCTATGAATGTATCATTGTTTATAATACAGGAATAACTGACACGACATTTGATCATGAACTAGGCCATTGCTTCAGCCAAATCTTATTTAAGCATGTAAAGGTTAAGAATCTTATTTTTGGAGAGGTTCATAAACCGCGCAATAATTATAACGATAGTTATAGCGATTATCTATATGAATTATTCGCAGAATTCGCAGCTGCAACACGTACATACTATGTAGATGGAAATGCTGATTATATTAATAAGCGCGTATTAGAAAATGAAAAGAAATATGGTTTAAATGTATACAAGGTAACCTCACCCGCACTTAAGAGGTTAAGTAAGTATTTAAATTATTATGGTACACAAAATAAAGATTTGTCGGCAACTGAGCAGATAGATCATATGATTAATAATGCTTATGGTTCTAATGAAAATCATAGCAGTAGACTTACTGTTGCAGAGTTTGTTGATAAGGGTTTTAAAGGCGTTTGGGCTGGGAAAGGAAATGAAGCCAATGAAGCAAATGAAGCAAATGGTCATTCGTGGACTATCGATTTAACAATAAATAATGGATCTTTTAAAATTAAATACCCGTCGCTTAAGTGTGGTGGTGATTTAAAGTTAAAACACAGTGATTTAAATATGCTTTCGTTTGAAGAGGTGCTAACTTATGGCCACAAAAAGTGCCTTAATAATCGAAAGATAAACCTTTATATTAACAAATCAAATCGGAATGAATTAGTAATTGTTTATGATGAAGATGATAAAGATGATAAAGATGGTAAAGATGATAAAGATGGTAAAGATGATAAAGCTACGGGTATTCTAACAAAGCAAAATAACTAGGTTTTGATGCGTTTGCACCAAGTTACTTTTATTTGGTGCATATATCGCCATTGATTTAGTCGACGGTGTTAAAGCGAAGAAAGACCAATACACGATGCTTGGAAATGGTTTGAATGGCCGTGCTTCTACTGCTTTCTTTTACGCTATCGCTAAGAGCTTGATCACATTCATAACTTGTCTTTGAACAAAAAAGATCTTAGTTAACTCTTCTATTTATTTTTATTTTTATTTTTGTCCTAGTATTAAAATCAAATATGTACTGGTTTAAATAATCAGGACACTTCAATAAAGGAATCCCCCTAACTTTAGTTGTTATGGCCGGAGAATCTTAGTTACAATTTATGACTTTCTAAGTCGCAATGAGCCCCAAAGCGAGCTAGAGATGAATGCTAACAAACACTCGTTTTGTATAATTAATGATGTTCTTAATGACAGAACGGAAGGTAACGATGGTCAACGAGATACGGATTATTTATATGTTTGGTATGCTGCAGTTGGCAGTGCTGTAAGCAATAACGGTGAACTGAAAAAGAGCGTTCACGAAACGCTCTTTAATGTTTGTCCTTCATGGAATGACGACCAAAACTAAAACCAATCCGCCATTAAGCGGATAATTAGGGTTTATTTGTACATTAAACAGTGCTTAACAAGCTGTTCTTTAATAGATTGCCTTTCTCCTAATAAAAGAAGAGCAGTTATAATTATTCTATTATCACGCTCATTTAGTTCATACAAAAGCCTATAACCATTTATATTCGCTTCGCGAATGCTCGTTAAGCCAGCTATATCAAAAAGGCTTGCTGAGACGGAGTAAATCAAAGGGTTGGCGCTAACGCTATCCTCAAAGATATTAATTGTATCTTCTATCTTGTCTAAAACTCTGATTTCATCATTCCATAGTGAAAAATGTGTAATAGCAAGGTCTGTAGAATTACTAAAGGTCTCGGTGTATTCAATTACTGTTTGAATCATAATTGGTTGCTTCTTTTAGGGTTTGTTTACGTTGTGCTAACCGATCCTTAAAAGAGCTTGATGAAATTACACTGCCTGCTTGCATATCGTTTTTAGCGAAGCTAACAAGCTTTAAAAGAGCAATCGCCTCTTCACGTTTCTCTCTTTCCGCAATGGATTCAATAACGTAAGCAGGTTTACCATTCTGTGTAATTATCAACGGCTCTTCTAACGGAAGATTCGCTGCATTTTTTTTCAAAAAACTTACTGTTTCCACATGCATAACTTGTCCCCTTGGTTATTAAGAAGCGCATTATGTTAGTTATCACCATAAAGCGCTCCATAGAAGTCCTTGATAATTAATGATGCAGTCTGCAGTACAGACATCACAATATAATTTCAATCAACAATATGATTATAACACGCCACGCTCATAGGTTCAAATAAAGCCTAAATATAGTCTCCTTTGTTTTGATGCATGAAAACGTACATAGGAATGACTTCACTTATGAAATAACCCATAGCTATATCTCAACTATCTTCCACGAAATCAGAAAGTCAGATACTTACTTTAAAAGTCTAATACCTGAAAGGTATGAATGAAAAAGGTAATTGCAAGATTGTTAGCAAGAAATTATCGGAACATGATTCCAATTTGTTGTGTACTGAGGTGTTAATAGGTCTCGACGCATACCCCACTTTTCCTGTGTCCCTTGCGCTACAAAAAAAGCACTATCTTTTCCGTATCGTTCGTTAATTTTATCTAGAACATTCATTAACGGCGCATTAGTTTGAGGAGGATTAAATAAGTCCCATTGCATATGGCTTTCGCTTGACAGTTCGATTAAACCAACTCCTATCTTGTGGTAAGAAACACCTGGTCTATAAAGGAGGTGGATATTTTCACTTATTGCTTTAAGTAAGTGAGCAGTATTATTTGTAGCGGGATAAAATTGTGTCAAAAACTTAAAGCTACATGGGTTATGATCAAAAGGACTGTTCGCCGAAAAAACCATTAGTGCTGAACACACTAGGCCTTGCTTTCTTGCTTTTTCTGCTGCAATGCCCGCATGTTTTGCAAGAGCTTGATTTAAACTTTCACGATCATTAATCCTTTCCCCTAAACTTCTAGTTGAAAATATCTGTTTTTTGTCAGCCCTTACACTGTCCCAATTTTTACAGGGTATACCATTAAGCTCTCTGATCGTTCGTTCTAGCTCAACATTAAATCCTGCTGCAGGTAAATTTTTTACATCTGCTTTACTGAGTTGCCAAACATTTGTAATACCATTTTGCTTTAGTTTTTCGTTAGTTTTTCTGCCAATCCCCCATACATCTCCAGGACATAATTGCTCAAAAACTTCCTTTTTTAATTTTTCATCATCAAACACGCAAACGCCATTAAAGCCTGGCCACTTCTTAGCAACATGATTGGCCACCTTAGCTAAAGTAAGTGTTTTTCCTATTCCAACACAAACTGGAAGTCGATTTTCTTTCCAAACCGCTCGTCGTATTTTTTGCCCATGAAGCATTAAGTCAGGTATAGCCTTGTTGCATTCATTCAGGTTTAAGAAAGATTCATCAATCGAATATATATACTGTTCTGGTCCAAACCTTCCAATCACCTGCATCATTTTATGGGATAGGTCAGCATATAGCTCATAATTAGATGAGCAAACGATAACCCCGTAATGTTCACAGAGGGATTTAACCTTAAAAAAAGGCTGGAACTTTTTAATTCCTAATTCAAGTGCTTGTTTATTTGCAGCTACGATACACCCGTCGTTGTTTGACAAAACAATTATAGGCTTGCATCTCCATTCAGGCCTAAAGACCTGCTCAGCACTACAGTAGAAAGAATTGGCATCGATTAAAGCATACATTAAGTATGGGCCTCTAAAACGAGGCTATGACGATGACATCTAATGGAACGTATAACCACACCTTCAATTGAAAACTGATCACATTCATTAATCAGAATGGTTTTGTATTTTTTATTTGCCGACAATAAAAGACGTCCTTTGATATCGATTATTTTGCAAACGAACTCGCCATTTAAATTTGCGACAATAACATCTGAAGTTTTTGCTGTTACATGGCGGTCAACGATTAAGATATCTCCACTAAATATGCCAACACCTATCATGGAGTCTCCATTCGCCTTCCCAATAAAAGTTGCACTGGGATGATCGACCAATAAAGCGTCTAAACTTAAGGGTAATTGAATGTAGTCGTTAGCGGGACTTTCAAAGCCAGTAATTCCCGCACTTGCTGTAATTGGAATGAATCTCATAAAAACCTAACTGTATATAAACACAGTTCTATTATAATCTAGAGCCCCATAACATCAAGTCCGCCTCTAATAAAAACCCACTAATAAAATTATATTTAGCGGAGGTAAAAATTAAATTAATAATTATAACTTGTAAATTCGTATTTATTTAAGATATAACAATTAAAAGCCTAATTTAATATTTTTTAATCGTTAAATTAAATAAACGAATTTATTTCATAAAATGACAATTATCACGCCAATGTATCGCAATTTGTAAATAAAATAAGGATACATGGCTCATTAATTGGGCAAATTCGGATTTTTGTTGTCGGAAAACCGACAGTTTTATCCCCTACCCCCCCTTCTCTCCTAAAAGGTTTGCTAAATTTATTAGTGCCCTTTCAGAATTTTAATTAATGCCCTATGCACTTGTGACTCGACAACACACGGCCCTTAGTTTTACGAAACTTTATAACATTTCATTCATTATTTTATATCCAAAATCTAAACGGTACGAAGTCAGACACTTTCTTCTATATGATATCTATAATGGCTTCCCACTTGATTTAAAGTCTTTGGCCAAGGTTGTCGAAAGTCCGACACCTTATATTATCCAGGTTGCTCACTCCTTTGCACTTCTATTTGCCCTACTAATTCTAGTTGGTGAAAATCAACATAGTTAACCCCCCTGCCCCTTTGAACAAATACGAACAGTAATGTTCTATCTAATTCACTATTATTTACTTAAAAGAGAGAGTTTACTCTTGTTGATAGATAGCCAACAAAATTAGGAACAACTAATTTCACATGTCTTTACCTCGACTTCATTGCTTTATGTATTGATTTATTAGCTGCTGATGTTTGTGATTTCACAGCACGCAACTAAAGCGACAGAATGGGTTTATCGGAATACTGACACTTTGCCTTATGTCCTTTTTGTAATTGCACAGCGTTTGATTTAAGCGCCTTGTGGGGAGTTATCGGAACGCCGACACTTCGTCTTATCGAATATCTGTGAATTCTCCGCGTGATTTAAATGTCTGATACAAAGTTGTCGGAACTCCGACACTAATTTTTGCCATTCTATTTTATTTAGCTCGCGGCTTTGAGTAGATTTTTTAAAGAAAAGTTGTCGGAACGCCGACACTTTTTTTATCCAATATCTATAATTGCTCCGCGTGATAAAAACACCTGGTCACCAGTTGTCGGAAATTCGACAATATTTAGCACAATCTATTTGTAGAATTACCAGCTTTGAATTGATTGATTAATGAAAAGTTGTCGGAACACCGACACTATTTAGGCCATTCTATTTTATTAGATTCACTGCTTTGAATTGTTCCAGTAAAGAAAAGTTGTCGGAACACCGACACTATTTATGCCATTCTATTATATTTAATTCACTACTCTGAGTAAATCCAATAAAGAATAGTTGTCGGAGAACCGACACTATTTGGCACAATTAATTTGTGAAATTAACGACTACGAATTGAATCACTAATGAAAAACTGTCGGAACGCCGACACTATTTAGGCTATTCTATTTTATTAGATTCACTGCTTTGAATTGTTCCTGTAAAGAAAAGTTGTCGGAACACCGACACTATTTATGCCATTCTATTATATTTAATTCACTACTTTGAGTTGATCCAATAAAGAATAATTGTCGGAACGCGACACCATTTTGCTCAATCAATTTGTGAAATTAACGACTACGAATTGAATCACTAATGAAAAACTGTCGGAACGCCGACACTATTTGGCACAGCCAATTTAAAAAAAGTAACAGCTACGAATTGAGCCACTGATGGAAAGTTGTCGGAACTCCGACACTTTGTTATATCCAATATCTATAATTGCTCCAAATAATTAAAGCTCCAGTTCAAGAATTGTCGGAACACCGACACTATTTAGACCGTCCTATTTCATTTAATTCACTGCTCTTAGTTGAACCAATAAAGAAAAGTTGTCGGAACGCCGACACTATTTGGCACAGCCAATTTAATAAAAGTAACAGCTACGAGTTGAACCACTAATGGAAAGTTGTCGGAAAACCGACACTATTTAGCGCAATCAATTTGTGAAATTAACGACTACGAATTGAATCACTAATGAAAAACTGTCAGAACGCCGACACTATTTGGCACAGCCAATTTAATAAAAGTAACAGCTACGAGTTGAACCAATA
>NZ_CBRF02000014.1 GCF_000470315.2 Psychromonas sp. SP041
GCTTTTTGAGTACAAAATAATGCTTCTTCAATCCATTTAGAATCAATCGCTGTTAATACATTGTCGTAAGCATCTTTATTTTCAAATGATTCATACACCAATTCCATTTCTTGATTAAACAAAAAAAATCCCCAACCTTAAATAAGAGTGGGGATTATGTTCTATCTGCAAGATCGTTCAAGTTTTCTTCTTAGATCCTTAACCGATCGGTATTATGCATAAAGCAGGCTTAGTAATCATTTTTTTAAAGAGAGCTATTTAACTAATTATTTAACTAATTCTTTAACTTTCTTAATTACTTTTTTCTCTTCTTTTACTGCAACTTCAACTTCTGGAGCATCCATTACGTCAGCGTAAGCAGTACCGTAGTAAGAAGCGATTAATACTTCTTTAAGCTCTGCAATCAATGGGTAACGTGGGTTTGCACCAGTACATTGGTCATCAAATGCATGTTCTGCTAGTTCATCTACTTTTGCCATGAATTCTGCTTCGTTAACACCTGCCGCTTGGATAGATAATGGAATATCAAGTGCAACTTTTAATTCCTCTAACCAGTTTAATAGCGCGTTAAGTTTGTCTTCAGTGTTACCTGTAGTGAAACCTAAGTGCGCTGCTATTTCAGCATAACGAGCACGTGCTTTAGGGCGATCGTATTGTGAGAATGCAGTTTGTTTAGTTGGGTTATTGGTTGCATTGTAACGAATCGTATTTGAAATCAATAACGCGTTTGCTAAACCATGAGGTACATGGAATTCAGCACCTAGTTTATGCGCCATTGAGTGACAAACTCCTAAGAATGCATTGGCGAATGACATACCTGCAATCGTTGCTGCATTGTGTACTTTCTCACGTGCGATAGGATCTTTCTTACCGTTTTTATATGAACTTGGTAAGTACTCTTTCAGCATTTTAAGCGCTTGTAGTGCATGGCCATCTGAGTACTCATTCGCTAATACAGAAACATAAGCTTCCATTGCGTGAGTCACTGCGTCATAACCACCAAATGCACATAATGATTTAGGCATATCCATGACTAAGTTCGCATCAATAATCGCCATGTTTGGTGTTAATTCGTAATCTGCTAACGGGTATTTTTGACCTGTTTTTTCATCAGTTACCACGGCAAATGGTGTTACTTCAGATCCTGTACCAGATGTTGTTGTGATACAAACAAGTTCTGCTTTTGAACCCATTTTAGGGAACTTGTAGATACGTTTACGGATATCCATGAAGCGCATTGATAAGTCTTCAAAATCAGTTTCTGGATGTTCGTACATAACCCACATGATTTTTGCTGCGTCCATTGGTGAACCGCCACCCACTGCTAATATCACATCGGGTTGGTAGCTCAGACAAGCTGCAGCACCTGCTTTTACGACTGCCAATGTTGGGTCTGCTTCTACTTCATGGAACACTTCAACTTCCATGCCTTTTTCTTTTAAGATGTTACGTAAATCATCAATGTAGCCGTTATTGAATAGGAAACGGTCTGTTACGATTAATGCACGTTTTTTACCTTCAAGGTCAGTCATCGCAACGGGTAAACAGCCGCGACGGAAGTAGATTGATTTTGGTAATTTATGCCACAACATATTTTCAGCTCTCTTCGCAATTATCTTTTTATTGATAAGGTGTTTAGGACCTACGTTTTCTGAAATGGCATTACCACCCCATGAACCACAACCTAGTGTTAAAGAAGGTGCAAGTTCGAAGTTGTAAAGGTCACCGATACCGCCATGAGAAGCTGGTGTATTAATCAGAATACGTGCTGTTTTCATTTTGTCGCCAAAGTAAGCGATACGATCAGCGTTCGCGTCTTGGTCTGTGTAAAGTACTGACGTATGGCCCACACCACCTATGTCTAATACAATACCTGCTTGACGTACTGCATCTTCAAAGTTTTTGGCTTTGAATAAGCCTAATGTTGGAGATAGTTTTTCATGTGCAAACTCATCATCCCAAGATGCTTCTAAGCCTTCACCGATTAGGATTTTAGTAGACGTTGGTACTTTAACACCTGCTAATGCTGCAATTTTGTATGCAGGTTGACCTACGATTTTAGCGTTAAGCGCACCATCGATGATCATCACTTTACGCACTTTGTCTGCATCAGCTTGGTTTAACACCGCTGCACCGTATTTTGCAAAGCGTGCTTTTACTTCGTCGTAAATTGATTCAACAACAATCGCGGCTTGCTCTGATGCACAAATAACACCGTTATCGAATGTTTTAGACATTAAGATTGAAGAGACTGCTCGTTTGATATCGGCTGTTTCATCGATAACAACAGGCGTGTTACCAGCACCTACGCCGATTGCAGGTTTACCTGAAGAGTAAGCTGCTTTAACCATGCCTGGACCACCAGTTGCAAGGATCATGTTAACATCGTCATGTTTCATTAGTTTGTTTGAAAGCTCAACTGAAGGCTCATCAATCCAACCAATAATATTCTCTGGCGCACCTGCTTTAACTGCTGCCTCTAATACAATCTTAGCGGCGAAGTTAGTTGCATTCTTAGCACGTGGATGTGGAGAGAAGATACAACCGTTACGTGTTTTAAGGCAGATTAGTGCTTTAAAAATAGCGGTAGAGGTTGGGTTAGTCGTTGGAACGATGGCACAAACAATCCCTAGTGGCTCAGCGATGGTTATCGTACCGCCTTCTTCATTACGTTCAATGACACCACAAGTAAGTTCGTCTTTGTATTTGTTGTAAATAAATTCAGAAGCAAAATGATTTTTAATCACTTTATCTTCCATAATACCCATACCAGATTCAGTTGCTGCCATTTTAGCAAGTTCAATACGTGCTGTAGAAGCGGCTAATGATGCGGCGCGGAATATTTTATCAACTTGCTCCTGAGAGTAGTTTGCAAATTCTTTTTGTGCCGCTTTTACACGAGCCACCATTGCATTTAGTTCTGCGACATTAGTTACTGTCATATATTTCTCCAAAGTTTAATAAATTTAAAAATTTTAAAAGTTCTTTATTAAAACGGTGTGTTTAAAAACAGACTTAGTAAATAACTTTCAACTTGATTATAGGAAGATCTGAGATTGTCATATTGATCAGGATCACTTTATCGTGATGCTTAGTGTTGTTTATTTTGTGATCTATGTCTCTTTTGGTGAATAAGCGCTAATAAGTGGATATTTATTATAAAATCCATTATTAAAATAATAATAAATATTTAAATAGTATTATAATATGCTTATATATCAGTTGGTTAAAATATAGGGTTAAGTAATTTTTATTAATCATTCACTATCCTTTATACTTCGATTTAATTACGTTATTTAGAACATAATCCCATTAAGGAAAGTGCAAAATGGTTAATACATCCACCGCGGCACGTACAGCTTTATATTTTTCTGCTTTAGTTATTTCACTAGCAGGTATAAAAGTAGCTGCACCGATTGTTGTTCCTTTTTTACTTTCTTTATTTGTCGCGATTATATGTAATCCTGCAATTAATTATCTCGAAGGAAAGAAAGTACCGAGAGGGGTAGCAATTACCTTGGTTATTTTTACTATCTTTTCTTTGTTCATTATTTTGGGCGGGGTGATCGGCGCTGCTGTAAATGACTTTAGAAAAGCGATTCCTACTTATGAAGCGCAGCTATCAGAGCAAATTACATGGCTGATAGGGTGGTTAGAAAACCATGATATTGTGATTTCAATGGATGAGGTTCGTGGTTATTTTGACCCCGCTAAGGTAATGAATTTAGTGACAACAACCTTATCTGGCTTCAGCAGTGTATTAGGTAATATATTCCTACTGCTGTTAACCGTGGTGTTTATGCTTGCTGAAGGTAAAGTCTTTCCGAAAAAATTACACATGGCTTTTGATGATTCAGCGCAAACAGAAAAACGTTTAGACCATTTTTTAACCATGGTAAATCAATACATGGCGATCAAAACCATTGTCAGTCTGGCTACGGGCATCATTATTGGTACTGTGTTGTGGGGAATGGGGGTGCAATTCTATGTGTTATGGGCATTACTCGCTTTCATATTAAATTACATTCCTAATATTGGTTCAATCATCGCGGCCGTTCCTGCCGTTATTTTAACCTTTTTACAGTTGGGAGCTGGTTATGCCTCCGTTGTAGTAGGCCTATTTGTCAGCGTTAATATGATCATGGGTAACGTGGTAGAGCCTCGTTTCATGGGCCGCAGTTTAGGCTTATCAACACTGGTCGTCTTCCTCTCGTTAATTTTCTGGGGATGGTTGTTAGGTATGGTTGGGATGTTGTTATCTGTACCACTCACTATGATTTTAAAAATAGCCTTAGAAAATAGCGAAGATGGACGTTGGTTTTCTATTTTATTAAGTTCTGACGAAGAAGTCGAAGCATTGGAAATAGCTTGTGAGGCAAACCCGACAGAAGGTGAAACCTGCGCTAATTCATTTGATTTACCTGTTGAAAATACACCTGATCTCGACTCAGAGTCTGAATCAGAAACCACATTAGCACCTTTAGTTAATTCTACTACCAAAGAAGAAAAATAATATGTTTGCACCATTGTTAGAAAAAATGCATTTTCCTAAAGCGGTATCGAACAACGATGCACAACAAGATAAAGAAATGGCGCGTTTATTTCATGGTCGAGGGTTTTGTTACCCTGAATATCAACATGTTAATATCGATTGGTTGTCGCCTGTTATTTTAGTGATCCTTTATAAGGAAGAGAGCCCGCAATGGTTAGCCGATTTGAGTCAATTTCTATTAGCAGAAATGACTAAAAAAGGGTTTATTGTCGCGAGTATTCAAGTGCAATTTCGTTGTCGAGATTTAGCGCCTACAGAAGTGTTATATGGCGACGCTATCAGTGATTATGTTGCTTGTGAGAACGGATTATCTTATAAAATTAGTTTAGGTAAAAACCAAAATTATGGCATTTTCTTAGATATGAAAAATGGACGCACTTGGTTAAGAGATAACAGTGAAGGAAAGCGTGTTTTAAACCTATTTTCCTATACTTGTGCTTTCTCTGCGGCTGCATTAGCGGGTGGGGCTGAACAGGTTGTGAATTTAGATATGAGTAAAGCGGCTTTAGCAGTAGGGCGTGATAACCATCGATTAAACGGACATGATTTAGATAAGGTGAAATACCTTGGCCACGATTTGTTTAAGTCTTGGGGAAAAGTAAAACGTTTAGGGCCTTACGATATTATCATTGCTGATCCACCTTCTTTACAAAAGGGTAGCGTTAATATTCAACGTGACTATCCAAAAATTATGCGTCGTTTACCTGAGTTACTTAATAAAGGTGGGCAGGCTTTATTGTGCTTAAACAGCCCAGATCTTGATTTTCAATTTATTTATGATGCGTTAGCTGAACATTGCCCTGAAGCGAAAGTGATCGATGTTATTAAGCCACCTATTGAATATACGAATATTAACTTAGATAAAGGCTTAAAATGCGTCCTAGTGGAGATATCAGAATAATAGAGCTTATCCCTCAAGAGTTGTACGATGTAATTATACCAATCTGGATAAATAAATGACTAGATAATTACTTAGATTGGTTTTAGGTAGTGGTAGCTTATAAACATAGTCTGTTTAGGATTGAAAATAAAATTAAAAAAAGAGCTTAAATAGCTCCTTTTTCATTTTTATTGTTTAATTTTAATACTCTGTGTTACCCAATGAACTTATAGCCATTAAACTTATAACCAATATAATGAGCTCTTCATTCGTCTCATTATTGATAACTTCAATAAGCCAATTCATTTAAACGACTCAATTTTAGGCTTTCGTTTGATAAATGAAATTGGTAAATTAGTTTCATCAATTAGCTTATAGCTTACTTTAACTTAATTGTGCTAACCGCCTGGTGAATATCAGCTTCTGCATCGTCAAAACTGCTGTTTTTAACTGTCGCTGTAAAAATTAAAAATACATTTTCTGATTTTTTAATATGATATTGCATCGTCGTTGTATCTGTTAATGCACCATCAAACTTTATATACAGAGCATCCATGCCTGATACTTGTGCTTTTTCACAGGTATAAAGCTTGATATCTCGTTGAAAAACTTTGCTTAATTCAACAGGGAATGCAGCACAAGTTTCTTTTATTTTTGCTGGTGTTGTTGCCACTTCTCCAATCTGCTTCATTACATTGATATTGTCTGCAAAATTATTGGTGTTATCAGGTAAAAAATAAAAATCCATTTTTCCAGATCTAATCAACGGAATGATTTGTTGTAATAATGAATCAGGGACCGAATCGACGTTATCAAAGTTAAATAACTCTGGATTTTCTTTAATTTCAGGTCCTGTTAGTGGCGACCAAGTATCTGGAATGACCATGCTATAACCAAAATCACTATTTGCTTGTTTTGCTTGTGTAAAAAAGCTTAATAATATCAAACTCGTTAATAAAAAATATTTCACAGTGTCTCTCCATCATAAATATTGTTTTTTTTGGGATTCATTTTTTAAATGTATTGGGTGCAGCTTATCAGTGTTTTAAATCAAAAATTACTATTTTTAATGTCAATTACTGTGATTAGGTTATAAAAAAGCCCCATTTACCTTCATTTTATTTAATAAAGGTAAATGGGGCTTTTATTACAGAACTTAACACTTCATCTAAATGTGCTGGCGCTGCTTATTAATAAAATTATTCTGCAGCTAAAGCCGCTTTTTCATTAGCTTGCGTTGCTTGAATTGCTGTTAATGCGATGGTGTACACAATATCATCTACTAATGCACCACGTGACAAGTCATTAACTGGTTTACGCATACCTTGTAGCATCGGACCGATACTGATCAAGTTAGCACTACGTTGTACTGCTTTGTATGTTGTATTACCTGTATTCAAATCAGGGAATATGAATACCGTTGCTTGACCTGCTACTTTAGAATCTGGCGCTTTACTTTTTGCAACATTTTCCATAACAGCGGCATCGTATTGTAATGGACCATCGATTAATAAGTCAGGACGACGCTCTTGAGCAATTTTAGTTGCTTCACGTACTTTCTCAACATCAGAACCTGCACCAGAATTACCGGTAGAGTAACTGATCATCGCTACTTTAGGGTCGATACCAAAAGCAATCGCAGAGTCTGCAGATTGAATTGCGATATCTGCTAGTTGGTCTGCTGTTGGGTCTGGGTTGATTGCACAGTCACCGTAAACTAATACTTGGTCTGGTAATAACATGAAGAAGATCGAAGATACTAAGCTTGCGCCTGGTGCCGTTTTAATCAACTGTAATGCAGGACGAATAGTATTTGCTGTTGTATGCACGGCACCAGATACTAGACCAGCTACTTCGCTTTCAGCTAACATCATCGTACCTAATACAACAGGATCTTGTAATTGCTCACGTGCAACGACTTCCGTTAGGCCTTTACCTTTACGTAATGCAACCATAGGCGCTACGTATTGCTCGATTACATCGATAGGGTTAACAATTTCAACTTCATCAGTGATGACAATGCCTTGTTGTGTTGCTATGCGATGAATTTCTTCAGGGTTACCTAGTAGAACAGGTTTTGCGATACCACGTTGCGCACAAATAACCGCAGCTTGAATTGTACGTGGCTCTTCACCTTCAGGTAATACAATACGTTGGTTTGCTTTACGTGCTAATTCAGTTAAGTGGTAACGGAATGCTGGTGGCGATAAACGACGAGATAATGAAGAATCTTCAGTTAATGTATTTAACCAATGCTTATCGATATGACTCGCAATATATTCTTGTACTTTTTCAATACGCTCAAGGTCATCTACTGGAATTTCCATATTAAAGTTTTGTAAGCGTTGTGCAGTCTGCCAAGTATTACTTTTTATAAGTAATACAGGTAAGCCTGAATCCATTGCACTTCTACACAGTTTTAATACTTCTTCTTCAGGCATGTAATCGCCTGTTAGTAGTAAACAGCCGATCTTCATGCCATTCATTACGGCTAGACACGTTGCGATGATTACATCACTACGGTCGCCAGAAGTGACTAACATTGAACCTGCTTTAAAATGCTCAACCATATTTGGAATTGAACGAGCACAGAATGTTACTGAATGTAGACGACGATTTTCTAGGTCACCTTTATTTAGAATTTTTGCTTCTAAATGAACGGCTAAGTCTTTAACACGAGGTGCAATTAAGTCAGCACTCCATGGGATACAACCTAAGATAGGTAGCGGACTTTTGCTAAACATCTGTAGCACTTCCAGGTTGTTATTAAGGCTTGCTTCTGGAATATCAAATACTTCAGTGATATCAACGCCTGTTTTATCATTTTCATCAATAGGCGCGCCTACTTTATTGATAATACAACCCGCAATGCGTTTGTTTTCTTTGCCGCCAAATGAAGAAACTGCAATTTCCATGCGCTCTTTAAGTTGTTGCGAAGTATCGTTACTTGGATGCGTTACAAATACCATTTCTGCACTCAGTGCTTTAGCGATACTGTAGTTGATGTTATTAGCAAATTGATGCTTATCGGTCGGTACTAAACCTTCAACGATAATAACGTCACTATCTTTAGTGCCTTCACGAAAACGTTCTACGATATTTTCAAGTAATTCTGAAGTGCGCCCAGATGAAATCAGGTTTTCTGCATATTTCATTGCAAAAGGTTCTGGGGGAAGAATATTACTTGAGTTACGTAGTGTTGTCGTAGAACGCTCTGTTCCAAGATCACCTTGACGAGGTTGTGCGATTGGTTTGTAGAAATTAACGGCAACACCTTGGCGTTCCATCGCGCGGATCATTCCAAGACTTACCGAAGTGACACCGACACCAGAACCGATTGGTATTAGCATTATTGTACGAGCCATGACTATTCCTTTTAATAGATCATAAAGAGGGAGTTAATACTCCCTTAAAATTAATGTAAATTATGCAGAGACAAGTTTAGCTGAATCTTGCGCAATAACCCATTCTTCGTTAGTTGGAATAACCATTGCGATGGGTGAGTTATCAGCAGTAATGATGCCAGCTCCGCCTAATATTGCAGTTTTATTTTTGTCTGCATCTATTTGATAACCAAATATAGCTAAATTATCCAACACTTTTGTACGAATACGTACAGAGTTTTCACCAATACCGCCAGTGAATACAATCGCATCAATGCGTCCAAGTGGTACAGCATAAGAAGCGATATATTTTGCTAAGCGGTAAGCGAACATATCAACTGCTAATATAGCACCTTCATGTCCTTTTTCGTAGTTCTGTTCGATATCACGAAAATCGCTTGAAAGACCAGAGATACCTAATAAACCACTTTGTTTTTGTAACATGTCCATTACACCTTTTAAGCTGTAACCTTCACGTTCAATAAGGTGCTCAATAATGCTTGGATCAAGGTCACCACAACGTGTCCCCATCACTAAACCTGCAAGAGGTGTCATGCCCATACTAGTATCAACTGATTGTCCGTTTTTAATGGCAGTAACCGATGCACCGTTACCTAAATGAGCTGAGATAATGTTTGTTTCTTCAACGGGTTTATTTAATGCTTTTGCCGCTTCATTAGTCACAAATAAATGGCTTGTACCGTGCATGCCGTAACGACGAATGCCTTTTTCTTTATACAGGTTGTATGGCAACGCATATAAGAAAGCTTTAGCTGGCATCGTTTGGTGGTAAGCTGTGTCAAATACAGCAACTTGAGTTAACGTTGGGAAGGCTTTTTGTGCCGCTTTAATGCCTAAAACATGGGCAGGGTTATGAAGCGGTGCAAGTGATGAACATTCTTCAATGCCTTCTAAAACCGCTTCATCAATAATGACTGACTCAGTGAATTTTTCTCCGCCATGAACGATGCGGTGACCTACCGCAATAAATTGAGCCTCAAGACCCTCAACCTTTTTGATTATTTCTTCTACAATAAAGGTAATTGCTGCAGAGTGAGCGCTATATTCAGGAAGACTTGTTGATTCTTTTTTTTCGTTGAACTTCCATTTGATGCGAGCATCTGGAAGGTTAAAACATTCAGCTAAACCACTGATGACTTCATCACCATTATTGGCATCGATGACAGCGAATTTAAGCGAAGAGCTACCACAGTTGAGTACAAGGACTAATTTATTGCTCATGTAAGATTCCAGTCAGTAAAAATAAACAAAAAATATCAAACAAGGTTCGATATTAAGCTAAGGTATAATAATTAGAGACAATTTAAGTAATGCTTCTTTGCTTTGCCTAGTTACTTTGGTCTAGTTACTTTTATCTAGTTAATTTGATTTAGTTACTTCGGCTTATTTATGTTGCTTAGTTACATTACACACATTAAATTATAGTTTTTATCTTACATTTATGTAATAAAATTACAAATGGCAATTGAATAAAAAGTTATTTCAAATCAAGTTTAATACAAATATATTTTTTGGATTAAACTAACTATTATCTGTATGTCGATTTTATTGAAGTTTTCAGAGGAGAATTTAATTGTTTACGTTTTTTGATTTATTAAAAAAAGGCGATCAATATTTAAAAACATGGCCTAAACAAAACTGCCTATATTCGTTATTTGTAGACAGTAAAATGATTTGTTATACACAGTTATTAATTAAACTTTTCCCAATTTTTATTGTATTAGTCGCATCACTTTATATTATTTTCCCCCTTTATTTTTCTTGGGCGAGTACGGCTACTTTTATTTTATTTTTGATTGGGTTACCAGTGCATTGTCTTTTATGGCTTGGTAAGCGATCTCAACAAATACTTTCACCACAATTATTTACTTGGTATGTTGAAATTGCGGAAGTCTTAAATGGTAAACAGTTAGGTCAGCAAGTAATGATCGACAAACCTCGGTTTATCGATCTTGCTAAGTTGTTAAATAAAGGGTTTAGAAAAGGAGGCGATAATTTTTTATATAATAATGAACTGATTTAATGCGTTAATGCGTTAATGAGTTAATTTAATAAGTCGATTTAATCTTTTTGAAAGATTTCAATATTGAAATCACACTCTATCTTCCATTGAGATAAGCTAAGCAAATCGGCTAGCTTTTCAGGCGTAAACTTCCAAGCAAAGGGAGTCATGTTGATCAGATCTTTTAATTGCTGAGTTTGGTCAATCATTAGCTCATAATTGAGTCTTATTTGCTCTACTTTTGTAAACCCTGTTACTGCTTCATTCTCTTGAGCATGGTCATTCACATTATCGTAAATCGCTTCACGTAGTTGATACAAATGTCGAGGAGCAGGGGTCACTGTTATTAAATACCCTTTTTTGCTGATTAAACGTAATAACTCTTGTGCTTTTGAAGGCGCATAAATACGCGTCATTAGATCAACACTTTCATCTATAAGCGGGACTTGATAAGCACTAGCGACACAAAAGTGGATCTTTTTATAGCGTTTAGCCGCGTAACGGATAGCCACTTTAGATATATCAATGCCACAGATATTATGTTGTGGAAGTAGTTGATGAATAATATTCGTGTAATAACCTTCGCCACAGCCTAAATCTAAAATTTGCGCGTTTTCCACACCCTTTAAATATTGCTGGCTTATTTGCGCTACTTTTTCCGCGAGTGGTAAATAACCGCTGGTATTCAGAAAAGCACGTCTTGCCATCATCATCTCTTGATTATCACCTGGGTTTTTAGAGCTTTTAGACTGTACAGGTAATAAATTCAGATAACCTTCCTTTGCAATATCAAAGTGATGGTTATTTTGGCAAATTTGAGTGTTATTAGTTTGCATGAATGTGCTTTGGCATAGCGGACAAATGAAAGGCGTCATAGAGTTTACTGCTTTAAAATAGAAAGTGAGTATCAAGAGAAAGACAGTTTACACTGCCTTAATCAGGAATTACGACTATTTATGACGAGGAGTTAAAAAATACCCGTCATAAATAATGTTTTGTCTAAGATAAACCTTAAGTTGTAATTAAACTTAAAAGTTAAAAAATAACACTATGATGATATTGTAAGAGTACATCTTGTACGGCAACCATTGTTTCTCTGGTGGGGGCATGCACGCCTTCTAAAGGGTAAATTTCACCCATTTCAATCCATTTATGTCTACCTAACTCATGGTAAGGCAGCATTTCTATTTTTTCGATATTTTTCATCGGTTGAATAAATTGACCCAGCGAATGTGCATCTTTCAGACTGTCTGTAATCCCTGGTACGACAACATATCGTAGGTATACTGCTTGATCGTGCTCCGCTAAATATTTAGCAAATTCTAACGTGTATTTATTACTAACGTGGGTTAAATCGATATGTTTTTTATTATCCATTTGCTTGATATCTAATAATACTAAATCAGTATGATTAAGAATTTCTTTGGTTGTCTCATCTATTTTACGAACAAAGCCGTTAGTGTCTAAACAAGTGTGAATGCCTTCTAAGCGACACGCTTTAAACATCGCTAAAACAAATTCAGGTTGAAGCATCGCTTCGCCACCTGAAATAGTAATGCCACCACCTGAAGCTTCCATATAATGACGATATTGAAGCAGCTCTTTCATTAACTCTTCAACGGTCATCTCTTTACCGGCTTCTGTGTCCCACGTGTCACGGTTATGGCAATACTGACAGCGCATTAAACATCCCTGTAAAAAGATGATAAAGCGGATCCCTGGCCCATCAACGGTGCCGCAGGTTTCTACCGAGTGTACTCGTCCAGTCACTGACATTTTATAACCTCATGAAAAATAATTATTTGTATTAACTCTAACTGTTTATCATCGAGAGAGTTCAAAGTTAATATAGATGATTATTTCCAGATAAATCTTTATAGATAATCACTGTTGTTTTGATAAAAAGAAAGTGCTTCATAAAAGTAAAGGTTTCATTCCGAAGAATGAAACCTTTTTAATTATAACAGGCTAACCAAAAGTTAATCTTCTTATCGTGACTCTTACAGTTTAGCTGTAAAAGTACGCGTGATCACATCTTGTTTTTGTTCTGCTGTTAATGAATTAAATCGCACTGCATAACCTGATACACGAATGGTTAGCTGAGGATATTTATCAGGGTATTCCATTGCATCCAATAACATTTCACGGTTCATTACGTTTACGTTTAAGTGTTGACCACCTTCAATTTCAGGTGTGTGCTTAAAGTAACCATCCATTAAACCTGCAAGGTTAGATTTTTGTGAATCGTCTGTTTTACCTAATGCGTTTGGTACGATTGAGAAGGTATAAGAAATACCATCTTGTGCGTAAGCAAACGGTAGTTTAGAGACCGATGTTAATGATGCAACTGCACCTTTCTCATCACGTCCGTGCATTGGGTTTGCACCCGGAGCAAAAGGAGCGCCAGAGCGACGGCCGTCAGGTGTGTTACCTGTTTTCTTACCGTATACAACATTAGATGTAATAGTAAGAATTGACTGTGTTGCACGTGCGTTACGGTACATTGGACGAGATTTTATTTTTTTCATGAACGTTTCAACAAGTTCACAAGCAATATCATCAACACGAGGGTCATTATTACCAAATTTAGGGTAATCACCTTCAATTTCAAAGTCTGTTGCAATACCATCTTCATCACGAATTGGTTTAACTTTTGCGTATTTAATCGCTGCTAAAGAATCGGCTGCAATTGAAAGACCCGCAATACCACACGCCATAGTACGTTCAACGTCACGGTCATGAAGTGCCATTAATGACGCTTCGTAGCTGTATTTGTCGTGCATGTAGTGAATACAGTTAAGTGCTGTGACGTATTGCTCTGCCAACCAATCCATGAAGTGATCAAGGTTTGAGTAAACTTCGTCGTAATCTAAAATTTCAGAGGTGATCGCTGGTAATGTTTTAGGGCCCACTTGCATTTTAGATTTTTCATCAACACCACCATTGATGGAGTACAACAATGTTTTTGCTAAGTTTGCACGTGCACCGAAGAATTGCATTTGTTTACCAACAATCATCGGAGAGACACAACATGCGATAGCGTAATCATCATTATCAAAGTCAGTACGCATTAAATCATCATTTTCGTACTGGATAGATGACGTATCAATAGACACTTTTGCACAGTATTTTTTGAAGTTAATTGGTAATGCTTCAGACCATAACACAGTAATGTTTGGTTCTGGAGAAGGACCCATTGTGTATTGAGTATGTAAGAATCGGAAACAGTTTTTAGTTACCAATGTACGACCATCAACACCCATACCACCGATTGATTCTGTTGCCCAAATTGGGTCGCCAGAGAATAGGTCATCGTATTCAGGTGTACGTAGGAAACGTACCATACGTAGTTTCATTACAAGATGATCGATTAGCTCTTGCGCTTCAGTTTCAGTAATGACGCCTGCTTTTAGGTCTTTTTCAATGTAAATGTCTAGGAACGTCGCAGTACGACCAAATGACATTGCTGCGCCATTTTGAGATTTTATTGCTGCTAGGTAACCAAAGTAAGTCCATTGGATTGCTTCTTTAGCATTCATTGCTGGACCTGAAATATCAGAACCGTATTTAGCGGCCATCTCTTTCATTTGCGCAAGCGCACGATACTGCTCAAAAATCTCTTCACGCAATTTCATTGTGTCTTCTAATGAAGTACCTGCGATCAGTTCAGCTTCTAAGCTTTTATGTTGAGCCGCTTTTTCAGTCATTAGGTAATCGATACCGTATAAAGCAACACGACGGTAATCACCAATGATACGACCACGACCATATGCATCAGGTAATCCTGTTAATACACCTGATTTACGACATTTAAGAATATCGCCAGTGTAAACATCAAATACGCCTTGGTTATGTGTTTTACGGAATTCAGAATAAGTTTGCTTGATACCGGCATCTAGTTCTTTACCGTACACTTTACAAGAACCTTCAATCATACGAATACCACCGTTAGGGATAAGCGCACGTTTTAATGGTTTTTCAGTTTGTAGGCCAACAATCGTTTCTAAGTCTTGGTTAATATAACCTGCATCATGTGCAGTAATAGTAGAAACAACGTCTGTATCAAAATCTACAGGAGCATGTGTTGCATTCTCTAGCTTGATGCCTTCCATTACTTTTTCCCACAACGTATCTGTTGCAGGTGTTGCATCCGCTAGGAAGCTTTCATCACCATCAAATGGTGTGTAATTTTGTTGTATAAACTCGCGAACGTTAACGTCAGTTTTCCAAGCGTCACCTGCAAAACCTTCCCATGCTGATACAAATGCTTCGTTTAAATTAGTCATAAAGATTTACCTTTACCGTTAGTGATTAAAAAATAATGTTAAAATGCGTATTCTGTTGAGGGTTTAAAAAGTAGGCCATAAATAACAAGACAATAAACAGGCTTGTATTGGTCGCAAGATAAGAGTCAGATAAAAAAGCGTTGCTTATTTTATTGTCAGCAATGTTCTGAGGCTTGCTTGTTATTTGATAAGCTAAAAGCTTGTTAGTACGATTGTCTACTTGCATCTTAGAAGTTACCCCGTGATGAATTAGTACTTAGTTTAACAAATGCTCATGTACAAAAATTGATTCACATCAACTTGTTCGATTACTTGTAATTTAATTACAGTTTTATTCGAATTTGTTCTTTTAAGGCACTTATTTATGCCATAAGTGATGAAATGAAGTTGGTTTTTTTTGAAACTAATTTGAAGTCGATTTTATCGTTCTAAATTCGAAAGCAATAACCTAGAAAGTGAGGGGGAGGAAACAACAATTTAGAAAATAGCTGTTAGAAAAAGCATTGTTAAAAGGGACTGTCAAAAGTGATGGTTAGGAAAAACACTGCGAAAAGAAGTGATTGAGACCAAAATAAGATAGTCTTTTAAGATGCCATCACCTTCAAGCGTTTAACTTGAAGGTGGGGGATTTGAGTTAGGTTTTTATGCGTTAGAGTAACGTTTGCATTTCTTCTAAGATTTGTAAGCACCAATCACTTATACGCTGGTCGCTTAACTCATATTGCGTATCTTCATCTAAAGCTAATCCAACAAAATATTCGCCGTCTTCAGAGAGTGCTTTAGAGGCATCAAAGTTATAACCTTCAGTTGGCCAGTAACCAATGAAATTAGGCTGTTGCGGCAATAGTTTTTCATGCAACATACCGACTGCATCAACAAACCATTCGCTATAACCGTCTTGATCGCCTAATCCGAAAATGGCAACGATTTTACCATTAACGCTCAGCCCATCAATTTGATCCCATAACTTGCCCCAATCTTCTTGTAGCTCGCCAAAATCCCACGTTGATATACCTAAAATGACAATATCGTAATCATTTATCTTGCTTAAACCATCATCTTTTATGTTAAATAGGTCAACTAATGATTCCCCTAGCTCTGCTTGAATCTTTTCTGCAGCGATTTCTGTATAACAAGTGCTAGAACCATAAAATAAACCGATTTTCATATGTGACCTTTTGAAGAAAAATAAAAGAGGCGCTAATTTACCGTTAAGGCCGTTGGAATGGAAGTATTAAGCATCGAACAATTTTTAGATTCTCTTTGGTTAGAGAGAGGATTATCCAAGAACACCTTAGATTCTTACCGCCATGACTTGAGTTTAGTAGAAATTTATTTACAAACAAAAGACGTGATGTTGAGTGATGCGAGCGAGAGACAGTTAAGTGATTACTTTGAATCTCGTTTACAGGGCGAAATTGATTATAAAAACACCTCTACTGCACGTTTGATGAGTGCGGTTCGTCGTTACTATCAATACTTATGTCGCGAAAAAATACGCATTGACGATCCTAGTGCAAAATTAGAAAGCCCTAAAGTCATTAAACCGTTACCTAAATCATTATCTGAATCTGAAGTTGATGCTTTGTTATCTGCTCCGGAATTAAACGATCCTGTACAGTTTAGAGATAAAGCCATGTTAGAAGTCCTATATGCAACGGGATTACGTGTTTCTGAGCTGGTGGGATTAACCATGGAAGAAATAAACTTACAACAAGGCGTGATACGTGTCACGGGGAAAGGTAATAAAACTAGATTAGTGCCTTTAGGTGAAGAGTCTGTGTATTGGTTAGAGCGTTATATTGAAGAAATGCGCTCTGTTTTATTGTCCGGTCAAAGTAGTGATGTGTTATTTCCGAGCCGTCGCGGTTCTCAAATGGTGAGACAAACTTTTTGGCATCGTATTAAGTTTTACGCTCAGCTAGCAGGTATTGATAAAGAGTCGTTATCGCCACATGTTCTACGCCATGCCTTTGCCACTCATTTATTGAACTACGGAGCAGACTTACGTGTCGTACAAATGTTATTAGGTCACAGTGATTTATCGACCACGCAAATTTATACTCATATCGCTAAAGATAGATTAAAAGCATTGCACAGTGAACATCATCCTCGTGCGTAACATATCCGATACCCATCAAGGTGCAAAACTCAGCAAGCGTTGAAGTGAATGGGGATTAGGCAAAAAGAGGAAGATTTGGCGGGTTAAATTGACATTTTCTAACCACGAAGGTGTTTACTTCACAAGTTGCCCTCTGGGCGTTAGCTTGAAAACCAACTCTCGTTGCAACCTTTGATAAGGACTCGCCATTGTCATCATGTTATGCCTTGATTTGGAGTTCAAGCTAACGACTGAACAAAGCACCTTGAACGGTAACGGGTTTAGTTGTCAGTAATCAATAAAGAATTGTTTTATGATTATTTTTGTATTATCTATTTAAATTTAGTTAATAAATTAATAGAAAGTATGTTAGAAATGATTTATCACAGAGTATTGTCTTAGATGTTAAGTAAATGTTATCTGAGATATAGCTAATATGGGCAATTAGCATTCACTTTATGCGTTAATATAGGCATAATCAATCGTCAATAATTTAATTTCTCACAGGGGTCATCATGTCCATATTGAACGTTAAAAAAAGTGTAAGCGCATTAATAGTCGGGTTACTGATTAGCTCAAGCAGTTTTGCTGCTGTATCAAACGAAATAAATGAATCATTAATTAAAAAATTAGAATCATTAAAAGTCGACGTCGACTCTATTAGTGAATCACCTGTAAAAGGTTTATATGAAATAGTTAGTCAAGGTGCTATTTATTACATTAGTGAAAATGGTCAATATTTATTAAATGGCGATATTTTCGATTTAGATAATAGTATGAACAATCTAACCAGTACAAAGGTTGCTGAAATACGCAAAGCTAACACTGCTGAACATTTTGCAAAAATCAAAGACTTTGAAAAAGACATGATCGTCTACAAAGCAGAAAATGAAAAACACGTCGTGACAGTTTTCTCTGATACAAGTTGTGCTTATTGTCAGAAGTTACACTCTGAAATTCCTGATTATAATAAGTTAGGCATTACAATTCGTTACTTAGCGTTCCCTCGTGGCGGCGTTAATTCAAATGCTTACCGTACTATGGTGTCAGTGTGGTGTGCGGATGATCAAAAAGCAGCAATGGATGAAGCAAAAAAACGTCGTAGCATTAAACCAGTTACCTGTGACAATAATGTTATTGACCAATATAACTTAGGTGTTGCTTTAGGGATTACGGGAACACCAACGTTGTTCTTAGAAGACGGTACAATGATGCCTGGTTACTTGCCTGCTAATAATTTACTGCAAGCAATAGAGCAAAAAAAATAGAGTAATACTTCAGCTATTGCTCCATTCATAATAAACTGCATTGATAATCCCTTATCGTGCAGTTTTTTTATGTCTTCAGAAACAACAAAAACACAAGTACAGCAACGTCTTCAACATGATAGTAGTTTACTGTCGTTATCGTGCTCTCCATTATTAACTCAACTCTACGCTAGTCGAGGCATTAAAGCTGATAGCGAATTAGATAACAGTACCAAAACATTGATTCATGCGAATCAATTAAAGGGAATGAGTGATGCTTGTGAATTGTTGTATCAAGCTTACCTAACTCGCCAAAAAATAATTATTATTGGTGATTTTGATGCCGACGGTGCGACGAGCACTGCCTTAAGCGTCCTTTCATTAAAGGCATTGGGCTTTCAAAATATAGATTATTTAATCCCGAATAGATTTGATTACGGTTATGGATTAAGTCCTGAAATTGTTGACCTTGCTGCACAGCAGGGGGCCAGCTTATTAATGACAGTCGATAATGGTATTTCTAGTATCAGTGGTGTTGCCCATGCTAAAAAGTTGGGCATTTCAGTGTTGGTGACTGATCACCATTTACCGGGAGACGAAACCCCTATTGCCGATGCGATTGTTAACCCGAACCAAATTGGATGTGACTTCCCAAGTAAAAATTTAGCGGGCGTAGGCGTCGCATTTTATGTGATGTTGTCTCTCAAATCGTTAATGCAAGAAAAGGGTTGTTTTACACACTTTCCAGCGCCTAATTTAGCCAATTTTTTAGATATTGTTGCATTGGGTACGGTCGCTGATGTCGTTAAGTTAGATTCAAATAATCGAACACTGGTACATCAAGGACTCGCTCGTATTAGAGCAGGGTTTTGTCGTCCTGGAATTAGTGCGTTGATTCAAGTTGCTAAACGTAATCAACAACAACTAGTGGCAACCGATTTAGGGTTTTCATTGGGGCCAAGGTTAAATGCAGCAGGGCGCTTGGATGAAATGAGTCATGGTGTTGAATTATTACTGTGTGAAGATCATTTACGTGCCAATACATTGGCAACAGAACTTGATGCGCTTAATTTATCTCGTCGAGAAATAGAGCAAAGCATGCAACAAGAGGCGATGGTGAGCTTACAAAAACTGTCTATAGACCAAGATAATTTACCATTGGCGTTATGTTTATTTGAAGCAGACTGGCATCAAGGTGTGATTGGCTTAGTTGCTTCTCGTATTAAAGAAAAATATTACCGCCCAACCTTTGCTTTTGCCCGTGCGAATGATGGTGAAATTAAAGGATCTGCTCGTTCTATTCCTGGCGTACATATTCGAGATATGCTGGACTTAGTCGATAAAAAAATACCTGGTGTTATTTTGAAATTTGGTGGTCATGCAATGGCTGCTGGATTAAGTTTATTAGAAAAAGATTTTGATTTATTTAACGACACTTTAAACGCTATTTTAAAAGAACAGGTTGAAGATCACCTGCTGCAAAATGTGATCTTGTCAGACGGGCAATTAGCTTCTGATCAATTTGATTTAAGTATCGCACAAGAGTTACGCGATGCTGGTCCGTGGGGACAAGGCTTTCCTGCGCCTATTTTTGACGGTATGTTTGAGTTAAAACAGCAGCGAATTGTGGGGCTGAAACATTTAAAAATGGTATTACAGCAGGGCGATAAGTTAATTGATGCGATTGCATTTAATATTGACCCAGAGGCATGGCCTGATTTGTCTGTTAAAGAAGTATTTTGTGTTTATAGCTTAGATGTTAATGAGTTTAGAGGGCAAAGAACCGTGCAGTTATTAGTACAAATGTTAGAACCAAGATAAATATTAAAGGAGAGCATCGATAGCTCTCCTTCTTATTGCGGTATCTTTATTACAACATTTTTATGATCGCCTTGATTTATTGCTGTTTAACTAAGTATTAACTTTTGGATTCGTTATGAAGGGTTAGGCTTTTGATTTCAGCTTTAAAACGCCAACAAAAACGTTAATTGCACCCACGACCATACCAACCCATGCTCGAAGTGGCGGAATAGAGCTACTCGCTTCGATCTCTTGCGAACTATAGACGTCATAACCCCATATAAATAATATAATACCGAAAACGATCAGTACTAACCCCATTACTTTGTTATTCATTCAAACTCCGATCATTTATAAATTTAGGGCCAACGCTGAAGTGCATAAACCGTTAATAGCATTATGATAACAATAAAATAAATTCTATTAATTAATCTTGTCGGTAAAAGTACATCCATATTAATAAATGAGAGTTATACCCGTTTATTTATACTGCACCCGGGAAATCTAACTGGCGCCAAGCTTCATACACAAATACAGAAACTGCATTAGATAAGTTCATTGAGCGACTATCGACTCTCATTGGAATACGTAATTTTTGTTCTAATGGTAATGCATCTAATATTGTTGCTGGTAAACCACGTGTTTCAGGACCAAATAGTAATACATCGCCCTCTTGAAAGTTTGCATTATGGTGATAGGTGGTTGTCTTAGTTGTACAAGCTAGTAGACGCTTACCTTCAACTACTTTTAGAAAGCTATCAAAGTCTTTATGTATGAAAACATTGGTCATTTCACGATAATCTAACCCAGCACGTCTTACTTTTTTTTCATCTAAGTCAAACCCAAGTGGTTCAATCAAATGCAATATACAGCCTGTATTCGCACATAGGCGGATGATATTACCCGTATTAGGTGGGATCTCTGGTTCGTACAATGCAACTTCAATCATTTATAAACTCTACTTTTGTGGTTAATGTCATATCACTAAAATCGATAAGCGCTTATTTTATACCAATCATAATAAATAACTGATCTATTTTTTCGTCTAAAAAATTCACTGTTAACTTATAAATATTGCTCGCTTATAAATACTGTTAAAGAGCCTGCACCTTAATTAATGACCTCTTAAGTTGAATTGTTTCTCTGCATAACATTTAAAGAGTATTCTTAATATAATGGTCTGATCAAAAAAGGAGCATCAATTAATGCTCCTTTGGCTATTTATAGTTATAAAATGATTATGCTATTTATGTAATAGTAGCCTTTATGTTTTAGTGCTCTTTATGCTTTGATAAACAGACCACTTAACTACTTTTTTTTATTGCTTCTTGTTCACCCAACCATACATAACCTTGGCCACGGACATTTTTAACACGAAGTTGACCATCTAAACGAATGGGGATTTTACGACGTAAATTACTTAAATGCATATCAATACTACGATCTGATGGGATTAATTTTTTCCCTAAAATCTGTTCACTAAGATCTGATCTGGTTAATAGATCGCCTGGGTGAGTGAGAAACTTCTCTAATAATAACAATTCAGTCGAAGTTAATTCAATAGTAAAACCTTGGCAGGTGATTTGCTGTTGTGTGGGAAATAATTCAATATCTTGATAGCTTATTTTATCATCTGTATTGCCTGTTTTATGTTCGGTATAACGTAAAACCGCTTGGACATGTTTAAGCAGCTCTTGCTCGCTAAAAGGTTTTGATATGTAATCATCTGCGCCCATTTCTAAAGCGAGTAGTATATCTTGTTCGCTATTTTCAATGGTCAACATTAACACTGGAGTATCATTTTTTTGGCGTAGTAATCTCAATACTTCAAAGCCATCCATACGAGGCATCTTTATATCTAATAAGATCAGGTTATAATCTTTACTTAGAATTTTAGATAGACCTTCTTCACCATCGAAAGCGACTTCTGTTTTAAACCCTGCTGACGTTAGAAACTTCTCCAAAAAGGAGACTAGCTCTTTGTCATCATCAATTAATAGTAGATTTTTCATCGTATAAGCCTTTGTAAAATTGGCTGCTGTAAATGGCAATTTTTTACTTCACATCTTATTTAAATTTATTTTATTTCAATGTGTCGTCTTTATTTTTATGCCTATATCGTTTATTCGACTTAAATGTAGTCCTTATTTGTCAATTATACCCCATAAAGAGGTATTTTTTGTGCTAATGAGTATTTATGTTTTATATATTGTGCGTAATTGATTGATTGGTCGGATAAAAGGACTGTATATATACTTAACAGAGTAAATAATGTGATTACTTGTATTGCGTATTTTGAAATAGAGTGGGTTAACTGGTCTTACGGATAGATGAATTGTTGAATATTTTAGCTTCTAACTTTATGATATATATGAAAAATAAAATATTCTATCTTTACGTTTTAAATGTAAAGTGACTAATATAGGTGGTGTTTTCTATCTGAAATGATAACGGGTATAATGATCGTCCAACAATTTTCAGAGTTATATTATTGTGAATCAATCAGCACCTTCCGAAGAATATGCTTATTTAGTTAAACGAGCTGGTCAAGCTGCCATTATTGCAGCTTCCTTATTGATTATTGTTAAATTAATTGCTTGGATCATGACGGGTTCATCAAGTATTTTAGCGGCTTTGACTGATTCATTAATGGATGTAACCACTTCTATTATTAATCTCTTTGCAATAAAAATTGCCTTACAACCTGCTGATAAAGAACATCGTTTTGGACATGGTAAGGCGGAAAGTTTAGCGGGATTAGCACAAGCAGCCTTTATTTCTGGTTCATCTGTATTTTTGATGATTAATGGTATTTCTGCCGTGGTGAACAACCATCAAATTAACGCCAGTAGTTTAGGTGTTTCTGTGATGCTCTTTTCATTGGTTGTTACTATTGCACTCGTCTTATTTCAACGTTATGTCGTGATCAAAACTAATAGCATGGCGATTAAAGCAGATGCTTTACATTATCGAACAGACATTATTCTTAATGGGGCTGTACTATTAGCGATTGTGCTAGCTGGGTATGGTTGGGATTGGGCCGATGGTGTTTTTGCTATTGCAGTGAGCCTTTATATCTTGCAAGGTGCATGGGAGATAGGGACTCAATCGATTGATGCTTTAATGGATAAACAGCTACCTCAAGAAGATCAAGAATTGATCCTTAAGCTTGCCTATAAAGTGAAAGGGGTTCGCGGCGTTCATGATTTAAGAACACGTTATTCAAGTTATATTAAATTTATACAATTACATTTAGAGTTAGACGATGAGCAAAGCTTATTCGATGCGCATGAAAAGGCTGACGAACTAGAACTTGCTCTTGAAACGGCATTTCCGGGAGCCGATATATTGATTCATTTAGATCCTATTTCAGTCGTACCTAATAATAAATCGACTCATGAGATAGAAATATAGCGCCCAATAAAAGGTCGATAGGACATAGATTTGATAGTTAAGGATAAAAGAATGGAATGTAAGGTAAAAGATCTCTGGGATAAAATTAGAGAAGAGGCTTGGGCTAGTTCTGCAGGTGAACCGATTTTAGCCAGTTTTTTCCATTCGACTATTTTAAATCATAAAGATTTATCATCAGCATTAAGTTACCAATTAGCTAACCGTTTAGATAGCCGTACAATGCCTGGCATTTTAGTACGTGAAGTGATTGACGAAGCGTTTGCTGACGACCCAAGTATCATAGAAAGTGCAATGGCAGATATTCTAGCGGTACAAGATAGAGACCCAGCTGTTGAAGAGTACTCTATTCCTCTTCTATATTTGAAAGGTTTTCACGCAATTCAAATTCACCGTGTTGCTCATTGGTTATGGAACAAAAATCGCGTAGCGCTAGCATTATATTTACAAAATCGTAGCTCTGTTATTTTTGGGGTCGATGTTCACCCCGCAGCAACTATTGGTAAAGGTATTATGTTTGATCATGCAACGGGTGTTGTTGTTGGCGAAACCGCTGTGATTGAAGATAATGTATCAATATTACAAGGTGTTACTTTAGGCGGTACGGGCAAAGACAGTGGAGATCGTCATCCAAAGATCCGTCAAGGTGTGATGATTGGTGCAGGTGCAAAAGTATTGGGTAACATTGAGATTGGTGTTGGAGCAAAAATAGGAGCCGGTAGTGTGGTTTTAGAAACGGTTCCTGCACATACAACCGTTGCAGGCGTTCCAGCTAAGATTGTTGGCAGGCCATCATGCGATATGCCATCTTTATCGATGGAACAAAACATTTGAAATTTTATGATCTAAAGCGCTCCTTAGCCCTTTAGATCATAATCCCTAGAATAGTGACTATTCTAGGGATTAATACTTTAAAACTTATTTTTATTCTAAGTCAACATAAGCAAAACGAGGTTGGCTTTTTCCTTCAATTTCTACTTGTTCTAAAAACATAGCAAGCGGTCTTACCCATAAAAGCCCTTCTCCGTATAAAGGACGATAAACCACCATTTTTTCTTCTGTTTCACTATGAATAGCAATGTCTTCGACTTGATAAAAGCTGCCTTTGTAATGTTGGTACTTACCTATTTGTAGTTGTGTAGACATATTTTTCCTTTTAAATTATTTTAATTAATCGGAATCAGACTAACATAACGCGACTTTAAAGACGATTTACATCTTTTTTTCATAAAAATTAAAACAAAGGTTGAATAAGCATCGTGGAATGCTTATTCTCATTGCATTCCAGTTAACCATTTACTTTGTATTAAGGGTCTTGAAATGACATTTGAGCTATTAGAAAAATTAGAAAATAAAATTAACCAAGCTGTAGAGACTATTGCACTGTTGCAAATGGAAATTGAAGAGCTTAAAGAAGATAAAGCTAGCCTATCAGGTAAAACTGAACAGTTACAATCTGATAACGATCGCTTAAATGCAGAACATCAACAATGGCAAGATCGTTTAAGTGCATTGGTTGGTAAAATCGAACAAGCAGAAGAAAACGCAGAGTAATAATTTGCGATTAGCATTTATTGTTTAGCTTTGTGTTTACCTATTGCTAATTGAAAAGATAAGAATCTAGTTGAAAGACAAGTAATATTTAGTTGAGTCATCAGTAAATTTAATTAAATAATGATCCGCTCAATAATAAATCGCTAATTAACAAAAAGCCCAATATTTAATTGGGCTTTTTTGTATCTATCATTTGCCAAACTAAGGTTTGCTAAACTTAAATAGCTGCTAATTTCAATTTTTACTAAGTTAGCATTAACTAAAGTTAAAGGTGTGTTTAAAAAACCTCTTCTTCTTCAGCATCTTCGTCATCAAGCACTAATGGCTCAGGGGAAATAATAATACCAGTACTGTCAGCATATAAAAAATCTTCAGGTAGGAAAGTCACGCCAGCAAAATTCACCGCTGCGTTTATTTCACCCACTTCATCATCATCTGCACCGACAGGAATTGCAGTAATCGCTTGAATGCCAATATCCAGTTCTTCCAGCGCATCTACTTCACGTACACAGCCATTCACGACAATACCTTCCCAGCAATTTTCTACTGCTAAGTCTGCGATATGTGCATTAATTAAAGCGCGACGTAATGAGCCACCGCCATCAATCAATAATACTTTGCCTGCACCATTCTCTTCTAATGCTTTATAAATCAATCCTACCGATTCAAAACATTTAACAGTAACGACCTCTCCTGCAAAGGAGTTTCGCCCACCAAAGTTAGTTAATAGTGGTTCTACTACGTCAATTGTATCTGCGTAGATATCACATAAAACAGAAGTATTGTATTGCATATAAATGCTCACTTTTTATTGATGAAGTTAAATTTAGTATAAACGTAACAGACTCTAATTCAATCTTATTCTCTGATATTTGTTGAAACTAAGCTTAATGTTGAATCTTAGTCTAATTCGTCAAAAGTACCACGTTCAAAAGATTTTTCACAGTAATGACATTTTAACTTTAATGTATTTTTCTGGTGGACATAAAAACGGGTTTGAACAGGTTCATTATGACTAATACAATTACTGTTAGGACAAGCCAATACACCAATAAATGAACTAGGAAGTTGCACTTGGAATTTGTTAACGACTTTGAAATCTTTAATTTGATTAATCGTTGCATTCGGCGCAAATAAAGCTAATTGATTCGCTTGTTGATCATTAAAAAAAGTATTTTCAATTTTAATCAGATCTTTGCTTTCACCATTATGAGTGGCAAGGTTTAACCCGATGGTGATCTTTTCTTTCGTTTGAGTAAATTTAAAGAACTTTAATATTTTCACCCCTTGTTGTGCTGGGATATGGTCAATCACTGAACCTTGTTCAATCGCTTCTACTTGTAATTTCTTTTGCATGATAAAACCTTAAGCGTTTGCTTGAAAATGATTAGTTAATAACAAAGCGAGTAATGCTTGGCGAGCAAAAACACCATTTTGCGCTTGTTGAAAATAATAAGCGTAAGGCGTTTCATCAACATCTATATTGATTTCATCTATACGTGGTAATGGGTGTAATACTTTTAAGTTATCTCTTACATTATCAAGCATATCGGCATTTAGTAAGAAAGCTGATTTCATGTGTTGATATTCAGTTTCGTCAAAACGTTCTTTTTGAACCCGTGTCATATAAAGAATATCCAGGTCATCAACCACATCTTCAATACTGCTATGTAAAGAGAAGTTAATATTACGCTCTTTTAATTCTTCAAGAATATAATCTGGCATTGCTAATGCTTCTGGCGAAATAAAATAGAAATTACAATTAAATAAAGACAGTGCCTGTGCTAAAGAATGCACAGTACGTCCATATTTTAAATCCCCCACAAAAGCAATATTGAGGTTATCTAACCTTGCCTGTGTTTCATAAATAGTAAATAAATCTAATAAGGTTTGAGTCGGGTGTTGGTTTGAACCGTCACCACCATTAATCACTGGTATTGAAGTAAATTCAGACGCTAAACGTGCTGCACCTTCCTGAGGGTGGCGCATAAAAAAAGCATCGGCATAAGAGGCGATGACTTTAACTGAATCTGCTAACGTTTCACCTTTTTGTGCTAATGAGGTGTTACCGCCACTATCAAAACCAATCACACTGCCGCCTAAACGCTGTACTGCTGTTTCAAAAGACAAGCGAGTACGTGTTGATGCTTCAAAGAAACAACTAGCGACAACTTTGTTTTTTAACAATTCAGGTTGTGGTGTTTGCTTTAAAGAGTGGGCAGTTTGTAAGATGAGTTCTAGATCAGTACGTGATAAATCAGCAATGGAGATAATGTTTTTTTGGTATAACGGATTATTCATTTTTTCACACTCATATTGTCAGGGCAGTTAAAAGTGAAGCAGATAATGGCAAAAATTATATCATTAACTATTATTTTTGTTGTTATTAATGTTTTAAATTTTCATCGCATGGAGTAAGCATAAAGGTTATTCTCGAAATTGGTTTCTTAGTTGGGTGGTTTATGATGTTAAAAGTAAGTTTTTTTCTTATTAGTAGTGTGTTTTGTAGCAATGTTTTGGCCGAGCAATGGCAAGATTTACAATCGTTATTACCTAAAGGTACACAGGTATCCTATTTAGTCGTTGATGCAAATTCCAAAAAAGAAATTGCTAGTTTTCAACAGGAAACACTAAGAACGCCTGCCAGTGTGCAAAAGTTATTAACCGCTACCACGGCTAAGTTGCAATTGGGCAGTCACTTTCGTTATAAAACAGTTATTGAGGGAGATAAAACATTACTTAAAAATGGTATTTATAAAGGGGATTTAAATTTACGTTTTATGGGCGACCCGACACTGACTCGTCAACATATTAGAAAATTATTACAAGATATAAAAGAGTTGGGCATTAATAAGATTGAAGGGAACTTATTATTAGATAATAGCCGTTTTAATGGGTATCAATGGAGTAATGGCCAACCTTGGAATGATTTAGGTGTTTGTTATACCTCGCCAGCAAATGCGATTATCATTAATAAAAACTGCGTACGAGGCAACTTAAGTTTAGGGGCTGACGATGCTGAAAAAGCGACATTGTTTATTCCTGCTTATGATCCGATTAATGTAACAAGTGATGTGTCTATTGTTACTAAAGAAGAACGAAAAGAACAGTTCTGTGATTTAGAAATTACGCGAGATAGCCATAATAAATATCATTTATGGGGCTGTATAGTACCGCGTAAAACTGCTTTCCCTCTTGCATTTTCAGTGAATGATCCTAGCTTATACGCACAAAAAATTGTTACCGCTGAATTGAAGCAAGTTGGTATTAATTTAATGGGAACAGTTAAGAGCGATCCTAATGCGACTATTGAAAGATCTCCACTGCAATCTGTTTTTGCGTCCCATCGTTCAGTTTCACTGAATGTATTATTAAAAAGAATGATGAAACACTCTGACAATTTAATTGCAGATAGTTTATTTAAAACGATTGGTGCGGATTATTACCAACAACCGGGTAATTATCGTAATGGTGCTAAAGCCATGAGAGCAATTTTAAAAAAGAACGGAGTCAATCTTGAAAATGGTTACATTGGGGATGGATCTGGCTTGTCTCGTCATAACTTAATGAGCCCTGAAATATTTATGTCGGTGATGCAGTTTGTTTATAAACAGGATAAAAAATTAGGGCTCATTGATACCTTAGCCATTTCAGGTGTTGATGGCACATTAAGGTATCATCGAGGCGTTAATGATCCAGAATTAAAGGGTAAAGTGATTGCAAAAACCGGATCGTTGAAAGGCGTTGGCAACTTGGTTGGTATTGTTAAAAGTGACAGTGGCGACAAGCTCTTTGTATTAATGGTTAATGGTTATAATCTAAATTATAGACCGTTTAATGCAAAAATTCCTCGCGATAAAAAAGCGTCTATCTATTTATTTGAAAAAGCATTCTTTAATAGAATATTTAATTAAGCGGCTCTTAATGGTGGAAAAGTAATATTTTGCAGGTTTCAGCCCGTTCCTTTGACTTTGGGACGCATGCTTCAGCCTGCAGGATTTTTTGTGTTGTTTTTAGTTAGAATTAAAGAGCCAATAATTAAAGGTTTTGACCTTGTGTCGTATGCTTCAGCTTGCAGGATTTTGTGTGTGTGGTTTTTTGTATTGAATTAAAGAACCAATCATCAAAGGTTTTGACCTTGGGGCGCATGCTTCAGCTTGCAGGATTTTGTGTGTTATTTTAGCTTGAACTAAAGAACCAACAATTAAAGGTTTTGACCTTGGGGCGCTGGCTTTAGCCTGCAGGATTTTTTGTGTTGTTTTTAGTTTGAATTAAAGAGCCAATAATCAAAGGTTTTGACCTCGAAGCGCATGCTTCAGCTTGCAGGGTTCTGTGTGTTGGTTTTTGTATTAAACTAAAGAACCAACAATCAAAGGTTTTGACCTTGGGGCGCATGCTTTAGCTTGCAGGATTTCGTGCGTTGCTTTTTGGTTTGAATTAAAGAACTAATCATCAAAGGTTTTGACCTTGGGGCGCTGGCTTTAGCCTGCAGGATTTTATGTGTTGATCGTTATTCGCATTTTAAAAGACTTTATCAATATTAATAAAGCCTTTCACTTAAACTAACTATGCTACTTAATAGAAAACCAAGTTGTTGGCCTACCTTCGCTAAATAATACCACGCCGCTTGACTCTGTTGGACGTTCAATACTTTTTGCAGCACTTATTTTAAGTGGGTAACTTAAGCCGTCAAAATCTAGTTGTAGCCAATTATTGTCTTTAGCGACAAACAAGTCTTGCCAAGAGAAGTGTTGAGTTTCAGCGACCAAAATAGGTGCTTGTACGCGAGATACTCGACTTGAGAATATTAACCCTTTATCTTTCGATTCAAATACTAACATTTCACAACCATTACTTGAGCACCAATCTAAAAGAACAATTGCTTCGTCTTTACCATCGCCATTTAAATCGAACCTCACTGAATTAAAACGTGTATTTTTAGGATCGGTTCTATGAATTTTAAAGTAGTTGCGCACTGCTTTTTGTACTTCTAAGTCAATACTATTGATGGGATTAATAAACTGAGCAGTAAATTGACGCTTAATTTGAATTTCATCTCCTTCCCCTGAAACTTGCTTACCATTCATTTTATTGAAAGTTAATGTTTCATCTAGTTTAGTAAGTACATTGTATTGGTTAATTTCTTGGCTAGAAAGGCTTAACTCTTTACGTTTAAAGACTATTTCCTGTTGTATCCTTTTACCATCTTGCTTAGTAAACATAGCAATGACTGTATCGGGAGTATTACTTTTCCAAAAACCAGTTTTAACTGTCTTCGTTAATTGATTACCTTGTTGATATTCTAAAGTATGGTTAGCATTTAACGATAAGTTAACGTCTTGCTCTGGCAGTTGTTTAGACTGACTTAAGTATTCACCTGTAAATGATTGATCACTTGTTAATTTTCCCAACTCTCCACAGCCACTGAATTTACCATGAACGCTTTCTACTATTGTAATGTAGCCCCAATATTCTTTATTCTCAGGGACGTAACACGCTCCCGGTTCTATTTTTAAAGATAGTCTTTGACCATCAGATTTAACGGCCGTTAATTCACGTTGTCTTGTTGATTGTATTGTTGATTTGGTCACCGTATATGATTGATTACTCGCTTTAGTTGCAATAAAAAGCTTGTTGTCGTGGATGTTGATACGCCAATAAGGATCATTACCTTTCGCTTTAAAACTAAAGGTATCGGTGGCTTTTGCACATTGTAACGAGGTTTTGGTTGATGCCATATGATCTAGACGATCAAGGCTGACGAGTACTGATGTTTTAGATTTTTTACTCTTAGGAAAAACAATTTGCCCTGTGAACTCGATATAAACCGTCTCACCTTTATTTTCATCAATTTTATTATAAACATCATTTAATGCAGTTTCTGTTATAACTTGATATTGCTGCGGATCATCACAAGATTGAAAGTAAGGTTTATTGTTTTTATAGCTTAGTTGCCCTCTAAAGTTTCCATCTAATATATTTGAATACGCTTTATGGGCGATTTCAGGTGTCGGCGCGATTATTTTTTCTTTTATTTGAGTGGTAGAGCTTGTTGAGTTAGTTGAACTACATGCAGATAAAACAAGAATAAGCGGTGTTATCAGTAAAAAAGAGGACGAAAAACGCATAATTGACCTTAGGCAGCTTCTGCTGAGAAAAATATATGTGCTTAGTATAGCAGTGTGTTAATACTTGTGTGTAGTCCTCGAAAGTACTATTTGTGGTTATCAAGCAATCAACTTCTCACTTTAAATAGAAGTTAACTGCTTGAATGATAGAGAAAGAAGTAAAATAACTTTCTTATTCTGATTTGTCAGATTCAGGTTTGTTTTTACCAGCCCAGCTAGGTTTACCTTTTGCTTTAATAGTACGGTGGCGTTGTTTACCCATTTCTAACTTTTTCTTTTGACGCTTTTCTTTTTGTAGACGCTTCACTTCTTCTTCGCGAGCTTTACCCTTTTTAGTCATTGGTTTTTTAGTTTTACGTAAACTAACTTTCGCTTCTTTATTTTGTGGGCGTAAATCTTTAATGACACGACGCTTTAATATTTGGTCTGTATAACGCTCAACTTTCGCCAAAATATCAATGTCATGTGCTTCGATAATAGAAACAGCAGTGCCTTTTTTACCACCACGTGCAGTACGACCAATACGATGAACATAAACATCGGCACTACGTGGCATGTCATAGTTAATTACATGCGTTATATCTGGCACATCAATACCACGAGCTGCAACGTCAGTCGCAATCAAAATGTTAATGCTACCTTCTTTAAATTGACGCAAAGATAAGTTACGTTTTTCTTGATCCATTTCACCACGTAGATAGTTACAACGGATATTTAACTCTGCTAATTGAGCGACTAATTGCGCAAGACGATCGCGTGTTTTAACAAACACAATCATCTTATTTACTTGTTCTTCGTGTTCAGGTGCTTGTTCTAAAATCGCAGCAAGTAACTGTAACTTATGCTCAGGATTATCAGCTAGATGAATATATTGTAATATTTTACCGCTTTCTCTGCGTGTCACTTCTGCATCTAATTTAACTGGATTTTTTAATACATCACGAGCAAATTCGCGTAATCCTTTACCTTCTAATGTTGCCGAAAACAAAGCGGTCATTTTACGCCAGCGAGCTTCACCTGCAATGCGGTCCATTTCTGCTACAAAACCCATGTCTAACATTCTGTCTGCTTCATCAAGTACTAAACATTCCACTTCACGACAGTCAAATGCTTCAGCATCAATGTATTCCATTAAACGACCTGGTGTTGCAATCACAATATCTACCGAGCCCATAATAATATCTTCTTGGGCTTCGTAAGAAATACCACCGATGATATTACCGACGATCAATTTGGTGCCTTCAACTAATTGCTCTGCCACTTCGCTTATTTGTACTGCTAATTCACGTGTTGGTGTTAATACTAAAATACGAGCAGAACCGCCTTTACGACGAGGGTAATCAATTAAACGTTGAACTGCGGGTAATAAAAATGCGAGTGTTTTACCTGTGCCAGTAGGGGCGCTTGCCATGATATCTCGTTCATCCATTGCTGGTGGGATGACCATTTTTTGAATGCTAGTTGGGCGTGTGTGTCCCATTTTAGCAACGGCGTTTAATAAATGCTGATCCAGCTCAAGCGACTCAAATGACATGAAATTTTCCAATACAATAAAACAAAGAGCACATTATAGAGCAAAGATTGCATTTAGGGTGAATTGTCTATCAATTAACGTATTTAATATTCAAACTAAAAGTTAGTTTATTAAATGTAGAGATAAAAAAGCGTAGGAGGGTGTCAAAGCAGCTGATTTTTGTTTATTCATTTGGAATAATGGGTATGCACTTCAAGGCTGAATCTGCCCGTTATCAAATAATGGGATGCGGATAGAAAGCTATTTATCCTCAATTTTGGTCAATTAAAATGGAATTATATTTAAATCATAAGTTACATTTTGACACTGACTAACTATATAGTGCTGTTAGTTTTGCGTCATTCAAGGTGAATTATTAAAGCAATAACAGGTTATTGAGAGATAATTTAACGCAGACATTCTCTAAAATAGCGGCGTTGTACCGTTTTGCTTGTCCAGAACTGAGGTTATTTATATAAAATGAACGTTGTTTTAAAAATACATCTGATAAACGTGTATTGTATCTCCACTTTGGCTTAAGGCGTTAACGTCATTGGCTGACTCTATTTATTTTTGTGTTTGAACAGAATAAATAAGTTAAACGATTACTGTGTCTTATTTTACTGATGCTTATTGATAAAATAAGCTATAAATTTTGAATTATACGAAGGATATTCTGTGTTTGATATTATTGCTCCGCTAGATAAAGTGACATCACAATTTGTAAATGCACTTCAAGACAAAATCGACCTTAAAACTAAGCCTCAAGGTAGTTTAGGGTTATTGGAATCGATTGCATTTAAAGTGGGTTTATTACAACAAACATTAGAGCCTGTTTTTATTGAACCGAGCGTTATTATCTTTGCGGCTGACCATGGGGTTGCTGAACAAGGAGTGAGTTTATTTCGGCAAGTCGTGACAGAGCAAATGGTATTAAACTTTTTACAGGGCGGGGCGGCTATTAATTGTTTATCAAAGCAGCACGGTATTCACTTAAAAATTGTCAATGCCGGTGTGAAAGCCAGTTTTGATCATATTCAGCATCAACACTTTGTTAATTCCCCGATTGCATTAGGCACTGAAAATTTTGCACAGCAGCCAGCGATGACAAAAGAGCAATGTGTAGCGGCTATTAATAAAGGCGCTGATATTGTAAAACAACAGCACCAACTTGGTTGTAACGTGATTGGTTTTGGCGAAATGGGCATTGCTAATACCACTTCAGCTGCTGCGATAATGGCTGCTATTCTAAACTTAACAGGACAAGAATGCGCAGGTAAAGGTACTGGGATTGATCAGAAAACGGTTTCATTAAAAGCGCAAGTAATCGATGATGCGATTGCAAAATATCAACTAACAGAGGCAGAACCTTTAACTATATTACAAACTGTAGGGGGCTTTGAAATTGCGATGATGGTAGGGGCAATGTTAAAAGCGGCAGAATTGTCGATGTTGGTATTGGTAGATGGCTTTATTGCTTCCAGCGCTGCATTGGTTGCGAGTGAAATGCATGATGACTTTTTGCAGTACACACAGTTTTGCCATCAATCAGACGAACAAGCACATCAATTATTATTAACCTCTATGAGTGCAACGCCTATATTAAAACTAGGTATGCGCTTAGGTGAAGGTTCTGGTGTTGCGGTGGCTTATCCTCTATTAGTGTCCGCATTAACTTTCTTAAATGAAATGGCTTCTTTTGCTGATGCGGGTGTTTCTGATAGTCAGTAGTTAATAAATCTAATAATGAAAAAAATTTGCTAATACGTTCTTATAGTAAATAGCGGCATGCAATTAGCAGAAATAATGAACAGAGATAATTAAAAGAGAATTTAATGTCAGAAGAGTTAAATAAGCAGAGGTATAAAGTCCTATCTAAACCGCTATTTAAGCAATGGGTTTTGTGCTGTTATGCGCTATCGTTTTTTTCCCGCTGTCCTGTGCCGAAATCTATTAACTTCAAAGCTTATCCATTTCATTTAGGGAATGCATACTTTCCATTTGTCGGTGCTTTGTATGCGCTTATTTGTTTTGCTGTTTATTGTGTAAGCCTAAGTGTGTTTGATCATACGATTAGTATCATTTTTATGTTGCTAGTGGGTTTATTATTAACCGGCGCTTTTCATGAAGATGGTTTGGCAGACTGTTGCGATGGTTTCGGTGGTGGCTATAACAAAAAGCAATGTTTAAGTATTATGAAAGATAGCCAAATAGGCACTTATGGTGTGATTGGTTTGATTATATTGTTTGCGCTTAAAGTCACTGTGCTGATTCAACTTAGCCTGCTTAATCAATTTTATGAATTTGGTTTACTCCATTTCTTTGGTGTCCTTTTTAGCGCAGCTGTTGTGAGTCGCTTTAGTGCGTTATGTTTGATCCAATATAGTGAATATGCAAGAGAGGATGAAACCAGTAAATCGACACAATCATCGCATCAATTACCTCTGCCGTATTTATTAGGTGCTTCGTTGTTTAGCTTGTTGTCATTACTTTGGATGCCAGTGATATCTATATTAGTTATTGTTATAGTCACGACGATAAGTACGTTGTTATGCAAATCTTACTTCCATAAAAAAATTGAAGGGTATACCGGAGACTGTTTAGGCTTTTTACAACAACTAAATGAATTACTCATTTTATTAACTTGCTTGGCGCTATTCAGTGCCAATTTATAGTCCCAATTTATAGCACCAATTTAGCTTAATGTTTGTAGCGTTCTCTAATAGCAATGGAATTGAAAATGGATAATAAACCATTAACAAAACATAAAATTTACTTAGTACGTCATGGTGATGTGAATGTGTCTTCTGATATTTGTTATGGGCAATTAGATTGTGCTGTGGCTGACTCCTTTGATAACGATTTATTAAAACTAACGTATTATGTTGAAGCTAACGTAATGGAGAAGTTAAAAGTAAATGAAAAGCCTTTAATTATTAGTAGTCCATTAACGCGTTGTTTAGCGTTAGCTGAAGGTTTAAAGTTAAATTTAGAGTTTTACCCTGAGAAAGAGTTAAAGGTCAGTGAGTACTCACAAAGCGCATTTACCAATCCAATTGAATTACAAATAAACGAAGCCTTTCAAGAAATTAACTTTGGTGATTGGGAAGGTTTAACGTGGCAAGGTCTTGGACAGCAAGCAATACAAGATTGGAGTGATAATCTGCTGGATTACACGTTTAAAAATGGGGAAAGTGCACGTGATTTTGATCGAAGAGTTATTCAAGCATGGGATGAGTTGCAAACTAAGTTAAACGGGTTAAATCAAGTAAATAGCTTAGATAGCTTAAATAACTCAGATAACTTAAATAGCCTAAATAAATTAAACGATCTTAACCAAGCCAACCAAGAGCAACAATCAAAAACTATTATCATTATTTGTCATGCAGGTGTTATCCGTTCTATATTATCTGCATTTTTACACATTCCATTACAACACTCTTTATCTTTGAAAATTGATAAAATGAGTGTGTCCTGTATTGAACTTGTTCCTGCACAAGTTGAGTTATCGCGTTGTGTAGGCATTAACCATTTACTGTAGATGACTTTAACTATTTTACACTCATTGTCATTGTCATCCTCATTTCTTGAATTCAGACCATAACTGCTAACGCTTATCTATTAATACTGCTTGTTTACCGCTGTAATGAGTTTTTATTTATTAACGCTAATCTGCCTATTATGGTGTTGTGACGTCGAATATTAATCGGTATTAACACGCTCGTTGTTAATGAAAGCATTAATAAAATACTTAATAAAAGAATAAATGAAATGATAGTGAACAAACCTTTCATTAATAAACTTCTAACGTCTTTTATCCTTTAGCTATTTTTTAGCCATTTTATGTCTTATTGCTTCAGCCTTCAAAGTTTTCACATTTAGCACTTTTTTAACGGTACGTTGAAAGTGTCTGTTTATGCTAGAATCGGGCGGATTTTTTTTGCTTCAATCTATTAGTTACTTTAAGGAAGATGTAATGTTTAAGCAGTCTAAAGTATTAAGTGTCATGCTGACCCTTTTTACGCTTTTATTCTCTACTCGTGTATTGGCTAGTTCAGGGGAAACAATCGACTTAACCTCACATGGAATTGGTTACGCCGCTATTTTATTTTTCGCTTTTGCTTACTGTTTAGTGATGTTAGAGGATGTTATTCATCTACGTAAATCAAAACCAGTATTAGTTGCGGCAGGTATTATTTGGGGAATGATCGGTTACTATTATTCTCAACATGGTATGAGTCATGATGCAGAAGCGGCTTTCCGCCATAATTTATTAGAGTATGCAGAGCTATTCTTCTTCTTATTGGTAGCGATGACTTACATCAATGCGATGGAAGAACGTCAATTGTTCGATGCACTACGTGCTTGGATGGTGAATAAAGGTTTCACTTTACGTTTGATTTTTTGGTTAACCGGCATATTAGCTTTCTTTATTTCCCCAATCGCCGACAACTTAACCACTGCCTTATTAATGTGTGCCATTGTCATGAAAGTAGGTGGGGAAAATAAAAAATTCATCGCCCTTTCTTGTATCAATATAGTGGTGGCTGCTAATGCTGGTGGCGCATTCAGCCCATTTGGCGACATCACAACATTAATGGTTTGGCAAAAAGGCATGGTTGAGTTCACTACTTTCTTTGCATTACTAGTGCCTTCTGCAGTTAACTACTTAGTGCCTGCTATCATCATGAGCTTCTTTATCTCTAAAGATGTTGCAAAAGGTGATGGAGAAGTGGTGGCAATGAGACGTGGTGCAAAACGCATTGTCATTTTATTCTTAATTACTATTTTCTTTGCCGTTGCTGGTCATTCATTCTTAGGTATGCCGCCAGTATTAGGCATGATGACAGGACTGGGTGTTCTGCAATTCTTCGCATTCTTCTTACGTAAAACACAAAAAAATCACTATCAGTTTGCGATGGCACATACGGTTGATAAAAAAGAACACGAGCGTTTACGTGGTTTAGGCGATGGTGCGCCTTTTGATATATTTAACAAAGTGGCAAAAGCCGAGTGGGATACGCTGTTGTTCTTTTACGGTGTTGTGCTGTGTGTCGGTGGTTTAGGCTTTATTGGTTATCTAGGCATGATTTCAGAAGCAATGTATAGCAACTGGGATGCCACTTATGCCAATATTACTGTCGGTGTGTTATCAGCGATTGTTGATAATATTCCGGTTATGTTTGCGGTATTGAGTATGGAACCTGACATGGACACAGGACAATGGTTATTAGTGACCTTAACGGCTGGTGTCGGTGGCAGTATGCTGTCGATTGGTAGTGCTGCTGGTGTGGCATTAATGGGACAAGCTCGCGGTATTTATACTTTTGGTGCGCATTTAAAATGGGCACCAGTGATTGCGCTAGGTTATATAGCCAGTATTTATACGCACCTTTGGTTTAATGCGGCTTATTTTGGCTAGGTAACATGTTAGTGAAGTAGTGTTTTTAGTTAAAGTGAAATACTTAAACATGCGTATGAAAGTAGGACTTGCTAATAATGGAACAAAGTAACCATTTAATTTTTATGTCGCTAGCTGTTTAGTTTATTTAGCTTATTTTAATATAGCTACTTGATTTGTTTACTTTGTTTTGATTTATTTTTTTGTTGATGTTAATTGTCAATAATCGATCAGTTAGGTTATTATGCAAATTAATGCTAAATGTTTTATGCGTTTATATACAATTAGAGGTAATTAATCTTTACTTCAATATTGATTGTTTGGTATAAATTATCTGCTATAAAAAAGTAAAGGGTTTGCTTTACTGAATTAGAATTAAAACCTAGAACTTTGTATTCATTTTAAATAGTTATTTAAAGGATATATAAGTAATAGTTAGTAATAGTTAGTAATATGTTAGTTTTTTTGGTTCAATATTGTTTTTTATTAAATTAAAGTTTGTTTTTTCACCTAAAAAAAACTACCTTTAATAGAGTAATAAATAACATTACTGGAATTAAACTTTCAAACTCAATTTATATCATAATAATTTTTGTGAGTATTTCCGAAAGATACGAATAGGGATTGTTTGTACATATAAATTAAAAACCAATTATTGTTTGCCATTATTGACCTTATTAATAAGTAAAAATGCCAAACAAAGCTAAGGAAATAAATATGAAAAAGATTCAACAGGGTTTTACATTAATCGAACTACTAATCGTAATCGCGATTATCGGTATTCTTGCAGCGGTAGCATTACCTGCTTATCAAAGTTATACAGCTAAAGCTAAATTTACTGAAGTTGTACAAGCTGTAACTGGCGCTAAAACTCAAGTTGAGTTATGTGCTATGGAGTTAGGTGATGTTGAATTTTGTGGTGATGGAAATGACGGCTCTACTTTCAAATTAGAAGCCATTACTGCATACGGTTTTGTACAAAGTGTGGCAACTGCTTCAGAAGGCGTCATTACTGCAACTGCTGTTTCAGGTGAAGGTTTGGGTAGTGCTACATATAAAGGTACACCGACACTAGAAAGTACAGGGCAGGTTACATGGGAATTTGAATGTAGTAATGATGATTTGTGTTAACTCTTAATGATACTTAATAATCTTAGCGGTTTGGCTTCTAGCCTTGCCGCTCATGGTTTACTTGATGAAAGCCAATTAAAAAAAATAATCTCATCAGCAACTTCAGAACAAAAAGCTTTAACTTCCTATCTGGTTGAAAATAATTTCATTGATAGTGTTGCCTTAGCTGAGTTCTGTGAAGCTGAATATGGTATTCCTCTATTAGATAATGAATCCTTAGATCTAACCGATATCCCTGAAAAATTCATTAACCAAAAACTAATAGAGAAACATCATGCCTTGCCTGTTTATGTGCAACATAAAACCTTGTATATTGCCATGTCTGATCCTACCAATGTTGCCGCCTTAGAAGATTTTGGTTTTAGCTTTGGCATGCATACTGAAGCATTACTCATTGAAGAAACTCGACTTAATAAAGCAATAGACTTTATTTTAGAGGATGATGTTAGTGCACTTGGTGATATGGGCAATATCGATGATATTGAAGTTGATGAATCGGATTCTCGTTTAGATGAGTCACAAAATGCAGACGATGATACGCCGATTGTAAAATATATTAACAGCGTGTTGATTGATGCCGTCAAAAAAGGCGCCTCAGATTTACATTTTGAACCTTATGAAAAAAAATTCCGCATTCGCTTTCGTATTGATGGAATCTTAAAAGAAGTTGCCTCTCCTCCTGTTAATTTAGCCAACCGTTTTTCTGCACGTTTAAAGGTGATGTCTAAGTTAGATATTGCAGAACGTCGTTTACCACAAGATGGTCGTATCAAACTTAAAGTGTCTAATAAACGTAATATTGATTTACGCGTGAGTACGCTCCCGACTATGTGGGGCGAAAAAATTGTAATGCGTATTTTAGACAGCTCAGCCGCCGCATTAAATATAGATAAATTAGGTTATACCGACGAGCAAAAAGAAAAGTATCTCGCTGCACTTGCTAAACCGCAAGGTATGATTTTAATTACAGGTCCAACAGGGAGTGGTAAAACTGTATCGCTTTATACCGGGTTAAATATTTTAAATACCGTTGAGCGTAATATTTCAACAGCGGAAGACCCAGTTGAGATTAATTTAACCGGTGTAAACCAAGTACAGATCAACAATAAAGCAGGCTTAACCTTTGCTTCAGCATTACGTTCATTCCTACGTCAAGATCCAGATATCGTGATGGTAGGTGAAATTCGTGATTTAGAAACCGCTGAAATTGGTATTAAAGCCGCACAAACAGGGCACTTAGTCTTATCAACCTTACATACTAATTCTGCAGCTGAAACACTCACCCGCTTATTAAACATGGGTGTGCCTGCATTCAATATTGCCTCATCTGTCTCATTGATTATTGCACAGCGATTGGGAAGACGTTTATGTGAAGTATGCAAAGCACCTTTACAAATGCCTGATTCAGAATTAGCCGCTATTGGCTTTACAAGCGAGCAGTTATCTCAGAAAAGTGATTTATGTCAGCCTGTTGGTTGTGATAAGTGCACTGACGGTTATAAAGGACGTGTTGGTATTTATGAAGTGATGGAAATGTCTGATCAGCTCGGACGGATTATTTTAGATAATGGTAATGCCATGCAAATTTCAGATGCTGCAATAAATGAAGGTATGCATACCTTAAGGCAATCAGCGATTAAACAAGCTTTAAATGGTGTTACTAGCTTACAAGAAGTAACACGTATTACTTAATATTCTTTATCAGCATTGTTTTACTTAAGTTTTAAATTTAAGCTATATTAAATCTTAATTATTAAGCCTTAGCTATAACTTTGAATGTAGATCTTTAACCATAGACTTTTAAGTGTAGACCTTGCTATAACGCTTAACTAAAGATAACTTAATAAACAGAGCTTATCTAAATAATACTTGTATTCAGTATTCATCTATAGAAAGCCCATCAAAAACTATCTAAAGAGAATTTCATGGCCATTAAACAATCTTCACCTGAACTACACACTTTTACTTGGCATGGTATTAACCGCAAAGGAGGTAAAGTCTCTGGAGAATTACAGGGTGAAACGATTAATGAGATAAAGGCAGAGTTACGTAAGCAAGGTGTGAGTGTTACGCGGACTAAAAAGAAACCAAAGTCATTATTTTCATTTGGTGACAAAGTACAACCAATGGATATTGCCGTTGTTTCTCGCCAAATAGCGACTATGTTAAGTGCGGGGGTTGCTTTAGTACAAAGTCTTGAATTAATTGCTAAAAGTAATGAAAAACCCTCTCTTCGAAAATTAATGACGTCAATTGCTAATGAAGTGTCAACGGGAACACCGCTTTCTCAAACGCTACGTTCTTATCCAAGACAATTTGATACCTTATATTGTGACTTAGTGGAAGCGGGTGAACAATCAGGTGCGTTAGATACTATTTATGATCGTATTGCAACTTACAAAGAAAAATCAGAAGCGCTAAAATCAAAAATAAAAAAAGCAATGTTTTACCCTGCAGCAGTCGTTACGGTAGCATTTCTTGTAACTTTGTTATTACTATTATTTGTTATCCCACAATTCCAAGATATATTCACTGGATTTGGTGCCGAGTTACCTGCGTTTACATTATTTGTTTTAGGGATTTCTGATATCGTTCAATTGTATTGGTATATGATAATCGGCGGAGCGATGGTTGCTGTATTTTTATTTAAAAGAGCGCATCGAGGGAGTGAAAAAGTCAGGGATAACACTGATAAATTTATTCTTAAAATTCCTGTTATTAGCACTATTTTAGATAAAGCGGCTGTTGCTCGTTTTGCTCGTACACTCTCTACAACTTCTTCAGCAGGTATTCCATTAGTTGATGCCTTGCTTTCTGCTGCTGGAGCATCGGGTAACTATGTCTATAGAAGTGCTGTTAACAATATGCGTACAGAAGTCATTAGTGGGATGCAAATTAATGTTGCGATGAAAACAACAGGTGCTTTTCCTGATATGGTGTCACAAATGGTAATGATTGGTGAAGAGTCTGGTGATTTAGATGGCATGTTAAGTAAAGTCGCCGATATATATGAAAGCCAAGTTGATGATGCCGTTGATGCATTAACCAGCTTATTAGAGCCAATGATAATGGTAGTGCTAGGTGTTGTAGTTGGTGGTCTGATTGTGGCTATGTATTTACCTATATTCGAACTTGGTAGTGTTATTGGTTAATATATTCATTTATTATAACGCTGCTCTTTATAAGCAATGACAGCATAAGCAATAAGAGTATAAGTAAGAACAGGGTTATAAAGCTAATGTGATAAATTATTTTATAGATAAAATGAAAGCGATAGCATAATAATGTTATCGCTTTTTTATTGCTTAAGTTAAATTTAAAAACTAAAAACTAAAGGTTAGACACTGTATACTTTATTTATTGTCATGGGACAGTTCGGTTATATAGAGGTGTAAGTTATGTTAGATGCTATTTATATTCCTGATGATGACTCTATTCCTACTCTTGATATTAAATCAAAATTACAGAAACTCCCCTCAATCATAAAGTCTGATATTAAGAGCAGTATATCCCCTAAGTTAAATACTACGACTAGAGAGCATCAGCAAATAACCTTCTCCATTTTTGAGTTTAAGCATTTTACAGCACAACAAATTGCACAGTATCGACATTCATTATTTTGCCCTGAATGTTTACAAATTGCTTATTTCAGAAGAGCTTCTAAAGATGGCAAGCAAGCTTGTTTTGGCTCTCGTCATCACCTTCCTAATTGCTCCGAATTAAGTAAAGTCACTAAGAAAGCTTCAGTTGATTTGAGTAGTGATTTGAACAATGATTTGAATGAAGAAGTTTCAGTCACGAGCGAACCTAATGGTGAAGCCCTTATTGATGAAAGTATTAAGCAACGAATAGAAGTTAAAGATAATAAAATAGTTGAAGAAAACCTTAAACAAAATATTAAACAAAGTGTTATTGAAATAACTAAGTCTGTAGAAAATTCAGATGAAGGTTTTTTTATTGATTTTTCAGCTGTAAATAAAAATATAAGAGCTAAAAATACTCATGTTATTGAGTCTCAAAAAAACACGGTTAATAAAGATAAAACAGAAAATAATAACGGATTAACTGATTCTAAATCAACAGCTCTAATAAGTGAAAACTCAAATAAGTCGATTAAACAAACCTTACCTAAACTACTAAAGAGCTTATTAAATAACAGTTCCTTAGCGTCTTCTAATGTGTGGGTTCACACTAGCGAGAAACATAAATGGCGAGCGAAGAATTTATTTGTAAATTTCTCTGATGCTGAAGTGTTAGAAAATTTGTCCCCTAGAATGTATTGGGGAGCCATTAATAATGCAGATAAAGAACTATTATGGTTGAATGTCGCCGATGCTAAGAACGTCGCAATTCCCATCAAGCTTTTTCGACAAGACTTTTTAGATAAGTATTCAATTAATAAAAACCATGACTTAGCCGGTGCAAATATTATTTTATTTGCTAAGTGTTTAACTAATAAAGATAAATCACGAAAGTTCTTACAATTGTGGAGCAATGATCTACAGTATCTGCATCTATCATTACCTTCTCTATAAGTAGTCTCTTGATAACTAATAAATGATGGAAACTACCATCTATTAATCTTTGTACTATTAATTGGTCAAAAATAGAAACTCTCCATGCCTTGACCTCGGGTCGCTGGCTTTAGCCTGCAGAGATTTTTTGTTATTTTTTGTTTTGGATTAGAGTCAATAATAAGAAGGTTACTGACCTTGGGGCGCTGGCTTTAGCCTGCAGGATTTTGTGTGTTGATTTTGTTTTTTGTTTTTGGATTAGAGAATCAATAGTATAAAATTTAACCTCAACACCAACACCCCTGCAAGCTAAAAAAAGGACTCGCAGAGCTCCTCCGCTCATAACACTAGGCTTCACCTAATTCGCCATACGCCCCCAAACCAAACCAAAAACCAAAACAATTAAACATTAATAATGCTCGAACTTTTGACCTTGGGTCGCTGGCTTTAGCCTGCAGGATTTTGTGTGTTGATCTTTGTTTTGGACTAGAGAATCAATATCAAAGAGTTGTTAACCTCGGTGCGCTGGCTTTAGCCTGCAGAGTTTTATGTGTTGCTCTTCATTTTGGATTTACGAGTCAATAACATAAAAATTAACTTCAACACAAAAAAGATCTGCAAGCTGAAGCATGCGCCCCCAAGCTAAACCAAACCAAAATAAAACCAAAACAATTAAACATTAATAATGATCGAACTTTTGACCTTGGGGCGCTGGCTTTAGCCTGCAGGATTTTGTGTGTTGATCTTTGTTTTGGACTAGAGAATCAATAGGTTAAAAGTTAATCTCAACACCAACAAACTAAAAAGCGACTCATAGAACTCTTATGCTCATGGCACTAGCACGCCATGTGTTCCAACAAACTTAAGCATTCTAACTTCGTTCATCGTGAGGGCGTTTGACACTTTGGAGTGTCATCTCACTGTCACAATCTTTCTGTATTTTACTCTGTTTTACTCATTATAAATGTCGCTTTGTACTTTGAATTGTTTCTCTTAATTAATATTAGTGGAAGCGGCATTGTTGCTTAATCATTATTTGTGTTTGGATTGGAATATTTTATGTGGGAAATCTTCAAAACCTTCTTCGTATTAGGCTGTATTAGTTTTGGTGGGCCCGCTGCGCATATTGGTTACTTTAGAGAAACCTTTGTACAACGTTTAGCGTGGTTAAGTGAACGACAATATGCTGAATACGTTGCATTAAGTCAATTTTTACCAGGACCGGGATCTAGCCAAGTAGGTTTTGCTATTGGTTATCACAGATTAGGCTTAAAAGGGGCTTTTAGCGCATTCTTAGGCTTTACCATTCCATCTGTCACCATCATGTTGTTGCTGGTGATTAGCGCTGGTGAGTTGGCGAGTAATGATATTTTTCAATCAGTAATACATGGACTTAAATTATTAGCGGTAGTGATCGTTTTTGATGCCATTTTATTAATGTATAAAAATTTCTGCAAAGATACTCCCCGTATTCTTTTATGTTTAATAACCGCTTGCACATTACTTATTTCCCCTGGTGTTATCGAACAAATTTTAGTCCTAATTTTTGCTGCAGTGATAGGTGTGTTTTTCTTAAAAGAAAATAAAGAGGATACGACTAAAAAGAAAAAGCATTGTCTAATTTGTAATGTTTGTACGTTGATTAACTACAAGCCATTAGTCTTATTTTTGTTGTTATTGTTTGTATTGCCTTTGTTGAACTTTTTCTATCCCGCAATATCAGCTAGTTTTTCTGTATTTTCTGATTTCTTTCAAGCAGGTAGTTTAGTGTTTGGAGGAGGGCATGTGGTATTACCGCTTTTACAGAATATTGTGGAAGGACAAGTTACCGCTGATCAGTTTTTAACGGGTTATGCTATTGCTCAAGCAGTACCTGGTCCTATGTTTAGTTTAGCCACTTACATTGGCTATTTAATTTTACCTAGCGAGCCTATTGTAGGTGCATTGATCGCTACCATTGCAGTATTTTTACCAGGTTTTTTATTGTTATTAAGCTGCTTAAAAAATTGGCAAAGACTTTCAAAAATACCAAGTTTAGCCGCTGCGATGAATGGTGTTAATGCTGCTGTGGTCGGGTTATTAATGAGTGCTCTTTACCAACCGGTGTTTGTTAGTGCTATTTTTAATAGTATTGATATGGCGGTGGTATTAATCGGTATCTACTTATTAAAACGTCAAAGATTACCGATTATGTGGCTTGTCATTTTGTTTGCTGTTATTGGTGTTTTATTAAAGTTGATATGGGTATAACTCGTAGCTAGTTTGAAAAACTAAACCTCTTAATCTATATCATCGAATAATGAGGTTTTTGACCTTTGACCTTTGACCTTTGACCTTTGGAGCTTGGGGCGCTGGCTTTAGCCTGCAGGGGTTTTGTGTGTTGATTTTTATTTTGGATTAGAGTTAATAATAAAAAGGTTACTGAACTCGGGGCGCTGGCTTAGCCTGCAGGGTTTTGTGTGTTGATTTTTATTTTGGATTAGAGTTAATAATAAGAAGATTACTGACCTTGGGGCGCTGGCTTTAGCCTGCAGGGTTTTATGTGTTGATTTTTATTTTTAGCTAGAAAGCCAATAATAAAAATATTTTGACCTCGGGGCGCTGGCTTCAGCCTGCAGCGGTTGTGTGTAGTTCTTTGTTTTGGATTAGAGAATTAATAACATAAAATTTAACCTTAACACCAAAACCCCGGCAAGCTGAAGCATGCGCCCCAAACCCAAACCCAAACCCAAACCCAAACCCAAACCCAAACCAAAATCAAACCAAAATCAAACCAAAATCAAACTAAAGCCAAACCAAAAACCAAAATCAAAACAATTAAACATTAATAATGCTCGAGCCTTTGACCTCGGGCGCTGGCTTCAGCCTGTAGGGGGTTGTGTGTTGGTTTTTATTCTTGATTAGATCATCAATAGCAAAAGGCGATGACATGTTGGGATGTTAGCTTTAGACCGAAGGGTTTTGTGTATTATTCTTTTGAAGGTAAGTGTTAAAAATAAAACATCGCTCTAATTTTTTAATTCATAGAGCGATGTTTTGGTCGGTTATTAAACTATTCGTTTATTCAGCGATTAGCTTATTCAGCAACGCCTTGAGATTTTAGGTATTCTTCATAAGTACCGTGGAAATCAACTACTTTATCTTTTTTGATTTCGATGATGCGTGTTGCTAGTGAAGATACAAATTCACGGTCATGACTGACGAATAACAACGTGCCTTCGTAGTTTTCTAAGGCTAAGTTTAATGATTCAATTGATTCCATATCCAAGTGATTGGTTGGTTCATCCATTAATAAGATGTTTGGTTTATTCATCATCAACTTACCAAACAGCATACGTCCTTGCTCACCACCAGAGATGATTTTTACAGACTTAGTAATGTCATTTGCACCAAATAATAAACGCCCTAACGTACCACGAACGGCTTGTTCGTCATCACCTTCGTGCATCCATTGGCCCATCCAATCCATTAGGTTTTGATCTTTTTCAAAATCAGATGAATGATCCTGTGCGTAATACCCTAAATGTGCATTTTCAGACCATTTGTATTGACCAGAAGATAATTCAATTTCACCCATTAATGTGCGTAATAAGGTTGTTTTACCTACGCCATTTTGACCGATGATAGCGACGCGTTCGCCCACTTCAACCATCAGGTTTAAGTCTTTGAATAATGTATTTTCAAAGCTTTTTGTCATATCAATCGTTTCTAGTGCATTACGGAACAGTTTCTTCTCTTGCTTGAATACGATGTAAGGATTAACACGGCTAGATGCTTTAACTTCTGCGAGTTCAATCTTATCCATCTGTTTCGCACGTGATGTTGCTTGCTTAGCTTTTGATGCGTTTGCAGAGAAACGGCTTACAAAGTCTTGTAACTCAGATAGTTGTGCTTTTTTCTTCGCATTTTCAGATAACAAACGTTCGCGAGTTTGTGTTGCCGCGGTCATGTACTCGTCGTAGTTACCAGGGAAAAGACGCAGCTCGCCATAATCGATATCTGCCATGTGCGAACAGACTGAATTTAAGAAATGACGGTCATGCGAAATGATTACCATAGTACATTGGCGTGCTTTTAATTCAGTTTCTAACCAACGAATAGTATCGATGTCCAAGTTATTGGTTGGCTCATCGAGTAACATGATATCTGGATTAGAGAAAAGTACTTGTGCTAGTAATACACGTAGTTTCCAACCTGGTGCGATGTCTGACATTGGGCCGTAATGTTGATCAAGTGGAATACCAACGCTTAGTAATATTTCCCCTGCACGTGAATCGGCAGTGTAACCATCCATTTCAGCGAATTGATTTTCTAAATCGCCAACATGCATTCCTTCAGCTTCAGTCATTTCAGGTAATGAGTAAATACGATTACGCTCGTTCATGACTTCCCACATCTCTTTGTGGCCCATCAATACCGTATCGAGTACTGTGTGTTCTTCAAAAGCAAACTGGTCTTGGTGTAGTTTAGCAATACGTTCGTTAGGATCTCTGGTTACATTACCTGCGCTAGGCTCTAGATCACCCGTTAAGATTTTCATGAAAGTTGACTTACCACAACCATTTGCACCGATTAAACCGTAACGGTTCCCAGTACCAAATTTAACAGAGATGTTTTCAAAAAGTGGTTTCGCACCAAATTGCATGGTGATGTTATTTGTACTTAACACGGCTTATTCCTAAATTGTTTGAGTATTGCTTTTTTAAAGATGGGTATTATACAGATACCGTGAGGTTAATCACCTTTGAATTGTATGAAATTCATGCATCATTTTTATAAAGGAAAGTTGTGTCGCAATAAAACTAACACATAGCTTGATCGCGACGCTTAAGGTAAGCTACGCGTCTAATGGCAAGTGCCGTACTTTAATGAGATTTAATATGAGTTTTGATTCCCTAGGTTTACCCGCATCGTTAGTAGAAGCAGTGAAAAATGCTGGCTACGAAACGCCTTCCCCAATCCAAGAGCAAGCTATTCCTGCTGTATTAGCAGGTAAAGATGTCATGGCTGCTGCACAAACAGGTACAGGGAAAACTGCTGGGTTTACATTGCCATTATTAGCAATGCTAGAAAAAGGTGAACGTGCTAAGCCGAATCAAGTTCGCGCACTAATACTAACGCCAACACGTGAGCTAGCGGCTCAAGTGCAAGCAAGCGTACAAAAATATGGCCAAAACATGCCATTACGCAGCATGGTGGTATACGGCGGTGTAAAAATTAACCCGCAAATGCAAATGTTACGTGGCGGTATAGATATTTTAGTGGCAACGCCGGGTCGTTTATTAGACTTATATCAGCAAAATGCAGTACGTTTTCAACAATTAGAAGTGTTAATTTTAGATGAAGCTGACCGTATGTTAGATATGGGCTTTATTCATGATATTAAAAAGATCCTTAAAGCGTTACCCGCTAAGCGTCAAAACTTATTATTCTCAGCGACTTTTTCTGATGAAATTCGTTCATTAGCAAAAGGCTTAGTTAATAACCCTGTTGAGATTTCAGTAAGCCCGCGTAATACAACGGTTGAAAAAATCGAACAGGCTTTATATGAAGTAGATAAAACTAAAAAGACCGCGTTATTGAGTCAGTTAATTCTTGATAACAAATGGCGTCAAGTTTTAGTGTTTGTAAAAACTAAACACGGTGCAAACCGTCTGGTTAAAAATTTAGATGCGCGTGGTATTCGTAGTGCAGCTATCCATGGTAATAAAAGCCAAGGCGCTCGTACTAAAGCATTAGCACAATTTAAAGATAGCCAAATCCAAGTATTAGTAGCCACTGATATTGCTGCTCGTGGTATTGATATTGACCAATTGCCTAACGTAGTTAACTTTGACTTACCTAATGTAAGTGAAGACTATGTACATCGTATCGGCCGTACTGGCCGTGCTGGTAATGAAGGTTTAGCGGTATCATTAGTTTGCCAAGAAGAGTTCAAATTATTAAAAGATATTGAACGTCTTATTAAAAAGGTTATTCCACGCAAAATATTTGCAGGTTTTGAACCAGGTGAACCATTACAGCCTTCTGTATTAGGTACACACGAGAAACAAGTTAAAAAACCAAAATTACCAAAAGTACCTCATAAAGACGGTGTTCGTTCTGGCGCAAGAACGGGCAGTGCTAAGAAACAAAACGGCCCAAGAAATAATTTTGTAGGCGGTTAGAAGATTGGATTTTTAGTTACGCAAAAATTTAGCGTAATTTAAGCCCTTATTATTTGTTCAGTAGATGATTACTGGAGTGATAATAGGGGCTTTTTTGTATCTGCTGTGGAAGTTTCGTTGGTTGCTTTTATATTGGCTCGTCTGCGCTCGTCGTATCATTTTGATTGTTATTTGCAGTATTTTCGCCCTGTCGGCGACTTTACTTTTTCTTGTCAGAAGAAAAAGTAAGCAAAAAGACTGACCTCCGATTAGTTTTTTAATCTGAATAAATAACTACCTTCTTAACGCACCGCTCATACGCGACGTCCATGTCGCGAAGTTCGCTAGCAACGGCATCCATGCCTAACCTTGCTAAAGGCACTTATTGATTCAGAAAAACGAGACGGAGGGATTTGTTGCAGCCACATTGATTATCGTTTTTATTAACTTATTGATATTGTTGGTTTCAATGAGTGGCTGTCTAAGACTTTTTCTATGTAGGCAGTTAGAAGATTGGATTTTTAGTTACGCAAAAATTTAGCGTAATTTAAGCCCTTATTATTTGTTCAGTAGAGGATTACTGGAGTGATAATAAGAGCTTTTTGTTTTTGATAGATTAAATGATTCGACGAGCGCAGATGAACCAACCTCAAACCTGTTTAAAGATCCTTTTAATACAGAGTGATTAACCGTTTTTATTTCTAGACATCCAGACCCTTAGACTTCTTATTGTTTTTCATTACCCGTATAATCAGCGGCGATTAACTTAATTAATGAGGTATACATGAAATTATCCACTAAAACTGTTGTTGTAATTGCTGTTGGGGCTGCCCTTTACGGCATTGGTGGGCTACCTATGTTTGGTATACCTGTATTTGCTAATACGACGTTAAAACCTGCGATGGCCATTCTTGCGCTATTCTCTGTTTTATTTGGTCCGCTTGTAGGCTTTTTAGTCGGTTTTATTGGTCACTGGGTGACTGACCTATTTGCAGGTTGGGGCGTTTGGTTTACTTGGGTTTTGGGCTCAGGGATTGTTGGTTTGGTGATTGGTTTATTCCCAAAGTTAACTAACCAAAGAATTCAATCTGGTCTATTTGATATGAAAGATTTTGCGCTGTTTGTTGTGCTTGCGCTTGTTGGTAATGTCGTTGGTTATGGTTGTTCTGCGTTCTTAGACACGATTTTATATGCAGAACCCTTTGCTAAAGTCTTTACGCAGCTCATATTCGTGGCTTCGGGTAATACTCTGTTAATCGCTGTGGTGGGTTACTTTATTTTGAAATCTGCAGCTAAGCGCAATCAACAAAGTAGCCATCTAAGCGAGGAATAATCAGTAATGCAGATTGAATTTTCAGATTTTTCTTTTCAATATAAATCGTTGGACAAACCAACGCTTAAAAATATTAACCTGAAAATAGAAAAAGGTGAAAAAATTGTCATTATCGGTGCAAGCGGTAGTGGTAAGTCAACTATAGGTCGTTGTTTGAATGGCCTTATTCCGCATGCGATAAATGGACAGTGTTCAGGCCTGCTTACTGTCGCAGGTAAAGATACTAGTCTTTTCGAAATGCAACATTATACGGAATTAGTTGGCACCGTATTACAGGATACTGACAGTCAATTTGTTGGGTTGACGGTAGGTGAAGATATTGCCTTTGCATTGGAAAATCAATGTACGCCAACAGCCGAAATGTATCCCGTCGTAAAATCAACTGCACAGATGGTTGAACTAGAGTCGATGTTAGATAGATCTCCACAGGAACTCTCTGGCGGACAAAAGCAACGTGTTTCATTAGCTGGGATTCTAGTCGACGATGTTGATATTTTACTTTTTGATGAACCCTTGGCAGCACTCGATCCTAAAACCAGTAAAAAAACGATTGAGATTATCGACCAGTTACATCGTGATGCAGGTAAAACTATTATTATCATTGAGCATCGTTTAGAAGATGTTTTACATCGTGATGTTGACCGCATTATTTTAATGGCTGAAGGTGAAATTGTTGCTGATATGGCACCTGATGAACTATTAGCTTCTTCACTACTTAAAACTCATGGAATACGTGAACCACTTTATTTATCCGCATTAAAGTCTGCAGGTTGTGTTGTTAAGTCTTCTGATAAACCCGCTAGTCTGAACTCATTATTTTTAGAGCAGTATGAAAAGAATGTCCTGGGCTGGTTTAATGCTTCGCATATAGACGCTCAACCGGCAAAAAAAACGACGTTATTAACGTTATCTGGATTAACTTACTCTTATAACGGAGAAGTTAATGCCGTTGATGATGTTAGTTTTTCGGTTAACAAAGGTGAGTTTGTTTCAATCTTAGGTAAAAATGGTTCAGGTAAGTCGACCTTAACCAAGCTCATTATGGGGGTTGTTGAGCCTGATGTAGGTAATATATTACTTAATGGTCAAGACCTTGCTAAGTTGAGTATTTTCGAGCGTAGCCAACGTGTTGGTGTGGTGATGCAAAACCCCAATCACATGATTTCACATCATATGATATTTGATGAAGTGGCTTTTGGTCTGCGTAATCGAGGTATCGATGAAAAGATTATTCATGAAAAAGTAATACATGTGCTAACCCTTTGTGGACTAAAAAAATACCGTAATTGGCCCATTGATGCATTAAGTTACGGACAGAAAAAACGTGTCACTATCGCTTCTATTCTGGTGTTAGAGCCTGAATTATTGATTTTAGATGAACCCACGGCAGGGCAGGACTATCGCAGCTATACTGCTATGTTGAATTTCATTAAAGAACTGAATGCTAATTTAGGCATTACAGTGGTGATTATTTCTCATGATATGCATTTGGTTTTAGAATATACAACACGTTCTATTGTGTTATCAGACAGTAAATTAATTGCAGATGCGCCGATGACAGAGGTGTTCAGTCAACCTGATTTATTAGCAAAAGCCAACCTGACTACAACCAGCTTATATGAGTTAGCAGTAAGTTTAGACATTAATAATACCAGTGCTTTTATGCAGTATTTCATTCAAACAGAACAAGCGAGAAACATTGCGTGAAAGCAGAAAAAATATCATTTGGGATAAGTTATATTGATACAGGGTCAGTGCTTCATAAATTAAATGGAATCACTAAGTTTGTTCTTTTTATGGCTTGGGTAACAGTGGTACTAACTACCTTTGATTTACGTCTTATTATTGCGTTAGTTTGTTTAGGTTTATTACTGCTTAACATGACTAAAGTGCCGATTAAAGCTTATCGAGCATTGTTGATTGCTACTGCGAGTGTGTTGTCACTCAATGCGTTGTTCATGTTTTTATTAGCCCCTCAACAGGGGACGGAGTTCATGGGAACTGAGACGGTGTTATTACCGCTTGGCTTTTACTCTATTACCCAAGAAACACTTTTTTATTTAGTGACGATCACCTTAAAATATTTCAGCATGTTTCCGATTGCTTTAGTGTTTGTATTTACGACACATCCTACTGAATTTTCGGCGAGCCTTAACCGTTTAGGTGTCCCTTATAAAATAGCGTATGCGGTGAGCTTAACATTACGTTATTTACCGGAAATTAAAAAAGATTACGTTAATATTATGCATGCCCAGCAAGCACGTGGTATTGAACTCTCTAAGAAAGCGTCTTTATTTTCTCGTTTAAAAAATCTAACCAATATTTTAGGGCCATTAATTTTTACTAGTTTGGATAGAACGGAAGAGATATCAAATGCGATGATATTACGTGGTTTTGGTCGCCATAAATCACGTACTTGGTATAGTTTGAAGCCTTTAGCCACAAAGGATTGGCTGTGTTTGTTCAGTATTTTGGTTTGCGTCTCATTAGCTATTTTTAAACGACTCTTTGAAACGCAGTTGTTTTGGTATCCTTTCTAATACACCTTATCTTATAAGTGAAGCAATTCAATCCATCTAATAGCTGTCTCTATTTAGCTGTAAAATAAGATCTTATTGGGTTGCCAAACTTTTCTTTATAATGATAATCTAAGTTTAAATCTAAATGAAAACTATTATCGAGTGTTGAAATGGTATTAAGTAAAAAAATGTCAAAATCCCAACCTAAGGCTAAACCTCAACCTAAAAAAGCGACTGTTATTAAAACAGAAAAAATATCAGCCAATATGCAACGAGTGACGCTTCATGCTGATGAGTTTAAAGACTTCCCTGAACACTGTGAAGGAAGTTATATAAAGCTGCTTTTTAGTGCACAGGGAAGCACGGATCCAAGTATGCTTGCAGAAGGTGAACGACCTGTTATGCGTACTTATACCATTGCTGAATTTTCTCGAAGCGAATGTACGATTGATGTGGATTTTGTTCGCCATGAAACGTCCGACTCTGGCTGTGGGTTTGCTGCGCGTTGGGCGATGAATGCGCTGGTTGGCGATAATATTTATGTTGGTGGCCCTGGGCTTATTCTTGATATTAATAGCGATGCCGATTGGTTCTTTGCGGTGGCAGATATGACGGCGTTACCTGCGCTATCTGCAAAAATTCGTAATTTACCTAAAGACGCCAAAGGGTATGCGGTAATCAAAGTCATTGAACGTGATGATATTCGATCAATTGATGCGCCTGAAAATATTCAGGTTATGTGGTTGTTAGAGAGTGAATCACTTATTGAACAAGTGCAAGTATTACCTTGGTTACCGGGGAAAGTGTCGGTTTGGGTTGCTTGTGAATTTGACGATATGCGTGCATTACGTGGTTATTTCCGTAATGAAAAAGAAGTTGAGAAAGACAATATCTATATCAGTAGTTATTGGAAATCAGGTGTAACCGAAGATGGGCATAAAGTGATTAAAAGAGAAGATGCCGAGGCGAACTAACTTTTATTAACCACTTTTTAGGCAGTAATAACGCAATAGATGTTATTACTGCTACTTTTTATCGATACAGCCTACGTTTCTATCTGGTGCGACAATATCTCTCACCAATTTTTTAAGTTCGGCTATTTCAGGAAATCCCCTCATTTCTTTACGTGACCAAATAAGTTGGCTATTCGCTGTAATTTCAAAAATACCGCCTGTTCCCCGTAATAATGAGAGTTCATCAACTTCCTCTTCAAAAGTACTTAGTATCTCTTGAACCATCCAGCTAGCGCGTAATGACCAACGACATTTTTAACAATATTTAATGTCTATTTTATTCATATGAGTATCCTCTTAGCCTAATAAAATGGTTTGTTTCAGTATTGCTATTTTCACTGCAATTAATACCCAGCCTATAGCGAAAATGGTACTTAATAATTGTGTTGGTAAAGTCGACGCGCGATAAAGGGTAATGTAAGCCAAAATAATATAGGCTATAAGGCAGAATACTTTTTCAGTTAACCAGTTATCAACTAGTGGTGATTGATGAATGATAAAGCAGAGCATAATAGCTGAGATTAATAAGAAGGTATCAACAATCCTTGCTAACATTTTAGCCCATTTTTGTTGGTGGATTGGTTTATGGATAAACATTAAAGCAGCACGAATAATAAAAAATAACACACTAAAAGTGACTAATGTGATGTGTAGGTGTTTAATGGGTAGGTAAAAATTTTCCATGAAAATTATCCAAAATAAGAGGGTAATGTACTTTACGTGTTTTATTCAAGAATGTTAATTTCAATTAACGGTCTCGTCTTTTTATTTAATCAAACAATAAGCTTGCTGAAAAGATTGAAAAGCCTCATATTCTATTCATTAACTTATCGAACCTAGGTCATCTTCAATGAAAAAAATTGCTATTTTTGCTGACGTTCAAAACATTTATTACACCACGCGTCAGGCTTATGGGAAACAATTTAACTACCGTAAGTTATGGCAAAAAATAGAAGCTCAAGGTGAGATCGTTTGTGCTTATGCTTATGCAATTGATCGCGGTGATAACCAACAACAAAAGTTTCAAGAGGTTTTAAAATACGTTGGGTTTGATGTAAAACTTAAACCTTTTATTCAACGTAGTGATGGTACAGCAAAGGGCGATTGGGATGTGGGTATTACGATTGATGTGATGGAAGTTGCACCTTCAGTCGATACGATTATTTTACTAACGGGTGATGGTGATTTTGCTATTTTATTGGATAAAGTAAAAGACGTTTATCATGTTACCACAGAAGCTTACGGTGTGCCTAAGTTAACGGCAAAAGCATTAATAGATGCTTGTAGCGTATTTAACCCTATTGAAAGAGAACTGTTATTAAATTGAGCTGGTTCGAACTTCAACCTTTAAATTAAACTTGAACGATCATTAATTCCATTAGTCATAAATAATGAGCGCTTTAATCAACGGTCACTTTATGTTTAAGCTATTGTTTTAGTAATACTTATTAGTTAATAAAGTCAATGAGATTAAAGACTACTTTCACTTTTTATTTCTTTTAAAGAATGAGGATATTTATGTTTAAAGGTTTAATCGTAGTTCTATTCACTAGTTTATTTTCTCTTAGCGCTTTTGCAGCATTTGTTGGTCCAGGCGCTACCTCAATACAAACCTTGAGCGTTAAAGAAGCTATTGAATTAGCTGATGATAGTAAAGTTGCGTTACAAGGTAAGTTAATTAAACAAACGTCTTCAGAACACTATTTATTCAGAGATGAAACCGGCGAAGTAATGGTTGAAATAGAGGGTAAAGATTTCCGTCATATTACCGTGACACCTGAAGACAAAATCCGTATTACCGGTGAAGTGGATAGTGATTGGTCGGAAACTAAGATTGATGTTGAACATTTAGAGCTTCTTAAATAATACCGATTACATTAAATAAGTGATCTAAATTTTGCGCAGAAAAAATGATTTAGTTTAAGGCGTAAATTGAGGCCTTTCTAAGATTAACTTCGTTAATCGTCTGTTGGAGAATTAACTAAAAAATATTAATTCTTAATAGTTCCCTTTACTAAATTTACAATGAAAAAATAAATCATTTTAACCAATAAAATAGATCAATTAATTAGTGTGATTGCTATAAGCTTTAATAAGTTTAAAAGAAAAATGCCGCTTTATTAAAGCGGCATTTTTAGTTATTCAGAGCACATTATTATATTGTTATTTTGGATTCACTGTTATACCGATGACCGTTCAAAGTGCCTTGTTATCGTTAGTTTGGGCTCCAAATCAAGGCGCAACATGAAACAACATGATAACGATCGCGAGCCCTTATCGAAAGTGGCAACGTGGAGTGGATTTTCAAGCTAACGACCCACAGGGCAAGCAACGAAGTAAACACCTTTGTTGTTAGAAAATGTCGATTTAACCTGTTAGATCTTTCACTATATGCCTAGCATTTTTTCTCTTCATCATTTGCTGAATGTTGCGCTCTGAATGGCAACGGATACATATTAAATCTGTAATCTAAACATCGCACCCAAGAGTTAAACTTAGAGCATAAATTAACATAAGTAGCTCTTTGGTTTGTCAAATTTAGAAGAATAAGCTGGAGTAGTCAGCAAAGCTGAACAATGATTGATATTAGCTTGCTTGTGTCATTTTAAAAATAAAAGGTTATCTGAAAAGAATTAGAAAAACTGTTTCATTTTATAGTTAATTACTACTTTCAATTAATGAAAATATGCTTATTTATGAATATAAAGTGTTTTATTCTGTTGATTAAAGAATTTAAATAAGATAGGGTAATTGCTCTTAATTTTTATTTTTATGTGAATTAAGCAAAGAATCAGCGGCGCAGCTGAATAAATACAAAGTTTTAAACTTTGATTTATTCAGCTGCGTTTTTTTTTGCCTTAAATTTATAATTTAGCTAAGGAAGGACTAAGTAATGAAAAATTATATTATCAAAAGTATGTTTGTATGTGGTGCAGTTTTTGGGGCTAGTTCTACATTTGCAGATGTTAATGTCGGTGCTATTTATGACGTAACAGGTAGTTTTAGTATATTTGGAGTAATGCAAAGCAACGCGGTGAAATTAGCGATTGATGATATTAATGCTAAGGGTGGTTTGCTTGGAGAGAAGCTTAATTTAATTACTTATGATACACAATCAGAGCTGAGTAAATATACACAATATGCGAATACCACTGTGCTTCGAGATAGACCTGCAGTTGTGTTTGGCGGTATGACAAGTTCATCTAGAGAAGCCATACGCCCCATTTTTAGAAAAGCTAATATTCCATATTTTTATAGTACTTTGTATGAAGGTGGTGCTTGTGACAAGCAAACATTTGTAACGGCTCCTTCAGCTTCTCAACAAATTAAACCATTGGTTGAATGGGCAATAAAAAAATATGGCCCGAAAATGTTTATCATGGCTCCTGATTACAATTATGGGACTATTTCTGCTCTTTGGTATCACGAATACGCAAAACAATTTAATGGTGAGGTTGTTGGAGAAGATTTTCTTGCACTTACCGTTACTGATTATACCCCTACTATTCAAAAAATTCAGCGAGCTAAACCTGATTTCGTTGTTGCTATTCCAGTCGGTCCAAATCAAGTGGGCTTTTTAGAGCAATTTACTTCAGCTGGTCTGAAAGACAGTATCCCCGTTGTATCGTCAAATTATAGTACAGCTAATGAACAAGTTTTACTCACGCCGAATGCAGGTAAAGGTATTGTCTCAAGTCATGTCTATTTTTCGAGTTTAGATAATCCTGAAAATAAAGCCTTTTTAAAGAAATGGGCTGAAGTTTACGGAAAGGGACAAACTATTTCACCTGAAGCCGTTACCGCTTGGAATGCCGTTCACCTTTGGGCTAACTCTGTTGAAAAAGCAGGAACATTTAAATCAAAATCTGTATACACAGCGTTAGAAAGTGGTGAAATTAATTTTAAAGGTCCAAATGGCGATGTAAGTATGGAGCCTGGTTCTCATCATGTTAAGCAAAATACATACATAGCAATGGGAGATGACAACTATGGTTTTGAAGTTTTAGAAACTTTTAAAGCCGTTGCTCCGAGTTATGAAAATCAAAAATGTGACCTTATTGCGAATCCAAAATTAGTTAAACACTTTACACCAAAGGCTTAAATATTAACTGATTATGAAAATACGAATAAGCTTACAGCCATAGATTTTAAGTAAAATTAACATTTATACATAGTCAATTTATTTAATGGTACAAGGTATTAACTTTGATTTTAAAAAAGTTAAAAATATATCTTAGCAGCTACCTTTAAAGGAGTTAGGCACTAGTAGGCTTATTCTATTTTCTTTAATTATTAATGATCTTTTTAAGCAAATAATTATAAATAAGGAAATTTATGGAACTCGATTATTTGGCGACCATATTATTATCGTCATTATCAAGCGCATCTATTTTGTTAATCGCTGCGATGGGATTAGCTGTTGTTTTTGGGTTAATGGGGGTTATTAATCTTGCTCATAGTGAGTTCTTAATGATTGGTGCTTATGCCGCATTGACTGTTACTAAAGCAGGCGTCCCTTATATTTTATCTATCCCTATCGCCGTTATGATTACTATGTCTATTGGTGCCATCGTCGAGATGCTTATAGTACGTCGTTTATACGGTAGATTATTTGACACCATGCTAGCTACTTGGGGGCTTAGTATGTTTTTCATGCAGCTTGTTGTGGTGATTTTTGGTACGAGTACTGTAAGTGTTGCGACTATCCCTCAATTTAATGTGAGTATTGGCGAATACAGTTTAGATGGATATCGACTCCTGATGATCTTAGTTGCTGCTCTTATGTTTTTGTTTGTTTATCTGTTGATGACAAAAACAGTGTATGGAATGAAAGCACGTGCTTCTATTCAGCAACCTGAGATGGCACAAGCGATAGGTATTGATTCTAATCGCGTTAATACGCTTACTTTTTCTATTGGATGCGGACTTGCTGGTTTTGCTGGGGCAATTTTATTACCGCTGGTTCCTGCTACTCCAACAATGGGACTTGCTTTCGCAGTAAAATCATTTTTAGCTGTTGTTGTTGCTGGACCTGTTGCGCTAACTGGAACCGTACTAACTACTTTAGGTTTAGGTGGCGGCTCTTCAATTACAGCCAGTTTCCTATCTTCAGTTATTGGTGAAGTTTTCTTTTTTCTTATCACTGCATTACTACTTTGGCTATATCCATGTGGAATATCAGCTAAATGGCGTAGAAAACTTTAGGAAATACTATGACTTTATCAGAAAAAATTTATCAATCAGCAGGTTTAACCTTACCTGCTATTGCTACGCTTACCGCACTTGTCGTTGCTTTTTTAATTGATCCTTACCTCGCTTTTGTTTCTACGTCTTGGCTTATATTTGGTCTATTAGGAATGAGTCTTGATATTGTATGGGGAAGAGGAGGACTACTAAGTTTAGGTCAAACTGCATTTTATGGCATGGGGGGATATTTTGGCAGTATTGCTGCTATTAATTTCTCAGAGCTTACAGGGAATTCAATTATTTGGGCTTTGCCTATTGGTAGTCTTTTTGGTGCGTTATCAGCAATGTTGCTAGGTTATGTGATCTTTTATGCTCGTATGGGGGAATTACAAAGTACTATTTTATCTTATACATTCACTTTATTGCTTTGGTCGGTAATACAAACTTTTAAAATCGATATCGGAAGTGCTTCTGTTCTCGGAGATAGTGGTTTATCTAATATTCCTGGCATTATTATTGGCTTTGGAGCTGAAGCTGAATCATTGGGCCCAAATCAAGCGTTAATGACGGTTATCATTATTGTTGCAATACTCTATTTTTTAACTCGTCAATTAATGCATAGTCACTTTGGACGTATTATTGATTGTATTCGAATTGATAGCAGTAAAACCGAATTGCTTGGTTATGATGTTCGAAAATATCAACTACTTAATTTTATCTACGCAGGTGCAATAGCTGGACTTGCAGGTACTCTTTATGCGCTTTGGTCAAATTTTTTAAGTCCTTCTGTCTTCTCTATTCAAGAAGCTTTTCTTCCGCCTATTTATGTTTTAATTGGTGGATTAGGGACGCTTGCTGGCCCTTTTGTTGGCGCATTGATGATAGGTATTATGTCCTTTGTGTTAGGGGGAGCTGCTGGTGGGCAAACGACCTTAATTTTAGGTGTTACGCTGATACTACTTGTTCTATTTCTTAAAAATGGGATTTTAGGATCATTAGATTCCTTATGGCGAAAATTTTTACCTGACCCTAATGCTGCAGCTAGAAATACAAATTCGGTTAAAATTGATGTTGAAGTATTAAAACAGATTCTTATTGACGCTGAAAAACAAGCAGGCCCAGCAAAAAACTTCTCTACCATTCAACTGTTTAAAAAATTCGGTGGTGTCATACCTGTTAATAAAGTTGATCGTAACTTTATACCAGGCAAGCCATATTCATTGATTGGCGCGAATGGCGCAGGAAAAAGTTCTTTTTTAAAAACCTGTGTTGGAATATATCAGCCTGAAAGTGGCGTTGTTAATTTAGGCGACGACAACATTACTTCTTCACCTATTTTTGAACGTGTTAAAAAGGGAATGGGAGTTAAAAATCAAAAACCTCAAGTGTTTGGTGACCTTTCTGTCATAGATAATCTTTGGATTGCAGCCTACTCACGTACTCATGATCAACAGATAGCTTTAGATATTAGCCATAAAGTGCTTTGTATGTTGGGATTTGAAGAGCAGTTAGGTGTAAATGCATCAGCTCTTTCTCACGGTCAACAACAATGGCTCGATATTGGTATGGTGTTATGTTTAGCACCGCGCATCATTTTGTTAGATGAACCCGCTGCTGGTATGACGAAAGAAGAAACTCGTGAACTATCACTCCTTATTCGTACTCTTGCCTTACATACAACAGTAGTAGTCGTTGAGCATGATATGGATTTTGTAAGTACTTTGGAAGGGCATGTCACTATGTTACATCAAGGAGAAGTCTTTGCCGAAGGGAATATCGAGGAGTTACGTAAAGATGAACGCGTGCTTGATGTTTATTTAGGGAGACGCAAACATGTTTAAGATACTTAATGCGACTGGAGGATACGGTAAAACAACGATTATTCGTGATATTTCTTTAGAAGTTAAGGCTGGAGAAATTGTTGCTTTATTAGGAAGAAATGGTGTCGGTAAGTCTACAGTAATGCGTTATGCAGCAGGGTTGATACCTGCTATGGCGGGGCATGCTGAAATCGAAGGAATACCGATGCCTAATTCTCCTGCAAAGCGAGCAAAAATGGGGTTAGGGTATGTGCCTCAAGGGCGATTCGTATTTCCTCGAATGACTGTGATTGAAAATATCGCCGTGGCTGCTGCATCAAATGGTTATAACCCCAAAAATACCGTGGAAGAACTTATGGAAGATTTCCCTATTTTAGTTCCTAAAGCAAATGAACTTGCAGGTGGACTTTCTGGTGGTCAACAACAAGTTTTAGCACTTGCTCGGGCACTTGCTACACGACCTAAAATTTTATTATTGGATGAGCCGACAGAAGGGGTACAACCTTCGATTATTGATGAAATGTCAGGTGTTTTAAAGCGTATTAATAAAGAAAATAACATCGCTATTCTTGTTGCAGAACAAGATTTAGATTTTTGTTTATCTATCGCTACACGGGCCTATGTAATGGATAAAGGAGAGGTTCATATGGAAATTGATCGAGACAGTTTACGTGCAAATAAAACGTTACAAAAAGAATTGTTAGGAGTTTAAAAATGAGTGATAAAGAAGTAAACGTGCCATTAACCGTTGAACAAAAACAAGAAGTTGTTGATATTCTAGAGCGAATTAGAGCTGGGTTAAATATTCCTCTCGACTTACAATTTGAAGAGCCTGCTCATATTTTTAACCCAGGAGTTTTCAATGCTAAAAAATAATAAAAACTTAACAGAGCAATGTGCGGATCTCGCTTCTGGAAAGGAAACGTCGGTCTCATTGACCATCAAGGCACTTGATAAAGCTGAGGAATACTCCTATTTAAATGCATTTGTCGTTCTTGATAGAGAAAAGTCATTAGATCAAGCAATGGCTTCAGACAAACGCCGAGCAAATGGAAATTGTCTTAGCCCGATTGATGGTGTTCCAATTGCAGTTAAAGATAATTATCTCACTAAAGATTATCCTACTACAGCATGTTCAGGCGCTTTGCCATTAGAACCAAGTGGACAAGATGCAACAATCATTGCTAACTTGCGTGCAGCAGGTGTTGTTATCTTTGGTAAAACCAATATGGATGAATGGGCATTTAGCCCTACTAATGTTAATTCTAATATTGGCCCTGTGCTAAATCCCCATAATACAAATCATGTCACTGGTGGGAGTAGCGGTGGATCTGCTGCTGCTATTGCCTCTGGTATTGTTTCGGCAGGATTAGGAAGTGATACAGGTGGTTCTATTAGAATGCCTGCAGCTGCTTGCGGTATTTATGGTTTTAAACCTAGTTATGGGCGAGCATCCCGCCATGGTGTTTTACCATTAAGTTGGTCACTCGATGCTCCTGGCCCCTTAGCGAGTTCTTTAAAAGATATTGAGTTGTTATTACCCTATTTTTTAGGTGAAGATTCAAAAGATTTATCTACTGCTTCTTCGGCTAAATTTAAAGTAGTAGAGCATAACGAAGCAATCAATGTTATTCACTTAACTGGCGAAGGGTTAGAACGAAGTGATGAAATTGATACTGCTGTAAAGACAGCGCTTGAAGCTTCTTCTGCAGTAGTGAAAGAAGCTGGATTATCTCATGTTGATAATTACTATGAAGCTTGGGAAGCGATTATCTTTAGTGAAGCGGCATCTTATCATCAACCTTTATTGAAAAAAAATCCGGGTGGATTTTCATCAGGGCTGAGGGCTAAGTTAGAAGCAGGCTCGCAACTCTCTGCATTAGATGTATTACAAGCGCAAAGATTGCGTAGTCAATTAATGCATACCTTTGCTAATGAGTTAGGAGACTGGGATATTGTTGTAACACCTACTTTACCGGTTACTGCACCCACTTTAAATGAGGAAGAACAAGAGTTTGGTGGAAAAAAAGTCCATGCTCATAAAAGTATGTTGTGGTTTTGTGTATTAGGTAATATGACTGGTTATCCTTGTGTGACAATTCCTATTGGCCTCTCTAAATCAGGGTTACCAATTGGGATGATGTTAATGGGTAAACCAAATGAAGATGAAAAACTGTTAGCGATTGCTATAAAACTTGAAAGTGCTTTAAAGAAAAATTCAGTATAAATTAAAGAAGCACTCAATCATTGCTATTGGTTTAGTATAAAGAACGTAAACAAGTTCGATAATGCCTTTAAAGAAAAGTATTTCCTAACCTTTTTAAAGGCATTTTCTTATAAATCAACAGCAATCATTATTGTTGATTTAATATACTGAAACCTAAACAGTTAATTACTATCTACAAATAATTAAAATAGAGCTACTTTTATGCAAGATACAGTAAAAAATACTGAGTATGAAAAAAGAACTATAAAAATTGGTGTTCTTTTCTCTCAGTCGGGACCTATGGCTATTTCTGAATCTTCTCACTTACGTGGAGTATTATTGGCGTGTGAAGAAGTTAATAATAATGGTGGGATCGCAGGTCAGAAATTAGAACCTATTATTTTAGATCCTGCAGGAGACGATTTACTGTATGCTAAAATGGCAACAGAATTGTTACTAAAACATCGAGTTAATATTATTTTTGGCTGCTGTTTATCTTCTAGTCGAAAAGCAGTACTTCCGATTATAGAGCGTTTTAATGGGATCCTCTTTTATCCTTCTGTTTATGAAGGGTTCGAGTATTCGCCTAATGTTATTTATGGAGGAGGAGTACCTAACCAATTAGTATTACCGTTATTAAAATATATTTTTAATAACTACGGTAAAAATATTGCACTAATAGGTCTCGATTATTTATACCCAAGAGAAATTAACCGTGTGGTTACTGAGTTCTTAAATGCCAGTGGCGGTAAAGTAGTTGCTGAAAAATATTTAAACTTTTCTGCTGATGCTGCGGACCTTAGATTAAATTTGAATGATATTCTAAAAAATAAACCAGATGTTATTTTTTCTACGGTTGTTGGCTTAGATAGTATTAATTTATATAGTGTTTATGCAGAATTAGAGTTCGATGGTGTAAAACCTCCTCTTGCTTCTTTAACTGCAGTTGAATCTAGTATTCAAGCTTTAGAGTTAGATAAAAGGGAAGGGCATATATCCGTCGCATCTTACTTTTCTTCATTAGAAACGGAGGCTAATAAAGCTTTTATTAAAAAGTTCAAAACGCGTTTTGGAGAAGATACAAGTCCTTGTGTGTTTAGTGAAGTGGCTTACTCTCTTGTTAATGTTTTTGCTAATGCTTTATTATCTGCAAAGTATGACGACACTGAAAGTATTCTAGCAGCGCTTTCAGAAGCACCAATTGAATCACCTGGTGGCGATCTTTTTTTAGATTTAAATACGAATCACCTTACTTTAAGGCCTTATGTGGCAAAGTCGAATAGAGAAGGAAGTTATGATATTTTATGGGAATCACCATCTGTAATTAAAGCGGATCCTTATTTAATCGCTTATGACCGTTCTATTGAAGTTTAAATTATCATTGAGATATAGGTAACTAATGAGTAGCTCTCCAGCTAAAGATTATCAATTAATTCGTCGTTTAAGACAAATGCGTGTTCTTGTGATACACCCAGATGATTCAGATAGAAAGATATTAATTGATCATATTAAGCGAATAGGTTGCAATATTGATTATGTTTGGCCAGCTCCAAAAGTGCTTGAACAAGATATAGATGTTGTTATTTTTTTAATTGATAATAAAAATAACAAGAACTCTATTTCTTGGATGGCCAATGATGAAAGTGTTGCACGTATTGGTGTTATTGCTTATGAAACACCTGAAATATTAGTTGAGTTGGATTATTTTCATGTGCATGGCGTTATTTCGAAACCTATTCGTATTTTTGGTTTATTAGCAGTGTTAACGACAGCGATAAGTTTTTCTAAACATGAAAAAAGATTAAAAAAACGCATTAACTCCTTAGACGAAACGTTAAAAGGAAGGAGAAAGGTTGAGCAGGCGGTAGCAATATTATCTGAATTGAAAAATATAACAGAGCAAGAGTCTTATAAATTTTTGAGAGAACAATCAATGATAAAAAAATGTTCAATAGCCGATATTGCAGACTCAATAATCGATGATCATTCAATGTTGAATTTGTAATTATTTTTGATGTAAGTTTAAATTTGGTTAAGAAGAACGATTTTAAATCATTAATAAATAACAGAGGACATATCTTAAATATGGCTCCCATTATTTATTAATGTGAATTGATTTTATAAATTAACTACTTACTTTCTTCTTTCAGCCATTGAGCAACTTGCTTTGCAAAGTAGGTTAAAATGCCGTTTGCACCTGCACGTTTAAAGCATAATAAAGACTCTAAAACACATTCTCTTTCTTTTAACCAACCGTTATCAATGGCCGCTTTATGCATCGCATATTCACCACTCACTTGATAAGCAAATGTTGGCACTTTTAATTCGCTTTTAACTCGGCGAACAATATCTAGATACGGCATGCCTGGTTTAACCATCACCATATCCGCGCCTTCTTGGATATCTAATGCAACTTCATGAATCGCTTCATCGCTATTAGCAGGATCCATCTGATAAGTTGATTTATTCGCGCCTTTTAAGTTACCTGCACTGCCTACTGCATCACGGAAAGGGCCATAGTAGCTAGAAGCATACTTCGCGCTGTAAGCCATGATTTGTGTGTTAATGAAGCCTGCATTTTCTAATGCTTCACGTATTGCACCAATGCGACCATCCATCATGTCTGAAGGGGCAACGATATCTGCACCTGCTTGAGCATGAGAAAGCGCCTGTTTAACTAGAATTTCAGTGGTGATGTCATTAAGTACATAGCCTTCACTATCAATAATGCCGTCTTGACCATGTGTCGTGAAAGGGTCTAATGCAACATCAGTGATCACGCCTAATTCAGGACAGGTTTCTTTAATGCACATGACTGCACGCTGAGCTAAGCCATTTTCGTTATAAGCTTCTTCTGCCATTTCAGTTTTAATTTCACTCGGTGTTACTGGAAATATCGCTACTGCAGGAATACCTAAAGCCGCTAACTCTTTGACTTCAATTGCTAATAAATCTAATGATAAGCGTTCAATTCCTGGCATCGAAGGAATTGCTTCACGGCGATTCGTGCCTTCTACAACAAACATTGGATAAATTAAGTCATTAACTGTTAACTGATTTTCTTGTACTAAACGGCGTGAGAAATCGTGTTTGCGTAAACGACGTAAACGACGGGCAGGAAAAGATTGAGAAAGAGTCATGGTGTCCCCTGTGTGAGTGGTTAGTTTTGTATTTAATGCTTCGACAATAGTCGTTCGAAAATTGTTGTTCGCAAGTAATCATTCAAAAGTAATGTTAAATACAAAGAAAAAATTTACTACCTTAAAGCCAATTAAAAGAAGCTAAATTGAACGTTAGGGCTAGCATTAATAATGCGCTTTAAGTTAGGTTAAAAAAAGCCTTACTTGTTTTTTCAGTAGAGATTAAAAACTCGTGCAAATCTTGCTGACGAGCATGTGCAATGGTTTGCGCAATATAAGGCAAATACTTCGGCTCATTGCGACTTGATTTCGGTTTAGGGCGCATTGAACGAGGTAATAAGTAAGGGCTGTCTGTTTCAATCATTAAACGGTTATCGGGGATCATTTTTACTAATTCTAGTAAATGTGTTCCTCGGCGTTCATCGCATATCCAACCCGTAATGCCAATATGTAAATCTAAAGCTAAACAACGCTCGAGTTCTTCTTGAGTGCCTGTAAAGCAATGCAATACTGCACTAGGTAGTTGTTTGATGTAAGGTGTTAATAGCTCAATAAAGCGTTGATTAGCATCGCGTTCATGCATAAAAACAGGTAACTGATATTCGACTGCTAATTCTAGTTGTTGTATAAACGCTTTTTCTTGTTCTGCAGGTGTTGAGAAGTTTCGATTGAAATCCAGCCCACATTCACCGACCGCTTTTACTTCAGGTTGCGTTAATAATTCACGTAATTGCACTACCGATTCTGCTGTCATTGAGCTTGCATCATGCGGGTGAATACCCGCTGTACTGTAGATGAAACCAGGGTTTTCTTTGGCTAAAACTAACGCTTTCTGACTTTCAACAATATTAGTACCCGTTACCATTAACTTGGTGAGGCCTGCTTGTTTGGCATTGTCAATGACGGATGCTAAGTCTTTATCAAAACGCTGATTAGTTAAGTTAACGCCAATATCAATCATTAGTTTTTTGGCTCTTTGTGGATAGTGTTTTCTTCTGGATCTAGCTCATCATCTGACGCTGGCTTTTTCACATAAAAGCGCGAAAATAATAAACCTAATTCAAATAAAATAAGCATTGGTACAGCTAATAAGGTTTGAGATATCACATCTGGAGGCGTTAATAACATACCAAAAATAAATGCGCCGACTACAATGTAAGGTCGTTTTGCTTTTAAAGATTCAGGTGTTGTTGCACCCGTCCAACATAGTAATAAAGTGGCAACGGGTATTTCAAACGCTAAACCAAAGGCAAAAAACAACTTCAATACAAAGTCTAAATAACTGCTGATATCAGTGGCAATGGTCACGCCTTCAGGTGCCGTGCTGGTAAAGAATGAAAATACCAAAGGAAACACAACGTAATAAGAAAATACCATGCCTAAGTAAAACAGCAATGCGCTGCTAATTACTAATGGAGCAACAAGTTTTTGTTCGTGTTTATATAAACCAGGCGCAATAAAAGCCCATACTTGATATAAGATCGCAGGTATTGCGATAAAAATAGAGAGTACGATGGTCAATTTAATTGGCGTGAAGAAGGGGGTTGCGACACCAGTGGCAATCATACTTGAGCCTTCAGGCAGCTGACTGGTTAACGGAATGGCAATATAGTGGTAAATATCATTAGAAAAATAAACCAAGCTAAGGAATATCGCTAACACTACGACAACGACCTTGAGAATACGATCGCGTAATTCTAAAAGGTGAGTAATTAATGGCAAACTATGTTGTGCCTGATCTGACGATTGCTCACTCATTAATTATTTTTCCTGCTGCGATATTGTTTTTGAAGGTGTTGGCTCTGAAGTTTTTGCTTCTGAAATGTTCGGTTCTGACTTTTCATTTTCTGTTAAAACTTGTGTCTGAGCTTCGGCTATTTTCGCTTCTTTTTGAGATTTAGCTTGAGCATTCATTAAGTCATCAACGTTGTTTTTATAAGGACGTGTTAATTGCTCAACATTCTCTTTCATTTCATCGATTGATGCTTTTAAATCAGGATCTATTTTATCTAAGCCTTGTTTACTGGCTTTGATCATATTCTCATTCATTTCATGTAATTCAAGCTCTTGAGATATTTCATTTTTTACCGAGTTCGCCATACTTTTAGCAGTATTAACCCATTTCAAAACAGTACGAATAGCGATAGGCAAACGCTGAGGCCCTAGTACGACTAATCCTATTACGGAAATCAACATGATTTCCCAAAAGCCAATATCAAACATTAATTAATACACCTTGTTGCGGGTCATTGTTATAACCGCCTTTTTTAAGAATATATTTCTCATTAGAAGTTTATAAGCACCTATAACTCACCATTATGTAAAGATGACTGTAAACATCACAGGCTACTTTTAAAATCAATGGTTTAGTCTTGTTTGCTTTTTTCAGCTTCCGTCTTTTGCTCTTCTTTGAAGCTAGCATCAGATTTCTTATCTAATTCAGGAGAAGAGGTATCTTCTTCTTTAATGGCTTTTTTAAATCCTTTAATTGCACCCCCTAAATCACCACCAATACCGCGCAGTTTTTTAGTGCCAAATAAAACAATAACAATCACTGCAATAATCACTAATTGCCAAATTCCGATACCGCCCATAATATATTTCCTATATGTAAATAATGTTGTAAGTCATTGTGTGTATTGATTTAAACAGGCTTTATAAATAAAGCCTGTTTACGTAAATAATCCATTAAAGTTAATCAATGTTAGTCGCATTTTTTATCAGCCACTAAAGATATTAAGATTTGTGACTAAATCGCCAAGCAATTACCCATGATACTACTGCTGGAATCGTTAAATACAAGTTAAAACTATCATCAGACTGTAGATAGAATAAAGCAGTAATAATACTCAACGTAACCGCTAAAGATGTTATCACTTGGTTTTTACTGTTTTTTTGCTGTTGATCATTAAAACGCTGCATTAACAATTGTTGCTGTTGTTGTACTTGTTTAGTTTGCGCTAGATTGTGATAAACCAATTCTGGGATATCTGGTAATTTTTCTAACCAAAAGGGCGCTTTCACTTTTAGTTTGTTAAACAGTGTTTGAGGGCTAACTTGCTCTCGCATCCAGTTTTCTAAAAAGGGTTTTGCGGTGTCCCATAAATCTAACTGTGGGTACAATTGGCGCCCTAAACCTTCAATATAGAGTAACGTTTTTTGTAATAAAACTAATTGAGGTTGCACTTGCATATTAAAACGACGAGCGGTATTAAATAAATTTATTAATACGTGAGCAAATGAAATTTCTGATAATGGTTTTTCAAAAATAGGCTCACAAACCGCGCGTATAGCAAATTCAAATTCTTCCGCAGGTGTATCTGCTGGCACCCAACCTGAGTCGATATGTAATTGTGCTACTTGTCTGTAATCTCGATTGAAAAAGGCTAAGAAGTTTTCTGCTAAATAGCGTTTATCTTCATTGGTTAATGTCCCTACAATGCCACAGTCAATACCTATCCAAAGTGGATCTTCTGGGTGTTCGTAAGATACAAATACGTTACCTGGGTGCATATCAGCATGAAAGAAACTATCACGAAATACTTGCGTGAAAAAGGCCTCTACGCCGCGTTCTGCAAGTAGTTTTAAATTGGTATTTTGTGCTTTTAATGCCTCAATATCTGATACTGGAATACCATATATACGTTCCATGACTAATGCATCTTTAGTGCAATAATCTGAATAAATTTCAGGGACATATAACACTTTAGAGTTTAAGAAATTACGACGTAATTGAATTGCATTAGCACCTTCACGCATTAAATCTAATTCATCGATAATAGTTTTTTCGTACTCTCTGATCACTTCAACAGGACGCAGACGTTTAGCGTCTTTTAAAAAACGTTGCATTAATGAAGCCATCCACTTCATTAATTGAATATCAGCGGCAATGGTTTTAGCAATACCAGGTCTTGTTACTTTAATGACGACTTCTCTGCCATCTTCCTTAAGTGTTGCTGTATGAACTTGTGCTATTGATGCTGAAGCAAGCGCAACTTCATTAAAGTTATCAAAAATCTCATTAATTGGACGTTGAAAAGATTTTTCTATTTGTTTAATCGCTAAATCACCAGAAAAGGCCGGTACATTATCTTGTAAGTGCGCTAATTGGTCTGCATAAATAGGCGCCAATAAATCACGACGAGTCGACAGCATTTGCCCTAGTTTTATGTAGATAGGCCCTAATGATTGTAAACTTAAGCGCAAACGTTCAGGTAATCCCATCTCTTTGTGTTGATTACGTAACCAAAATAAACAAATTCGTAAAACCCAATAACTTTTAGGTATTTGTGCTTTAGGGACTAACTCAATTAAACCATATTCAATAAACGTTTTATTTATCTGATATAGGCGCGATAACTCTGTTATTTTTATCATTTATTTTCCAGCTAGTGAGTTAGTGCCGAGTCGTTTATTAGACTTTGCTTCTAACTGCTCTAGCTTATTGTTAAGGCTTAGTAATAATGTATCTGCTTGTGTTTCTAGTGTTTTGACTTGCTCGCAAAAGTAAGCAACTTCTAAACCGCTAGGGGCCAGTTTAATTTCTTCTGTTACATATAAAGCCGTTTGTTTTTCAACTTTATTAAATTGAGCCAACGACCCTTGATGGATCTTTTTGGCGTGATAACAAAGTTTGTGCGCAATGACGTCACCGACCTTATGAGATAGATGCTCTTCCCAATCTATATCCATATCCGTCAATAATTTTGCAAACTGCTGTACTAATTGAATATCGCCATCAACTTCTAGTTGCCCAGTTTTAATTAAATGCGTTAGTTGATGGTTATCTTGCAACTTATTTAAGGCACTAAAACTGACTCTAATATTACAATCAGCTTGGCCTTCAAATTTATTTAATACATCGACTTGTCGATCTGAAATAACAAAATACAACGGGAAATTAAGTTCTTTTAAGCTTGCAGAGATGATAGTGCCATTAAGTTGTTTACGTTTTATGACAGCGCTACTATCTAATTGATGTAATTGATTTACACCTGTTTCTAATAAACCGCACAGTAAGTTAGTTAATGGCATGTTGACTCTCGTTATAGAAGTGACTGGTTAATGTTTGCAATATCGGATTAGTATTTATAACCGCGATGTAGAGCGACAATACCCGCACTTAAATTAAAGTACTCTGTCCCTTCAAAACCGACATTATTCATCATCTCTTTAAGCGTATCTTGATCTGGATGCATACGAATGCTTTCAGCTAGATATTGGTAACTTTCACTGTCGTTCGCAATTAATTTACCTAGCTTAGGCAAAATATTGAACGAGTAAAAATCATAGAATTTTTCAACTGGCGAATAAACTGGTTTTGAAAATTCTAATACCAGTAAACGACCACCAGGCTTTAGCACTCGGTAAATAGAAGCTAAGGCTTTATCTTTGTCGGTCACGTTACGTAAACCAAACGCAATCGTGATTAAATCAAAGTGATTATCTGGAAACGGTAACTCTTCAGCATTGGCTTGAACGTAACTTACGTTTCCTTCAATACCCATGTCGCGTAATTTGGTACGGCCCACTTTCAGCATCGAATCATTAATGTCTGCTAAAACCACTTGGCCTTGTGCACCCACAATACGTGAAAACTTTGCGGTTAAATCACCTGTCCCACCAGCTAAGTCTAAGACTTTTTGACCTTGGCGAACACCAGAGCAGTCAACGGTAAAGCGTTTCCAAATGCGGTGGATACCCATAGATAATACATCATTCATGATGTCATATTTAGCGGCAACTGAATGGAATACATCAGCCACTAATTCAACTTTTTTATCTTCTTCAACGGTTTTGAAACCAAAGTGAGTCTTATTGTCTGGGGTTTCTTGCATGGTTATCTCTTTACCTTCCGGATAAAAATTATTGCTTGATTAGATATCATTGCATGATAGCAATTTTTCAACAATATTTGGATCTTTATTGTTTGCCTAATTTTATGTTTTAAATCATTGATTTTGTTTTTAATGTTACGCTTTATTACAAAGCTTTACTAAATTATTGGATATTATACCCGTTATCAATCAAGAGACATTATTCAGTCGTTAACTCGAACCTCATAACTCAAACATAAAGACAAGGCATAACATGATGACAATGACTGGCTAGTCCTTATCAAATGTTACAACGTGGTATTGATTTCGAATTGGCGACCCGCAGGGCAAGTCGAGAGGCAATCACCTTCATTGTTATACATTGTCATAGAGTCTCGATTTAATCCGTTAGATCTTTACCTCTATGCCTAGATTTTTTACCTCACGACTTGCTGATTTTTACATTTTGAACGATGACGAGTATATATTTGTTTAATAAATCAAATCAGAGCATATTGATTATATCGTTAATTATTAACAGAGTTATTTAAGTCTCTTCACATAAAAGGTACATTAGTTGTTCTATCACATTGTTTTACCTTTTTTATCAATATTTAATGATCAGTGTGACTGTTGTTATAAATGAAAATACGTTATAACCATTCATAAAGCTTTAATATCATAAACTTGGGAACTTCTTATGTTGAAAAATATCCAACCGACACAAACTGCTGCTTGGTCAACGCTACAAAGCCTATTTGATGACCATGCTGATATGCAAATATCTGAATTATTTGCCGAAGATTCACAGCGTTTCGACACCTTTTCTCGTCAATTTAACGAAGACTTCTTATTAGATTTCTCTAAGAACTTAATTACCGAAGAAATATTAGCTAGCTTGATTGATCTTGCTAAAGAAGTCGATCTAAGCGAAGCAATTAAAGCGCAATTTTCTGGTGAAAAAATTAATATTACAGAAGGGCGAGCGGTATTACACACTGCATTACGTAACCGCAGTAATACACCCGTGCTAGTTGATGGCGAAGATGTGATGCCTAAAATCAACGAAGTATTGGCTCAAATGAAAGCGTTTTGTGCAAAAGTACATTCTGGTGAATGGTTAGGTTATACAGGCAAGCGTATTACGGATGTAGTAAATATTGGTATTGGTGGTTCTGATTTAGGTCCATTCATGGTCACTGAAGCCCTACGCCCTTATAAAGTCGAAGGTATTGAAACGCATTTTGTGTCTAATGTTGATGGCACTCATATTGTTGAAACGTTAACCAAAGTAGACCCTGAAACCACTTTATTTTTAATCGCTTCTAAAACGTTCACCACACAAGAAACCATGACCAATGCGCATAGTGCGCGAGATTGGTTTTTAAATTTTGCACAGGATGAAGCGTTTGTTGCTAAACATTTTGCTGCGCTTTCGACTAATGCAGATGCAGTGACTGAGTTTGGTATTGATACGGCTAATATGTTCCAATTCTGGGATTGGGTCGGCGGACGTTACTCTATTTGGTCTGCGATCGGATTATCTATTGCATTAACCGTTGGCTTTGAAAACTATGAAGAGCTACTTGCTGGTGCACATGAGATGGATCAGCACTTTGCGACGACTGAATTTGAAAATAATATTCCGGTCTTATTAGCGGTTATCGGTATTTGGTATAACAATTTTTATGGTGCCGAGTCAGAAGCTATTTTACCTTATGATCAGTATATGCACCGTTTCCCTGCTTATTTTCAACAAGGCAATATGGAATCGAACGGTAAATGTACCGACCGTAACGGTAACCCTGTAGATTACCAAACGGGGCCGATCATCTGGGGTGAACCTGGTACTAATGGTCAACATGCGTTTTATCAATTGATTCATCAAGGTACAAAATTAATCCCTTGTGACTTTATTGCACCTGCCGTTAGTCATAACCCAGCGGGCGATCACCACGCTAAATTGTTATCTAACTTCTTTGCACAAACTGAAGCATTAGCCTTTGGTAAAACCAAGATGCAAGTGGAATCTGAGTTTAAGGCTGCTGGCAAATCAGCAGAAGAAGTGGCTGATTTAGTACCTTATAAAGTATTTGAAGGTAACAAACCCACTAACTCAATTTTAGTTAAGAAAATTACGCCTAAAACATTAGGGCAACTGATCGCAATGTACGAGCAAAAGATCTTTACGCAAGGCGTTATTTGGAACATCTTCACTTTTGATCAGTGGGGTGTTGAATTAGGTAAGCAATTAGCCGGACAAATTTTACCTGAGCTAAGTAATAACGATTGTGTAGAAAGTCACGACTGTTCAACGAACGGCTTGATCAATGCTTGGAAAGCGTGGAAGTAAGTTTTTTTAAGTAGCGTTTTAGATTTAAATTTTTATCATTATGTTTAACGGTTAACACATATTATTTAATATGTGTTAACCGTTTTTTTGTCTTTGTATTTTACTCATTGTAGATAAGCCATTACTATAGCGGCTTTATATGATTGAGTTTATGTCGTTAATACAATCATGTGTACATTTTTGGAGTTCAATATGAAATACCTTGTAACGGGTGCTGTTGGTTTTATCGGAAGCGTTGTCGTTGAACGTTTAACTGCAGCGGGTCACCAAGTCATTGGTATTGATAATATCAATGACTATTATGATGTTGCGTTAAAAGAAGCTCGTTTAAAGCGTATTAAAAATCCATCATTTCAATTTATTAAATTAGATTTGGCAGATCGTGAAGGCATTAAAGATTTATTTGCAGAACAGAAGTTTGACCGCGTAATTCATCTTGGCGCACAAGCGGGTGTACGTTACTCGATTGAGAACCCATTGGCTTATGCTGATAGCAACTTAGTGGGGCACGTCAATATTTTGGAAGGATGTCGTCAAAATAAAGTAGGTCATCTGATCTATGCTTCATCAAGTTCTGTTTACGGTTTAAACGCAAAAGTACCATTCTCAACCAATGATTCAGTAGATCATCCTATCTCTTTGTATGCTGCCACTAAGAAATCAAATGAATTGATGGCACATACGTACTCTCATCTTTACGATATTCCAACAACAGGCTTACGATTCTTTACCGTTTATGGTCCTTGGGGACGTCCAGATATGGCACCGTTCATCTTTACTAAAAAGATTCTGGAAGGTGAAACGATTGATATCAATAACAATGGCGATATGTGGCGTGACTTTACTTATATTGATGACATCGTAGAAGGTGTTATTCGTATCGCAGACGTTGAGCCTGTTAAAAATCCTGATTGGACTGTTGAAAGGGGTAGCCCAGCAACGAGTTCTGCACCTTATGCTGTTTACAATATAGGGCACGGCTCACCAATCAGCTTAATGGATTTTGTACAAGCGATTGAAAGCGAACTAGGCATAGAAGCGAAGAAAAATTTCCGTGGAATGCAAGCAGGCGATGTATATCAAACCTATGCTGATACTACTGACTTATTTAAAGTGATAGGTTACACACCTGCAGTCACAGTGAAGCAAGGTGTTGCTGAGTTTGTTAAATGGTATAAAGACTTTTACGCTAAGTAGTTTCTATGGTGATTCGGTTATTAGTGATAAATCGAATCTAATGAATATAATCTTTTTAAGGCTAACTTTTGTTAGCCTTTTTACTTTCTGGCTTGTCTTTTTTAACACGTAAGCCTGCTACTAAAAATCTAAAATGATTAATGATCAGAGCCTGTTATGGCAGTAAATTGTTCAATGACCTGTTCAGTGGAGATGTCTTGCATAATGTGCTCACCTTTTGCGCGTGCACTCCAAGGTAGTTCAGATAACGATTTTTTATGTTGCTCTTGTACATGTTGTTCATAAACACTAATCACATATTCAGCACTTAAATAGGGGCCTGTTCGTAATGGATTGCTGTGTCCATACAAACCAATAACAGGCGTGTTTTGTGTTGTTGCGATATGAGCAGGGCCTGAATCAGGCGCTAGCACTAGCGAAGCTTGTTTTAAGGTCGCTGTGAGTTGCTTTAACGAAGTTTGACCGATTAAATTGATCGCTTTGTGCTGCATTAATGTTTGTATATTTTCACCTAACAGTACTTCACGAGGCGCAGGGGAACCACATAATACCACTTCAAAACCTTGTGTGATGGCATGATCTGCCACTGCGGCATAACGCTCTGTTAACCAATTTCGTTCATCTTTACTGGCAGCAGGGCTGATAATAAATAATGGTTTATTATGTGGGCTTATTGTTTGAGCGAACTTAACGTCTGAAGATGAAAGTGGGATATCCCAAGTTGGTGATGTTTTTTCAATACCTAAGTAATAGGCGAACTCAAAGAAGCTATCTAAAACATGTTGTGAAGCGGTATCTGAAATTTTTTGGTTAGTGAATAACCATTGTGCTTCTTTCGCACGTTTAAAATTAAAACCCACTTTATATTTAGCTTTAATACCTAGGGTTAGCGCACTTGCTCTCAACGCGAGTTGCATATGCAATAATGCATCAAAGCGTTGTCCTGAGAGCTGTTTCCAAATTGCTTTCATACCTGAGTAGCCAGTTTTTTTATCAAAAATAATCACTTCAACATCAGGTAAGTCATGTAATAACTGCGCTTCTATTTTTCCCATGATCCAGGTTATCTTGGTACTTGGCCATTGCTTTTGAATTGCTTGTACCATAGCAACAGCATGACATACATCGCCAATAGCTGATAAACGTAGAAGACATATCGATTTAGGTGCTGTTGAAAATAATGGCATAGTAGTATGATATTCCAAGTGATTTTATTCAGTATACAATACTAACGTTATTTTAGGTTTCAATATTTTTTGGAGTCGCGAGTATTTATTAAAAGGTTAACAAGATGTTCAAAATTATTCAAAGCCAAGGTGCATATACCATTTACAATGAAAAGTTGATTGATGATGTATCTGAATGTTTTGAGCCACAATATTGGCAAAATAAAGCGAAGGTTATCGGCAGCGCGCAAGGGCGTGGGACGACTTGGTTTGTTGAACTTGATAGCATACAAGCAGCATTACGTCATTATCGACGAGGTGGATTATTTGGAAAAATAGTATCTGATAGCTATTTTTTTACTGGTTATCAAAAAGCGCGAAGTATCGCAGAATTTCATTTATTAAATCATCTACAAGGGCAAGGCGTTAATGTGCCAACACCCATTGCCGCTAATGTTAAACGTTGTGGTTTTTTATACCAAGCTGATATCTTGTCAGAAAAAATTCCAGATGCAACAGATCTCGTTGACCTATTACAACAAAGAAAATTAACGAAACATGAATATTTAAATATTGGTAAAGAAATTAAAAAACTGCATCAAGCACAGGTAAATCATACTGATCTAAATATCCATAATATTTTATTAGATAAAAATGGTCGGGTTTGGATTATTGACTTTGATAAATGCTATCAACAAGTCGGAGATAGTTGGAAAGAGAATAACCTAAAACGTTTATTACGATCTTTTCGCAAAGAGCTTAAAAAGAGAGCCATTCATTGGTGTGAGGCTGATTGGCAATCTTTAATGAGTGGTTATCAATAATCATGAATGTTAAGTAACTTAAATAGCGTTAAACTTATTAATATTCGATGCTTAAAGCTTTTTAAGCCTCGAATATTAATAACCTAAAATCACTACAGTAACTGTAAGGTTTTTTGCAGTGCTCCTTTGCTTGTATTAACTATCTGTAAAGCCGCATCCCCAGCATAGAGTTGTAAATTTTTATCTCCTATTAACTGTTCAACCGCTGTAATGATTGCTTCACTATCATTACAGATAGTGCAAGCATTGACGGTTAATAATTGCTCTGTAATTAACTTAAAGTTGTAATAACTTGGGCCTGTTAAACAAGGTTTCGCTAATGCCGCGGGTTCTAATAAGTTATGTCCGCCGACTTTCTCTCCAATTAAGCTTCCCCCCATAAAGCAGATATCTGCCGCGCCAATGAAGGTCAGCATTTCGCCCATTGTGTCACCAATAAAAACTTGTGTTAAAGAATCAATAGCTTGTTTAGTGGTGGTTCTGCGTTGTATTTTTAAGCCCTGCTGTTCACTTAGTTGTGCAACTTGATCAAAACGCTCTGGGTGCCTCGGTACAATGATTAATAATAGGTCGCCTCTCTTTTCGAGGAGCTTTTTATGGGCACTTAATATAATGTCGTCTTCACCTTGATGGGTACTTGCGACAATCCACACTGGACGGTTTATACCTATGCTTTCTCTTAATTTATATCCTGATTCAATGACAGCAGGCGATATATCAATATCAAACTTCAGAGACCCAGTCACTTGTACTTTTCGGGTTGCAATGCCAAGGGCAATGAAACGATCAGCATCTGCCTGTGTTTGGCATAATATTTGACTAATAGGGTTAGAAAGTAAGTTGAAGACGGCTTGAAATTTTTTGTAGCGAAGAAAGGATCGCTCTGACAACCTTGCATTAAGAATGGTGACTTCAATATGCTGCTGTGCTGCCATAGTTAATGTATTTGGCCATAGCTCTGTTTCCATAATAAATAATTTTTGTGGTTTTACGATGGTTATAAAACGACGAACCGTCCAAGAGAAATCAACAGGCATATAACGGTGTTGAACAAAGTCACCTATTTTTGTTGCTTGTTCTGCACCCGTGCTGGTGGTGGTTGTCACAACAATAGTATGTGTTGGGTAACATTGGTGATAAGCCTTTATCAAAGGAGTTGCAGCAATCGTTTCGCCTACTGAAACAGTATGAAACCACACTACATGATCACTAGAATCATTTAATCTTGGTGTAAACCCAAAATGTTCAAGCCAACGTTTCCCAAACTTAGGCTTATTAGGTTTTGATTTATAGAGAGAATAAAGAAAAAAAGGAGACACTAAAGTAAGTAGTAATGTATATAATATTCGCATATGGTATTAATTAGTTCGCTATCTAAGTATTTATATAGTTTACACTAATTTTATTTTTAGATAAAAATATACTTTTAAAAGGCTAGTTTATGCAAAATTCAAATATATCTGTTAAATATAAATTTTTGTTTTATGTAGAGCAAAATTATTCATTTGATATCTTGCGTCCTCTACAAATAGAGGCTTTAAAGAAAGGACACGAAGTGTGTTGGCTATTGATAGGGGAAGATGTTAACCCACTTTTTCTTCATCAAGATGAAATTCAAATTAAGACGATTAAGTTAGCTGTTAAATATAACCCTGACGCAGTTTTTGTTCCCGGCAACACTGTTCCAAACTTTATTCCTGGGCTTAAAGTTGAAGTGTTCCATGGGTTAAACCAGAGTAAACGGGGTAATGAGTATCCTGAAAGAGGGTTGTTTGACTTGTATTGTACTGAAGGTCCTGAAAGAACTTTTTCATTAACTAAAACGTCAGTAAAGAAAGATTACTTTGATGTTATTGAAACCGGTTGGATTAAATTAGATAGTCTTTTAAATTACGAATCATTAGAAGAATACGCTCGCCCTCAAATACTGTTTTCATCTACTTTTAGTCCATCGCTTTCATGTGCTGAATTAGCATATGAAGAGGTTCAACGACTAAGCAAAGATTCTAAATGGCAGTGGTTAGTAACGTTACACCCTAAAATGTCGGCCACCACAGTTAAAAAATATAAAGCATTAGAAAATGATAATCTAATCTTTATGGATAATAATAGAGTAATTGAATGTATGCACCGAGCAGATGTTATGGTTTGTGATAACTCTTCCATTTTTCAAGAATTTTTGCTATTAAAAAAAGCGGTTGTCACCATTAACAACCGTTCACCGCTTGACTGTTTTATAAATATTACAGAAGTTAATAATTTAGAAAATGCTATTGAGTCTGCACTCTGTCCGTCAGCGGAACTAAGCTTAAATATAGAAAAATATGGTGCGACTGTTACTCCTTATTTGGATGGGAATTCATCTAAAAGAGTATTAGCGGGAGTTTCTAATATTTTACAGAGTGGGTGGTGTGACTTGAAACCAAAGAACATTATACGTAACTTTAAAATGCGTAAAAAATTAAATTATTGGAAAATATGATGACTAGTAAAATATACAGTTTATCTGTAATTGTGATTACAAAAAATGAAGCAGATAGGATTACCTGTTGTCTAGAGTCTGTTAAAAATATAGCAGACGAAATTATCATTTTAGATAGTGGTTCAACTGATGATACTGTTGCTATTTGTAAACAATACACAGAGCACGTGTATTGTACTGATTGGCCCGGCTTTGGTAAACAAAAACAACGAGCGCTAGATAAAGCAACCTGTGATTGGGTATTGTCCATTGATGCAGATGAAGCATTAGATAAAACTATGCAAAAAGAGTTAAGTACATTGTTATCGCTGTCATCTATAAAACATGTTGCTTATAAGCTTCCCTGGGGAGTCACTATTCATGGAAAGACACTTAAGTATGGAAGAAGTGCTCGAGCAGTTTTACGCTTATTTAAAAGAGAAGGCGCAACATTTTCTTTAGATGAAGTACATGAAAAAGTGATTCCAGCTGGTGAAAATATTGGTACATTAAAAGGCATATTACTACATTTTACACATCGTGATTTTAAACATGGATTAGATAAGTCAGCTAAATATGCGTGGTTAGGATCTCAAAAGTATTACCGTAAGGGAAAGAAATCACACGGCTTATTTATAGCATTGTTACGTTCTATGTGGGTGTTTTTTCATATCTATGTATTAAGACTTGGCATGCTAGATGGTAGTATTGGCTTTCTTGTCGCAATGCGTTATGCACATGGCAATTTTAATAAATATGCTGGTTTGTGGTTATTAGAAAATAATAGAAATGAGAATATATAATGATTATCGAGTATTGCCGTTCAAAAACTTATAATTTTGGTGATGATCTTAATCCTTGGCTATGGCCAAAATTATTAGGTGATGAATTCTTTACTCAACAAGATGAAGTCTATTTTGTTGGTATAGGGACTGTTTTAACTTCAAAAAGGCTAAATGTTCAATTAGCTGATGCGAAAGAAATTGTTATATTTTCTTCTGGAACATGGGGAGATTCTGCTCCTTCATTACCAGAAAAATGTAAAGTGTATGGAGTGAGAGGTCCAAGAACGGCGAAACGCTTAGGGTTACCTGAGGATAAAGTCATTGGTGATGGTGCTTATTTGTTAAGAAAAATTGAGTTACCTGCTGTTGATAAAATTTATGATATTGGTTTTATTCCTCATCATGGCAGTGAGAAATATGTAGATTGGCAAAAAATATGTGATCAATTAGGCATTCAATTTATATCTGCAAAACAACCAGTAGAAGACTTTTTGGAACAACTTAGAGGTTGTAAAAGGGTTATTACGGAAGCTATGCATGGTGCAATAGTTGCAGATGCTATGAGGATTAAGTGGAGCCCTGTTAAGTTCTCACCATTGTTTAGTGAAGAGAAATGGTATGACTTTTCAGAGAGCATGCAGTTGAATTTAACTTTTCATTCATTGCCTTTTATTTCTCAAAAAGCGATGCCTCTGTTAAAAATGATTGAGGTGGGTGGGAAAAAGCTTATTAGTAAAACATTTAAAATAAAGCCCAAATGGGGAAACTTAATTTTTACTGGTTTTGGTCAAGGCGAAAAAGGGACAGATACTTTATTAACATCTCTAAAAGAAGTGATCGCACTAAACGAAACTTATCTAAGTACTGATAAGGTAGTTGAAGCAGTAACAGATAAGCAATACCAGCGATTATTACAATTTAAAGCAGATTACAGCTAATTGGAAAGAGGATATTTCTTTGGGTTAGTTGAAAAGCCTTCAATATTTATATTAAAGGCTTTCTATTGTTATTTATAGATTGGATTTATTTACGATTAAGTTGGTAAAAAACGTGAGATGTTTTTTTATTGTTTCAGAAGAGCTGAAGTAATTATCTAATCTAATCTGTGCCGCTTTACTCATTTCAATACATTTGTTTTTATCGTTAATAAGTTTATTCATTGCATCTGCAAAACCTTTAACATCTCCAGTTTCTACGACATACCCTGTTTCACCATCTATAACAAGCTCTGGTGAGCCACCTGCTGTTGTCACTACTGATGTTGTTGCATTAGCCATTGCTTCAATGATTGTTCTAGGTAAACCTTCACCACTAATAGAAGGTTGAACTTGAAAGTCTGCCATTGTCATCAATGATGGAATATCTGTTCTATGCCCTATATAGTGAATACGTTTACTCATTGGACTTGCTTTTAGTTCATCAAAATAAGGTTCAAATCCACTACCTGCTAATAATAGATGAAAGTTTGGATTATCAATATAATGAGTTGCTTGCAGTAACAAGGAAATACCTTTGCTTGGTCTTACATGAGCGGCACATACTGCAATGATATGCTCGTTCGTTAAACCAAATTCATTTCGGTCCGTTGGTTCAACTTGGTACCATTCTAATTTGTGACCTTTATAGATGGTTACTACATTTTCTTTATTTTTCCATACTCGTTGAGCCACATCCCTTTCTACTGCTTTTGATACGCATATAATGCCATCAACTCGAGGGTGTAATTGTGTTAAATAGGCAGAAGGGTCATGGCGATATAAACCACCCGTTGTACCTCGATAAGCGATCATTTTAGCTTTGGTGCCAATACATGCAAAGGCCGCATTTGGAATGGTCTTTGAGTTAAACCCATAACAAATATCGATGTGCTTTTGTTTGATAACTTGATGTATTTTTTTAATCGTTTTTAAACACACTTTTTTAGTTGGGTAACAGTCAATGACCTCTACCCCTTCTTCTCTAAAACGCTTTACATAATCGGCTTCGCCTTGAGTCATAATTGTGACACTATGCCCTGCTTTAACAAAGCCAATAAACATTTCTGCTTCAGGGCGCACACTGTTCCATGCGTGTAGGTATGAGCTGCAGATTAAAATATTCATAAATTATTTTTGCCTTTTATAATGAATCTTTTCAATTATTGTTATATGTTTCATTTTGATGTTGATTAGAGTGCGATGAAAGCAAATACATAATAATGAAGTAAAAAGTTAGTGTTTGTGCATGCTGAAAAGGTACATCGGTTAATGAAGCAATAACATAAATAGTAATAATTAAACTACCTGGCCAAGTATATTGATTGTTATTTTTCATCAAATAATAGAAAGGTAACATTATTGAAAAAAGCAAAAGTGTTAAGCCTAAAACACCATATTTAACCAAGTCATTTAAAAATTGATTGTGGTAGTGAGTAAATTTAACTATTTTCTCTGATATGATTTTTTGCTTCACTAACTCTTTTTTATAAGCCATGTGACTATCACCCAAGCCAATAATCACCGATTCTTTTGATAGTATAGTCGCCGCTTTCCACATTTGTAATCTCATACCGATAGGGGTATTTAAATTACCTTGCATCACTTGTTCAATTTCTATTTTTGTCTGATCTATACGCTGTATTATTTTATCATGACTAATATAATATGCAGATGCAGATGCAAATATAAAAGGAAATAAAAGGTAAGCCGATTTTTTATAGTTAAATAATGATTTTATTATGGAAACAATCATTACAATGGCCAGTGCAAGCCAAAGCCCTCTTGATTGTGAATACAATAATGGGATAACAGCCGCGATAAAAGTGATTAACCATAATAGGCAATGTTTAATCGTTCTGCTTTGCAGCAAATAATAAAATGCGATGATTGATAGTGATGCGCTAAATGTAGCATAAGGAATAGGATTAATACTCCACATACGACCTTGATTTAAAATAAAAGTGTTATACATTACAAAGAAAAATGAAGTAATCGTGCCAATTATAATTAAATATTTAAAGTTAACTTTATTGGTCAGTAAATTAGGAAATATAGATAGGTAGACAAAGAGACAAATTAACCCTCTCATTAGGCTTGAACTATACCCATAATAATTTTTAGCAATAATGGCAAAGATTGAATAAAAGCCTAAAATCCATATTAATTTATTACTTTTAATATTCTGTATTATTGGTTTTACTCCATAGGAGTAAATGGAAGCTATAGTAGATAATAATACTAATATAACCATTAGTTTCTTACCATTTGGATAGAGAAACATACCTGTAAAGGACCATAGTAAAGGCAATAAAATAAGGTTATCTAGCTGCTTTTTAGGAAACGAGTTGAAGTTAAACATATCAGTTACTTATATAAGTTGTATCGAGTTTTTTCATAAACTCTATAAAATTCTTTAAGGATTTTATGCTTAAAGCATATCTTTTCTTTATTCTTCCTATTTGAGCCAATAACTGATGGAATGGTAGCTCGCATGACTAAATTAGGTTGAAAACAATACGATTTAATTGAATGTCGCCATGGTTTTTCCATATAATCATCTACAGCCTCTATGAATTCATTGGCATTTTCTACAAATTTTTTCGCCGCTTGGGGAGTAATTAAGTAACCTCGAGCTCCAGAGTCTCGTTTACGATATTGAATTAAATTAACTTTTTCGTTAACTTCTTCTATGATATTTACACCTATATTTTTTTTGTTTTTTTGATGAATACCACCTAACTTAATAAAATCGTATTTAGTCATAAGCGCTTTAAATAATGGAAAGCACTCTTTAATATGGTCTGAAAATAACGCATTATCTTCTAATACTAGTAATGGTTCATTTAATTCAATGCACTTTTTCCACATTGAGTAATGACTTGCATAACAGGCAACTTCACCTTTTGTTAATATATAGCCAAAGCGTTTTGTAGTTTTTTTAGGAGCTGTTTTATCATAATATTTAAACTTTTCTTGACAGGCATCAATCGCATCAAAAAAAGTAAAGTCAATTCCAGCTTTAGATAATGTTTGCTGTATTCGTTCTCGACGCTCTATTGATTTTTTTAAACTAATAACAAATGTTTTCATGTTAATTGTGTACCGATTTTTCAGGTGAAGATGAGTTAAAGTGTTTTATTGTTTTAAATTAATATTTAATTCACTTAACATCATAAAACTTAATTTTTAAGTATTATGATGTCCAAATATTTTATTTGCATCTCATTTCTATATTAAGCAAGTTAGATATTTATGCGTGTATTGCGAAGGTTTTTTGGCCCTCATTACTCTCGACCTATGTTGATGAAGTTCGTTCATCCTTATATGACTTAGGTCGGATAGAAAATTGGATTATTTTAGTGCATGATACGCATAGTTAAAAGAGATATCAGTGTTTTATCTATATATCCTAATCAATTACTAAATAAATTAAACTATGTTAATAGAGGAAAAAGCATGCCCACATTTAAGTTAATAGAAATAGCTGAAACAAAGCAACGTTTAGACAATGAAGAAGCTGTTCTTGTGGACACGCGTGATGCTCAATCTTATGCAGCTGATCATGCCGAAGGTGCATTTAATTTAAATAATGACACCCTAAAAGAGTTTTTCGATAAAGTTGAGTTTGATACACCTGTTTTTGTGGTTTGTTACCATGGTAATAGTAGTAAAGGTGTTGCTCAATATTTGGCTGAACAAGGTTATGAGGACACCTATAGCGTTGAAGGTGGCATGGCTATGTGGCGTCAACTGTTTCCAATGACATAAATATTTTTATTCTTAGTTGTTAGTCGCATTAAGTTAAAGCGCTATTTTTGAAAAAAATAGTAAAAGTAGTGATCGAAAATTATAAAAGAAAAGGTTAGTGATGAGTGTAGTTGATACGGATAGCATTGATGCTATTGGAATGGAAACAGAAGCGAAACGCGTATTCTTAAGTATTATTGATTCATTAGTTTGGGATCATGACGATGTGCATTTATTTACACTACAAGAAAAAATTAATACTTACCTATATTTTATTGAATCAGGTGAATTGGTTAAAGCATTACCAGATGCTGCGGGGTTTGATATCGCCATCGAGTTGATTCTAAAACATATGCCTACTGATCAAGCGATTACCTTTTTTGATAAAACTACGCAAATTTTATTAGATAAAGGCATTATTTTTGTTTTTGGTCCCAATAAAAATGCAGGGTATGCTGAACAACAAAGTTAACCTCGCTCATATTTTCCATAAGGAATATTAGTCTATTCCTTATGCGATTAAATTACTTTTACCTATTCCAGTCCCTCATATTCAATCGCTTTATCATTACCTATTCAAGTTGAACTTTATTTTCTTTAAATATGTGATCAAATTGTAACTTTACCATTGCCCAAACACTGGGTATTTGGGATAATCCGCGCCACATATACCCGCAACTTCATTAATTCAAAATGTAATCAGGAGAAACAGATGCCTTCTCGTCAAGAGTTAGCTAACGCAATACGCGCCCTTAGTATGGATGCTGTCCAAAAAGCCAATTCAGGTCACCCAGGCGCACCAATGGGAATGGCTGATATCGCACAAGTATTATGGACGGATTTTTTAAAGCATAACCCAACTAACCCAAACTGGGCTGATCGCGACCGTTTTATTCTGTCTAACGGCCATGGTTCAATGCTTATCTATTCTCTATTGCATTTAACAGGTTATGACTTATCAATTGAAGACCTTAAAAGCTTCCGCCAATTACATTCTAAAACACCAGGTCACCCTGAATACGGTTACGCACCGGGCATTGAAACAACAACGGGTCCATTAGGCCAAGGTATCACCAATGCTATCGGCATGGCGATTGCTGAGCGTTCATTAGCAGCTTCTTTTAATAAAGAAGGTCATGAAATTGTTGATCATCATACATACACTTTCCTAGGTGACGGTTGTTTGATGGAAGGTATTTCGCATGAAGCTTGTTCTTTAGCGGGTACTTTAGGTTTAGGTAAACTGATTGCATTCTGGGATGACAACGGCATTTCAATCGATGGTGAAGTAGAAGGTTGGTTCACTGACGATACACCTAAACGTTTTGAAGCTTATGGATGGCAAGTGATTTCTGTTGACGGGCATAACCCTGAAGAAATTAAAGCGGCTATCATTTCTGCAAAAGCTGAAACAACTAAACCAACGATGATTTGTTGTAAAACGATTATTGGTTTTGGTTCTCCTGCTAAGCAAGGTACACACGATTGTCACGGTGCACCATTAGGTCACGATGAAATTGCTGCAACACGTAAAGCACTTGGCTGGAACCACGGTCCATTTGAAATTCCTGCTGATGTTTATGCTGGTTGGGATAACAAAGAACAAGGTCAAGCAGCAGAGAAATCTTGGGATGAAAAATTCGCAGCATACGCAGCGGCTTACCCTGAATTAGCAAGTGAATACAAACGTCGTGTTAATAATGAATTACCTGCTGAGTGGGAAGCGAAATCTTCTGCTTACATTGCTGATTTACAAGCAAACCAAGGTAATATCGCTACACGTAAAGCATCACAAAACTGTATCGAAGCATTTGGCGCAATGTTGCCAGAGTTGTTAGGTGGTTCTGCTGATTTAGCGCCATCTAACTTAACTATGTGGTCTGGTACTAAAGCGATTACTGCTGACGACGCAACTGGTAACTACTTGCATTACGGTGTACGTGAGTTTGCAATGGCTGCAATCATCAACGGTATTGCATTACATAAAGGTTTTGTTCCTTACGGCGCTACTTTCCTAATGTTTATGGAATATGCACGTAATGCATTACGTATGTCTGCATTAATGAAGCAACGTTCTATTCAAGTGTTTACACATGATTCAATTGGTTTAGGTGAAGATGGTCCAACTCACCAACCTGTTGAACAAATCGCTAGCTTACGTTTAACACCAAATATGAACACATGGCGTCCATGTGACAGTGTTGAATCTGCTGTCGCTTGGAAATTCGCAATTGAATCTGTTGATGCACCATCATCACTTATCTTCAGCCGTCAAAACTTAAAACCACAAGCGCGTGATGCTCAGCAATTAGCTGACGTTGCAAAAGGTGGTTATGTATTGCTTGATAGCGCTACACCTGCTGAAATCATCTTAATTGCGACAGGTTCAGAAGTTGAATTAGCAATGCAAGCTGCTGCTGAATTAACAGCTTCAGGTAAAGCAGTGCGTGTTGTTTCAATTCCTTGTACTGAGCAATTTGAACTTCAATCAGCTGAATACAAAGAATCTGTATTACCAGCAGCGGTTACTAAGCGTGTTGCTATTGAAGCAGGTATTGCTGATTACTGGTACAAATATGTAGGTCTAAACGGCGCAGTGATTGGTATGACTACTTTTGGTGAGTCAGCGCCTGCTGATCAACTATTTGAAATGTTTGGTTTCACTGTTAAAAACGTAGTAGAAACAGCTAACGCTTTATAATTAGCTAACTTTCTCTTTGTTTAAAAACCGTGTTTAACTAGTTAATAGTTAAACACGGTTTTTTTATATCTAAAATATATAAATATTAAGAAAAGAGGTAAAGTCCGTATTAATATCTCCTAAATAAAGGTAATAAAATGCTATCAAAAAATAGAATAAGATTAATTTTAGAAGGAGAAGATTCAACTTATGGCGTCGCCTTTATGTTATCAATTCAGCTGTTGATTGTATTATCCTTAGTGACATTTTCACTTGAGACTCTGCCAGACCTTTCAGCTTCGTATCGCGAACTTTTAAATTTAATAGAATTGTTCACTATAGTGGTATTTACAATTGAATATTTATTAAGGATCATCACAGCAAAAAGAAAATTCAAATTTGTTTTTAGTTTTTACGGCATAGTTGATTTATGTGCGATAGTCCCTTTCTATATCATTGGGCTAGATCTTCGCACTATACGTATTTTTAGGTTTTTACGTTTAATTCGGATACTAAAATTATTTAGGTATAATCAAGCCTTGAAACGATTCAGAGATGCATTGTTATCAGTTAAAGAAGAACTCATTTTATTTGGTTTTATCGTGTTAATTTTATTATATTTGTCGGCTGTTGGAATTTATTATTTTGAGAATGCTGCACAACCTGAGTTATTCAAATCTATTTTTCATTGTTTATGGTGGGCAGTGACTACACTAACGACAGTCGGTTATGGTGATATGTATCCTATAACAGCTGGTGGAAAAATATTTACATTTGTTATTTTAACGATAGGTTTAGCTGTAATAGCTGTACCAACTGGGTTATTTGCTTCTGCATTGGCACAAGATAGAGTAGTGAATGAGAAGTAAGTTAGAATATTAAAAATAGTTATTAGATGAGTACGATGAGTTTAACTTAAGGCTATGTAGCCATCTGGTTACGTATTATTCATATATAATAAGCTATAAAAAAATCCCGTTTGTAAATATATTACAAACGGGATAATAGTATTAAAAAAAGTAGATTATTTAAGTTTACTTAAATCACGTACTGCACCTTTATCAGCTGATGTTGCCATCATTGCATAAACTTTTAATGCAGCTGAAATAGGGCGGATACGGTCAACAGGTTTCCAACCGATAGTATCTTGCTTAGCGCGACGCTCAGCGAGTACTTCTTCAGATACTTTTAAGTCCATTGCGCGTGTTGGAATATTGATATCGATGATGTCACCGTTTTCAATTAAACCAATCACTCCGCCAGCTGCTGCTTCAGGTGAAACATGTCCAATTGATAGACCAGAAGTACCGCCTGAGAAACGACCATCAGTGATTAATGCGCACTGTTTACCCAATCCCATTGATTTAAGGTAAGACGTTGGGTAAAGCATTTCTTGCATACCTGGGCCACCTTGTGGACCTTCGTAGCGAATAACAACCACATCGCCAGCAACCACTTTACCACCTAGAATTGCTTCAACAGCATCATCTTGGCTTTCGTATATTTTAGCTGGACCAGTAAATGTTAGGTTATCATCATCAACACCTGCCGTTTTAACAACAGCGCCATCAACCGCCATATTACCAAATAATACTGCTAAACCGCCTTCTGTGCTGAATGCGTTTTCTAGTGAGCGGATACAACCATTTTTACGGTCATTATCCACTGTATCCCAACGGCAAGATTGGCTGAATGCTTTCACTGTGCGGATACCTGCAGGGCCTGCACGATAAAAATCAATAATCGCTTGGTCTTTAGTTTGCATAATATCGTAATGAGCAAGTTGCTCTTTCATGGTCGGGCTTAGGATAGTAGGGATTTCGCTATTTAATAAACCTGCTCTGTCTAACTCGCCTAAGATAGCCATTACACCACCGGCGCGATGTACATCTTCCATGTGGTATTCAGGTGTAGAAGGTGCCACTTTACAAAGCTGTGGGATACGACGAGACATTTTGTCCATGTCTGCAACGGTAAAGTCTAATTCAGCTTCTTGTGCACAAGCTAATAGATGTAAGATCGTATTAGTAGAACCACCCATTGCAATATCTAGTGCCATTGCATTTTCAAAAGCAGGGCGACCTGCGATAGAGCGTGGCAATACTGAGTAATCATCTTCTTGGTAATGACGTTTTGTAATGTCAACAATACGACGTCCAGCTTCTAAGAATAAATTCTCACGGTCAGCATGTGTTGCTAACATTGAACCGTTACCCGGTAGTGATAAACCTAATGCTTCTGTTAAACAGTTCATTGAGTTTGCTGTAAACATACCAGAACAAGAACCACATGTTGGACATGCACTACGTTCTACTTTTTCAAGATCTTCGTCTGATACGTTTTTATCAGGACCCATTACCATCGCATCAACTAAATCTAGTTTAATGATTTGATCTGAAAGCTTAGTTTTACCTGCTTCCATTGGTCCGCCTGATACAAATATAACTGGGATGTTTAAGCGTAATGCCGCCATTAACATTCCCGGTGTAATTTTGTCACAGTTAGAAATACAAACGATTGCATCTGCACAGTGAGCATTTACCATGTATTCAATTGAGTCTGCAATTAAGTCACGTGAAGGCAAGCTATATAACATACCTGAGTGACCCATCGCGATACCATCGTCTATTGCGATTGTATTGAATTCTTTAGCAATACCGCCAGCTTTCTCAATTTCACGTGCTACTAATTGACCCATGTCTTTTAGGTGTACGTGACCCGGTACAAATTGTGTGAATGAGTTTGCAATCGCGATGATTGGCTTTCCAAAGTCATCATCTTTTACGCCAGTTGCGCGCCATAATGCACGAGCACCTGCCATGTTACGACCATGTGTGGATGTTTTTGAACGATAAACTGGCATTCTTATTTCCTTAAACTGCTTGCGACCAAGTAACTTGGCCTTGATATTAATAATAGTTAGTTGCAGTAAAACAGATAATCCTTAAAGGGACAATCTACAATTTACGCACTTGCTTTAATGTTTTCTGGTTGTTGCAATAGGGTGAGCCCTATAACACCAACGACTTTGTCAATTTGCTTGGTTAAGAGACTGATATCTCTTTCACTACAAACGGTTAAATTAATCTGCGTTGTGTGCTGTGTATTATTCACTTCCGCATTAATGCTTTGAATTGTGAAACCTCGATGACGGCAGACACGTAATAAACGCTCTAAAAATTCTGGACTATTTTTAGCTTCAACTGTTAATGCGTTAATCATTCTACACTCTCCATCATTCTGTCATTAGGTGCGCCTGGTGGTACTAATGGCCACACATTTTCTTCTTCAGAAATTGACACGTGTAATAAGTAGGGGCCATCGCTATTTAATAAACGTTGTAATGCTTGGTCTATTTGCGATTTTGTCGCAATGGTTTCACCAGGAATATCAAATGCACTGGCTAATGTTACGAAGTCTGGGTTATCCGTTAAAATGGTTTCGCTATAACGACCGTTAAAGAATAATTTCTGCCATTGACGAACCATGCCTAAACGTTGGTTATCAATAAGTAAAATTTTAACAGGTAATTTTCTGCGTTTAATCGTGCCCAGTTCTTGTACGTTCATCATAAATGAACCATCACCAGAAACAGCGATCACGGTATCATTTGGACGAGCAACTTGCGCGCCAACCGCTGCGGGGACACCAAATCCCATTGTACCTAAGCCAGAGCTTGAAATATGATTCTCAGGGCGGTCTACAAACATGTGTTGTGCAACCCACATTTGATGTTGACCTACATCACTACAAATTACGGTATCGGCAGGCATTGTTTGTGCTAGTTGGCGAAGTAATGCAGGTGCAAAAATAGGTTCGCCAGGGTGATCATAACGACTCACGTGTTGCACTTTCATTTCTGCAATATGTTGTTGCCATTGTTCAATGTTCGGTTTGATTGTAATAGCAGGTAGCACTTGTTTTAAGTCATCAGTCATTGAGAGAGTAACTTGTCGCAATTTATCAATTTCTGCTGCATCAATATCTAAATGGATTACTTTTGCATTTGGTGCAAATTCATCTAGTTTGCCTGTTACTCTGTCATCAAAGCGAGCGCCAATAGCAATAAGCAGATCACATTCTTGAATCGCCAAGTTAGAAGCTTTGCTACCGTGCATTCCTACCATACCCATGAAATAAGGGGAGTCATGTTTGATACAACCAATCGCTTTCAATGTACAAACGCTTGGAATCTCTGTTGCAGCAATCAAGTCTCGTAATTCACTAACTGCGTTGGCCATTCCAACACCACCACCGACGTAAATAAGTGGCTTTTGAGACGCCCTGATCATCGTTTTCGCTTGATCAATCGCGGCAATATTAAGTGTTTTTTCTGTATTCATTAGTTTAGCAAGTGCGTGTGCAACACTAGGGCCAACTTGAATATCTTTTGGTATGTCGATTAAAACAGGGCCGGGGCGGCCAGTCGTCGCTATTTCGAAAGCTTGTTCGATGACTGAACCTAATTCTTCAGCAGTTTGGACCATAAAGCTATGTTTAGTACAGGCTAATGATAGACCTAACACATCAACTTCTTGGAACGCGTCAGTGCCAATTAAGTGCGTTGGGACTTGTCCGGTAATTGCAATGACAGGGACTGAATCTAGTAATGCATCTGCTAGTCCCGTGATGAGGTTAGTTGCACCGGGGCCTGAAGTGGCAATACAAACGCCGACTTTACCTGTTGAACGAGCATAGCCAATGGCAGCCATTGCTGCACCTTGCTCATGACGACATAATAGATGGTCAACGCCACCATCATAAAGCGCATCGTAAAGAGGCATAATGGCTCCACCTGGATAACCAAACACTTGTGTTACGTTTTGTTCTTTTAAAGCCTGTACAACAAAATGTGCACCGTTCATGGGTTCTTCCTGAAATAATGATGGTCAATCAATCGCTTGTAAAGTGGGGCTAGATTGATTTTTAAAAGGGTGCTATTTATAGCAAAAAAGCGCTTATCAAACAACTTTTGTCACATTTTTAAACAGATTGTTGAACATATATTCACTAGTAAGTTGTTAAATATAAAATAAGCACTGATATCATCCTTTGGATTGCTTGGTTTTATTAAAATCAAAAGCGGATTAGCCTCGAAAGGGGGGAGAGGGTTAGGTCGAGTTTTTATATAAATCAAATAGAAAGAAGGCGTTATATTTTGTTGTTCCTTCGTATTCTTCGTGAAGCGCTTCGTGGTTAATGTTGTTCTTTTAAATCAAAAGCAGATTTACCACGAAGGCACGAAGGGTGAAGAAGGTAAGGTCAAAACCTTTATATAAATAGAACACTAAATATTGTATTTATTTGTTAAAAATATTTTTAATGTTTTTATTTTCCTTGATGTTCTTTGTGAAGCGTAGCGCTTCGTGGTTAATGTTGTTTTTTTAAATCAACAGCAGATTTAGCACGAAGCCACGAAGGGTGAAGAAGGTAAGGTCAAAACTTTTATATAAGTAAAACACTAAATATTGTATTTATTGTTAAAAAATAGTTCTGATGTTTTGATTTTCCTTCGTGTTCTTCGTGAAGCGTAGCGCTTCGTGGTTAATGTTGTTTTTTAAAATCAACAGTGAATTTACCACGAAGGCACGAAGGGTGAAGAAGGTAAGGTCAAAACTTTTATATAAGTAAAGCACTAAATATTGTATTTATTGTTAAAAAAATATTTTTGATGTTTTTATTTTCCTTGATGTTCTTCGTGAAGCGTAGCGCTTCGTGGTTAATGTTGTTTTTTTAAATCAACAGCAGATTTAGCACGAAGCCACGAAGGGTGAAGAAGGTAAGGTCAAAACCTTTATATAAGTAACACACTAAATATTGTATTTTTGTTAAAAAAGTAGTTTTGATGTTTTGTTTTCCTTTGTGTTTTTCGTGAAGCGCTTCGTGGTTAATTTTGTTTTTTAAAATCAAAAGTGAATTTACCACGAAGCCACGAAGGGTGAAGAAGGTAAGGTCAAAACTTTTATATAAGTAAAACACTAAATATTGTATTTATTGTTAAAAAATAGTTCTGATGTTTTGATTTTCCTTCGTGTCCTTCGTGAAGCGCAGCGTTTCGTGGTGATTTCTGTTTTAAAACCAACAGGTAATTAACTTCGAAGGGTCGAGAAAGTTAGGTCAAAAGCTGTAAATAAGTGAATCTTTTATTTTTGACTTTCCTTCATGATCTTGGGGACCATAGCGTTTTGCAGTGATAGATATTTAAAAATTAAGACTTATATGGCAAACATAAAAAAAGCCTCTAGCAGCTAGAAGCCTTTTTAGAATTAATAACAAAATAACAATAAATTATCTAAACGCTTTTGTTGGCGTTTCAGCTTTACTCTTTGTGTATTCTGCGACGGTTAATTGCTCAAAGGCTAATGCTATCCAACTGCTCATTAACATATCGTAATGCTGTTCAACACCACTACAACCGACAACGATATTGCCATATACGAAAGAACCGTAAAATAAAATGTCGTCATCTTGTAATGAAGAAGGGTGTTTATTTTGAATATCAACATTAGCACAACCATTACGCCAAGCTTGGTATGCTTTTTTTCTCGCTAACTTGTCAAAAGGAATAGTCCATTCACTTGGATTTCCTAGTGATTGTTCAACTAAAATGGCGTTATCAAAGTCTGATTCCCATGGTTTTAGCGTAGGATCCATGATCACAATGTGTAGCTCTTTTCGATTAGTGCGTTCAAATAATTTAAGTATTGCTGGAGTGACTAAATCGATGGCATCTAATGCAATTTCTTTATTGCTTCTCATTTTAAACTTCCTCGTTCTTGATTCATTCATTATTGTTTAAGTTGTCATACGATACTATTTAATATAAAAAAATACCGTGAAGAACCACCCACTTTAAATACCCTTTATGCTAAATAATCGCCGTCCTAACCATCACTAATTATAAAAAGTAACTGTATTGAATTCTTAAACTATTTAGGTTGAAATTTTATATATTAAATAACTTAATCACGGTTATTGTTGTGCTATTTTTTGCTGAATAATTTTTGACTTCTATACTTGTTTGATTACACCGTTAATTAATTCTTTAACTAATGAATATCAAAGGGAGTTTCATGGCATTAGCAAGATTAGTTTGTCGCTCTATTTCAGGAGTCGATGCACCTGAAGTAGAGGTTGAAGTGCACCTTGGTACGGGGTTACCCGGCTTTTCTTTGGTTGGTTTACCTGAAACGTCGGTTAAAGAAGCTAAGGATAGAGTACGTAGTGCTATTTTGAATAGTAACTTTAAATTCCCAAGTAAAAGAATCACTGTCAATCTAGCGCCTGCTAATTTACCTAAAGAAGGTGGTCGATTTGATTTAGCGATTGCTATCGGCATTTTATTAGCATCAGACCAAATAAAGTGTCCTGAAATATTAAACTTTGAATGTTATGGGGAGCTATCCTTATCTGGGGAGTTACGCTGCGTCGATGGTATCATTCCCTGTGCTTTAGCGGCTAAACAACAAAAGCGACAAGTGATTGTGTGTACTGACAACGAGCATGAATGTGCATTGACTGGCGCACAAGGTTTTGTTGCAAAACATTTGATTGATGTCTGTGCCTTTTTACAGCAACAATTAACATTACCTTCAGCAGAGCAAAGTGAAGCGCCGCCAGCCAAACATTCTCACCTTGATTTCAGTGATGTATTAGGACAAGAGCAAGCTAAAAGGGTATTAGAAATTGCTGCGACTGGTTCCCATAATTTACTACTGATTGGTCCGCCTGGTACTGGAAAGAGTATGTTAGCTGAGCGGTTTATGACGTTATTGCCTAATTTGGAAGAGCAGCAAGCATTACAAACGGCGGCTGTATATTCAGTATGTGGCAAGCAACGTGATGATTGGTTTTCTCCTCCTTATCGAGCTCCGCATCACAGTGCATCAGCGGTTGCATTAGTGGGGGGCGGTGGAAAGCCTAAACCGGGTGAAATATCTTTATCTCATCATGGTGTTTTATTTCTCGATGAGTTACCTGAATTTCCAAGACAAGTGTTAGACAGTTTACGCCAGCCAATGGAAAACCATAATGTCACTATTTCTCGCGCGGCCAATCAAGTCACTTTCCCCGCTCATTTTCAACTGATTGCGGCCATGAACCCAAGTCCTTGTGGTCATATATCCGGACAGCTCAGGCGCAGTACTCCAGATCAGATCTTACGTTATTTAAATCGTTTATCAGGGCCATTTTTAGACCGTTTTGCATTGGCTATTATGGTGCCCTTATTACCTAAGGGAATGTTGGCTGATTCACAGCAAGGGTTACATAATTCAACTGAAAAAAGTGCAGATATTAAAGAAAGGGTTTTAGTTGCTCGTAATATTCAACTACAACGTCAAGGTAAGTTAAACCATTACTTATCAAGTCAAGAGGTGAATATATATTGCGTATTAACGAAGGAGGATGCATTGTTTTTAGAGCAAGCGATTGAGAAAATGGGATTGTCTATTCGGGCTTGGCATAGTTTGTTGAAAGTCGCTCGGAGCATTGCCGATCTGCAGCAGCAACAAAATATTACTAAAGCACACTTGTGTGAAGCGTTAAACTATCGAGCGATGGACCGCTTATTGAGTAGCTTTAATTAGTGGATATTCATACTTAATTCATTGACTGTTTTAAACCGTAAACAATCACTCAAGCAATCAATTAATTAAACTTATATATGAGAGTGCACTCGTTATAAAGGTAACCAAGGAATGGTATTAATTGAGTGTAGTGATTGTTCAGAGATAAAAGAGTTCTCGAGATGAAAAACTTTGCGTGTATTCAAGTGTAATGCTTCAAGTTTATCTTTAAAATAATCTTCTAATAATTGCGTTAATACACCCTTTTCTTGAAGTGATGTTAAGCCTACCGTTAATCGTTCAGCTAAGTCTGGACGATCGCCATTAACAAAAAAGAATAATGGAAAAGGGTAATGGAAAAGTAAATTGTTTTCGACGACTAAATTAGAGTTTTTCTGTAGCTCAAGCTCATCTCCAATTTCATTAATACCTCGTAAAAAGCAATCAAAACGTTGTTTTTCTAATTGTCTAAATAACAAAGAATACTTATAGGATGTCTGAACGTTTAGCCCATTATTTTTTAATATTTTGGTATCAAGCCAATCCTGCTGTTGTCCAATTGTGATATTCTTATCAATGAAATCTTGCATGTTGTTAATGTTAAAGAATTTATATTGATGGTTCTTTCTGATTAAACAAACTCGATAGCCTAATAACCCCTCAAGTAGTGGAATACGAACTGCAATTGCACTTTTTTCTCTGCTTTCGCTACTTGCAAAATGTGCAATGTCCAACTCTCCTTTGTGCTTTTTAGATAACTTCGATATTGCTCTTCTTTGTTCCATCGGTATTGATGAAACTATTTCATAATCACCGTATTCTTCTTTTGTAATATCAAGTGCTTGGTTAAGTATTTGCATAATTACTTTGGTAGGATTATCAATAGTATGTTGCCAAACAATTATTTTTTTCGGTGAAATAGGCACAACTGATTTTTCTTTAGCGTGACCGACGGATGAAAAAATAATTGAGAGTATAGTGATCATCAAAATGGTTAATTTCAGCATATTCTTATCATTAAAATTTAAAGTACTAATAGGTTAAAGTGCGCTTTGCACGCTGAGCTTTATCATTTTATTCATTGAAATGTTAATTTGGACAATATGTCATAAAAAAGGGACTTAAATTAAGTCCCTTTTTAGTTTTTACTTAGTTAATGTCAAACTAATTAATCATTATATTAAAGCGCTTTGATTGTCTCAATTTGCTCATTTAGTTTGTCGCAAGTTGTTTGGAATTCAGCTTGTTTCGCTTTTTCCTTAGTAATAACCGCTTCTGGTGCATTACTCACAAAACGTTCGTTACTTAACTTGCCTGATACCTTGTCTAGCTCTTTCGTTGCTTTCTCAAGTTGCTTCGCTAAACGTGCTAGCTCAGCTTCAACATCAATTAAACCAGCCATTGGAATCAACAACTCTAAGCCGCCTACTAAAGCGGTAACAGACGCTGGTGTTTCTTGACCTTTAGCAACAAAAGTAACACTTTCTAATTTTGCTAATGCCGCTAAAAATGCTTCATTATCAGCAAATCGACGCGTATCTTCACTGCTTGCATTTCTAACTAACACGTTAAGCGGTACTTTCGGGCTAATATCCATTTCACCACGAATGTTACGCACTGCATCAATCACTTGCTTAACCCATTCAAGGTCCGCCACGGCTTGTTCATCAACCTGCGCTGCATCATATTCAGGGTAAGCTTCAAGCATGATAGTGTCACCACCTTGACCTGTGATGGCTTTCACACGTTGCCAAATTTCTTCAGTCATAAACGGTAGCATTGGATGTGCAACACGTAATAATGTTTCTAATACGCTGATTAGCGTATGTCGAGTACCACGTTGCTCGTCTTCATTGCCTTTGAATAAAACAGGTTTAGTTAACTCTAAGTACCAGCCACAGAATTCATTCCAGATGAAATCGTAAAGAATGTTTGCAGCGATATCAAAACGGTAGGTATCTAATGCTTGGCGGAACTCTTTGATCATATTTTGCAATTGACCTTGAATCCAACGATCGGCAAGGCTAAATTGCATCGCTTTGTTATCGCCAAAACCAAAATCTTGATCTTCTGCATCCATTAATACATAACGGCTCGCATTCCATAACTTGTTACAGAAGTTACGGTAACCTTCAAGACGATTCATATCCCAGTTGATATCACGACCGGTTGATGCCATTGCTGCTAGAGTGAAACGTAGTGCATCTGTACCATGTGCTTCGATACCGTCTGCAAATGTTTTACGCGTATCTTTTTCAATTTTCTTAGCAAGCTGTGGTTGCATCATGTTGCCAGTACGTTTAGTCACTAAACTTTCTAGGTCTAAACCATCAATCATATCTAAAGGATCTAATACGTTACCTTTAGATTTAGACATTTTATCGCCATTTTCGTCGCGAATTAGGCCTGTTACATAAACCGTTTTAAAGGGAACTTGTGGCGTGCCATCTTCATTCTTCATAAAGTGCATGGTCATCATGATCATACGCGCAACCCAGAAGAATATGATGTCAAAACCGGTTACCAATACATCAGTAGAGTGGAAGGTTTTAAGATCCATTGTTTGGTTTGGCCAACCTAGTGTAGAGAATGTCCAAAGACCTGAAGAGAACCACGTATCTAATACGTCATCATCTTGGCGTAATACAACGCTGTCATCTAAGTAATGTTTCGCACGTACTTCAGCTTCTGTATGTCCAACATAAACTTTACCTGCTTCGTCATACCACGCTGGGATACGATGCCCCCACCATAATTGACGTGAAACACACCAATCATTTAAATCATTCATCCATGAGTTGTACATGTTTTCGTATTGTTGTGGTACAAATTTGATATCACCATTAGCAACCGCTTCTGTTGCTGTTTTAGCAAGAGGAGCAACACGCACATACCATTGGTCTGTTAGCATTGGTTCAATCACAACACCGCCACGGTCTCCGTAAGGTACTGTTAAATCATGGTCTTTAACTTCTTCTAATAAACCTAATGCATCTAATTCACTAACCACTAGTTTACGCGCAGCCTCACGAGTTAAACCTTGGAATTGTGCTGGTAAATCAGCTGGGTAATCTTCACTTTTTTCACCGTTAGTATTAAATACTTCAGCGCTTTCACGAATACAAGCTTCAAAGGTTAAGACGTTGATCATTGGTAATTTGTTGCGTTTACCTACTTCATAGTCATTAAAATCATGCGCAGGGGTGATTTTCACACAACCCGTTCCTTTTTCCATATCAGCATGATCGTCACCAATAATTGGAATTTCACGATTAACAAAAGGTAATAAAATACTTTGACCGATGAGATCTTTATAACGTGGATCTTCAGGGTTAACAGCAACACCTGTATCGCCTAATACTGTCTCTGGGCGAGTAGTTGCGACTACTATGTAGTCTTTACCATCAGCTGTTTTGACGCCATTTGCTAATGGGTAGCGGAAATGCCACATAAACCCTTTAACATCTTTATTTTCTACTTCTAAATCTGAAATAGCAGTTTGTAATTTAGGATCCCAGTTAACCAGACGTTTGCCACGGTAAATAAGGTCATCATTATACAAATCAACAAAGGTCTTTTTAACGGCTTCAGAAAGGCCATCATCCATGGTAAAGCGTTCACGATCCCAGTCTACAGAGGTACCCAAACGACGCATTTGACGAGAAATATTACCGCCAGACTCGGCTTTCCAATCCCAGATTTTTTCGATGAAGGTTTCACGCCCTAATTCTTTACGCGTTTGACCTGTTTCTGCAAAAAGTTTACGTTCAACGACCATTTGTGTTGCGATACCAGCATGGTCAGTCCCCATTTGCCACAACGTATTTTTACCTTGCATACGTTGGTAACGAATAAGCGTATCCATAATCGTATCTTGGAATGCATGACCCATGTGTAAACTACCAGTGACATTTGGTGGTGGGATCATGATGCAGAAACTTTCTTTATCAGTATCGCCGTGTGGTTTGAAGTAACCTTTTTCTTCCCAGGTTTGGTAATTTCTTTGCTCAATCGCACTTGGGTTGTATATCTTTTCCATCATTTGTCTTCTGTCTGGTTAGTTAACTCTTGAGATGCAGTCTTAACATCTTGAGTAGAGAGGGTGTGGCCTAATTTTTTATAAGCACTGTAGCGCATTCGCGCATTAATTTTTAGTTGTTCTTGTGCTGGCACAAAATCAATAATTTGTTGGAAGTTTAAATTAAATTCCGGAATGTTTTGGCTGAGGTTAATCAGCACTGCACGCGGGTGTTGCGGTGCAAGCCAACTAATCTCAACCGGAGATCCATAACGAGGACCTTCACCAATTAAGTTATGCGGGACAAAACTATCGCCATCAAACTGCCATAAATACTCATCAACAGTAAAAGCATCCTGTTGATTTTCAGTATAAATAAACACTTTTTTATTTTGTTGGTAATAAAAAGCCGCGAGCTGGCAAGCTTGCACAAAATGTGTTGGCAAACTCGCTTCAGCTGTTGATGCTAAAGTATCTTCTGAGTGAATATAAAAGATAACTTGGCTCATTATGAACTCAACTTATTATTGAACGTTAACATTTAAGCGTCTAATTCCGCTATTTCTTGTTCACTACGATTAATGACAAATTGTGTTAATAACGGAACAGGGCGGCCAGTCGCACCTTTGTTAGCGCCTGAGCGCCAAGCTGTACCAGCAATATCCAAATGTGCCCAGTTATAAGCTTTAGTGAAACGAGATAAGAAACAAGCCGCTGTAATCGAACCAGCAGGGCGACCGCCAATGTTTGCCATATCTGCAAATGGGCTATCAAGTTGCTTTTGGAAATCATCGTCCATCGGTAATTGCCATGCTTTATCACCCGTTTGGTTTGATGCACCTAAAATCTCATGAACCATACCTTTATGTGGGCTCATTAGTGCACTGATGTTATGACCTAATGCCATTATACAAGCACCTGTTAAGGTCGCTACGTCGATAACACATTCTGGGTCAAAACGTTCTACATAAGTTAATGCGTCACATAAGACTAAACGGCCTTCAGCATCGGTGTTTAATACTTCAACAGTGAGTCCAGCCATGGTCGTTAAGATATCACCAGGACGGTATGCTTTGCTTGATGGCATATTTTCAGCACCTGCAATCACACCAATCACGTTAATACCTAAGTCTAGTTGAGCGATTGCTTCTAATGCACCAAAGACTGATGCAGCGCCGCCCATGTCGTATTTCATTTCATCCATACCTGCGCCTGGTTTTAATGAAATACCACCAGAGTCAAAGGTTAATCCTTTACCAACAAGTACAATCGGTTTTTGATCCGTTGGACCGCCTTGATAATTGATAATTGACATATAAGCAGGGTTCGCCGAACCTTGTGCTACTGCTAGGTAACTGTTCATGCCTAACGCTTTCATTTGCTCTGTATCAACCACTTCAGTTGTGATTTTATCAAAGCGTTGATCAAGCTCTTGTGCTTGTTGGCTTAAATACAGCGGAGTACAAATATTTGGCGGCATATTCGCTAAATCTTTACATAATTTCATACCTGCAGATATAGCTAATCCATGTTGTAAGGCTAATTCTGCACGCGTTAATTCTTTACGACTTGGTACATTAAACGTTAATTTACGTAATGGACGGCGAGTATTGTCTTTATTGGTTTTGAATTGGTCGAAGTTGTATAAGCTATCTTGCGTTGCTTCGATCGCTTGGCGAACTGCCCAATAGCTATCTCTACCTTTAATATGCAATTCAGATAAAAAACAAATGGCCTCAAGTGCGCCTGTATCATTTAATGTTGAAATGGTTTTTTCAATGATCTGTTTGTATTGTGTTTCAGTTAGCTCTCGCTCTTTACCACAGCCAACTAATAAAACTCTTTCGCTTAATACGTTAGGTACATGGTGTAAAAATAATACCTGTCCTACTTTACCTTCAATATCACCACGACGTAGTAATGAACTTAGATAACCTTCGCTGATTTCATCTAAAACTTCAGCTGCATGAGATAAACGTCGAGGTTCAAATACACCAACAACGATACATGCGCTGCGCTGTTTTTCTGGGCTACCACTTTTTACGAGAAATTCCATATGTATCCTTAAAACGATTATATTGAGATTAACTGTGCTATTTTTATGAAAATGCAGTTATCATTGGTCATTGTGGACCTTGAAACGTAATATAAACTTACTAAAATAGCAATTTTACCGTAATAGTTTGCTTAATCCACTATTTTACCGCTTTTGTAGCATCTTATTTTACATTGGAGATCAGCTTGATAATTCTTCGTTATTTAATGTTAGAAACATTTAAAAGCCAAGTTGGCATTCTCTTTGTTTTAGTTCTTATATTTGTTAGTCAGAAATTTATTACTATCCTTGCTCAAGCTATTAATGGTGTTATCCCTGCCGATTTAGTATTAACTGTTTTATATTTAAATATGCCTACCTTGGGTACGTTAATGTTACCCATTAGTTTCTATCTCGCGATATTATTTGCGCATGGTCGGTTACACAGTGAAAGTGAAATGGTGGCATTGACCTCTTGTGGTTATAGTCCAAATAAAGTGCTGAAAGCAACATTAATGTTGTCAGTACTCACTTTTGTTTTTGCTAGCTTTAATAGCTTATATTTAGCGCCTACCGCAGAAGATGAAATGGTTTCTGTTATTGAAAAAGCTGAAGCCAATGCAGGTACTGCAACCTTAATTGAAGGGCGTTTTCATAAAGCATCTGGTAATGGTGGAGTAGTCTATGTTGAAAAATATGAAAAAAATAAAACGTTAGTTAATGTTTTTGCTGCCCATTGGCCAAAAGAGGAAGAAGGAATATCTCCTTCAGTGATCACGGCTAAAACAGGTAATGTTGCGAATAAAAAAGACGGCACTTGGCTAACTTTAAAAGATGGTCAACGTTACGCTGGTATTGTAGGTAAAAATGAATTCGAGAACTCTCAATTTTCAACTTACCAAGTACATATTGCTAATGCAGCAGTAGAGAATAAAAAACGCAGTGTTGATGCTTTACCTACTTCAGCGCTCATTGGTGTTAATGACACACGTTATCAAGCTGAGTTGCAGTGGCGTATTGCTATTCCCGTCTCTATATTATTAATTACTTTTATGGCCGTTCCTATGGCTAAAGTTAATCCTCGTCAAGGGCGTTACGCAAAACTATTGCCGGCTTTAGCACTCTATTTAAGCTTCTTTTTGTTATTAAGTGCTTCAAAGAGTTTAATTGAAGACGGAGTGATCCCTTACTTTGGTATTTGGGCAGTACAAATATTATTCTTTTTTATTGGCGTTATATTACATTTGCAAACTATCGGGAAATTTAATGTTAAGCCAAAAAAACAAAAGTTGAAAAATGTTGAAACGCCTAAGGTGGATAAATAAATGGGTATTTTAGACCGATACATTGGCCGTACTATTTTTGCCGCTACATTTTTAAGCCTATTCGTATTAATTGGTTTGAGCAGCATTATTAAATTTGTTGAGCAAATGAAAAGTGTTGGTACAGGGGCGTACACCGTATTTTCTGCTGCTTATTTTGTATTATTAAAAATGCCAGTTGAAATTGCATTATTCTTTCCAATGGCCGCTTTAATTGGTGCGCTTATTGGGTTAGGTTCGTTGGCAAGTAGTAGTGAACTAGTAGTAATGCAGGCTGCTGGCATGTCTAAGTTTAGAATTGCAAATTCGGTATTAAAGACGGCCATTCCAATGGTTATTGCCGTTATGTTATTAGGCGAATTTGTTGCGCCTCAGACCGATAAAGAAGCCTACTTTATGCGAGACCAATTAAAAAATGGTAGTGAAAAAGTAGAGAATAAATATGGGATTTGGGCTAAAGATGCCGATTCTTTTGTTAGCATTGGACGAATGAATAGCAAAGCAGAGCTTTACAATGTACAACTTTATTTCTTTACTAAAGAACTGACGTTAGATTATGCAATGGTTGCTAATAAAGCGACTTATAAAGAAGGTTATTGGTTATTAGAAGATGTTAGCAAGACCAGTTTTTTTGAATATAAAACATCAGTTGAAAATTTCCCTGAATTTACTTGGGAGACAGAGCTAACACCGAAAAAGTTTGAAGTGATTATTAGTGAGCCCGATAAAATGTCGATGCGTGATATATATGGTTATATCACTTATTTAGAAAGTAATGATCAAGATGCAAATACCTATTGGTTAACGTTGTGGCGCAAAGCAGTATTGCCTTTTACTGTCGTCGTAATGATGTTGTTGTCAGTTTCATTCATTTTTGGTGGGTTAAGAACCGTACCGATGGGGACGCGTTTAATCTTTGGTATTGCGAGTGGTTTTGCATTCCATGTATCAGGTGAGCTCTTTGGTCCTGCAAGTTTAGTCTTTGGGTTACCGCCTATATTAGGGGCGGTATTGCCAAGTATATTGGTATTGCTAATTGCTATGTACTTATTAAGAAAACAAACTTAGAAAAATAATGAGCAGCCAGTTGTTAAGCATTGATTCATATTAAATGCCTAGTAACTGACTGCTGTATATTTAGAAGGCGATAAATTACAACTTATGTTGTTTGGTAAAGCTAGCAAGTCATTAGCTTGTGATGATTGCCTAGCAGTGTTCGTCTATTAATGAGAGCTTATAATGATTGCTTAGTAAGTGCTTTCTAATTTGTAATCAATTAGTAAGCACTGCACAGTCAAATGATTTATTTCTTATCTTCATCCATAAATGCCATGCCTTTAAAGCCTTTCCAATTACTTAATTCTTTGGTCATCACAATCACTTCGCATTCACCCCATAAGTCTTGAAAGGCATTACGATCTTTTAATAATGACATAACGTTACCTAGCCCAAAAGCTGATGTTGATAACCTAATTAATGCTTGGGTAAAGCTGATATTAGTACCATCGCTATTTTGTACTCGTAAGCGCCATGCTTTCATGCCGATTGTTTGTCCTGCTTGGCTCCAGAAATAAGTAAAAAAACCAATAATGACAACCGATAAGTAAATTAAGAAAACTAAACTTTTCCCTAAATAATCAGCAGTATCTTTATAAACACTTAAATCAATAAAGCCTGCTTTATTGGCAATAACAACGGCCAATAATGCTAATATAGTTGCCAGCATTAATACCGCACCAAGTGCAAATAAATCGTAGATATAGGCACCTAAACGTTTAAAAAATGATGCGCGTTCACAACTTTGGTATTGTTCCGCTAGGCTCAACTCTGCTGTTTTTGTATTGTTATGCTTGACCATGATAATCCCTTAAAAGTTTGAAAAAACAGTGTAACAAATGACTAATCGCTTGGCATTTTATTTATTTAAGTATGATTTTGATTCTTTATAGGTAAGGATCGATTGCTTTTTAATCGCTTACACTTTTTGTGATTGAAAATCCTTGTTTGTAGAAGAAGCATAGGTATAATCTTTGTCACTCAGCCCGAGTGGTGAAATTGGTAGACGCGACGGATTCAAAATCCGTTTCCGAGAGGAGTGACGGTTCAAGTCCGTCCTCGGGCACCATATACAAACAATAAAGCCCCGATACTTTAAAAGTATCGGGGCTTTATTGTTTGTATATTTTAACTTTTTCTCTTTATTTTCATAAACTTTCTCTAATTCATGTCTTAATTACAAATGAAAAAATACCCTAAATCCTCCGAGTATAAGTTATCAATGTATTGAAACATAAGGGGTTTTATCATCATAATTAGGTTTATATTTTATATTTTATATTTTATATTTTCTATTTTAAAATGGAAGTGGGGGAGGACTTCGTTTTAATTAATTAACATAATCCCATCTACATAATCCCATCTACATAATTACCACACATTTAGTCATTATTCTGATCCGCTAATTACCTTATTTGTAATGTTATTTATCGGAGTTTTAAGTAATGAAAAAGTCGCAGGTCTTTTTATTGATTAGTGCATGCTCTTTTACGTTAAGTGCGTGTGATGTAAGTAATAGTGATTCATTAGCACAATCTAATGAAAGTCGTTTTGTATTAACGAGTTCAGCAATGACTGATGGCGGGCAGTTACCTATTACATATACTTGTGATGGTGAAGGCGTTACCCCCCCTCTTAGTTGGAGTGGTTCACCTCAAGGAACAAAGTATTATGCATTGATGATGCATCACAACGCATTTGATGACGTGCATTCCTATTGGAATCTGTACAATATTGATGCAAGTAACGATCAAGTTAAAAGTGATCAAGTACTTGGTGAGATTGGTATTAATAATCTAAATGATTTAAATGAATACAGCCCGCCTTGCTCTCAAGGACCCGGAGATAAAAACTATACTTATACAATTTATGCTTTATCTGAGGCGGTTATACCAATTCCGATAATTAAGTTTCCAGATTGGTCCAGTCTCTATAACATTGTGAGATGACTCTATTTTTGTCTTCACTGAAGCGATTCCAAGCATCACAACATTTATTGACAATATCGTTATAACC
>NZ_CBRF02000015.1 GCF_000470315.2 Psychromonas sp. SP041
TTGTGCGCGTAAATATCAGAGAGCCTGAGTTAGCTACTCAATGAGAGCTCGTACATAAGTGAGCGCTTTATTCTTAGTTATTAATTTTGTTGTTGACACAGGGGAGTCCACATAGGTTGTTCCCTTTACGAAATTTACAACGAAGAAATAAGTTATTTTAACCAGTAAAATAGATCAGTTAATTAGTGTGATTGGTATAATACTTAAATAGACCACATATTTAATTAAATTGGTATAAAAAATGTCCAGTTAATTATAGACACAAAAAAGGCCAGCATAGCTGACCTTATCAATAATTTACAAAAAAGCTAAAAGTAGATTAGCTATTTATAAAATCAACACCTTCTTGGATGTCTTTGTTAAGTGTTGCTAACATATCGTTTTTCGCTTTTTCTTCAAAAGCTGATAATTTACCGTATGATAAAATTTCAACAACACCGTTAACACCTAGACGTACTGGATGAGCGAAGAAAGCAGCATCGCCATCAGCAACGTCTACGTATGCGTAATCAACAACGTCTTCACCTTGAATACCTTTAACTAAAGATAGACAAAAACGAGCAGCAGCAGCACCCATAGATAATGTAGCAGAACCGCCACCCGCTTTAGCATTTACAACTTCAGTGCCCGCATTCTGGATACGTGGAGTTAGTGCAGCAACTTCTTCATCAGAGAAAGTTACGCCTTCAACTTGAGAAAGAAGCGGTAAAATAGTTGTACCTGAGTGGCCACCAATAACTGGCACTTTAACTTCAGCAACGTTTAGACCTTTAAGTTCAGCAACAAACGCTTCACTACGGATAACATCAAGTGTTGTAACACCAAATACACGGTTTTTATCGTAAGTACCTGCTTTTTTAAACACTTCAGCAACAATTGGAACAGTTCCGTTTACAGGGTTAGTAATAACACCAACTAATGCTTTAGGACAGTTAGCAACAATGCCTTCAGCTAATGTTTTGATAATACCAGCATTAACTGCGAATAAATCAGCACGATCCATGCCTGGCTTACGTGGCATACCCGCTGGGATGATTACGATATCAGCACCCGTTAATGCAGCACCTAACGCGTCAGCACCAAAACCTTCAACTTTAACAGCGGTTGGGATGTGAGATAAATCAACAGCAACACCAGGAACAACTGGAGCAACGTCATATAATGCTAATTCAGAACCAGCTGGTAGTTGAGTTTTTAATAATAATGACAACGCTTGACCAATACCACCTGCAGCACCAAGAACAGCAACTTTCATATTTTTCTCCAATGAAATAAAATTTTAAGTATTTAAGAATAACCGTATGCATTCTAAAGTGAATAAATACGCATGTGTGAAAAATGTTAAATAATTGTGATGAATGTAAAATAGTAGCTTATTTTAAGGACTGATTACCACTACTTTGTGAGTCGCTTTAATAACTATTTTAAGGGAAGTATTCCTGAAAGATCTTTGCATAAGTACCATTTTCAACAATTAGCTTCAAACCAAGGTTTAAACGGTCACGTAAAACATGATTATTTTTCTTAACGGCAATACCATAACCTTTAGAAAACTGTTCAACAAATACCGCTTCTGTTCTACTAATCACTAATGAGTTGTCTTCTTGTTTACTTAAAAAATTATTGATAACGGCAAAGTCAGCAAATACAGCATCAATTCGCGCTTGCTTCAAATCATTTAAAGCCGCTTGAGATGAATAATAAGGCACGATATAGCTATTTTCTTTAGCAAATTTAATAAGATAATTTTGATTTGAGGTGTTAGCTTGAACCCCAATAAATTTTCCCTCTAATGAAAACTTTCCCTGCAGTTGTTCTTTACTAATAAATACTGGCGGCACTTTATAGTAGCTATCACTAAAATCGACTTTCTCTAATCGTTCACTGGTGATATCCAAAGCAGCAATGACAGCATCATAACGCCCAAAAGGTAAGGTTAATAATAAGCCATCAAAACGGTGATGTTCAAAACTACATTGTAGATTAGCTTGCTCGCAAATAGCCTTAGCAATATCGATGTCAAAACCTTGAATTTGTTTATCATCAGATAAGTATTCAAAAGGAAAATAATTAGCATCCGTAGCAAACGTTACTTGTAATTGCTTTGATGTATTTGCACTCAATGACGTTGATAATAAGAGGCAAAGAAACGCAATTTGACGAGAAAAAGAAATCATAATGAATCATCCTGATAATATAAATTTCATTCAAATTTTAGCAGAACTACATTAAAGAAAGTAGCGATGCTTATATAAATACCATTATTTGCAGTAAAACGAATAAATATGCAAAAAAAGTGACATTTAATCTATTAACGTAACGATGATTTAGATTAAGATACGAGCTTTATAATAATTTATATATAGGATCACAAATGCGACAGACTTCTGAACTAATGGACTTCTTTAAATGCTTACTTAAAAAAGAACATTTAAGCTCACAGAGCGAGATAGTCGATGCTCTAATAGAAGCTGGGTTTACGCATATTAACCAATCTAAAGTGTCGCGCATGTTAAGTAAAACAGGTGCAGTTAGAACACGTAATGCAACGGGTGAAATGGTGTATTGTTTACCTGCAGAGTTAGGTATTCCAGCAACCACCAGCCCACTTAAAAACTTAGTGGTAGATATAGACAGAAATGATAGCTTAATCGTTATTCGCACTAGTCCAGGCGCAGCACAGTTAATAGCCCGCTTATTAGACTCAATGGGTAAAGCAGAAGGGATATTAGGCACTATCGCAGGCGATGATACTATTTATATCGCGCCGAGTAATACTCGAGAGATCGAAGCAACATTAGCTGTTGTACATAAACTATTTGATTAATTCGTCTACAACATTAAACCTCTTCCGCATTAATCCAATATACCAGTGATATGAGAGCTAGTTGTAACGCTCTCTTACTGATTACTTCGCCCAATCTATTCTAATAATATCAATAGTTAACGCTATCCATCTGTATTTTAACAACATTTAAAATTCCATTTAAAACAATATGACTTAAATAATGTTGTTTAAAAATGCGATGTAAAAAAATGTAGTCTAAATAAGACACTCTAAACAATGATATTTAGAAATGCTTTTCTATACTTAACGGCACTTAACTATCATTAACAATAGCTCTCATTAAATAATGAATTGATCCCGCATATTAAAATAAGCAATCAGATACCAATATTTAATTATTTATTTAATGAGCAAAAGTGAATAAAAAGTTAAAGCGAAATAAAAAGTGAGGCAGAAATGAATGAATTAATCATTAATGTGAATAGATTAGATATTGGAATGAATAAACTGCGTGGTTTTACGTTAGTTGAATTGCTGATTTGCCTTGCCATTATCGCCATATTAGCAGGTATTGCTTACCCTTCTTACCAAAACTTTGTGATAGCAACACGACGAGGCGATGCGCAAAGTGAACTGATAAAAGCTCAGATAGAGCAAAGTAGCTACCGTATTATGCATCCGATTTATATTAGTACCCCAAGCTCTGCAGGCTTACCTTCAAATAACCAATATTATACATTTAGTATTGTTTCTAGCGCCGCTCATACCTACGTGATGAAAGCAGTAGCTAACGTGAACAGTTCTCAAAATAATGATAAAACGCCATGTAAGACGCTATTTATCAATCAAAATAATGTTAAAACAAGTGATGGTAGTGAAGACAATGCTTTTTGCTGGCATCAATAGAGAGTCTCTATAAAACAAGGCTATCTACCATGCACAACAAAAAACATTTTTATTGGTTACTTCTTTATTCTTTATTCTTTATTCTTTATTACCGATTACCGATTAGCGGCTTAGTATATTCAGAGGTAACCATTATTAGCTAGTCGTAATCTTTACCTAAAGCTTAATATTCACCCAGTAATTCTTCATTTTTAAGAAACGTTAAAGGCTTGCCTAAGACATGCTGATAAATAACATTGTAAGCTAATACATTTTGTACATAAGCACGAGTTTCATAAAAAGGAATAGTGTCTACCCAACTATCAATTTCGATACCTTTATTGCCTTTTTTCTTCCCTGCGCTAACCCATCTATCTACTCGATGAGGACCCGCATTATAAGCGGCAGTGGCTAATACTCGATTCCCGCTATAACGCTCTAATAACTCATTAAAGTATCCAGCACCTAATTGAACATTAATTTCACCTTGGTCAAGCTGAGAAATATCTTTGTACGACGTTAACCCAATTTTTTTAGCCGTTTCTTCTGCGGTTTTAGGCATTAATTGCATATAACCACTTGCTCCAACTGGTGATTTAGCATGTTGATCAAAACTACTTTCTCTACGCGTAATCGCATAAATATACGTTTCTTCTATATTGTATTGTTTCGCTGCACCAACAAATAACTCTTTTTTAGCATTAGGGAAACGAATACCAAGTGCATTCCAGCTTTTAGAGCTAATACTTGCTAATACAGATAAGTACGGCCAGTTATTATTAAAAGCATACAACCCTAATTGCTGTTGTTTCGCTACGCTTTGCTTACTAAGAATACGGTACCACTGCCCTTTCGCTTGTTTATTTAGGTTGTGAAATAACATCTCTTTAATAACGGCTAAATCACCTTTTAAGGCACTTAACCCATCAATTTCTTCTTTAATAATTTGTTCATTAAGTGAGAAATTCACGCCTAACTTTTGAGAAGCCATAAAACCATGGAAGTTACGATTTTTTGCTACTTGTTGGTACAACACTTTAGCTTTATCTGCCTCACCAGCTTGCTCTAAAACACGCGCTTGCCAGTATTTCCATGCTGATGAATTACGTTCTGTTTTAGGTAATTGAGAAATCCAAAACTTAATATTATTCCAATCTTCACGTTTAATCGCATAACGAATACGTTGTTCGATTAATGACACATTACCTAAGGCGCCTAGCTCTTTATCTAACCATGAGAAATATTTACTTTTATTACGCTGCACAATAACGCTAGCAAATTGTGTTTTAATACGTTTATTCTCAGCAGCAGTGAAAGGTACTTTCTTATCAAATTTAGTATAAGCTTTCATCGCTAAATCAATATCAATCTTTGCTAAACGTTGAATCGTTGGCACTAAAAAACCAAAGCTATCTGCTTTACGAGAAGAAAATAATTGACTATCTAATACATTTTTTGGATTTTGTTGAAGCTCATATAACTCAGTAGCTACTGCGGCTGTTTTCTTATCCATTCTAGCAATCAAGAAACGCATTAAACCCTGTTTGTTTTTTACATAAGCTAATTGGAAGCGTTGCCATACATCTTGTTTCGTTAATTGTTTATCATTTTGATAAAACACGAATACATCATCACAAGCATTAGGCAGAGAGGTACTAGATAACCAGTATTTTTGAGCATCAGACCAAGCTTGCTGGCTTTTCCCTGTTGCAATAGAAGCTTGTAAATAATGACATTTCAATGTTTTATTATTTGGCATTCTAGGGAAAGCAGTTAAGAATTGTGACCAATTTTTCTGTCTCGAAAGCGAAAACAAATAAGTACGTTGTAAATCATCCGTAACCACTTTACCTTTATTACTATCGATAAAGTTTAAAACAGTTTGATCATTAACTTCATTAATATTCGCTTTTAAATAATTATATTCTGCAATATAAGCGAGCGGATAATCAGTTATTTTTTCAATATTCTGATTGGCTTTTTGCCATTCTTTTTTCTCTTGTAAATCTAAAGTTTCAGTGAAAATTTCACGTTGAACATCTAAACTTAATGCACTACTTATGCTTGATGCAGAAAACAACAAGCACCCTAAAATTAATTTTCTCATAACATCCCAATGTAAATAATAGATAATTTAAACATCATTTCATAAAATGGTCGATGATAGCAACTCTTGTGTATAAGGATGCTGTGCATTTTCAAATATAGTTGAAGTAAAACCTTGTTCAACTATTTCACCCGCCTTCATTACCAGCACTCGATGACTCACCGCTTTAACCACTGATAAGTCATGACTGATAAATAAATAGCTTAATGAAAATTCTTTTTGTAATGCTTTTAATAATTCAATAATTTGTTTTTGAATACTTCTATCTAAGGCTGATGTTGGTTCATCTAATACAATAAGCTTTGGTTTTAATATCAAGGCTCTTGCAATAGCAATTCGCTGCCGCTGCCCGCCTGAAAATTGGTGCGGGTATCGATTAGCGGCACTTTCATCTAAACCAACTTTAATCAGTACCTGTGAAACTTGCTCATTAATATCTTGGTCACTTAAGGCTTTATCGGTATTAAATACATGTACACCTTCTGCAATGATATCTTGCACTGACATTCTCGGGCTCAAGCTGGCGTAAGGATCTTGAAATACAATTTGCAACTCCTGACGAAGTGCTTGTAAATCATCTTTTGCTAGCCCATTAATGCTTTGACCTAGATAGACAACCTGACCAGTATGCTTATTCAAATGTAATAATGCTTGGGCTAAAGTACTTTTCCCTGAGCCACTTTCACCCACTAACGCTAACGTTTCTGCTTCATGTATTTTTAATGAAACATTTTTCACCACATCTAATGATTTTGTTGTTTTCCCCCAAAAATTCTTTTTGACAGGAAAGCTTACATTCATATTTTCTGCTTCAAGAATCACTTTAGGATCAACGAGAGATGCCATTTCCCCTGTTGGAACCGCCTTTAACAATTTCTTAGTATATTGGTGGTCAGGTGAATCAAAAAGCGCCTGTGTTGCTTGATACTCCACTTGCTGACCTTTACACATCACTAATACATGATCCGAAAATTGCTGAACAATATTAAGGTCATGAGTGATCAACAAAATCGCCATATTTAAACGTTGCTGTAATGATTTCAATAACGTCAAAATTTGTTTTTGAATCGTTGCATCTAAAGCCGTTGTTGGTTCGTCAGCAATTAATAGATTAGGTTCATTAGCAAGTGCCATCGCAATCATGACACGTTGACGTTGCCCTCCAGATAATTCATGAGGATAAGCTTTTAAACGTGAAGCAGGACTGTCTATCCCCACTAACTCTAATAACTCAAGGGTACGTAATTGTGCCTTTTTACCCATTAACCCTTTATGTAATAACAACGTTTCTTCGATCTGTTTTTCAATACTATGCAATGGATTTAACGACGTCATTGGTTCTTGAAAAATCATACTTATTTTATTACCGCGAACCGCTTCTAAGACAGCATCTGACTTCCCCATCAGAGACTCACCTTCAAAGATAATATCACCACTAGGATGATGTGCATGTGGGTAAGGTAATAATTGCAGTATTGAGAGTGCCGTCAATGATTTTCCAGATCCACTTTCACCAACAATAGCTAATGTTTTACCTTGCTCTAAACTAAAGCTAACACCAGATAAGATATTTTGCTCTGCAAAGCTGACCGCTAAATTATCGACTTTTAAAAGACACGACTGTTCACTCATAATGTTTTCCTCGGGTCAAAAGCATCACGCGCGGCTTCTCCAATAAAGACTAATAACACTAAAATACTCGATAAAGAGATAAAAGCAGTAATCGCTAACCAAGGCGCATGTAAGTTTTCTTTACCTTGGGAAATCATTTCACCTAAAGAAGCTGAGCCCAACGGTAACCCAAACCCTAAAAAGTCCAATGACGTTAACGTGGTTAATGCACCAGTAAATAAATAAGGCATGAAGGTTAAGGTTGCAATCATTGCATTAGGGAGAATATGTTTGAACATAATTTTACTGTCTTTTACACCTAACGCTTTTGCTGCTTTTACATATTCTAAATGGCGTCCACGCAAAAACTCAGCACGTACCACGCTGACTAAACTAGGCCAACTAAAGAGAATCATTAACCCCAATAACCAAGTGAAGGTAGGCTCTACAAAACTCGCTAAAATAATCAACATAAAGAGCATTGGCAGCCCTTCCCATATTTCTAGTAAACGTTGACCAATTAAATCAATTTTACCGCCATAATAACCTTGTATGGCGCCGACAATAACACCAATAATTGAACTTACTATGGTGAGCGATAATGCAAAAACAACTGAGATACGAAACCCATACACTAAACGAGCAACTACATCTCGCCCTTGGTCATCTGTACCTAACCAATTCACTGCATCTGGCGCCGAAGGTGCTGCACTGGTTAATTCATAATTAATGGAATCGTAATAAAATGGAATGAGCGGCCAAATCATCCACCCTTCTTTATTAATTTGTAGGACCATATAAGGGTCTCGATAATCCGTGTTGATATCAAAATCACCGCCCAATTGATCTTCCGGAATATCTTGTACAATTGGGAAATACCAATTCGATTGATAAGACACCATAATTGGCTTGTCATTTACCCATGCTTCCCCGATTAAACTGAGTAAAAATAAAATGCTAAAAATCCATAACGAATAATAACCGCGTTTATTCGCTTTAAACTGTGCCCATCGTTGATGGTTGCTTGGATTTTTTTTGATGCGTTGCCAAGTAAGTAATAACGACATTATTGACCCTCGAATGTAATGCGTGGATCGATTAAGGTATAGGTAACATCACTGATTAACTTAAGCACTAAACCAACTAACGTAAAGATATAAAGAGAACCAAAAATAACCGGGTAGTCTCGCGTTATTACTGATTCAAAACTCAGTAAACCTAACCCATCTAATGAGAAAATAACTTCAATCAACATCGAGCCAGTAAAGAAAATACCAATTAATGCCGCAGGTAAACCAGCTAAAACTAATAACATTGCATTACGGAAAATATGACCATATAAAACACGATTTTTTGAACAACCTTTAGCCCGCGCGGTAATGACGTATTGTTTATTGATTTCATCTAGAAAGGAGTTTTTAGTTAACATGGTGAGTGTTGCAAAGCTTGCTAGTACACTTGCTAATATCGGTAAAACTAAATGCCAAAAATAATCTTTTATTTGCCCAAATAAAGTTAATTGGTCAAAGTTGTCAGACGTTAAACCTCGTAATGGAAACCAACTAACATAAGATCCACCAGCAAATAACACCACTAAAATAATCGCGAAAATAAAGGCAGGAATAGCATAACCAACAGTAACAATTGTACTAGTCCAAACATCAAATTTAGTACCATGCGCCGTGGCTTTTTTAATGCCTAACGGAATAGAAATTAAATAGGCGAGTAACGTCGTCCATAAACCTAAAGAAATAGACACAGGCATTTTTTCGTAAATCAAATCAATTACGCTCTTATCTCGGTAAAAACTATCACCAAAATCAAAGTTAATATAACGCCATAGCATTGAAAAGTAACGTTCTACGAGAGGTTTATCAAAGCCATACAACTTCTCTAGCGTGGTAATATATTCAGGGTCGACTCCCTGTGCACCACGATATTGACTACCACTATTTGAGCCTTGTTTTATCTCACTACTCGTACTCGACGTCACACGAGACGTCGCTTCAGAATCAATACCTTGATATTTGGCAATAGCTTGTTCAACAGGGCCGCCTGGTGCGACTTGGACAATAAAAAAGTTGAGCGTCATGATGCCAATTAAGGTTGGAATAATCAGTAACAGCCTCTTTAAAATATATTGATGCATTATTGACTCTCTTGTTCAGTAACTGATTTTTCTGATTGTGTACTCCACCAAGTATCTAAGCCTATATCATAATAAGGCGACACTTTAGGTCGAGAGAACTTATCCCAATACGCAATACGATAAGCGGGTAAGTACCATTGAGGGATCACTATATGTTCAGATAATAAAACACGATCTAATGCTTTAGTTACATTCACTAACTGCTCTCGCGTTGATGCGGTTATTAATTGTTTCGTTAATTCATCAATAACCGGAGAACAAATCCCAGCCCAATTGGAAGTGCCGACCTGATTAGCAGTATCACAGCCCCAAAAAGAAGCTTGCTCATTGCCAGGTGAAATTGACTGACCTTTACGTAATGACAACATATCGAACTCAAAATTATTTAATCGATTAATAAATTGAGACACATCGACCAAACGAATATCAGTTTTAATGCCTATCCGTTGAAGGTTACGACGAAATGGATGAATAACCCGTTCAAAGTCTTTGCTATATAATAAAAATTCAAAGTTTAATTGCTCACCCTGTTTATTTTGCATTTTACTGTTTTTTAACTCGTATCCTGCCTCTGATAATAATGTAACCGCTTGTCGCATTTGTTCTCTTACATTGCCATTACCCGATGTTTTATTACTTTCTATCGGCTTAAAAACAGATGCTGGAAGCCGATCTTTATAAGGCAATAATATTTTCTTTTCTGCTTCGCTTATATCTATTTCCGTTGATAATTCAGATCCAGAATAAAAACTATCTATGCGTGTATAAGCGCCATAAAACAAAGTTTTGTTAGCCCATTCAAAATCAAACAATAATGAGATCGCTTCACGTACTTTAGGATCTTTAAATTTGTCTCGACGTAAATTAAACCAAAAGCCTTGCATGCCTTGAGGATTTTTATCCGCAATGGTCTCTAATATAATGTCATTAGTCTTAAATTGCTCGCCAACATAACCGGTCGACCAACGCTTTGAGGAGCTTTCGAATCGGTAATCAAAAGCACCGGATTTAAACGCTTCAAATGCAACAGCATCATCACGATAATAATCAATAATGATTTGGTCAAAATTATGGCGTCCTTTATTCACCCCAATATCTTTTGCCCAATAATCAACTACTCGCTCATATACAATTTGCTTACCTGCATCAAAGCTTTTTACTTGGTATGGACCAGACCCTAATGGAATCACCAAACCACTTTTAGCAAACTCTTTTCCCTTCCAAAAGTGCTTTGGTAAAATAGGGATTTGCCCAATAATTAGGGGCAATTCACGATTACCGATTTCTTTAAAATGAAAAGTCACTTTCAATAATGAATCTACCGTGACTTCTTCAACCCCTGAATAATATGAGCGAAAGTGAGGGGCACCTTCATCTACCAACAAATCAAAACTAAACTTAACATCATCAGCAGTCACCGCTACACCGTCATGAAATTTTGCATTAGAGTTAATTAAAAAACTAACAGCACTATAATCATCTGCGACTTTTATTTTGTCAGCAATTAACCCATATAAACTAAAAGGTTCATCGGTAGATTGTTCTAATAACGTATCGTAAATACGTGTAATACCAGCCGCGGCATTACCCTTTACAATAAAAGGGTTTAATGAGTCAAAACTCCCTACACTCGCTTGTTTGAAAGCCCCTCCCTTAGGCGCATCTGGATTGGCATAGGCAAAGTGCTTAAAATTATTTTTATACTTAAGATCGCCATACATACTAATGGCATCACGCCAAGATTCACTATTCGCCAAAAAACTTATTGGTAGTAGAGCGCAAAATATCAAAAGACGTATACACTTAATTATATTCATCATAGTAAAACTCAATCAGACTTAAAATTAAAAAACAGAAGAGAACTAAAGATAACAAATGCTTAGGTTAATAAAAGGTTTTTAAATATAAAAAGGAGATATAAAGAGGAAGTAATAAAAAACACGGAACTTATCACTACTAAAATGGACTAATTATTGGCATTCAACAAGTAAAAGTTGAAATATTTTAAAGAAAATATAGCTAGCTCAAGAAATAAATCTGTTTATGTAAAAGGCTTTATTAATGTGATCTATATCACTTGTAAATCACTTCGAAAAGCCTAATCTATTAATGAACACGATAAAGTGTATAACAAAAAGGTGTCCTATATGAGAATTGAAATTACTAGCAAACAAATTACTATCACAGACACAATGCGCGCAAAAGTAGAAGAACGTTTCGAGAAACTACAGAAACTTCAAATTTCATTAATCAATCCCCATTTCATTATCACTAAAGAACCTAAAGGCGTAAAAATAGAAGGTACTATTGGCGTTCCAAACGGTAAAGTTTTTGCTCATGCTGAGCATGATGACTTATATGTGGGAATCAATCAGTTATTCTCAAAAATCGAACGTCAGCTAAATAAACATACCCATAAAGATGAAGCAAACCGTGCCAAGAATAATGGTAAAGACTTATGTCGTAACGGAGAAATTTCAGGAGAGGCTATTGAAGAGCCAGAAATTGAAATTGAATCAGATGCTGAAATCAAATTAAATAAAGAGTTTGTGGCTTAGCCATTTGCTACTCACTAGAGCACTTAGATAACGGTTTATAAATAACTGCTCGTAAAGAAAAAAGGAGGTTAATAACCTCCTTTTTTGATCCTGCCTTTTACGAAAATCTGCCTTTGAGAAAGTAGTTATTTAGTGCCCTTACAAAGCACTAAATAAATAGATTACTTCTCTTCATAATGGCGATTGTCATGCACTTGTTGCAACATTACTCGACTTTCATTTAAGAATAACTCCGAGTAATCTCCCATCCAATTCGTCACAGACTTAAAGCGAGCAATAAACTCTTCACGATTGTTGTTTTCTAACAGTTCAATCGCATCAGCAAAGTGTTTATGGTAACGCTTTATCATGGTTAGGTTATTTTTTTGCGATAAGATAATGTCAGCATATAAAGCTGGCTCTTGTGCAAATAAACGCCCTACCATTGCTAGTTCTAAGCGATAAATAGGCGAGCTTAGGTCTAACAACTGTTCTAAGTCTGCATCGACTTCTTGTAAATGCACACCGTAAACAAAGCTCGTAAAGTGACGTAATGCTTGAATCAAGGTCATTGACTCATCATGCGTTGGTGCTGCCACTGGGTATAAATGGGCGCCCCAAATTTTCATTTGATCAATTAACCATTGGTACTTTTCAGGATTACGTCCATCACAGTAAACAATAACTTGTTTTGCAAAGCTTGAGATATCAGGACCAAACATAGGGTGTAAACCGACGACAGGACCTTTATGTACCGCTAACATCTCAGTTAAAGGAGCATCTTTGATGCTAGTGATATCGGTTAAAATACAATCTTCAGGTAAGAAAGTAAGTTGCTTAATCACATCAACAGTCACATCGATTGGCGAACCAACAATAACTAACCCAGCTTTACTACAAATAGCTTCAGCTTGATCCCAGTTTGCACGACCTAAAATATCGACGTCATAACCAGATAATTTAAACATTTCAACAAAACGCTGACCTAATAAACCATTACCACCAATAATAACAATACGTTTCATCGCAGGGTTAACTGTTTTGAAACCTGTCTCATTTTCACTAGCATAAGATTCACGCATAGTACGACGTAAGATATCTTCAATTAGGTTTGCAGGTACGCCTTTCTTTTCAGCTTCTTCACGGCGCTTAGCTAACATCGCAGCTTCACGTTCAGGCACATAAATAGGCAAACCATGCTTAGTTTTCACTTCGCCGACTTCACCTACTAGGCGTAAACGCTCTGCTAATAAATCAATTATTTGCTGGTCTACAGCATCAATCTGATCTCTTAATTTACTTAAAGGCATAATTTACTTCTTATTTGTTCTGGACAGTATCTTTTAATAATACGGCCGCTTGCTCTAATAATTCACAGGTAGTTTGCCAATCAATACACGCATCCGTTACTGACATACCGTATTGCAGTTTATCAGCAGGTAATGACGCAGGTTGATTACCCGCATTAATATGACTTTCTAGCATAATACCGATGATAGATGTATTGCCATCAACTACTTGGCGGAATACATTTTTTGCTACTAATGGTTGTAGTTCATGATTCTTATTAGAGTTCTCATGACTACAATCAACAATAAGAATGCTTTCCATTTTAGCTTTAACTAAAGCTTGCTCAGCTAATGCGACATTGATTGAATCGTAGTTTGGTTTACCGCCGCCGCCACGTAAAATAACGTGACCATCTTTATTACCAGCAGTTTGTAATAAAGCACTTTGCCCAGCTTGGTTAATGCCCATAAAACGATGTGGTGCAGAAGCTGATTGCATTGCATTAACTGCAGTAGATAGGCTACCGTCAGTTCCGTTTTTAAAGCCAACTGGCATTGATAAGCCACTCGCCATTTCACGGTGGGTTTGAGATTCTGTCGTACGAGCACCAATCGCAGCCCAACTAAATAAATCACCGATGTATTGTGGGCTAATTGGGTCTAATGCTTCAGTAGCAATAGGTAAGCCTAATTCAGCAATCCATAACAATAATTCACGTGCTCTTTTAAGACCTGTTTCGATATCGAATGAATCATCCATATGAGGGTCATTAATTAAACCTTTCCAACCAACAGTGGTACGTGGTTTTTCAAAATAAACTCGCATTACAATATATAAAGTATCTTTATATTGATCACGTAACTCTTTCAAACGCGTTGCATAATCTTTAGCAGCTTCGATATCATGAATTGAACAAGGACCGCAGATCACTAAAAAACGAGGGTCTTTTTTGTGCACGATATTAGATATAGTTTGACGAGATTCGTTAATGAATTGATACACACTATCAGAAGCGGGCAAAGACGCTTTAAGCTCTGCAGGTGTGATTAAAACGGTTTCTGATTCGATGTGGATATTTTCATTTGTTTGCGTAGTCATTTTACTCTCATTGACAATTAATAGTGAAAACATAATAGCATAGCAAAATAATAGATCATGCGATTAAGCGATAGTGGTTAAATAAATGCAGTTTTAATCAAATTAACACCTAAATTATCGCGCTTTGTTTTACAATAAAGCACAGAAATCGTTTATTTAGTTATCTCTACTAACGTTCATAACCAAAGGTGTTTAATATCAAGATGCAGACAATTACTCCCCATATTATGACGTCATGGTCTGAAATAGAAAAACTAAAGGAAGATTGGAACCCTTTATTACAACAATCTGATGCAGATAATATTTTCTTAACATGGCAATGGATAGAGAGTTGGAAGAAGACTTGTTCACCTGATACCAAGCCATTTTTTGTGGTACTAAAACAAGCACAGCAAGTTGTCGCTATTGCCCCCTTTTATATTCAGCCTTATCGTTTATTCAAATTTTTTACTTATCAAGTATTAAGGTTTGCTGGAGATCAAGGTATCGGCTCTGAATATTCTAATTTCATCGTCAAACAAGAACAGACAATTCAATTAAAAGCTTTATTGTGGTCAACCTTATTAACTAGCGATCAAGCATCACAGTGGGATCTTATTTGGTATAGTAACGTAGCCAGCTGGAGTAAAGGAGGAGAAACGTTACTGACTTCACTGCAAAAGACGCCACAGCTAAATATGAAATCTCGCGTTGTAGAATTTGCGAATACTGAACTCAAAAACGTATCAGAACAAGTATTGCCTTCGCTATCTAAAAGCTTGCGTACCAACATAAAGCAAACACAAAATTATTTAAGCCGACAAGGTGATTGGCAGGTGAGCTTTTGTGATGATCCGTCATTACTTGAAAAAGAGTTAAATCGATTATTTGAATTACATAATTTACGTTGGCAAAACGTAGGCTTACAAGGTTCATTTGAAAGACGCCCTGAGATGGCCGCTTTTTATCAAGACTTTGCAGTTAAAGCACTGCAGCAAGGTTGGTTACGATTAGCCAAATTACAATGTGAAGGTGTCACACAAGCAATGCAAATCGGTTACGTTTACCAAGGTCAGTTTTTTGCATTGCAAGAAGGGTTTAATGCTGATTTTCAGAATGGTGTGGGGCAAGTTTTACGTTATCATGTTTTTCAGCAATGTTTAAAAGAACAACTCAGCGATTATGACTTTTTAGGCGTATATACTAATCATAAAAGACGTTGGTTAGCACAAAAACGAGAAGGTCAAAATTTACTTATTTGGCCAAATAAAATCAAAAACGTATTGTTTACATTAATGACTATTTGGCCAACGGGTAAATATTTTAAACCTCAAAAGATGTAGTATTTGAAAGGCACTTTTAGCCACTTTATTAATATTTAACGTTTAAAAATGTCTAATCTTTCAAATTAGCTTTCACACTTATAAGTAAACACTAACTCCAAGAGATAGCGGTAATGAACTCTTTATTTTCACTGATATGTGCAGATAACGCTAAGGTAGTAATCGGCACTTTTTGATGATATCCGCGACTCAACCACCCTAATGACGGTGTTTGTTGATCATCTGACACTTCACCTCTGATTAACGTCGCTTGCATTTTTTCAGGTAATTTAATAACTACCAAATTATCAGCTAACGTCAAAGTACAAATCCCTTCTTTGATTTCTATATTTTGACAATCTTCTGAAAAGTGGAAATAAATAACAGCGTCATGCTGACCTTGTGTTGTTAAGGTATCTACAATATTGATTTGTTTTTGCTGTACATCTAAATCGATACTACGTTGATGATTTACTGGAGAGCCTAAACGTTTGTAACCGTCATGCTCAGCGATGATTTTACCGCCAAACTCAGTAGGAGACCAAACTGAACATACAGACTGAGCATGTGACTCCCACATAAAGGGCCCTGTCATTACAGATTGGTCAAGACCATCAATCTCGATAGTATTATGTGCTCTCGTTTTTCGGAAATGGTTACGCCATTGTGGAAAGCTAAAGTAATCATAAGTGCCCGTATCAACAAATAAATCCTGTTGATTAATACGAACAACACAACTCAATGCATCAGCATGACCATGAGCAGCGATTGCTGTATAACCTAATTCAGCGACATCCATTAAAATACTGGCCTGGTTTTTATCACTCAATTTACCCGCTTGTAACAGATAATACCCAGAGTCCGTAAAGGCAACGGGGCTTAATTCTCTTTCATTTGGGTTAATCTGATTAATAGGTTGTTGTCTGTTATTAAACAGCCAAAATGAAGACTCACTTATTTGCTTTAAACCTTGTGTAAAGATGGTGTCATCATATAAATGACTCACTACATCACACAGCGCATTGATATCATGCACATGGTCACCAAGATCTAAAACGTAACCATCATCTTGATCGCCTAACATAGGGTAATGTTGACCGCCTTCTGCAATCGTTGCAATAAAATGACTTAAACGATTAAGCGTTTGCCAATAAGCAGGAGAAAACGAATCATCACTCCATTTCCCCGTTAAACCAGTTAATAAGTAAAATTGAAATACAAAGAACTGATAGCTAAAAGCATGTTCTTTAGTACAGCCGTCAGCAAAGGTTTGTGCTTGTATCTCTTTTTCTAATACTTTCTTACTTTGCTCTTGCCATTGCTTGGCATCTTTAAGCATTGAAAAGTAACAAGCAGCAATATAAACGCCTGCGGCTTCGCCCACTAAATGATTATTTGCAGAAGTACCTTGTGAAAACTTCCCACTCACATCACGACAATGCAAAAAAACACTTTCTAATAATCGATCTTTAAAATTACCAGTAAATAATCCAGAATCTTTGATTAAATCGATTGTCCATACCCAGCTAATTAGGCGAATAGCCAACTCTAATGGGCTACGCCAATTCATCCCTTTACCGTATGGGTTTTCATCTAACCAATGCGTCATTTGCTCTACGGCTGCTTGTGCGTATTTAATATCACCAGATACCTTATATGCTCGCGCTAACACCACCATCTGATGATGACGATTTGGTTCCCATACTAATTTACAATCGCCATTATTTTCAAAATCACGATAATTAACTGAAAGTATATGCCCAAGTTTTGAATAAATACCTGCACTATGATCTTTATGCCAATTAATAGGCGACTCTAAATGGTGATCTTTTAAATCAAAATAACTAAGCTTATGCTCCATAATAGACTCAGCTTGAGTGAGTAAAGGCGTTAACCACTGTTCGTCATAATGATCGACTTGCCCTTCAAAAACACTAAACCCAGGTTTAAAGCTAGATTCAGCATCATAGGAATCAACAAATTCAGCTTTAGGTACTTTATTAAGTTGAACCCGTGCTCGTTCAATCCAAGCATCACTTAAGGAAGTCACTCGCCATTTGATCTCGCTAACAGACATCATTTGAATTCGTTTAATATACCAAGTAAGAGATTGCATAATTATTTAGTCTCGCAAATTATTATTCAGATGGATGAAGGTAAGCATAAACAAATTCACTTAATTGCATTTCAGCAGCTGCTATATCTTTACCATCAAAATCAAGGCTAACGGCAACCAGTGTTGCGCCAGGTTGCCCTTGTAATGCAGATTTCACTTCAGCCAATTTAGCTATTTTTTTATCACTTGTTAGTACACCATTAATGACATACCAAGAAGCTATCATTCGATATCGATGAGAAGATTTTTTTAAAAGTAAAAAATTAGTTTCTTGTAGGTTTTGACTATTTAATAGGGCTAATTTTTTATCTTCAACTCGATCCCAAAACTGCTTATTAAAAAGATAATTTTCCACATAAATCATCTCACTTGCTTGTTCCTGTTTAATATAGTCAGCAAGATAAACTTGAAAGCCTAATGCGTCCTTAGTGTAATAAAAGAAGCGCTCTTTAGTAGCCCCTTGAGAATAAGGCTTCCAATTGGGGCTATAGCTTTTATCACTACTCACCATCTCATAGTTTTTTACATTAGGTATTGTTAATGCGTAGTTTTCGTCATATCGAGAAGGGATCCAATACGAAGCGCCAACGAATAAAACTAAAATAGAAAAAGTCGCTATAGTTTGAGGTTTATTACTTTTATTCACTGGGGAAGATGTAGCATCTAATGTTTCATTTGTTCGATTAGCAATGCTTTGATTCGTCTCTTTTTGAGAGTCATCAAAATAGGTGCGTGCGATATAAATAAGCGGCAATAAACAAATAGCAAAAACAATCCAACCGAAGGTTAGATGATCATGCACAATAAAGTGATTCATTTCAGTGTAAGTACCCACCACAATGATAATAATGATACGTAACCAATTGGCTATAATCGCAATAGCCAAACAAATGAACAAAAACCAAAGTGTTTTTTTAATACTTAATTTATTGAAATACCCAACGCAGAAAGCCAACAAAGCAGACACCATAAAGAAACCTAAACCAGAACAAGCAGGCTCAACATCAAACATCCCACCAGCGGTAGATAATCTAAAATGATCGCGATCTACGGCAATACCAATTAACTCAGGCCCCCACTGCCCTGCTTGTGTCGATAACTCTCGCAAAGGAAACTGTAAAACGTTCCAAACAGGTAAAATAAGTAGCAACATCAATAAAGGCACAAAGAAAGACTTAACAACACTCCAACCATAAAAACAGAAAATTAAAGACAGCATTGAACTGAAAAAAGCTAGCTGTTGTAACTGTTGAATGCTAGATAGTTGAGCAACTAATGCAATCAGGAGACTCGCCACTAAACAACATAAACCAAAACCGTATTGTTGTTTAGATAAAGCGATAGTAGTTAGATTTTTACGCTGTAAATAAAAGACATAGCAAACAACTAGAATGCCTAAAAAACCGTGGCTGTAAGGTCCATCACTATTCCATTCATCAAAAATGCTCAATAATACTGATACGTTAACCGTTGACAGTAAAATCAAAGAAGCAATAAATAAAAAATGTTCTGAAATACGCTTAAACAAAATACTATCCTTTTAGCCAATTAATGACTGTAATACTGCATCAAACTACATCAATATTTCTTTATAGACTGCGACTGTTCTTTCTGCGACACGCTCTGAATGGTATAAATCAAGCGCTAATTTTTTAGCTTTATCATGCATCTTTTTCGACAAGTCAGGGGTTGTTAAAATATCAGGTTAGAAGAAAAAATATTGTCATAAACACAAAACTAATGGATTAGATTAGTTATAAATTGGAAATATGATTCTATATTTTTTAACAGCAATGTCTAAGCTAAAGTCTTAAACATTGTGAATTTAATGATAAAAAGATATTATTTTCATCATAAACCAAATAAAAGGGGCTGTAGTACAGCTAACAAAAAATGCCTACACTGAAGTCTATAATTTTAAAACTTATTTTTAACCTTGGTATTTTTTCATTATTCCATTACATTCATCGCAAAAAGATCACTATTCTTTATGCCCATAGTATCGTAAAAAGCAGCGATATTAATTCAAGTTCATGGCAACCTCTTCGAGTTCAACATAACACCGATGAACTAACATTTACACTCTCAACGTTAAGCGAAAGATACCAATTTATATCTTTATCAACAGCCAATAAAATACTTAAAGAAGAAATAAAACCTATTAATAATGCGCTAGTAATCACTTTAGATGATGGGTATTTAAATAATATCAAAGCTGCAGGACCTATTTTTTCAAAGTTTAATATTCATCCGACTATTTTTGTTTCTTCTGAACATACAGAAAAAAATATCCCCTTTTGGTTCGATAGGCTAGATTATGCATTACAACAAATTAAAGAAGATGATTTTTCAACTCAAATTCTTGGTGAATCGTTTATGTTTGATTGTACTTCTCGTAAAAGGCTAACTACAAGTTATAGCGACTTTCGTCGTCGGATAAAATTGCAATTCAATGACGATAAAATAATGCGCAATTATTTAGATACATTATCAACATCGATAGAGATGCACACAGGTAAAGCCTTAAAAGACGTTATTAATGACGATATTTATGCACAAATAGCATCATGGAAAGAACTTAAAAGCGCGACTGAAAAATTTAATTTCGAAATAGGTAGCCATACAATTAACCATGCTCGTATAGGGCTACTAAATGAGAATGACATAGACGTTGAATTATCCCATTCAAAACGAACAATAGAATATAAATTACAGCTAGCCTGCAACACATTTTGCTACCCAGATAACAGTTGTAAAGATACAGCAGAAACCTTAGTAAAAAAATACTATCAATGTGCTTTAACCACAGAGCCTGGACTTAATAAAGTTGGTGATAACATGATACAATTCAAACGCATGAATCTCCCTACAGGTACAAATCAACATAAGATTTTGTATAAGATATCTGCACTTAGACTGTCTCTTCAAAATACTATTTTAGGATAATTATTGTTTTATGAAAATATGCATCGTTGCACATTATGCTTATGGGGCTTTAACTGGCGAAGATTCAGGGCATATTGGTGGAGTTGAAAGGCAAACCGCTTTATTAAGTGAATGGTTAGTTAATAATGGGCATGACGTCACAGTTATAACTTGGGATGAAGGAGGAGAAAAAGTTCAAGTCGTCAATAAAATAAAAATAATAAAACTATGTAATGTAAAAGATGGCTTTCCAATTTTACGATTTTTTACTCCACGCTGGAGCTCTTTAATTAAAGCACTGAAACAAGCGGATGCAGAGCTTTATTATCATAACTGTGCTGAATATGTAACAGGTCAGGTGGCATTTTGGGCAAAAACCAATAATAAAGCGTTTATTTATACTGTAGCAAGTGATGCTGATTGCGAGAAAAATTTTCCTAAATTACAAACTAAAAGAGATAGGTTTCTATTTTTATATGGGTTGAAAAATGCTAATCAAATTATATGTCAAACTTATAAACAATTAGAATTATTAAAAAATAATTTCCAATTAGACTCTAAAGTCATTCCAATGCCTTCAACCCCCCCAAAAGGTCAAGCAATCCCCGAGCAACAATTTTCAGCAAAGAAAATAATCTGGGTAGGAAGAATTCAACAAGTAAAGCGCATAGAATGGCTAATTGATATTGCAGAGGCTTTGCCTCATATTTCCTTTGAAGTTGTCGGCCCTGATAATCATAATGCTAAATATACCAATAATATTCTTCCAAGGGCTGATGCTCTAAAAAACATTAAGTTCCTAGGAAAAATAAGCCGAGAAAATATGCCAAGTGTTTATAAAGGAGCTTCAGCTTTATTAAACACATCTTTCTACGAAGGTTTCCCAAATACTTTTTTAGAAGCTTGGAGTTATGGGGTCCCAGTTATTAGCACAGTCGACCCAGATAATGTAATCACCAACAATAAACTGGGATTTTCATCCTCAGAACAACAGCAATTAATAGCTGCCATTAAAAACTTACTAGAAGATCAAAATTATTGGTTACAATGCTCTCAAAACAGCTACCAGTATTATTTAAAAAACCATGAAATGGAAATGGTACAAAAACAATTTGAAAAAGAATTTTTAAAGTTATCGTATAACGCAAGAACACAACAACACTTTAATGAAATGAGTATAAATTGGGCTGATTATTATAATCACGAAGGATCTTCTATATCCCATTTAGATTTACAAGTGAGATCTAAGTTTGCTAGTCAATATCTAGATTCAATACAATTATGCAAAGAAAATACATTAATAGACGTAGGATGCGGGACGGGCGATGCAACACGTATATTTCAGAAAATAACAGGAGCAAAAGTCCTAGCGGTTGATTTTGCTGAAGAAATGATAAACCACGCTAAAAATATAGACTCTCATAACATAAATTTCCAGGTCGCAGACGCAACATCTTTACCATTTGATAGCGAATCTGCAGAAGTACTTGTCTCCTTAGGTACAGTGGAATACATTCCACAATACCAAAGAGCATTTTCAGAATTTAACAGAGTAATAAAAATCGATGGTAAATTAATATTATCTGTACCAAACCAACACTCTATTTTCAGAAAACTACGAACTTTTGGTAAAAAAATTATCAGACCTATAAAGAGAATTTTCAGTACTTCAAACCACATCACTGAGCAAGAATATCATAAGCAATGGAAAGTGGATGAGTTGTTTAATGATTTAGAAAAAAACGGCTTTTTAATTCAAAATATCAACTACTTTAGTTACGGTTTTTTAAATCCTAAACTAGTTAATATGCATCTCAACATTTCATTATGTGAAAAGTTAAATGAAAAGCTAATACCACAAAGTTTCTTAGCTAAATATTTAGCTCATTCAACAATAGTTCTAGCAAATAAAATAGAAAAAAAGAGCCAGTAAATGGAAAAAATAAAAGTATTAATTGTCATTAGTAATATGGAATTTGGTGGTGCACAACGTCAGATCGTTGAATTAGTGAATAATGTAGATAGGAATAAATTTGAATTACACGTTTGTTCTTTATCTAATTACACTCCACTTACTGAACAATTCAAGCAAGGAACGTCTTTGCATATCATACATAAGAAGAGTAAGTTTGACTTTTCTGTCGTTTTTAAATTGACTAAATTAATCAGAAAGCAACGTTTTGATGTTATCCATAGTTATTTATTTGATGCTGAAATTGCATCACGATTGGCGGCCAAGCTTTCTAATACAGGAGTTGCAGTGATTGGCTCCGAAAGAAATGCCAATTATACTTTAAAACCAATACAGAAAAAGGCTTACTTTATTACCAAAAACTTAGTTTCAGATATTATAGCTAACTCTCAAAGTGGCGCAGATTATAATGCCAGTCAGACACAACAACCTAAAAATAAGTACCATGTGGTTTATAACGGGGTTGATACAACTAGATTTAATATAAGTGATAAAAAGCATATCAGAGAGAACTTAGGCATTGATATAAACACTAAATTAATAGGGATGTTTGCAAGCTTTAAACTACAAAAGAATCATCCTTTTTTAATTGCAGCTTTAGAACAACTAAAACAAAAAGGTAATCACTTTAAGCTGTTATTAGTTGGTGATATGTTACATGGAGGGTTACACGGTTCAGACGACTATACTGAGCGCGTTAAAAATGAAATTGCCAACTCGAGTTTTGCTGAAGATGTTATTTTTTTAGGCAATAAAGATAATATTGAAGAAATATACCCTGCGTGTGACTTTACTGTATTGCCATCACTGTTTGAAGGTACACCTAATGTAGTACTTGAATCAATGGCTTGTGGTATTCCATGCATTGCAACTAACGTATCAGATAATAACCGAATTATCGAACATGGGCATTCAGGTTATATTGTGGAGCTTGATGATATAAAAGCACTAACAGCCTATATGCATCAGCTTCTAAATGATCCAGTTCAGTTACAGGTTTTCTCTCAGAATGCGCGAAATGTTATGATTAATAAGTTCTCTTCAGTAAAACTAGCAGAAAACATGTGTAATATTTACAAAAATGCGATGTGCAGGTAATAAGTATGGAAAAGAAAAAAATTGCATTTTTTAAAATGGGAAGTTTTTCTCATACAAATAACAAAGTAAAAGACATTTTAATCAATAATTTCCCAGAATATGAACTAGAAGTTATTGATATATGGGAGGACTTGATTAATATCAAAAACCCTATGCTTTGGTTATCTTGTGCAAAAGATTATTTGATTCCTGATTTACTTAAAAGACGAACCTTTATAGATAGTGTTTACCGAACTGAGTTTTTCTTTAATTTAGTGAGAAAAAGAGCACATCAATTAATTCAAGAAAAAAAATATATTTTTACATTTCAAACTCAATCGTTTTTTGATGTAAGCTTTCCTGGTATTCCTAATTTCCTGTACACAGATCATACGCATTTAGCCAATAAATATTACCCCGCATTTAATCCTAATAAGCTTTATCCCAATAAGTGGATTGAGCTTGAAAAAAGTGTTTACACTAATGCAACTATCAATTTCACAATGAGTAACCATGTCTCTCGCTCTATGGCAGAACATTATAATTGTCCTCCACAACAAATAAAAAATGTATACGTAGGCAGCAACTCAAAAATAACTAAAAACAACTACAATGACTCACGTTATAACCGACAGAATATTTTATTTTTAGGGGTTGCATGGGAAAGAAAAGGAGGTCCTCAATTAGTTGAGGCATTTAAAATAGTAAGACGCAGTTTACCTAATGCTACATTAACAATTGTAGGATGTACTCCTAAAATAAACGTAGAAAATTGTACTATTGTAGGGCGTGTATCCTTAAATGAGGTGAATCAATTTTATAGCCAAGCAAGCGTATTTTGTTTACCAACCAGATTAGAGCCATTTGGTATTGTTTTTATTGAAGCCTTTAGCAATAAGTTACCTGTAATTGCTTCCAATATTGGCGCGATTCCGGACTTTGTTAGCGAAGGAAAAAGTGGATATACAGTTAACCCTGATGATATAAAGAGCCTTGCCTCTCGCCTTATCGAATTATTATCTTCCCCAGAAAAATGCAAACAGTATGGAGAAGCCGGTTACAGCTTAATTAAAGATAATTATACGTGGGAAAACACAGGTAAGATGATGCATGAAGAAATCATACATCATTTAAATAAGGTCAATTTGCGATAAAAGGGCAACTTTCCATCAATAAGTCTAAATCTATTTTTATTTCATCACCGTTCGCCTGATCAATTATATTACTTATTGTCGTTTCTCTTTCGACAATAAATGGACCAGAATAACGTTTATTTATTGATTGGTAGTAATCATAAAATTTAAATTGGGTATGAGGAACAAACCCATTAAAATTAACATGCACATTAGGTATATTATAACTATCAGCAATTATAATTCCATGCAATGAACTCGATGCAATATAATCACATTCATTAATATGGTGAATAACATTATCAACAGAATCCGCCACACTAATAATTTTAACATCATCAAGATGGTTCACTTGGGTCATTAACCATTCTTTAAAAAAGACATTTTTAGCTTCTGCATAATGAGCAATAACACCTAATTTATATTTTTTAGTCGCCGACACATTAAACAAACGTTTATGTAACAAAGCTGGATCACCATAAACCTCTGGGCATTTCAATCCTGACTTTATTAGCTCTTGCCTTGATAATGGTCCTCTTACTGCATGAATATCTAACGGCGGAGTAATAACTTTACTGCCCTCTGTAGCAAAACCAGCTCCCCAAACAAGCGTATTTTCATCAGCCCAATGTAAAATACTACCAACAACTAGATGACAAGGCTTATGATTTTTTTTAGGTATTTTATCTAAGCGAACAGCCTTTTTACCTGATATTTTTTCAATCAATACAGGGTTTAGATCATCACCAAAATTTTTAGGCTTAATACCAAATAATGCTAATTTACTTTTTCTTTGGAACCATTTCACATATATTTCTTTCATCGCACATTAGTACAGATAAATTTAAATTATCTGCATTCTCCTAGTTTATTCATTATTTGTATTAATTACTTTAATATTAAGAATTTCAGCTGCGTTTGGCAACCCAACTCCCGTATCTTTTATTTCCGATGAGAATTTATTTTCTACAGCACCTACGTCTATGCCACCTACAAACCTACTATTATTAGATATATCCTTATTTAAAGTAGTGCCAAAAACGTCTTCATATGCATCTAAATAACTTTGTATATCATAACCAGATGCAATTGCCGCTGAATCAGAAGAAAGTGCTTCATCGACTAACAAATCAGAAAAACCAGGGTTTTGATATAAGCATAACAAGCAATTAACATTATTTTCTTTTAATGAATTTGACTCTGAAAAAACTAAATTATTTTTAACCAAAACATCATTGCTAGTAGACTCTACAAACAAATCATTTCCAGCTTCATTGTTTCGGTTGAACAGTATGTTATTTAAGAACACATATTCACCCGATGCAGCTTCTATTCCTTTATCATAATTTATAATGGTATTATTGATTGCACCACCTGAAGACCCTCCTCGGAAATGAATAGCACTTCCACTATCATATAAGCCCCCAGCCCAATCTGTATCCCACTCAGGGTGCTGTATATTCTTAATTACATTACCAATTACCCAAGTGTTTAATGAACTATCTGTAGCAGCAATACCACCAGCACTATTAAAGACCTCATTATTTACAACCCAAGTATTAGAAGCTTTACTATGAATAATAACCCCGCCACCTGTTGAACTATTATTCTTGTGCCTAACAAAACCCCATATACGATTATTAATAATCAAAGTATCATCAGCAGCCTTAATATCAACACCATTTTCTAAATTTTCATAAAAATCATTATCGGCAATATAGACGCCCTGACTTCTTTCTCCATCATTTACTGTTGCATTACCTATTTGAACAGAATCACCACCAAGGTTATAGATCTCATTGTTTACAACCCAAATTCGGTCGGCATTTTTAGTCACTTTTACACCATGATAATCATTTTCAACACTTTCTCCAAGTGAAGGGTCTGAATCTATAAAACTTTTCCCATAACTATGTATAGTATTGTTATATATGATAATATCATGAAACCTTTGGTCTTTACGCCCCTCTACAGCAATAACTGCAGATGAACTATTTGCTACTTCACCTGTACCTTCAAAGAAGCTATTTCTTATTGTTGCATGATGTACATAGCTACTATTATTAGAACGGAATCCTAGTTTTTGTTTTATAAAATTTAAATTCTCTAAAATAATATATTGTCCTTTAACGATCATTTCACCAGAGATATTACCGAGCTCACTAGAAGATAGACCTCGTATCCAAATAGGTTTTTCAGGAGCCCCATTTGCATTAAATATGATTTGTCCTCCCCCGTTATAAGGGCCTCCGTGTATTTCAATATATGAACCAGCTTCATAAGTTATTTCAGGAATAGTACTACGTGGTTTGTCTGGGCTACCATAAGTATTATTAGAGTTTGTCGCATTAGAAGAACTAGAATCAATATAATATGCAGGTAAACCTGATTCATTAGCGACCTCCCATGATTCTGGTGCTTCACCTGATATAGGATTGACAACTTCTCCTGTTTCGCTTGTTCCCCAATTATCAATAGGATTTGGCACACCATTTGGTAATTCATACGCACAAACAGTAAAGCTTGTACTTACAAAAATAAAAGACATCATTTTTATGATGTTTAGACAATTAAGAACACGCATTATATTTATCCTTTTTAATATTTATATCGTATCTATTTGAGTAGCAGTGTCCAAACCACTACATATTCCCTAAATAATTTACTTAAAAACAAAATATTTACTTTTATACTTATCATTAGGGGTAATTAAATCACTTATCAAACCTTTATTTATTTTATCTCTTTCTAATTTAACTCTTAGCATTAAAAACATAGCAACCCACATTCCAACGGCGCCTTCCCGTGGGTAAAAAGTTTGGCTCCCCATCCCAGCAATTAAAAAAGCAAGTATTAAGGCTAAAGACATGCCACCAGTTACGACATAAATACGTTCAGTATTATCTCTATATAAATTCCATGAATATTTAACCATTAAAAAATAAAATATAAAAACAGGGAGGGCTCCAATAAAACCATTATCTTGCAACCACTGTAAATATAAATTATGAGGGTGAGGAAAAGTCTCACCAATTCCATGTTCGATCATAATTTTTTGTGTAATACCAATATTTTTCATTGCCTCTCGACCATAACCTAAAAAAGGTGCGCTCTTTATAGATTCCCATACAAGAGGCCAAGCAATTACTCGCCCTGACGTTACCGATTGAAGATCGACATCATCACTGGTAGAAAAATCAATTTGTTCATTTACAATCTCATTATCGGGCTGAGATACAATCCCTTGAGTCAACCGCTCAATAGCGGAAGGTGCTATAACTAAAACTAAGCCTAGTACTAAAGGTGCAAACCACAAATACTTTTTCCATTTAAATAAACAATAAACAACACCAAGTATTGCCCATGTTGCATAACCAGTTCTTCCTCCTGTCATTGCCATCGCTAATAATATGCTAATGCATGAAGGTATTATTATATAAAAATGAACTTTATTGCTAACAAATTCTTTCAAACAAAATACTAACCAAAATGCTCCACTCATCATCATTGACATATTCACACGATGATAACCAACACTTCGAGAAATAACCTTCAATGCTCGCCTTTGTAGCTGTTCACCACTCATACCTAATGAGCCAAATTTCATTGATTTAATCACTTGTAAAGCTAACAAAACAAACATTAAGGCAAGCATCACAACGGAAAAATTATATTGCTTTCGAGTCTTACAACCATCGAAAATAATTAAAGCAGGAAGCACCCATTTAAAACAATTAATTAAATATTCATTGATTGCAGAGACGCCAAGGTCATAAGAAACACCAAAAGTGGCATCTAACTCAAGCACTCCAGACGGGTCATTTAAGTATCGAATAACGCTTAATACAATAAAAAGGGCATAAAAAAACAATAAAAAATTCAAATGCTTAGGCATTTCCCAAGTTAGCTTTTCTTTTTTACGATTAACAAGCCAAGACATTACGACATTTAAAAATAAAAAATTCCAATGATTTAAACCAGGTACCCCTGCGATTGATTTTGGCGTATCAGGATGTTGAAAAATAGCCATTAATAACACTAGCCAACAAGCAGCCTTAAACCAGTTTTTCCAAGCAAAAGCAGATAAATACATAATAAGTAGTGTTAATAAAGTAATGCGAATCAATGGTTTTCTCCATTTTTTGACAAAATGTGTTCCACCAAAATAAAGATGAAAATACTTTTTGGTTTAAAATTCATGCTTAATTAAATCAGTTACAAAAAATTTTAAAAACACTTAATATTGATTTAAATAAAAAATATTAGATGTCGCATTAAAAATTAAAGTAACAAGGAAATATTTGTATTAAATCGATATTAATCAACAGAAATATAAGGTAAACCAGCATGCTAAAAACATGAAAAATAATATTCCTACATATCGATTTAACTTCCAATTATATACCACACTAAAGCCAATTTATTAACTTAAATGACTGAACGTTCAAACATCTACCTATCATAAAAATAAAAAATTACATCACAAAAAGCCCTAAAAAATTATTTGAGATAATTTCTCCTTAAAAAACATTAGAGATCACTTTTAATTTTTTGTTAATGTCGTCACTTTACAATAAAATTTCATCTTACTTACTAGTGGTTAATATAGGCTCTATTAATTAAAAACTTAATCAAATCAAATTTAGTTAAAATACAAATAGAATTTAAAAAAAATATAAGTAAAATTAATGAAAAATAAAAACCAGAAAGATATACAAATGAAATTCAGAAAAGATATCAATGGAATTAGAGCGATTGCAGTCATTGCAGTTGTTATTTTCCACTTTAATGCGGATTGGTTACCAGGAGGTTTTGCTGGTGTTGATGTTTTTTTTGTTATTTCAGGATTTTTGATGACTGGAATAATTTTTAGAGGGATTGAACACAAAAATTTTTCTCTCTTTAAATTTTATATTTCACGGGCAAATAGAATAATCCCAGCATTAGCATTTCTTTGTTTTGTTTTACTTATTTTTGGATGGTTTTACCTTACACCAATAGACTACAAAGCATTAGGGAAACATATAGTTAGTAGCTTAGGTTTTTTCTCTAATATCGTATATTGGCGAGAATCTGGATATTTTGATGCATCATCACATAGTAAGTGGTTAATACACACCTGGTCATTATCAACTGAATGGCAATTCTATATTATTTACCCAGTAGTACTTGTCATCATGCAAAAATTTATATCAATAGAACTTTTAAAGCGAACTGTTCTGATTGGGACTATATTAGGGCTCATTTTTTGTTCTATTGCTACATATAAATGGCCTGACCCCGCATATTATTTATTACCGACTAGAATATGGGAAATGACGATTGGAGGTCTGGCGTATCTCTACCCATTTTCACTGAAAGAACGAAATAAGAAATTGTTTGAAGCTATTGGCTTATTTTTAATAATTTTTTCATACATGTTTTTTTCTGATAAAAATTTTTGGCCTGGCTACCTATCTATTTTCCCTGTTATTGGCACATTTTGTATTATTCAAGCACAACGTAAAGTTAGCTTTGTAACAGGCAATTTTATATTTCAAAAGCTAGGGACTTGCTCATACTCTATTTATTTATGGCACTGGCCAATCACCGTTGCAATTTACACCTTTTCATTAGACGACATATATGTATTTTTAGGTATTGCACTTTCCATTTTATTAGGATCTCTAAGCTATAGATATATTGAAAAATTTAAATTTAAAAATGATTTTATTAAAATCAGTTCTTATTTAAGATCTAAACCAATATTAATGGTAGTAGGTATTAGCTTTATAAGTGGATTAATATTCATTTCTAATGGTGCTATTTTTCGACTATCTAAAAACTTACAAGAAATGAATAGAAGTGCAATATCTGCCATTGATGATTGGGACTATCCTAAATACAATTTAAAAATAGAGGGTACTGATGTTCGTTTTATTAAAGGCACGACAAAGAAAAACATACTATTTATTGGTGCTAGTCATATCGAACAAACTTATCCTTATTCTTCCTCTTCACAAAGTAAATATAATATATATTACGTAACCAAAAACGGATGTTTTTTAACAAAATCATATAAAAACCCACATTGGAGCTGTTCTAATATTCAGAACTATAAAAATATAATCAATACAATTAAGTTCGAGAAAATAGTTACCTCAATGTTTGCTTTTGATGGTTACCTATCAAAAAATTCGTCAATTAAAAAAGAACAAATTAAGCAAAGAATAATCGAATATAATGAGTTTTTATACTTTGCAAAAAGTAACTCAAATAAAGTTTTCATGATATTAGGTGAACCCAAAGGTTTAGAGTTTGATCCACTACAGTCGATTAGGCACAATTTAAGAAAGTTCATTACACAAGAAGAGGCTAGAGAAAATTATCAATTACATTATGATGCTTTAGGAAAACTAGATCAAATTAACAATATAAATATACTTGATCCCATTGATTACTTATGTGAAAAAGTTTGTAAGGTAATGGATAATAATTTTAATTATTACTACAAAGATTCAACCCATATGAGATCTCAATATGCAAAAAAAGCACTTAGTTATTTAGATAATATATTATTAGAATAGCTTTAAAAAATATTCTAATAACTCAGGAAGCCTTTAGGTTAAATTAATATTATTATCAATATTTAGAAGGTGTAAATATTTCAGTCCATTGCTTTTCAACTTCAGTTACAGAATAATTCTTGGTGCTTGTATAAGCATTTTGTGCAAATTGGTTAAATTCAACATCAACAGTAAAGAGGCTAATAAATGCCCTAGAAAAACCATCTGAACTAAGATCATCTATTAAATATCCATTGACGTTATTTACCAGCAAATCCGCTAAATCTCCAACGTTAGAGGTGATTGCAGGTAGCCCGCACATCATTGCTTGAATTAAGGCTTGAGATAGCCCCTCTGAATCTGAGGTAAGTACAAAACACTTAGACCTTTGTAACCATAGATGAACATTATCTTGCCAACCAACAAAATCAACATTTTGTTCAAGCCCTAATTTTTTTGCTAGCTCTTGTAACTTATCCTTATCTGGACCATCACCAACAATGACAGCTTTTAAACTAGATAGGCTCTTTTTAGCTAGCTGTATTGCCTCTAAAAATCGGTCTACTCTTTTCACTTCCGATAATCTGCCAATAAGGATTAAATCATATTTTTTTTCCACACTATCTAATGGCATAAAAAGATGATCATCAAAACCCCCAGGTACGATTTCAAATTGAGTGCTTACTCCTTTTTCTTTAAAGTATTTAATCGCACTTGTTCCCATTGAAACAACCAAGTCCATTTCATTCACTGACTTAAGTAGCATTTTTTCAATGAAATAATCGGTTTGCCCAATACGATTAAAGATTCGGTTTTCTGTTTCAATACCACCACCACGAACTTCCCTTGGACCGCCACCACAAATATAAACAGACTTTGCACCAATTAACTTAGCTAAAAAAACCACAAACAAACCATTAACCAAAATATGAAAACCGACTAATACATCTGGTCTTGTGGTTATTGCTACCCATGTAAAATAAACTAATCGAGCTCCAACCTGACCTAGCGCTTTTGATAACCATTGAGGAGCATAAGCACCTGATACCTTATTTAGTTCAGGAACAGGAACAGAAGCGACCATAGTTAAGCTAGAACAATTAGCAGCATTAGCCATTGGACGTAAATGCGTTATTAACCAATGATCAGAATAAAAAGTTCCTGTTGCTAATATTTTCACAGGTTGTATTGATTTTTTTTTGCTAGGTATAAGCTTAAAGATTTTAACTAAGCAATAATGAAAGATTAAAATCAATCTTAATAAGTATCGATAACAATGTTGAAAAAAATTAGCAGAACGTTTTGAGCTCATTTTAAATATCCATATTCGGGAAAATTAATGTTTCCCACTTAATTGAAATGCTTTGTCTACCAGAAGCATCTTTATCATTAATGACCCAATCAGTATATTTAACGCCATTTACAAATAATGATAATTGTTTAGGAGCATCTACATACCAAGTTAGACCATTTAAATCTTCGCCGCTATAAGCAGTTGTTAGGTGAATTTGGATATCACCAGAAACCTTTTTAACGGTAAACTCCAACTCATCAACGGTACGGTTATAACCTAATAAACGACGGGTTGTTGTTGTTAATATTTCCTTTCTTCTTTGAAAGTCAGCTAATAATTCAAATGATCTTCTCGTTTCATTGGAAAAGGGCAGCTCAACACTGAAGACCTTACCTAAGTGACTATAAAAAACACTACAACCCTCATTCTTGACCAAAGTAGATAACACTGATTCAGTTAACACATGGTGTATCCCACGAGCACTATCAAACATCGAGACACCACCCCACGAAGGGTTACAACGTAAAAACTCCAAGACAGGAGTGCCATCAATTAATGTAGTTTTTCTTAAAACTTTATTATTTTTATGCATTGCATATTTGCTACTGCCCAGACGAGCTAACCATCCTTTGATAAACTCCAATAAAATTGTTTTAATAGAGGCTTTGGCATGTTTAGCATTAAATAAACTTTTATAACTACGCTTTACATTTTGTGCAACACAACTTGTTACACGGCCTTTCCATATAAAAGGCAAAGCTCCTGTTTGAACAGTCAAATCCGTATGGTAAGCAGAAGCACCTTTAATTGCTCCTTGCCCTTCCATAATATCACTATCTAAGTTAGTAGGTGCTTGGGCATGATCAACCCATACTTCAATTTTACGTTCACCTTGCCTAATTTCAGACCAGTACAACTCTATTTTTTCACGCGAATCAACAAAATCTCCAAATGAATGTAAGCAATCAATATGTCCGGACTGAATAAGCTTTTGTATTTTTTTTCGCCCATCATCATCTGTATTAGAGTATGAAAAATTATGTTCGGGCATATCAAAGTAGATAGTGTTACCGACCTCAAGCCCAACACCTTTACCTAAAAGCGTTTCTTCAGTTGTATTTAAATAACGAGCAGTTTCAACATAAATCTTTTTATTCGGCGTTTCATCTAAATCACTGCAAATGGCTAACATTGCTTGATAAGGATAAGGGAATTTACGGAGAGAAACACTCATTAAGAATCGACCTTATTATGTAGTTTGATAAGTTTACAGGCCTGCATACATTTCTTTTTCATTTTTAAAGGCAACAAATAAATAAAGTAAATAATTGCGGTAATAAATCCTGCACTGACAGCAGATAGAAGTGCAGAGAAGTGTTCAGACTGATCAAAAAGAAATCGAGAATAAAACATTAATAAAAAGAATGGCAATGAATAAAGAATAGGTATTAAAATACTTTTTCTGCAATAAGAAAAGTAAGATAACTTTAGTTGAATACAAGTATAAACGGGAAGTAGAATCCCATAAACAAGTGTCATTGGAATAACAAATAATAAACCAGCGGTGCTTAATGCTAATCTATCTATTCCAGTAAAAGAAAGGCCGATTAAAAAGATCAACATTAAGCTTATCAATGCAATAACTGATATTTTCCCATGCTTATTCATTCCCATCAAAATGCGTATAGAACTATCTTGCCCCATGGATAAAATTAAACCAGCAGACAGAATCATCATTAATTCTTTGGTTGCATAATCTCCTCCCATCCATAGTGCAAGTATTTGATCGCCATAAATAAAAAGTCCACCTAAAGCAGGTATACAAAATGTAAAACTTAACTTGGTCGTATTAATAAATAATGCCTGTAAATCACTTGATTCATTGGCTCCTTGCATTGCTCCAGCTGTTGGCGTTAGCATTAAAGTAAACTTCGCCATAAATGTTTTTATGTGCTTGGTTAATGCCATTGGTCTTGCAAAAACAGCTAAAGCAGCAGGTCCAATTGAACTAACCAATAAAAGGCTAATTGTCTGCAGTAATATAATAGGGGGGACATTTGATAACATACTTTTTATGCCAAATTTTAACATTCTTTTACATGTCGAAAGGTTGGCTAAATTGATATTAAAAGTAAATTCTTTGCATATTTTTTTGACATAATAAAAACGTAATGACTCAAAAAATAAAGTTGAAATAAAATAACCTATTGCCATCCCTTCAATACTTAAATTAGTAAAGTAAAGAGCCACCATCATTAAGGCTAAAGATAATATACTAGCTCCAGCATGTAACACATTATGAATATCCCAACGATGGTAACCTGTTAACAACCCTCTAGCTGATCCTGCAAGCATTTGTATAGATAGGCTTAAACCAAGAAATAATATAACGCGCTGAGCAGTTTGGGTATTTTCTAGCAATGACTCAGAAAAATAATAAGGTAGGCAAAAATAAAAAATAATGGTTGTTGAGACAACTAAAAAAGCAATTATAATTTGAACAAAAATAACAGAATTAGCAACTTTATTTAATTCCATTATTTCATTAGCGGCTCGGTGCATGGCTATATATCGATTAAAACAAGCGCCCATTCCTAGGCCAACAAGAGTTAAATAACTAACAAAAGACCACCCAAAGTCCCAAATGCCAAGTAGATCTTGCCCTACTTTTTGATCGACTAGACGCGGCATAACAAAGCCAGAAAATATTAATATCAGTTGACTCGCCCAACTCACCATTAAATTCCAAGCAAAGCGACTCTGTCCAGTCAAGTCTTCGCTTTTTGGTTCTTTGTTAACATGACTCATTTCATTTATTCCAAATAACCCATTTTTTTATGATAAGGACCAGCTATTTCGTAAAACTTAGCTAACTCGGTATCACTTAATTGTGTTTTCCAACGATCATCAAGCTTAATCACTTCAGAGTCATCCAAACGCATTCCGTTACCAACAACATGATGTTCTACGGTTTTAAAATCTAAACGTTTTTTAATAGGATCTACGCCAATAAACTCAAAAATATTATCTAATGTTTGCTCAGTGTTGTTACAAATATCTTCGTAATGAACTTGTATCCACTTTTCTTTGGGCATGGTTGCTAATACCGCTTCTGTTTCCTGATTACAGCGAACCCATTCATGAGCACCTACTTCAATGCCTCGACCATGTTCTTGGGTTTTACCTGCTCCGCCACCACGCAATTTAGGGTTTTTAGCATCAGCGAATTCAGATGGATTTTTATAAGCTAATGAAACCCCTCTACCATCTCTTACTACCCAAATAACTTTGACGTCTAAGTTAGGGTTTTTTAATAGATATTTTAAGCGAATACCAATCTTAGACGAGTCAACAACCGTATCAACTTTGGCTTGTTCAGCAATAGAGCGAGCATAATCAGCATTACGCTTTTGTAAGTAAGGTAGTTGTTCGCGCCAAACAGGAGATAAATTTAATAATATATCGCGAATGAGTTCTACAAGAGGGCTACGCACTAAAGGCTTTAATAAGCGTAATACATAAGGAGAAGCTCCGACTCTAATATCAGTGCCAGCGTCTGATATGCAGAAATCATGGCCTTTAGCACTCATTTTATCGGTCACACCTTGCCAAAACCCACATTCTCCGACTAATGTTTTACAAGAGCAAAGGTAACTATCTCTATGCCCCAAGTTGGCAGCTTTCAACTCACCCACACTACAAAGGTCAGGGTGAGCACCTAACAACATGGCAGTCATGGTCGAACCTGAATGGCTGGCCGCAGCAAGATATACTAACTTTTGTTTTTTAAGCGTCATATTACTTCTTTATTATTTAATGGGCTTGAAGATTTCTTTCACCAACATGCCAATGAATAAGGTATTAGTGATTAAGTAACGTTTCCATAACCTACCTGGCTCTTGTAAAACTCTATATAACCACTCCATTCCCATTTTTTGCCATAGAAGCGGAGCACGCTTTACCTTACCAGCAAATACATCAAAAGAACCGCCAACGCCGTGGACGACAGGGACACGCATGATTTCTCCCCATTTAGCCATAAATTGTTCTTTTTTAGGGGAAGTAATGGCAACAAACAATACATCAGCATGACTTGCTGCAATACTTTCTGCAACGTCGACCTGTTGCTCTTCAGAGAAGTAACCATTCTGACGTCCGGCAATGATCACACCTGGGTAATGTTTATTAATTTGACGCTCTATTTCTTCTGATATTTCTTCCGTTGCTCCAAGGCAAAATACCCGATAACCTAATTTATCACCGCGCTCTAAAATACCATGCATAAGGTCGATACCAGTAACACGCTCAGGTAAGTTTTTATTAAGAATTTTACTAGCTAAAACTACAGAGCTGCCATCCGCCAAAATCAAATTAGATGACGCCACATCTTCGCCTAATGCGGGGTTTCTTTTCATATTGACTACTTTGGCCGCATTTAACATACCAACATGTAAAGACTGCTTAGAAGTGATGCATTCATTAACGACATCTAATGCTGCTGACATACCCATCGGGTGAATATCAATTCCGAACATTTTAATGGTATCTTGCTTAACTTTATATCGTTTGAAAGGTTGATTTGAAGAGTAATCTTGATCGGTCACTTAGCCTCTCCTTAGCATTGTGGTGATTATAGGCGCGTAACATAACAATAGTTTTTTAGGTTGTAAATGTTAGTATATTTTTATACCATTTTTTCCACATAAAAATATAAAAAACCAGCCTTAATAGGTATAAAAACGCTTTAACAGGAAGTACAAATGCAAAAAGTAAATTATTTAATTAGCTTAGATTATGAGCTTTTTTTTGGAAAAAATCCTGGCTCAGTAGAAAACTGCATGCTACATCCTACTAACCAACTCATTGACGTTTTAAATAAATATAACAGTAAAGTTTGTTTATTTGTCGACGCTGGTTTTCTCGTTAAATTAAAAGATTATTCATCTGACTTTCCTGAGTTGGCTGAACAACACCAAAAAATCCAAAAACAACTACTGACATTATCAAAAGCAGGGCATGATATACAATTACATATCCACCCGCATTGGTTTGATAGTACTTACGATGAAAACGGTTGGCAGATTAATACTGAACGTTATCGATTACATGACTTCTCAGTCTCTGAAATTAATGAAATAGTACGTTCATACAAGGCTGAATTGCAACACTGCACAGAACAACCTATTTTTGCCTATCGTGCAGGAGGATGGTGTTTACAGCCCTTTAACAAGATAAAAGAGGCATTATTAAATAATGGTATTTGGTTAGACAGCACCGTGTTTAATCAAGGTCATTCAACTGACCCTACTCGCCATTTTAACTTTAAAAATATGCCTCAATTACCTCACTGGCGATTTTCAACTGATCCTCTAGAATCCAATTCATCAGGTGAGTTTATTGAGCTGCCTATTAGTGCTTTTAAAACCTCGCCATTATTTTTCTGGAAACTTGCCTTTCATAAAAAGTTTTCAAGCCAACAATTTAAACCATTTGGTGACGGACAAGCAATGGTTGCCAACAATCAATATTATTTTGAGCGTCTAACGCAGAGTACTTACGGTCCAGTCATGATTGATGGTGCAAAAGCTGGGCAATTACAAAGCGCATTAGATAAACACATAAAAGAACAACAAGCAGATGCTGTTTTTAACATCATGGGGCACCCTAAAAGCCTCGTACCTTACTCTTTAACTAAGCTCGATCTTTTCTTAAAAAAGAACACTCAATTACACTGTAAAACATTCCAAGATTTAACATACTTACAAGATAAGAGGTATTGAGTCGCTTGATACAGCTGATATTTAACCTATTAATTATCAGCTGTATCAAGTTAAATAAAAACCTTAATTCAAAGGAGTTTAGCCATCTGAATTAAGGTTTCGAATAAAGATCTAATTTGATTTGTTAAAAAAGGATAGTTGTATATCCCCTTTCCATTATCTAATGTTTATTTAGAAACCTCAGACCAATGCTTTTGTATTTCTACATCATCAGGTGAAAGCTTTAGTGCTTTTTCTAAAAATAGCTTTGCTTCAGCAATTTTGCTGTTCTTAAACAATACCCAACCATACGTATCCAAAACAGCTGCATTATTAGGCGCAACTTTATAGGCTCTTGATGCAAACTCTTCAGCTTTAGGATCGTTATCTAATAAATATAACCAAGCAATATTATTAAGGCTTCTTAATTCATTAGGTACAATAGCAAGTACCTTTTCATAAGCTAGAACCGCTTCTTTGTTATCACCCTTAGCTTGTAAATACATTGCATCATTTAAGTTGGCATACACACTTGCTGGAGCTTGTAATAACCATTTTTCAAGAAATACCAGAGCTTTGTCTGCATCGCTTTCTTGATAAAGCTTATAAAGCTCAACAGCGACTTCTTCCTGTGTGTTTTTATCCCACTCAACTCTTAATAATTGCTCAGCTTTTTCAACATCTTTTTGGGCAAATGCAAGTTGCGATTTTAACAACACAACTTGATAAGTATCTGGTAGCATGGACTCTATTTGCTTTAACACTTTCTCAGCTTCTGCATATTGACCAGAAAGAGTTTCAATTGTTGCTAACCTCATTAAAAATAAAGGTTGTGTAGGCGTTAACTGTAATTGAGCTAACACTAAATCTCGCGCAATAGAGTAATGTTGAGATCTAATGACAGCAATGATTCTTTCATTACTTATTTGCTCTTGTAATTTTTCAGCTTTATCTTTTAATTCAACGGGTAAATTAGAAGCGGCTTTAATTAATTTATCAGCCTCTGTAAATTGTTTATTTTGGTATTGATAATCAGCTAATACCAAAGCTAAAATATTAGGGTTATGTTTACTTGATAAATAAGAAGCAACATTTAATGGGTCTTTATTTTGCTGTTTAAGGCTTATAACCGCACCGTAATATGCACGTAGTTCTTCTGGGTATAAATTAATTATTCGAGCATATTCGTTAAAGGCTTCATCCCATTTAAGTTGCAACTGTTTACTTTGTGCTAAACCAAAATAAGCTTGGGTATTATCGGCAGACACTTTAATTATCTCATTAAAATGTCGTTCAGCCACAGTGAACTGTTTTCTATACAAGTAATAATTAGCAAGCAATAAACGAGTGCCAATCGCATTACCTTCTTCCATTGCTTGTTTCTCTACAAACTCATCTGCTTTATTTAACTCTTTTAATTCAACGAGTTTTTTTAAATAAGCCGTCTGAAGTGATAAGTCCGCATTATGTTCAGATAAACCTTGCTCTAAGACAGCAAGCATCTGTGAATGATCTTCCGGTGATTTAGCACTAATGTAACTACTTTTTAATATCGTCAATTTAGACGAATCAGGAAACAACGTTTCAATGCGTTTCATTGATACATCAGCTTTATCAAATTTTTTCTCTGATATAGCAGCAATAGTATAAAGGGTTAACGTATCGAGGCGGTTTTCGTAATCAATTACATTGTCTAAAATAGCTAATACGTCATTGCTTTGATTCAATTTAAGCTGTGTCATCGCATAGATTTGCGTTAATTGAGGTGTATTTGTTTCAGGATCAATCATGCCAGAGAGATATTTCTCAGCACCATTAATATCACCTTCAGTATATAAAATAACACCTAACATCGTTGATGCTTTTTTATTATTAGCATCGATTTTAAGTATTTTATATAACTCAGCTTTTGCTAAAGCCGTTTGTTTTCTTTTGTAATACTGTTGAGCAGAGACATAATATTCATTAACAGTTGTTGCTGTTGGGAACTCATCACTTAAGATACGAGAATATAAAAGCGCTTCAGAACTACGGCCTTGTGAGGTTAATATTGAAGTAAGTGCTTTTAATATATTAATACGTTCCGGTGTAAAAATATCTGATGAAGGTACTACTGTTAAGGCAAAAGATAAGGTTTTTTCAGCATTTTCTATATCGCCTTTTTCCATCAATAAAAAACCTTTGAGGATTAACGCTTCAACATTCTTATCATCCGCTTGTACTGCTTTATCAAGTAATGCTAATGCATTTTCTTTTTCATTATTAGCAGCTGCAATTCTTGCTTCACCAATAAAACCTTCACTTTCAAAGTTAGTCACATTTTGTAATTCTTTAAAGCTAGCTAATGCGCTTATTTGATTATTTTCTAATAAAAATAACTTCGCTTGTAATAATTTAAATTGATTTTCATTTTTCGATAAAAGATCAGAATGTTCTGCAATTAATCGATTAGCAGAAATCGCTTTTTTACTACGTTGATATGTTTCTAGTAGCAATAAGTAATAGTCTGAATCTTTAGTACCTTCAAATTTATTTAAAATATCAATAGCTTGACCAGATTGACCTAATTTATTAAATGTTTTCGCTAAAAGCATATAGCCATCAAGGTGGTCAGGATAAAGTAAAACAGCATTATTAGCAGAGTTGAGCGCGGCTTTAAATTGACTTTGATCTAAGTAAGTCTGCGCTTGTTGTGTGTATTGCGATAATTCAGCAACATTACTCGTATCGCTATCCCCATTACAAGCCGTTAATAATAGAGAACTAGCCAATACTAATGAGTTGAAGATAATAGTCGTTTGTTTTTTCATGTTTTTCCCTTTTACGAAAGGTAGCTGAAAATAGTTTTATAATTATTGCATATCGTATTTTTTCATTAGGTCGTAAAGCGTTGGCCTAGTAATACCTAAAGATTTAGCAGCTGCACTAATGTTATTATCAGAAGCGATTAAAGCTTGCTTCAATGCACTCATTTCAGCATTTCGTCTAATTTCTTTTAAGTTTAATGGTGCAATATCTTCATTTACAAAACCTAAATCAAGCGCACTGATGTATTTTAAATCGCACATAATAGCTGCTCGTTTAATTTTGTTTTCCATTTCACGCACATTACCTGGCCAAGTATGTGTTTCAATACCATTAATTGCGTCTTCAGAAAAACCAATAATTTGTAATTTTTGTTTTTTGACATACTTATTGAGCAAATATTTAGCTAATAGTATTTTATCTGAACCACGTTCTCGTAAAGGCGGAATATCTATTTGTATTTCAGCAATACGATAAAAAAGATCTTCTCTAAATTCGCCTGTTTTAACTAACTTGTCTAAATCTTTATGCGTTGCACATATAATGCGCGTATCGATATTAATTTGATTTCGACCACCTACTCGTTCAATGACTCGCTCTTGCAAGAAACGCAATAATTTGGCTTGTAAATGTAATGGCATATCACCAATTTCATCAAGAAATAAGGTCCCTTTATGCGCCATTTCAATTTTACCAACTGTACTTTTTACTGCACCAGTAAAGGCCCCTTTTTCATATCCAAATAATTCGCTTTCAATTAAGTTTTCAGGAATAGCCGCACAATTAATGGCGATCATGTTGTTATCTTTACGTAAGCTAAGTTGGTGTAAAGAGTTCGCAATCACTTCTTTACCTGTACCACTTTCACCAATTAATAAACAAGATGCATCTGTTGGTGCAATTTTTTCGACCATTTTACAAATTTTAAGCATCTTCGTATCACTGGCAATCAAACCATTCAGCATAGATTCTTTTTGGGTATTAAGTTGGCGATTTTTTTCTTCTAAATGATAAATATGAAAAGCACGTTGAACAATTAAATCTAATGTATCAGCATCTACTGGTTTCGCGTAAAAGTCATAAGAACCTAACTTAACGGCTTTCATTGCATGCTCATTACCTTCGTTACCTGTCATGACAATAATTTTCATGTGTGGGCGTAAATGTAATGCTTGTTGTAACAATTCAAAACCTTCTGTAACACCATCTTCATCTGGTGGTAGGCCTAAGTCTTGAATCATTACTTTAGGTTCATGTAAGCGTATAGCAGAAATAGCTTCTTTTTGATTTGCAGCAATGACCACACTGTAGTCGGCAAAATGCCACTTTAATTGGGTTTGTAAACCCAAGTCATCTTCAACAATCAGTAATGTATCTGCTTTGTTATTTTTCAATCTTTAATCCTTAATGCCAGTATTTAGTACTTAAATTCAATTCTAGCTGTATAGCTTAATTCATCATAACTTGAATCGTCATCATCATCGGTTGATTGATCTTCATAGTCTGCTTGTAGTGATAAACTTAATTGAGGACGAATTAAATACCGCCCTCCAATCGTTGCATTTATAACCTGTTTATCGAAATCGGAAGTAATAGTCGATTCACTGTAATCTAAAGATATAAATGAACTGATTTTTTTAGTATTTTGAAAATTTAAAGAAACAGAGCCTCCCCAGCGCGGATCAGTCTCATCTGTCGTGACAGATGTTTCTTGTTGATAATATAACGTATTACTATTACTTAAACGGTTAGTAATAGTGAATCTATGTTGCAAGTCCACTCTATCTATCCATAATATTTCATTATCATCAAATGTTTCATCTTCGTTATCAAGGTTATCAGTCCCTAAGCCTAAAGAAGAATCACTCAACTCTCGTTGTGCATTCACAGACAAATTATGACGATTAAACTGATAAGCGTAAGATAGCTTAAATATCCCGCCTTCTTCATGGCCATCATCTAATATTACACGGCTATAACCTAATAATATTAAATAAGTTCCAGCAAGTAGATCTCCATTAACAGAGGCATCGACGGTTACTTCTTGATAGTCAAATCCTGTATTTTTATAATCAATATCACTTAAATTAGTTGATAATTCAAAGCGTGCTTTAGGCGTTAATTTATTATACCAAGTAACACCAACACCGTTTCTATCAGTCTCTTCATCTTCGTCATCACTATAACGTGTAGCGGTATAATCGTAACTTAACGAAAAACCAGCTCGACGAGAATAAGGGATATTCCAAACAGGATTAATAGTAAACACATCTCTGCTTCCACTATTATCTGGATTATCCACGCCAGATTGGTCGAGTAAATATTGGCGCCTAAAATGGTTTAAATTGAGTAAAACATTAGGGCTGAATATTTCTTGTGTAATACTTAAGCTCCCCGAAATATCACTATCATCATCGAGTTCATCTCCATTAGACGTTGAGTAATACACTGAATAATCTAACGCAGTAAAATTAGTGGCGGTTTGATTAAAATAACCAACGCCAATATCAGCACGTTGCTCAAACCCAGATTGCTCATTATCAGAGGATTGATTGATATTATTACTTTGAGTATGTTCAAGACCTAATGAGATATAACTTTCACTCACAGAGCCTGGTAAATCATTAGCAATAGCAATGCTTGGTAATAAAATTACCAAGCCCGTTTCTATAAATTTAAAACACTGTTTTTTTAATTTCATATTCACACTATTAACTATTGATTATTAAGAATTAACCCTGCTAGTTTATCTTTGCCTATCGCATCAATTCCGGCTTCTACTTGTGAAGAATTCGATTGTCCATAGCCAACCACTAATATCGCAGTATCACAAATTGAAGCTAATATTTGCGTCTCTGCATATAAACCAATTGGCGGTGTATCAATGATGATAAAACGGTCAGGATAACGATTTTTAATTGAGTTAATAAAATTCTGCATCTTATTTGAAGAAAAAAGCTCTGCTGCATGAATGGTATTATTACCAACAGGAATGACTCTTACACGAGGAATACCAGAAGGATAGATAATATCTGTAATAGAATCAGTGTCTTTCGCTAAGAAGTTCGTTAAACCAATCGTCGGTTCTTCTTTTAAATAAGAAGCAATACGTGGTTTATAAATATTACAGTCAATAACTAGCGCCGTTTTACCTTGGTCTAAAGCAATGCTAGTTGCTAAGTTCATACTGACATGACTAGTACCTGATTGCTGTGAAATCCCAGTGACCATACAAATAAAGTTATTATGGTTCATTTTGTTGAGCAAATTAGTACGCAGTTCACGATAAGCATTAAGAGTTTTGTAATCATCTAAACCAGGGTAAATAATTTTACGTTCATCTAGTTCTTTAGCCGATAATAAAGGCGCTTCTGTCATCTCCTTTATTTGATTGGTGTTAACAGTATCCAACATAGATGAATCATTACTTTTTAATTCGTTATTATTTTTTAAAGCGTTATCAGATAAAGGCATATTAAAATCCTCCTAAAGCAATAATGTTTTCTAAAGAGGCACCATATTTATAAGCGAGTGCAATAGCAACATAGCCAAACATACACACTATGCAATAAAGTAATAAGAAAGTGTTATGAACACGATGCGTTCTATTTTCAGCACTAGATGTGGCATGAGGGATACCTGCTAACAAGGTAACACCTTCAATTTCTTTAATTTCTGATGAGAATCTGATTTTTGAATCAACTAAGATTTTAGCAACAAAAATAGCTATCACAATCAATAATGCAACAAGAGGTCCTGCAGCAAAGAAGTGAATAAAGCGTGCACCAAGTGGTTTGTTTGGATACGTCGCAGCTTCTTGTAATTTATAATTCACCCCTTGCCCTTGAATATCCAAAACCATTGAAATTCGGGCTTTCTCTTTTTTAGTTAGCATTTCTTCATATTGAGTTTGGAATACACTGTAATCTCGTGTTAATTCAGAAAGTTCAGCTTTGTTGTTGGCAATACGCTTACGTCGCTCATAAGACTCATCTAATAATCGATTAAATGCTTTAAGACGATTTAATAATGTACGGTGTTCGATTTCAGCAGCCGAGGACAAACTTCTTAACTCTTCATATAAAGGATTAAAGTCAGCATTAACGGCTTTTTGTGTGCTCTTTTTAGTGCCAACTTCTGAAATAACTTTTTCTAGATCATTAATTTGATAGTTAATGTCTACGATCGCTGGATAACTATCTTCATAGTTTATTTGTAAAGCGGCTTTTTGCTTTTTAAGTTCTCTTAATTGAGTATTATAAACAGCACTTTCATAATCATTACTCGCATATTTATTTTCTCTAGATAACTGTTTTTTCAAACTCGCGTTACGTGTATTACTTTCTTGTATTTGAATATTTAACTCTTCAATTGAAGATCGAAGAGTCGCAATTCGATTGTTAACTTCATCTTCAGTTCCATCAAAATTAGTTGATTGAAAGCTTTTTAATTTATCTTCCGCTTTTAGTAATAAAGCCTTATAAGAAGCCGCTTGTTGATCGATAAAGTTAAACGCACTACGACTTTCTTCTCGTTTAGTATCTGCACTGTCTTCTATAAAGACCGCAACCACTTTATTTAGAATTTCAAAGGTTCTTTCAGCGCTATCATCTTTATAAGAAACTTGAATATAGTTACCAGATCTTCCGTCAACACTTATATTGCTACGAACTTGGCTCATTTTAATATCTTTTGATAAAGGGGTAGGGAAAGCACCTTCACCATAAACACTATCAACGACCTCAGATAAAATACGCGGTGAATAAATAATATCACGTACCTGGTTACTTCTATTTTGCTTTAGCTCCGTCACAGCCGCTTTAGCACCTAATAAAGGCTTAATAATATTCTGATTATCAGCAAATATCGTAATTGAACTAGAATAGCTAGGTGGACGTAAAATACCGACGAACATAATAACGAAGCTTATAATTGTTATTACAAAAGCGACTTTAAACTTTCGTTGGCACATTTCACGCCATACTACAGCGACGTACTTAAAAATTTCTGTAATATCCATTGTTAAAATACACTCTCAGGAATAATCAAAATATCAGATGGGCGAAGGGTATAGTTAGTATCTAAAATGCCTTTGTTTAGAATATCATCAACATTTACATGGTAAGGTTTAATGCCATCAGGTGTTTTTCTGTATAAAATAGACTCATCGGCATTAGCAAATTCAGTTAAACCACCTGCTTCTAACACTAAATCAAGCACATTTAAATCAGTGTAATAAGGAATAGATAGTTGACCATTCACTGCACCAGTAATACGTACTCTGCTTGAATAAGAAGCACTATTCGCTCCAAGTACAATGACAGTAACGTTAGGTCCACGAATGTATTTACTTAATTTGTCAGCTAATTCAGATGCTAGCGCTTCCGGCGATAAACCTTGGGCTTGAGCATCACCAACAAGCGGCATCGATATTTTACCATCAGGACGAACAGGCACACTGATTGAAAGCTCTTGATTCTTCCACACACTGATCATCAATTGATCATTGTTACCTATTTTATATTCAGAAAATTTTACTTTTTCAGAATAAGGTTCTTCATTTAAAACAACCGTCTTTGCACAGCCACTAATCATCACTGCACAGAGAAGTCCCAAAAGGTAATTATTCATATTTTTCTCTCTTTTAAAATTTAACTAAAATACTGTTTTAGAGTAAATCACTTAACAATTTGTGATCACCCAAACCAACTAAAACAAACATTATCCATGTTGTAGTACGCTCTAAACCTTAACTTGCCATCGGTAAATAAATCGAAAATTTACTCCCTTCTTTAGGCTTGCTCTCAACGATCAACTCTCCATTTAATGAATGGATAATTTCACGAATTTGATATGCCCCGATTCCCATCCCCTCATTTTCCTTTGTACTATTAAAAGGTTGAAATAATTCATTTTTAATAAAATCTTGGTCCATACCTGTACCCGAATCCATAATTTCAAGCCAGATCTCATTATTTTTACAGCTTAGATATAAATGAACATAGCCATCTTCATCAGTTGCATCTTGAGCATTTTTAATGAGATGGTTAATAGCCATTAATAATTTATCACTATCGCCATTAATAAAAACACTAGAGCATGAATGAGAAAACACCGGTGTAGGATAACCATTCATATTCATATCAACAGCTTGTGTTAATAAATCGCATACATCGATTGTTTTAGATTCAGTTTTACCTTTCATTTTTTTTAAAAGCTGATCCATTTTATTAACTGAATTAGCAATTGTGGCAATAACATCATCAACAAATTCAGGATGATGTTTATATTTCTCAGCGTTTTTAACAACTAAGCCCTGTTGGGCAATCAAATTTTTAATATCATGAATTGCAAACGCAGAAATTTTATTAAACATATCAAACTGTTGGTTTTGAATAAGTTTTTCAGATGCTTGTTCTTTACTAATGTAACTCGCTATTTGTCGCCCTGTGAGTTTCAGTAAATCAAGATCTTCCCAAGTTAATTTTTCTTTTTCATTTAAATTACTTTTACACAGCACAGCAAAACCAATCAAACCCGATGAAGTATTAAGCGGCAAGACTATCCATGCGTTATCAACATAAGAAACCCATTCAGGTAGATCAAAATTATATTGAGGATCGTATTTACTAGCAGACTCATTGACCTGAAAAACCCACTCTTCTTGTTCTAACCTATGTATAAAATTCGTCTGACTTGATTCAATAGGTAAACGACCAACAAATGCTAATTTATCCATGGCGACCGATGTATAAAACTGTTGACCTTTAACCCATATACCACCGCCGCTACAATTAAAAATCGTACTTAATGCGTTTAAGGAAATATCGTAACAGTTTTGATTTTTATGTTGCTCTGATAATAAGAGATCTAGTTTTATCCATTGTTTTTTATAGTCATATTTATGTGCAAAAAAATGCTTACTGGTCCAAACAACAAAACTATCTCGAATTCTTTCAGATAGTGATAGTGCAATAATTAAAAACACGGCAAATACATATAGCATCACCTTAGAAGCACTTAACCAACTGATATTAAAATAATCGAGCGCTGAAGCGACTAAAGCAATAACAATTAAAAAACCACCCACTAACGTTAAACTCGTATTAAAAATAATAACACTGTTAGAAAGCTTAAAACTGCTACGCTCCTTCAATTGATCTGCATAAAAAATAATACTGATTGCAAGAATCAATGAGGTAACAGAACTAATCACGGTTCTGGCTTCCCACAACGATTTATTTAAATCACTATTTAACAACAACAATGAAAAGACAATAATATCGTAAGCAAAAATAATAAAAGCAACCAGTGCCACGAGCTTTGTCATTCGACTAGAATTATCATTTCTAATTAATTGTTCACAGACAACAAAACCAAATAACCCGAGCAAAATTTTAATATAAAACGCTAAAACCGGAGAGGGGAAAAGCGCTGCATCATGGCTAAAGCTATAAACAAATAATGATAAAGTAGCCAGCAATGCGGTATATAAACTATACGCCCAAATATTGGGTAATTTAGACCCTCTAGTAAGCATTAACAAATAGAGTAAAACAATAACCCAAGATAGGTATCGCAACGTTTCTAACAAGAAAAAAGACCAAGATAAGGAAGTAGTAGAAATAACATCAGGTACAGAGACATGCCAGAGAATCGATATGACAGCACAAGTAAACAAACTGACTTTAATGCGTGTAATAGAAATATTAAAAAGGACAATGATTGCTAACGCTATCTCAACGCAGCTATTTAACCAGTTTCCTTGATTTAAAATCAGGCTTAATTCCATTTATAACTTCCCTGATATGCATAAAATAAATACGATTAAATCAAAAATAAGTACTAAGTCATTAAATTTTATCAATTATAGCTTTTATGACAAAAGGAAAGCAAACCTTGATGAGGTTTAACATCATTAAGATATTAAATTAAAATTAACTTCACATCAAAGTTCAATATTGAGTGTAGATAAGGCCTAGATCCCTTTTTATTATCATCAATAAAACACCATAAATGCAAAAATCGATGACATCTACGGTTATTAATATCCCCTATTAACACTATACTGAAAGGCTGAGTTTAATAGATTTTTTACATTTTTTACTTCTTTATCGTCTCATTATTTTAAGAGAATTTAGAATTGATCAACTATTGTTTCGAACTCAAACCATATGCATCACTTATTTAAAGACCAAGAGTAATAAAAACAATAGATGATTCTTTCTGACAGTTGATTAACGACTTCGAATATCGGATAAGTTAATAAACTAGCTTTATATAAATGAAATTAACGACTTACAGTTTAAAAAAAGTATAAAGATCTTATGCTTATTAGCGGAAATTAAATGTTTAACACACAAATAAAAAATGAACTAAATAAATGCCAAACAATGCTTAAAGAGTCAAATTCTATTATCGACTCAATAAAGCAAAGTGTAGCAACAATAGAGTTTACTCCAAATGGAGACATTCTTGACGTAAATGATCTATTTCTAAATATAACTGGCTACCAAAGAAATGAAGTTCTCGGTATCCATCATTCGAATATGTGTACTCCAGAATACATTAAATCAAATGAATACCAGTCTTTTTGGAAGTTGCTTAGACAAGGCGCAGCTAACAAAGGTACGTTTATGCGAAAACATAAAAGCGGTGAAACTATTTGGCTTGAAGCCACCTATTTTCCTATTATTAAAAATGGTCACGTAACCAAAATAATGAAAATAGCGACAGATGTAACGAATAAAAAAATAGCATCTATGTCAAAAGAAGCCGTTTTTACTGCCCTTGATAAATCACAAGCAATTATTGAGTTCACTCCTCAAGGCAATATTCTTACTGCTAATGATAATTTTTTAAATGCAGTTCAATATAATTTAAAAAGCATACAAGGAAAACACCATCGCATATTTTGTGAAGAGTCCTTTTATAAAGAAAATCCAACGTTTTGGGAAGACTTACAACAAAACAATTTTAAAAGCGGTCAATTTTTAAGAAAAGATGCACATGGTAATGATTTATGGTTGGAAGCAACTTATAACCCAATTATCGATAGTAATAATAACGTCATCAAAGTCATAAAGTTTGCCAGTAATATCACCCACAATATTGAACGAGAAACGCTGGTAAGGAATGCTTCAACGATTGCTCATGAAACGTCATTAGAAACCGTAGAAATGATTGAGAAAGCATCAGGTATGTTAGCCTCTTCAGTTAAAACATCAGCTGACATTTCAGATAAAACAATTAAAACAACAGAGCTAATAGAAATGCTCAGTGAGCAAGCCGATAACATTCAATCAATGGTATCAACCATTAAAAGTATTGCAGACCAAACCAATTTACTTGCATTGAATGCAGCAATTGAAGCGGCAAGGGCTGGAGATCAAGGGCGAGGTTTTGCAGTTGTTGCTGATGAAGTGAGGCAACTTGCTTCTAGAACAACTGAATCAACGAAAGAAATATCAGAGGTTGTTGCCAATAATCAAGAAATAACAAAGAACGTTCAAGAAGGTATTAATGCAGTGTCTGAATTTGCAGAGAAAGGCCGTGACCAAATAAGTAAAATAGAAACGGTCATGAATGATATTCAATTAGGCGCTCAAAATGTATCTCAAACAGTCGATAGCTTAAGCAAAGCGTAAAATATTCTGTTGAGTATTGACGTTTATTAAAAAATGGAAGCTGTCATAAAACGGTGTTAATGCTTCTACATCAAATAACCTACATTACAGCTCAATAAAAAGGCACTGATTAGATAATCTACTCAGTGCCTTTAAAAAATGAATCTCTTTAGTATTTGTTATTTGGTATTTAGTATTTAGTATTTGGTATTTGGTATTTGGTATTTATAATAAACGTAATCACTAAACAGATTACGTTTATATATTTAAAAACGATGAAGCTTGTAACACCGTTTTTATGACAGTATCCAAATATTAAGTACTCGTATTTCTAACATCAACCAACACTTTTAGTTTTTGTCCTGATTTTATATATTTACTGTTTTTAATATTATTCCAGCGTATTAAATCAGCCGTTTTAACATTAAATTTCTGCGCTATTTCACCCAAAGAATCACCAGAACGAACTTGGTAGGTAACATGACGAGTAAATTGCTTTGAATCAGCCACAGCAGTTGTCGATACAGGTTTCCAAATAATTAACTTTTGACCTAAACGTAATGTTTTTTGTGTTTTAAAACCATTCCATTTAGCTATTTCTTTTGACGTAACTTTATATTCTCGACTTATATCCCAAAGTGTATCTCCTTCAATGACCTCATGAATAATCTTTTTGTTTGTAGCACTATTTTTAGAGGTTTGAGCTTCAAATCGTTTTGCTTGTAAAGACAACGCTAGCTGCTGTGATTTACTCGCAATAGGAATTAAAAGAGGTTGTCCAATTTTAATAAATGAACTGTCCAAATCATTTATCTGTTTTAATACTCGCGTTGTTGTTTGCTTGTTTCGTGCAATGACACTTAAGCTATCCCCAGCTTTAACGAGATAACGGTCCCAACGAACACGTTTATTAATATCAATTTTAGCAAGCTTCTCTGTAAACTCTTCAGCAATAAGAGTCGGTAATAAAAGATTATGAGGACCATTCGGAGACGTTGCCCAATGGTTAAAAGCAGGGTTTAATAATTGAAGCTCTGCAAGGCTTAACTCAGCAAGTTCAGCTGCGTAAGCAAGATCTATTTGAGACCCAATATTGACATAAGAAAGTGCTTGTTGATTTGGAATATACGGTAAATCGATATTATATTTTTTATGATTACGCAGAATATCGATCAACGCTAAAAATTTAGGCACATAATTTTGAGTCTCTTTCGGTAGTGATAGACTCCAGTAGTCAACCGCTTTCCCTGCTTTTTTATTCTTTTTAATGGCTCGCTCTACTCGCCCCTCTCCAGAATTATAAGCAGCAAAGGCATACAGCCAGTCTTCGCCTAAATAACGATGCAAGACTTGCATATATTTAAGCGCACCACGGGTTGAGGCATAAACATCTCTTCTGCCGTCGTACCACCAGTCTTGACTTAAACCAAAACGAAGCCCTGACATAGGCATAAACTGCCATAAACCAGATGCCCCAGCATGTGAATAGGCAAAAGGGTCAAAAGTACTTTCTACAATAGGCAACAATGCTAATTCAAGTGGTAAATCATTAGCTTCTATCTGCTCGACAATTAACCACAAAAAAGGTTCTGCGCGCTTTGATACTCTTTTTAAGTATGCAGGATGTTTTAGGTAATAATCACGTTGTTCTGCAACACGAGAATTATCTGGCACTTCAAAATTAAACCCTTCAGCTAACTTCACCCAGAGGTTTTCATAAGATTTATCAATTAAGGGACCAAGCTGCTGTCTAGATTGATCTTTAACGAGGTTTGTTAAGCCTTCTTCATTAGTATCATCAACTGCATTTGTGGTCGTGCTCGCTTCACTTGAAACTTCAATGAATTCGGGCGCTTGTGAAGAAGTACTTTGACAAGCACTCAGCAATATTATTAAAAATAAAGGCAAAAAAAGTTTCATAGTATGACCATTTGCAAAATTAAAGTGCGTATTCTATGTTTTTTTAATCATGCAATCAAAAATGATCTTTATAAAGACGAAGCTCTTTAAAGCATTGTAATCCTGATGTAATTTTTTTGGCTAAGATATTTTGTAAGTTATTAACTAACGCCTCATCATCAAACCGCAAAAAAGGGTTCACTAATTTCTGGCATTTAATCGTCGTAGGAATACTTGGCAAACCTTGCTGACGTAATTTACTAACTTGTTTAATATAGGCAATCAGATCGCTATTATGGGGATCAACATGTAAAGCAAAAATAAGATTATTTTGTGTATATTCGTGCGCACAATAAACTTTCATATTTTCATCTAAAGCCGCTAAACGGGAAAGTGCATCAAACATTTGTTGGTGAGTTCCTTCAAAAACACGTCCACAGCCAGCTGAAAACAAAGTATCTCCGCAAAATAACATTTGCTCATTAAAGTAAACAATATGATCAAGTGTATGACCCGCCACCTGCCACACTTTAAAAGAGAGCTTGTCATCAAAAAAAGAAACCTCATCTCCTTCATCAACTAAGTGAGCATTTTCAAAAAGAGGATTTTTACTGAATACTTTAATTTTTGGGTTGTCTGACACAAGGTCTTTTACGCCACCAGTATGATCTTGGTGATGATGAGTAATAATAATCGCTTCAATCGTTAAGTTTTGTGCCGCTAATATTTCCAAGACGGGTGTTGCGTCACCAGGATCAACTACAACACATCGCTGACTTTGACTATCTTTGATAAGCCAAATATAGTTATCATCGAAGGCTGGAATGGTTAAAACACTAAACATAATTTATCTCAACTTTTAAAATTTGGGGGATGGACGCATCTATGAAAATAGCAAAAACATCACGTATCTTAACGCCAATTACTGATTGGTTACAGTTAAGTAATGGCGAACATTTACAAGCGCAGACTCAACATCTTGTTAATAACGCGATATCACACTGCTTTGGTTACCACTTATTAAAACTAGGTCATTTGAGTACCCAATTAAAAACCGATCAATGCCCTATTCGCCATCAAATCAACTGTGCAGAAGACGGTACTGATATCGGTTTAAAAAGTGACTTACATGATTTACCTTTTCAAGACTCTACTATTGATTGTTGCATTTTGGTACATGAGCTTGATTTTTCGAGTGATCCTCATCAATTATTACGAGAAATAGATCGCGTATTAACATTAGATGGCACACTTGTGATCAGTGGTTATAACCCTTACAGTTTTTTTGGATGCCGCTCGTTATTTACCCCTAAAAATACCCAAACTGCACGTCTATTTTCACCGAATCGCGTTATCGATTGGTTACATTTATTAGGGTTTGAAATTAAACAAAAACAACACTTTGATTATATTTCAGCGCAGCCTGAAGGTCCCTTATTGTCGTTAATAGAAAATATAGGGCAACGCTATTTATCTTTTTTCTGCAGTGTTTATTTTATCGTAGCCAAAAAACGTTGTACGCCAATGACTCCAGTAAAATCTAGTTTCGAATTCAAAAGAACGATTATTAATAATCAACCAATTGCTACAAAGCAATCTCATTCCAAAGAATTAAACTAACTAAACAAAACAAAAACAAGGAAACCTTAGCAATAAACCTGTTTAGTTAATCGTTTAAGCGACTAGCCATCAAAACCTTCATCAGGCTGAGTCGGATTTGCTTCTGCGGCTTCTCGAGCCAAATCATCACAACGTTCATTTTCAGGATGTCCTGAATGCCCTTTAACCCAATGCCATCTAACCGTATGTTTATCTTGCGCTGCATCTAGTGCTTTCCATAAATCAACATTTTTTACCGGCGCTTTAGCGGCTGTTTTCCAGCCGCGTTTTTTCCAATTATGTATCCATTGCGTGATACCTTGGCGAACATATTGGCTATCAGTGGTAACATCTACCTCACAGACTTCTGTTAAACTTTCTAAGCCTTTGACACAGGCCAACATTTCCATTCTATTATTAGTGGTTCTTTCATAACCTTCTGACAATTCACGACGGTGTTCGTTAAACACTAAAATAGCACCATAACCACCTGGACCTGGATTACCAAGACATGAACCATCTGTATAAAGTTGAATTTTTTTCATTAATATCATCACATAAATTTTGTTAGACTAGTCAGCAGAAAATTCTGCAACTTAAGCAGCTAAAATACGCAACAACTATAAATAGAGATGTCTATGAACACAAGTAAACTGACCCGACAAGTTGTATTAGATACTGAAACAACCGGTATGAATAAAGATGGACTCATTTATGTAGGGCATCGCATTATTGAAATCGGTTGTGTTGAAGTCATTAATCGTCGTTTAACTGGTCGTCATTATCATGTTTATGTACAACCTGATATGTTAATTGATCCAGAAGCAATGGCGGTTCATGGGATTACTGATGAATTCTTATACGATAAACCTCGCTTTTCAGAAATTGCTGACGAGTTTATTGATTTTATTAAAGGTGCTGACTTAGTTATCCATAACGCGCCCTTTGATGTCGGTTTTATGGATCAAGAGTTTCGTTTTTTAAATAAAAAGACACAACCCACTGAAGAAATCGCCACAGTAACCGATACATTAGCAATGGCTAAGAAAATGTTCCCCGGTAAACGGAACAATCTTGATATTTTATGTGACCGTTACGGTATCGATAATAAACATCGTGTATTACATGGCGCATTATTAGATGCGGAAATCCTCGCCGATGTTTATTTGCTCATGTCTGGCGGTCAAAAAGATTTAAATTTAGCCAATAATGAGTCAGGTAAAAATGATACAGGTCGACGTTTACGTCAAAATTTATCACCTTTATCTGTCATTCATGCCAGTCAAGAAGAATTAACAGAACATGAATCGCGTTTGAATCTAGTACAAAAATCAGGGAGTTGTTTGTGGCGATAATTAAGAAAAAGTGGATAGCATTCACGTTACTCATGTTCACAGCAACGAGTTCAATGGCACATACTATTTATGCACCCAATGATATCCCTTTACTTGATAACCGCTTTAGAATTGATCCTAATACTGAACAAGTCACTATTATATTAAATCACCCATCGCATGCACAAAAAGTCGTACTAGTTAAACCAGATGGCAGCAAATGGTATGCACAGCGCCATCCACCAGAGTCCGTTGGATGGTTTAACAATCGAAATCAAGACATTATTACAATACAAAACCCGATGCCAGGGCCATGGCAAGCTATTGCTTCTTTAAACGGCAATAACCGAATTCAGCTATTAAATCCAACCACTCTAAAAGTAGAAAAATTACCGCTCAAAGTTTATAACAAGGAATACCTCACTTCTTATATTTCTTTAATAAATGATGGTCAGGTAATCACAGATAAAGATTTATTAAATAATGCACGCTTAACCGTTTCATTAATTAACAATGATGAACAAACTAACGACAGCCAAAAATCAATTGCACTCTATAAAGATGATGGGCAATCTTATGACTCATTACCTTTTGATGGCAAGCTCAGTACCCGTTTATTTATGGACTTAACGCCAGGGCGTTATTTAGTAAATATTAGAACTAAGAATAATATTTTTATACGCAGTTATAATGCAGATATGGTTGTTTTCCCTCAACCACTTGGCTACAACATAAAACAATCAAATAATAACAAAAACAGTGCAGAGTTTACTTTTGTTGTTGACCCGTTAGAAATAGATCCAAACTCAGTGGTGATAGATAGTTTAATAACAGATAGTAGCGGCAGTAATACGAAACAATTAATAGTACATCTTGTCGACCAAATATTAGAGAACGATACAACAACGCTTAAAATAGAATTACCCTATAAAAACTATACCTACTCAGGCGAAGTATTTGCAACGACGGTGGACGGGCGAGAATTAAGCTTTCAACTACCAGAATATAAGTTTGAAGTGGCAAGCGCTGAACTTGAAGTAATTGAAAGCACAATAACAAGCTCAGCAGCAGAACTCACTGTTGCGGAATTAGAACCAAAAACGATTGAAGCAGAAGAAATAGAAATAACAGATACATTTCAATATTTATGGATTTTAGTTTCGATTCTCATTGTGATAATTATCATTAGTATCTTTGTCGTTTTATTTATTCTCAAAAGAAAGCAAAAGAAATTACTAGAAAATGGTGAACTATCATTAGATGATCTTTCTATAGAACCTTTAAAACCATTAGAAATAGATGAAAATAATGTTAAAAAATAAACGCTATGAGCATAAAATGAGCAGTCAGACGCCTTAGCTTGTAAATATTGTGTTTTTTTTGTTTTTCGTTATTGACTCAGTACCTGCAACTCCGTATTATCTGCGCCTCAACGGAGTTGCATATTATGTAACGTTGATTTTGCTGGAGTGGTAGTTCAGTTGGTTAGAATACCGGCCTGTCACGCCGGGGGTCGCGGGTTCGAGTCCCGTCCACTCCGCCAACAATTTTTTTATAAATTTAGTTTTATAAATTTAGTTTTATAAATTTAGTTTTATAAATTTAGTTTTATAAATTTAGTTTTATAAATTTAGTTTTATAAATTTAGTTTTATAAATTTAGAGTTGGCAATACTATCTAGCAAAATCTAAAGTTGAACTGATGATTATCACGTGGAGTGGTAGTTCAGTTGGTTAGAATACCGGCCTGTCACGCCGGGGGTCGCGGGTTCGAGTCCCGTCCACTCCGCCAACTCATTTGCTTGCAAATGTAATAGATAATTATCAAAGCTTGAACTGTAATACTCCAGTGGAGTGGTAGTTCAGTTGGTTAGAATACCGGCCTGTCACGCCGGGGGTCGCGGGTTCGAGTCCCGTCCACTCCGCCAACAGTATTATATGAAAGCTAAATGGTTTATTTCACCAGTATTAATTTACAAAGAAATAACTGTAACACACTCGTGGAGTGGTAGTTCAGTTGGTTAGAATACCGGCCTGTCACGCCGGGGGTCGCGGGTTCGAGTCCCGTCCACTCCGCCAACAGTGTGTTAAATCGTTATCACTGCGATATAAAATAAAGTGGTAAAACTGTTATACACTCGGAGGAGTGGTAGTTCAGTTGGTTAGAATACCGGCCTGTCACGCCGGGGGTCGCGGGTTCGAGTCCCGTCCACTCCGCCAACAGTGTATAAAAGTTATTATTATCTTATCTAAATTCTTTAGTTCAATACTTCAATATTAAATTAGTACAAAAATACTCATCTAATTCTTATACCTCTATATTCTCTATATTCTCTATATTCTCTATATTCTCTATATTCTCTATATTCTCTATATTCTCTATATTCTCTATATTCTCTATATTTTAAAATAACGAACAGCACCTAACAGCATTTAGTTGTTTAATTAAATAAATCTAAAAATCGACTATAAATTGCTAATAATACCAATGGAATTAAATAAGTGATCAGAGATTGCGCAGGAAAAATTAACACTAATAAGGCGTGAGTTGTAGGAGATAGTTGTTCTCACTTAAAAACTCACAACGCAGTTAGGGGTTATTTTAACCAGCAAGAATGATCACCTTATTAATTCTTTTGGTATAAGCACTCCATAAGTTTTTATTAAATTTTTTATAATAAAAAGCGCCGAAGCGCTTATTTTTTAGATAAATAATTAATAATAGGTTATGAAAAAGTGAGATCGTTTATATCAGGCATACTGGGACGATCTTCTTCAAGGCTTAGATTACTGACTGGTTTTGTATTATCTTCTTCTGCTTCTTCGGCATTGCTTTTATCTAACTTAAATTTAAGTGCTAAGTTAGTTGGGGAGTCAGAGTTTTTAATCGCCTCTTCTTTACTGATCAAACCTTCATTCGTTAATTCAAATAACGCACCATCAAAAGTTTGCATACCTAACTCTTTAGATTTTTCCATTATCTCTTTTAGCTTTTCAAATTGACCTCGTTTGATCATATCTCGAATAGTTAACGTTCCCATCATTACTTCAATGGCAGCACACCTTTTACCATCAATAGTTGGCACCAAACGTTGTGAAACAAAAGATCTAAGGTTGTTACCTAAATCAATTAATAATTGTAAACGTCGCTCTTCAGGAAAAAAGTTAATGATACGGTCGATGGCTTGGTTTGCATTATTAGCATGTAATGTAGACAGCACTAGATGCCCTGTTTCAGAGAAAGCTAAAGCATGTTCCATTGTTTCTTTATCACGTATCTCACCGATTAAAATAACATCAGGCGCCTGGCGTAAAGTATTCTTTAAGGCAGCATGAAAGCTACGCGTATCAACACCTACTTCCCTTTGATTAATAATACTTTTTTTATGTTTATGTACAAACTCAACGGGATCTTCAATAGTAATAATATGGCCTGAAGAATTGCTATTACGATAATCTATTAATGCAGCCAATGATGTTGATTTACCCGATCCCGTCGCACCAACAAACAAAACTAACCCGTTTTTAGACATGATCACTTCTTTTAATACTTCAGGTAACCTCAAATCTTCAAACTTTGGAATGTCAATTTTTATGTTACGTACAACGATCGAGATATCATTTCGTTGTTTGAATATGTTAACGCGAAAACGTCCGATGCTTGCCAATGAAATAGCAAGATTCATCTCTAATGTGTGGGCAAACTCTTCTTTTTGTTCCTCATCCATTATTTCGTTAGCAATTTTACCAACTTCACCTGGCTTAAAACAAACATCACTTAAAGGCATAAGTGAGCCTTGAAATTTTGCAGAAGGTGGAGCACCAGTCGCTAAATAAAGATCTGACCCATCTTTACTCGCTAACTCATTTAACATTGTTTCAAATTCCATAACTTATATATCCATCTAAAATCTATATATGCTGTATTGCTATATGATTTTTTATTTTATTAATAATTTAATTGCTATTGCTTTAATCCTAGCACGTAACTTGATTTTATATTTTTTCTGCATAACAGCCTAGTCAATCTACTACTAATTACATACAAATGAATTTAAAATCAAAAATAATGCATAAAAAATCATTTTAAATTGTTTTTAATCAACCCACAAAAAAGTTGAATTATTTACTCATTCACGTAATAAAAAATTATGGGGAAACAACCTTTGTTCACAAAAACAATATTATAGATAACTAATGTGATGAGATGCTCACTTTTTATTCAGTAAAACATGATCTAGCTCTTTGTCTCTCCGTAGCAAAGTAAATAAATTAACATAGTATTAACAACACATTTACTTAGAAGATAAATAACTTTCTCAGTAAAACTAATAAGTGATTAAAAGTGAATGCTTATTTTTTGTTTAATTGATGGTTAATTTAAATACAAAATAACGTAATTAGCTTTAATTTCTTTCTCATTAGTAAGATTAAGGAGAGTGGCAGTGAGCTTTGAAGATTCAGATAAAGCAAAGGGATATTGGAACGAAAACCTCAAACTGGTAATAAAATTATTGGTTATTTGGGCTTTTGTTTCATTTGGGTGCGGCATATTACTCGTTGATATATTGAATGAATTCAGTTTTATGGGATTTAAATTAGGATTTTGGTTCGCTCAACAAGGTTCCATTTACGTCTTTTTAATATTGATTTTTGTCTATGTAAAAAAATCAAATACCCTCGACAAAAAATATGGTGTTGACGAATAACAAGGAGTAATAAAAATGGATGTTCAAACATTAACCTATTTGGTAGTTGGGGTTACATTTGCTGTTTATATCGGCATTGCAATTAAGACACGAGCGGGTTCAACAAAAGAGTTTTATGTAGCAGGCGGTGGTGTTCCACCTATTTTAAATGGTATGGCAACCGCGGCGGATTGGATGTCAGCGGCTTCATTTATATCACTTGCGGGGATTGTTTCTTTCGTTGGGTATGATGGTAGCGTATACATTATGGGGTGGACTGGCGGCTATGTACTGCTTGCACTCTTGATGGTTCCTTATCTTCGTAAATTTGGTAAGTTTACCGTGCCAGATTTTATTGGTGATCGTTACTATTCACAATCAGCACGTACTGTTGCAGTTATCTGTGCCATCTTCATCAGCTTTACCTATATTGCAGGTCAAATGCGTGGTGTAGGTGTTGTATTCTCTCGCTTCCTTGAAGTAGAAGTAGATACCGGCGTTTATATCGGTATGTGTGTCGTATTTTTCTATGCTGTTTTAGGTGGCATGAAAGGGATTACTTATACTCAGGTAGCGCAATACTGTGTCATGATTTTTGCTTTCATGGTACCTGCTGTTTTTCTTTCAATCATGATGACAGGTCATATCTTCCCTCAATTAGGGTTCGGTGCAGAATTACTGGATGCAACGGGTAATAGTTCAAGTGTTTATTTACTTGATAAATTGGATGGTCTTTCTACGGAATTAGGGTTTGCTCAGTATACTGAAGGCTCTAAAGACATGATTGATGTACTGTTTATTACAGGTGCATTAATGTTTGGTACGGCCGGTTTACCACATGTAATCGTTCGTTTCTTTACAGTACCAAGAGTAAGAGATGCACGTAGTTCTGCTGGTTGGACATTATTATTTATCGCGATTATGTACACCACTATTCCTGCATTAGCTTCTTTTTCACGTGTAAACATGATTCAGTCAATCAACGGTCCAGAAAGCCAAGGTGTACCACATGCCGAAGCGCCACTATGGATTGAAAACTGGGAAAAAACAGGCTTAATCAAATGGGACGATAAGAATAGCGACGGTAAGATGTTCTACTCAAATGATGAAAGAAATGAGATGAATGTTGACCGTGACATTATCGTATTGGCAACACCAGAGATGGCAAACTTACCAGCATGGGTTATTGCGTTAATGGCTGCCGGTGGTCTAGCAGCCGCGTTATCAACATCCGCAGGTCTACTATTAGTTATTTCAACGTCTGTTTCTCATGATTTATTGAAAAAGAACTTAATGCCCAATATCTCTGATAATAAGGAGTTAATGTATGCGCGTATGGCATCAGGTGCCGGTATTATTATGGCAGGTTACTTTGGTATTAACCCACCAGGATTTGTAGCCGCCGTCGTGGCCATCGCCTTTGGTCTTGCCGCCTCCTCTTTATTCCCAGCTATTACGATGGGTATCTTTTCAACGAAAATGAATAAAGAAGGCGCTATCGCTGGCATGCTAGCAGGTTTATCATTTACGACTATTTACATTGTTTACTTTAAATTTGTAAACCCTGCTGCAAATGTATCTGAGAACTGGTTATTTGGTGTATCGCCAGAAGGCATAGGTATGTTAGGTATGGTGATTAACTTTGCAGTCGCTATTCTAGTCTGCAGAATAACAGCACCAACACCGCAAGCCGTGGTTGATATGGTCGAATCAATTCGTTTCCCTAAAGGAGCAGGTGAAGCACAAGATCATTAAAATTGATTGAATGTTAAAAGCGCTTCGGCGCTTTTTTTTTCATTAATTTTTATAATGATATTTTTATAGGAGCCCCTTTATAAAAGAAAATAAACGGAGCAACTATTAGCTAAATGACCATTTATAAAGTGACTTTTACCATGCCCTATTAAAGAGATACGGTTTCATCAAACATCTTTTTATTAAGTACTGTTATGAGTTAACTATCAGCCCACATAATAGGTAATTAGGTACATATGGATAATAGTGAATTACAGCCCATTTTTGATTTCATGCGCAGGTTAGCGCCTTTTGATTCATTGCAAGAACAAACACTTAAGCAATGTTGTAAGGTATTGACCATTGCCTATTACAGTCAACAGCAGAAATTAGTACATGTTGATAGTAATGACCCACAACTTTACATTGTTCGTAGTGGTGCTTTTGAAGTTAGTACGCAAGAAGGTGAATTAATTGATCGAATAGGCGAAGGTCAATACTTTGGATTTAGTGGCATGCTTTCGGGTGAGAAAGTCGTTAATCAAGTCCATATATTAGAAGATGGTTTGGTTTATCATTTGCCCGCCGTTATGTTCGACCAATTACGAGCCAATTGTCATTCTTTTGATCGCTTCTTTAATCAAGCTTTTGCCAAACGTCTACGTAATCAAGGCTCACTTAAACATAATCATATTAGCACTGCACGTATTACTAATATTATGTCACGAGAACTCACTACTATTACTCGTGATGCAACTATCCATCAAGCAGCATTATTAATGTCAGAGAAGCGTCTTTCATCACTGATTGTCGTCAATGAAGACAAACTATGCGGTATTTTAACCGATCGAGACTTACGTAACCGTGTATTAGCGAAGGGTCTGACAGGTGCTTTATTAGTCGAGCAAGCAATGACTGAACACCCAACGACGATTAAGCCTGAGGCGTTGATTTTTGAAGCCATGCTAAAAATGAGTGAAAAAAATATTCATCATTTACCCGTCGTAAAAGGGAATAAACCTATTGCTATTATTACGAGTACTGATTTAATCCGCAGTCAAAGTTCTCAACCTTTATTGTTAATTGGCCAAATAGATCGCCAAAATAATTTAGAGTCGTTAATTCAAGTCAGTCAAAAAATACCCGATCTATTATTTAACCTGATTAGCAGTGATGCTAAAGCAATGGAGATAGGTCGAGTGCTCACCTCTGTGACAGATTCATTAACACGTCGCTTAATTGCATTAAGACAAGAACAGTTAGGACCCGCACCAATGACATTCTGTTGGCTTGCTTTTGGTTCTCAAGGTCGTCAAGATCAAATGGCAGGATCAGATCAAGACAATGCATTAATACTAGAAAGAGAAGCGACTAAAGTAGAAAAAGACTATTTCAAACAATTGTCAGAATATGTTTGTAGTGCCCTGAATGAATGTGGCTTTCCATTTTGCCCTGGTAATATCATGGCACAAAACCCAAAGTGGCAATTAACATTACAACAATGGTTACAAGCATTTTCTAAATGGATTAAAACACCCGACCCCAGTGCCTTATTAAATGCCACAATCTTCTTTGATATGAGACCTGTATTTGGTGATCTCAGTTTATTTAAGCAATTACAAACCACTGTATTAAAGAATACAAAAAACAACGATATATTCATTGCTGCGCTTAGCCAAAATGCATTGCAATCAACCCCACCACTTGGTTTCTTCCGTAGTTTTGTACTGGAACGAGATGGTAGTGAAGTAAAAGGAATCGATTTAAAACATAAAGGTAATGCACTCATTAATGATATTGTCAGGATCTATGCTTTATCTGTAGGAATAGAAGAAGTAAATACAATCAAACGTATTGAAGCATTAATTGCGTTATCAGCCATCGATAAGGATATTGCCATGAACTTACTAGACTCTTGGGAATTTATTGCTCATAAACGCCTTACGAATCAAGGACAGCAATTTAATAACACGCAACCCGTTTCTAATTATATTTTGCCTGATAGTCTTTCATCATTAGTCAGACACCAATTAAAAGATGCCTTTAAAGTCATTCATGAAGCCCAAGGCACCGTGAAACACAAATTTTTAAGACAATTTTAATGTTGCAGCAATGGTGGTTAAATAAAAAATTAAAACGACTTATTAACAATAATAAGTTAGGGAAACCTGAACACTTACAAACCCATTATCAATATCTGTTAACAAACCTTAATCAACCTATTTCAAAAACTGATTTACTCGCATTAGATATTGAAATGACAGGATTAAACCCGAAGAAAGATCAAATGGTCAGCATCGGTGTTATTCCTATTATTAATGGCCAAATACAGCCTAAATTTGCACAACATAAATTTATAAAAATTCAAGGTAGTGTTGGTCAAAGCGCTGTTATTCATGGTGTTTTAGATAAGGACTTAAACAATGCTTTAACACAACAAGAGGCGCTAGAGTGGCTCTTTGAACAATGCCAACACAAAGTGTTAGTCGCACATCATGCACAATTAGATTTACAATTCTTACAGCAATCATTACGTAAAATAGGTCTACAACCGTTGCCGTTATTCGCAATTGATACATTACTTATTGATAAAAGAAGGCAATTTCGTAAACATCAATTTTTAAATACAGGTAGCTTACGCTTGAACGCCTGTAGGGAACGCTACAACTTACCTATTTATAATGCACATAATGCATTAACAGACGCATTAGCTTGCGCTGAATTACTATTGGCTCAATTAAATAAGATGGGAGGGCTAGAAACTATAACGTTAGCTAAATTACTTGAAAGTCATTGATATTCATTGAGAGTCTTACTTTTAAAAAACTTATTTGATATAGCAACGCATCAAAAGTGAATGCAGAAAATACCAGTAAATATTTATTAGTATGAGCCTAGCCATCAGCTAGTATGGCTCTAGCCACCAGCAAAAAATTAATTGATAGGCATAAAAAAAGGCTTACTTTTCAGTAAACCTTTTTCAGAATCGAGGTTAGTTTAAATTAACCAACCCAAGAGTCACGTAATGCTACCGTACGGTTAAATACCAGCTTAGAAGCAGTTGAATCTTTATTATCAGCACAGAAGTACCCTTCACGCTCAAATTGATACGCTACTTCAGCTTCAGCATCAATCAAACTATTTTCAACGAAACCATGCTTTATAACTAATGAGTCAGCGTAAAGAACTGAATGAATATCTTCAACTGAAGCAGGGTTTTCTACTGTAAATAAACGATCATATAGACGGAACTCAGCAGGATGGTTTGATGTTGCACTTACCCAATGAATAACCCCTTTTGGCTTACGACCATCTTCAGGATTTTTACCCAATGTTGTCGGATCGTATGAACAAATAATCTCTGTAATTTCACCGGCATCATTTTTAATTACTTCTTCTGCTTTAACCATATAAGCATTACGCAAGCGAACTTCTTTACCTAATACCAAACGCTTATACTTTTTATTCGCTTCTTCACGGAAGTCTGCAGCATCAATATAAATTTCACGTGTAAAAGGAACAATACGTGTGCCCATGCTTTCATCTTTAGGATGAGCAGGTGCAACTAGTTGTTCTATTTTACCTTCTTCATAGTTTGAAATCGTCACTTTGATTGGGTCAATGACCGCCATTGCACGTGCGCCATTCGCTTCTAGGTTTTCACGAACACAAGCTTCTAAAGAGGCTAGTTCAACGGTGTTTTCTTGCTTAGTCACACCAATACGTTTTGAAAATTCACGTAATGAAGCAGCAGGATAACCACGTCGACGCATACCTGAAATAGTTGGCATACGAGGGTCATCCCAACCAGTCACTATATTTTCTTCAATCAATGCATTCAATTTACGCTTAGACGTTAATGTGTATTGTAAATTTAAACGAGAAAACTCTATTTGACGTGGTTTACACTCAATACTGATATTCGCTAAAACCCAATCATAAAGAGGACGATGATCTTCAAACTCTAACGTACATAAACTATGCGTAATGCCTTCAATCGCATCCGAAATACAGTGTGTAAAATCGTACATTGGGTAGATGCACCATTTGTCACCCGTTTGATGGTGATGTGCAAAGCGAATACGGTAAATAACCGGATCACGCATTTTCATATTAGGTGAAGCCATATCTATTTTGGCACGCAACATCATAGTGCCTTCTTTAAACTCACCTGCTCGCATACGATTAAACAGATCTAAGCTTTCAGCAATAGGACGATCGCGGAATGGGCTATCTTTACCCGCAGACGTTAACGTACCGCGATATTCACGAGTTTGTTCTGCATTTAACTCACAAACATACGCTTTATTATTCTCAATAAGCTCAACAGCATAATCAAAAAGCTGTTCAAAGTAGTTCGATGAATAACGTACATCACCTTGCCACTCAAAACCTAACCACGTTACGTCTTTTTCAATCGCGGCAACATAGTCAGCATCTTCTTTAACCGGGTTTGTATCATCAAAACGTAGGTTACAGGCAGCATTCGGGTAATCACGAGCTAAACCAAAGTTTAGACAGATAGATTTAGCATGACCAATATGCAAATAACCATTCGGCTCAGGTGGAAAGCGTGTATGAATTGTCTGGTGTTTTCCACTCTCAAGATCGTTTTCAATAATAGTGCGAATAAAATTACTTGGGCGTGTTTCCAGTTCAGACATTGTAACCTCTAAAATACATGATTCATAAAGGGGCAATCATCGTATATTCTAGCGCTAAGCTCAAGTGAAATAATAGCAAATGCAAGGTATCGTAAGGATATGTGCGAATAATACTAATCAGATTAAATAGCAACCCTATTTTAGCGCTAAAATAACTGTTCTGTTTGTTATAAGCTTAGTAAAACGAACTATTATACGTATCAAGTAATCGCTTAAATAAATCATTTTCGACCATAAAATTTGGCGTAAATATTTAATTAAATTGAGATTAGCAATAATTACTTGAATTCAAGAAACAAAAAAGGCACTCAATGAGTGCCTTTTAAAATAAAAAATTAACCACTACTCGGCTAGTTTCATACGATTTGCAATACTTTCAGCTTGTGGTCCAATAATAACTTGAAGGTTATTTTCTCCTAACTTAACAACCCCCATTGCACCTAAGCCTTTAAGATCAGATTCTTTAATAATGCTACGATCTTTTAGCGTTAGACGTAAACGAGTAATACAAGCATCAATGACTTCAATATTTTTCATACCACCTAACGCCACAACATAAGCATTGGCTAAACTATCACTATCGTCACTACTCTCAGCAACGATATTGATAGCTTCATCGTCAGCATCTTCACGTCCAGGTGTTTTAAGGTTAAGGCCTTTAATTAATGTTAAGAAAACAAAGTAATAAATCGCAAAAAAGGCAACACCTTGTGCTAGCAACATATACCATTGTTTGGCTAATGGATTTTGCGAAGAAAGCACCATATCAACTAAACCAGCAGAGAACCCAAAGCCAGCAATCCATTCCATATTAGCGGCAATAAACACTGAAACACCAGTCAAAATAGCATGTACAACATATAATAATGGTGCAACAAACATAAATGAGAATTCTAACGGTTCTGTCACGCCTGTGAAGAACGAAGCTAAAGAAGCCGCTAACATAATAGAGGCAACTTTTTGTTTGTTCTCTGACCTTGCTGTTGTATAAATAGCTAACGCAGCACCAGGTAAACCAAACATCATGATAGGAAAGAAACCTGCTTGATACATACCAACAGTACCAATCGCCGTTTTACCTTCTGCGGCAAATTTAGTAATAGTGTCCTGACCTGCTAAAAAGTTCGGGATATCATTAATACCTGCCACATCAAACCAAAATACGGAGTTTAATGCATGGTGCAGACCAACTGGAATCAATAAACGGTTAAAAAAAGCATAGATGCCTGCACCAATATCCCCCATACCAGCAATCGTTTCACCAAAGTGTTGTAGACCAGTGAAAATAAGTGGCCAAATAGCCATTAAGACAAATGACACTGCAATCATCACTATAGAAACGACGATAGGCACTAAACGACGACCAGAAAAGAAAGCTAATGTGTTATGCAGTTCAACATCTGAAAATCGATTATATAATTCAGCAGAAATAATACCGACTAAAATCCCAACAAATTGGTTTTCAATTTTACCGAAAGAAGCATCCGCAGCAACACCGGTAATTTGTTCAACAGCTCCAGGAGATAATAAAGTAGTCACCACTAACCAACCCACTAATCCTGAAAGAGCGGCAGCACCATCTTTATCTTTAGACAGTCCATAAGCAACACCAACAGCAAATAACAACGCCATATTATCGATGACCGCCGCGCCTGCTTTAATTAAAAAAGCAGCAAGCTGAGAATCACCTCCCCAACCATTAGGGTCAATCCAATAACCAATCCCCATCAGAATGGCGGCAGCAGGTAAAACGGCTACTGGCACCATCAAGGCTCTACCTACTTTCTGCATATAACCTAAAATATTCATTGTCACTCTCCCTTGAGATGCAAACTTAATTCACATTGATTATTATCCATTTTAACTCGTTAAAGAAAGCCTCTAAATACAAAGACTTTAATAATCTAGCTAAGTTATGACTCTAAAGTTTTTATCAAAGCCCGCAAACTCGATGAGTTTATTATGTGACGCAGATCACTCAAGGTTCAACTTGAAAAAAAACAAGACAAGCATTACCATTAAACTTAACTTACAAGAAGAATTAAGCTTAAATTTTAACTATTTGGAGAAAAAATGCGTTTAATTCCACTTAAAAATTTATCCGATGTTGGCCGTTGGTCCGCTCAATATATTGTGAACAAAATTAACAAATTCTCTCCAACAAAAGATCGCCCATTTATATTAGGTTTACCGACTGGTAGCTCTCCATTAGCAACTTATGAACATTTGATTGCATTATATAAAGCAGAAAAAGTTAGCTTTAAGCATGTAGTGACTTTTAATATGGACGAATACGTCGGTATCGAATCTTCACATCCAGAAAGTTATTATAACTTCATGCATAACAACTTTTTTAACCATATCGATATACAACCGCAAAACATCAACTTATTAAATGGCTTAGCTAACGACTTAGCAGCAGAATGTCAGCGCTACGAAGATAAGATAAAAAGCTACGGTAAAATCAACCTTTTTATGGGCGGAGTAGGAAGTGATGGCCATATTGCATTTAATGAACCCGGCTCATCATTAGCTTCTCGCACACGGGTTAAAACGCTCACCCAGGAAACGAGACTTGCTAATTCCCGTTTCTTTGATAACGATATCAATAAAGTACCCAAGTTAGCATTAACTATTGGTGTTGCTACGTTATTAGATGCGACTGAAGTTTTAACACTTGTCACTGGTCGCCATAAAGCACTAGCATTACAAGCCGCAGTTGAAGGATGTGTTAATCATTTGTGGACAGTTAGTGCCTTACAATTACATCAAAAAGCAATTATTGTCTGTGATGCAGAATCAACCATGGAGCTTAAAGTTAAAACGCTTAAGTATTTTCAGGAATTAGAAGCTGAACATATTCATGGCTTATAGCTCAACCCCATTAAATGACTTAGAACATACCTATTTCAGTACTTACTAAATCATTGAACATATCAATTTATTTTATTAAACGGAGCTGTTTTCCATGTATGCACTCACTAATTGCGTGATCTACACAACTGAATCCATTCTTGTTGATCATGCAGTCATTATTGAAAATGAATTGGTCAAAAGCATCATTCCTATCAATGACCTCCCTTCCGATACTCGTTGCATAGATTTAAATGGCAACAACTTAACACCTGGCTTTATCGACTTACAACTCAATGGTTGTGGTGGTGTTATGTTTAATGGTGCCGAGACACAACAAACACTATTAACAATGCAGGCTGCTAATTTAAAATCTGGTACAACTAGCTACCTCCCCACTTTTATCACAGACAGCGATCAAGGAATGAAAAAGGCATTAGATGTAGTACGTGAATATATGCAGACAACAGATAATGAAGTCTTAGGTTTACATCTTGAAGGTCCTTATATTAATTTGGTAAAAAAAGGTATTCACCGAGCAGAGTTTATACGAGAGCCCAATACTGAAATGATTGATCTTATTTGCGCGAATGCAGACATCATTAGTCAAATTACTCTTGCGCCCGAAATGACGCCTGATAATGTGATAACTCAGTTAAGCAATGCAGGTATTGTGGTTTCTTTAGGTCATAGTAACGGTACTTACCAGCAAGCAACAAACGCAATCAAACATGGGGCTTCTTGCGCTACACACTTATTCAATGCTATGTCGTCAATCACAGGTCGAGAGCCAGGCATAGTAGGTGCCGTTTATGATAACAATATTTATGCAGGTATTATTGTTGATGGATTTCATGTTGATTATGTCAATGTGCGACTGTCTAAAAAAATCATGGGAGAGAAATTAATATTAGTAACCGATGCCACTGCGCCTGCAGGAGCAGATATCGAACGATTCAGCAATCAATTCGATTTTGTTGGCACCACTGTTTATTATAAAGACGGTAAATGTTTTGGTGAAGATGGCACCTTGGGTGGGTCAGCAGTCACTATGATTGAATCCATACAACAATGCGTTAAGTGTGTTGGCATACCATTAGATGAAGCGATTCGAATGGCCACACTATACCCGGCCAAAGCAATTTCAGTTAACCATAAACTAGGCAGTGTTCATTCAGGTAAAATCGCTAACCTAGCCATTTTCAATAATGATTACCAAGTTACAGCAACCGTGGTAAATGGCATTTATAAATCATCTAAAGTCTTATAAATAACAAATAGTAAAGCCTTGAGCGTGATACATTAATCAGCTACGTTTTATTAAAAAAGGAGCAACCTAAGTCGCTCCTTTTAATCGTTTCACTTTTAGCCGTTTAACGGCTTATATGTGTACTTTTATTTTTGTACTTTTATTTTTGTACTTTTATTTTTGTACTTTTATTTTTGTACTTTTATTTTTGTACTTTTATTTTTGTACTTTTATTTTTGTACAAACACTATTTTTCCATCTTCCACATCAGCTAGAATATTATTACCTACACTTAACTCTCCTGATAATATTTTCTGTGCTAATGCATTTTCTAAGAGTTGTTGTACCGCTCTTTTTAATGGACGAGCACCATACATTGGGTCATAGCCCGCTTCGACCAACAATTCTATTGAAGCATCATTAAATGTAAGTAGATAACCTCTTTCTTTAAGTCGTGCTTGCAATGCATGAAGTTGAATCGTCGCAATGGATTTAATGTGTTTTTCACTTAAAGGATGAAAAACGACTGTTTCATCAATACGATTCAAAAACTCAGGTTTAAATTGTTTTGCTAATATTCCTAATAATGTATTTTTAACGTCATCATAAGAAGCTCGAGGAAATGCTTCTTGAATAATTTCAGATCCAATATTAGAGGTCATAATAATAACCGTATTACGAAAATCAACCGTGCGCCCTTTGCCATCAGTTAAACGCCCATCATCTAACACCTGTAATAAAATATTAAAAACATCAGGATGTGCTTTTTCTATCTCATCTAACAAAATGACTGAATAAGGTTTACGACGAACCGCTTCCGTTAAATAACCCCCTTCTTCGTAACCTACGTAACCTGGAGGTGCACCAACTAAACGTGACACTGCATGTTTTTCCATAAACTCAGACATATCGATACGCACCATATTATCAACACTATCAAATAGGAAATTGGCCAAGGCTTTACAAGACTCTGTTTTACCAACACCAGTAGGACCCAAGAATAAAAACGAACCAATAGGACGGTCAGGGTCGCTTAAGCCAGCACGACTACGACGAATCGCATTTGAAATGGCTTCAATCGCTTCATTTTGTCCAACCACTTGAGAATGTAAATGTTTCTCCATTTTCAATAGTTTATCACGCTCTCCTTCGAGCATTTTAGACACAGGGATACCCGTCCAATGAGCAAGAATATCGGCGATTTCATTTTCTGTTACTGAATGTTTTAACAATGTCATCTCTTGCATTTCAGCTTGAGAGGCAAGGTCTAACTGTTTTTCTAAATCTGGAATACGGCCATATTGCAATTCTGACATACGTGTTAAATCAGATGCTCGGCTAGCCACTTCCAAATCTAAACGCGCTTGCTCTAAAGCTTGTTTAATATTTTGTGTGCCGGATAATGCTGCTTTTTCAGTTTTCCAAATTTCATCTAACTCTTTATATTCAGTACCTTTCGATTTTAGGGTTTGCTCTAAATCACTTAGACGCTTGATACTCGCTTCATCAGAAGAATTTTGTAGCGACTTTTGCTCTACCGTCAACTGAATGATTTTACGCCCAAGCTTATCTAGACTTTCAGGTTTAGAGTCTATTTGTAAGCGAATACTAGAAGCCGCCTCATCAATTAAATCAATCGCTTTATCAGGTAGCTGACGATCTGAAATATAACGGTGTGATAAGGTCGCCGCAGCAACAATAGCTGGGTCCGTAATTTGCACTTTATGATGTAATTCATAACGCTCTTTCAAACCACGTAAGATTGCAATCGTGTCTTCTACGGTTGGTTCATCGACTATTACTTTTTGAAAACGACGCTCTAATGCCGCATCTTTTTCAATATATTGGCGATACTCATCTAAGGTAGTGGCACCAACGCAATGCAACTCACCACGAGCAAGTGCAGGCTTAAGCATATTACTCGCATCCATCGCACCGTCGCCTTTACCAGCGCCAACCATGGTATGTAGTTCATCAATAAATAGTATGACTTGCCCTTCTTCTTTATTAAGCTCTGCTAATACAGCTTTTAAACGCTCTTCGAATTCCCCTCTGTATTTAGCACCTGCAATTAAAGACCCCATATCTAAAGATAACACTCGTTTACCTTTTAAGCCTTCGGGTACTTCACCATTAATAATACGTTGCGCTAACCCTTCAACGATTGCCGTTTTACCCACGCCAGGCTCGCCAATAATGACAGGGTTGTTTTTAGTACGACGTTGTAACACTTGTATAATTCGGCGTACTTCGTCATCTCGACCAATAACCGGGTCAAGCTTACCTGCTGCCGCTCGCTCAGTAAGGTCGATAGTGTATTTATCTAATGCTTGTTCAGGACCATCGCCATTGACGTCGTTAACAGTTTGCCCTTGACGAACTTTCTTTAAAGAACTTTCAACTTTGCTTTTTGTTAACCCAAGCTTATTAAGAGCTTGCCCTAACTCACCTTTATCTTCGCAAACAGCAACTAAAAACATTTCCGACGAAATAAATTTATCTTTCGCTTTTTGTGCGTATTTATCACAAAGATTAAAGGTATTACCTAACTGGCTAGAGACTTGAATTTCGCCACCTATTCCAGATACTTTAGGCAACCTATCCAACATCGTTGATAGCTGTGAACGCAGTAGATTTATATTAATTTCAAGATCAGACAAGATACCACGCATCGCGCCACCATCTTGATTAAGCATGGCCAGCAATACGTGTGTCGCTTCGATATATTGATGATCACGACCTAATGCAATAGATTGAGCATCGGCCAACGCTAATTGAAATTTACTAGTTAATTTATCTAAACGCATACGAATTTCTCCCGAAATGATTACACTTATATAGATGGGGTTTTACAAATAAATATCAAGGCCATGAACATAATATATGGAATAAATAATGAACAATAATAGTCGTTAATTTTTTGAAAAGGATGAGTAATAAAAGTGTAATAAAAAGCGCAGTAAAAACGTAGCAGAAAAATCATTAAGGGTTGTGAAAAGGTTAGAATATAGAATATTAAGTTTCTTTATTAATAACATCAAAGCCTATTATTTTAATAAATAACATTCATATTGATTGCAACAAACTTACAACAATAAAACGTTAATCTAACCAAATAAAAGTGGCTAAGCGTCCGGTTTTCCCATCTCTTCTATAAGAATAAAATAATGCAGGATCATTAAAAGTACACGATTCATTTTCGGTGATAGTGACACCTTTAAAATCGGCTAACCTCAGTTTGGCTAATAGGTGCAAATTTGCTAACCATTTTCCATTAGCAGCAACAAAAGCACGGCTAGCATTCACATCATGAGCAACAAACTCTTCACGCACTTCATCACCGACTTCGAATACAGTAGGACCGATACAAGGACCTAGCCACACTAATAATTGATCACTTTTAATCGCTAATTCATCACTGACTTTCTGAATACTTTTTTCAATAATACCGTCACATAAACCACGCCAACCAGCATGAATCGCAATAACAAAACTTCCTTGCTTATCGGTAACTAACACAGGCAAACAATCGGCCGTCATCACTACACTCGTTCGTTGATTAGTATCAGTCCAACTAGCATCTGCATTTAAATTTTGAACGGTGGATTCAGATAATTTAATTAAATCATCACTATGAGTTTGATTTAACCAACAGAAATCAGGTGCATTATTAAATTGATTGGATAATAACAAGCGATTTTGAAACACATGTTGAGGATTATCATTAACATGTGTTCCTAAATTCAACCCTTCAAACTCACCTTCACTAACACCATCTAAGCGTGTCGTTGAATAAGCATGAACATGGGCAGGTGCTGCCCAATTAGGTTTAATTAATTGCATATAAAAAAACTATAAATCGAGTTCATTTTCATGCGAAATAGTATCAGCACGTAATGCAGCAGCAAGGGCTTTAAAGTCTTCCGGTGGTTCAGCATGCCATTCCATTTCGTCACCTGTGATTGGGTGATCTAAACGTAACATGGTTGCATGGAGTGCTTGGCGTCTAAAACCACGCAACACTTCACTTAACTCTGCTGATGCGCCTTTTGGTGGACGAGGACGACCGCCGTATACAGGGTCACCTGTTAACACGTGCCCAATAGACATCATGTGTACACGAATTTGGTGAGTACGGCCTGTTTCTAAGCGCAAACGTAAACGAGTGTGAGCTCGGTATTTTTCAGCAATTCGGTAATGCGTTATTGCATCTTTGCCAGACGTTGGGTTAACAGCCATTTTAGTACGGTGGACTTTATCTCGACCGATAGGTGCATCAACTTTACCACCGGCAGTAAAACAACCTGAAGCAATCGCATCATATTCACGTGTCATTTGACGTGCTTGTAAACTTGTCACTAAATGCGTTTGTGCCGGTACTGTTTTAGCAACCACCATCAAACCAGATGTTTCTTTATCTAACCGATGTACGATACCTGCACGCGGTACTTCTGCAATGCTTGGGTAATGGTATAATAAGGCATTTAATAATGTGCCACTTGCGTTACCAGCCCCTGGATGAACAACTAACCCAGCAGGTTTATTGATAACTAAAATATCATCATCTTCATAAACGATGTTAATTTCAATTTTTTGTGCAATAAAAGTGACTTCATCTTTTAATACCGCATTTACTTCTAGCATTTGACCAGTAAATACTTTTTCACGCGGCGTTAAAGAAACTGTGCCATCAATTTGTACCAGGCCCGCTAAAATCCATTCTTTTATACGTGAACGAGAATAATCAGGGAACAATGCGGCAACCGCTTGGTCTAATCGAAATCCTAACTGTTCATCTGTAACTTCTGCAGTTAGGTTTATTGCTTGGCTCATAGTGCTCTCTTCTTTGTATTTTGTGCTATTGTAATTGATTTTTAAAAAGTATTTAGTCTGACAGTATTATCTTGTCACATTTTATCTTTTTTTACTTTTATTTCTTTCGACGATAGTCGATACTGTACTTTTTAATATTGGCCGACATTATAACACTTATGAATAAGATCCTTAGACTAATAACGACCAGTTTTTTCATCGCCATTGTCATTAGTGGCTGTTCATCTAAAAAAAGTAGCAAACCGAAGATTGCTGATAAGCCTCCGATGGCATTATATGAAGATGCCTCATTAGCATTAGAATCTGCTAATTTTGAAAAAGCCTCAGAAATTCTTGAAGCATTAGATAGTCGCTATCCATTTGGTCCACATTCAGACCAAGTACAATTAGACTTAATTTATGCTTATTACAAACGCAATGAGATGGCGTTGACTTTAGCCAATATTGATAAGTTTATCCGCTTAAATCCTACACATAAAGATTTAGATTATGTCTATTATATGCGTGGCTTAACAAACTTGCTTGTTGATGATCAATTCTTTCAAAATTTATTTGGCGTTGATCGATTCAATCGTGATCAAAGCTATTCTCAAAGATCATTTAAAGACTTCAACCGCATTTTAAAATATTACCCTACAAGTGAGTATGCAAAAGACGCAAAACAACGCATGGTCTACCTTAAAGATCGAATTGCTCGTTATGAAATATCAATTGCAGAATGGTATATTAAACGTGAGGCTTATATAGCAGCGATTAATCGCAGTAAAGTAGTCTTAAATAATTACCCTGATACTAACTCAGTAAAAAGCGCGTTAGAAATCATGATTCAAGGCTACGATGAACTAGGCTTAGAAGAGCCTAAGAACAACGCATTGTCAGTGTTAAAATTAAATTACCCTGACAGTAAGGTAGTTAAAAGAAGCGAATCGTTTAGTCTTTTTAATTGGTAATTAAACTATTCCGATAGTTATTTATTCCGATAGTTATGATTAGTTAACGATAATAACTTAACGATAAAGCAATAAAAAAGGAGAACTGAGTTCTCCTTTTTTATTGCTTATTTAGACAGAATAACTAATCTGTAAAAGATTAAACTGCTTCACCGTCCTCTTCACCAGTACGAATACGAATAACACGCTCAACAGAAGTAACGAAAATTTTACCATCGCCAATTTTACCTGTTTGCGCTGTTTTCATAATCGCTTCAATGCAACGATCTACATATTCTTTCTTTACCACTAATTCAATTTTAACTTTTGGTAAAAAGTCCACCATGTATTCTGCACCACGATATAATTCAGTATGCCCTTTTTGACGACCAAAGCCTTTTACTTCTGATACTGTCATACCTGTAATATCAATATCCGCAAGTGCTTCACGTACATCGTCCATTTTAAATGGTTTAATGATTGCTTCTATTTTTTTCATAATAAACTCTTAATGTTGATTTCAAAGTAAAGTGTTGTCAATCTCGAAGAGATCTCAATAAATCACTTTGTGCCATGATCTTCAGGCTGAATATGACCTCTAATATTACACTATTAGCAAATCAATAAAAAACAAACTTTCAGTGTTAATTTAACCTACTTCATTGTATCCATTATTATTATGGCAAGTCTGTCGTATATGTCACTGATAGATACGTCATTGATCGGTATATCAATAAAAAATATTATTAACTAAAAGTATTCTTATACTAATTGTATTAAATAAGTGTTCTACATTTTATGCAGGAAAAGTGACTTAGTTTAAGGTGTAAATAGAAACCTTTCGAAGAGTGAACTAAAGTATGTTAATACTTTAGTTGTTGCTCCAGTTACAAAACTGACAACGAAGCAATAAGCTAATTGGTGTGGTTGGTATAAATTATTTTAGCCAACAAAGTAAAGTGGCTATTAACTGTGATTAATATGTTCGACGTAAGGTAAACATTTAATAAAAAAGGCAGTATCGATTCGCTTATTACATTAATCGAAACTGCCTTTTCAGAAACTTATATTAATTAATATAAGTTTCTCCAGCTTTGTGGGCCAGTTATATTAAGATCATCATCGTAACAGGTCTGTTTATTAGTACTTAGAGTAATACAAGTTAAACCAACAGCGCTTTCAAATACAGTAATCTCTTCTGTTGTACCATCAGCCTTCGTAATTGTTTCAGTACCTGTTGTTACTGAAGCCACTGATGAAATTCCTGTTGCAACACCATCGATAAACTGATTCGAGCTATCAGTAGGTATTTCTTCAGACTCATCTTCTGCAGTTGAGGGATCATCTTCTACTTCAGTCCCTGCATTCCAAGTTTGTCCTGTATATAAATCCAATTCCATATACCAACCTGTGCCGCCAGCAACGCAAGGATCTATACCCGGGATTAAAGTAACAAAGCTAATTTTATTACCTAAAACAGTGCTACCAACCACTTGCCTCTCTCCATGGTTTTCAATATTCCCATCTTCAGTATTGACTAAGTCAATATAGAAGCCACTAATCTCATTCCAATTAAGAGGGTGACTTGAAAGTAAACGATTGGTACTACTTTCCTTGAGAATAGATTGCTTTTGTAAATTACTAAAACCAGATGAATTACGTGTAGCATTAACACTAGAAGTACCCAGTTTGTCTTCAATTACATAAAAACTCTGAGTGGCTTGATCCGTCGTAGAAATATCATGTGACTCTACATACTTACCAGTTCCGAATGCAACTAACACACCGACACCATCAGGATGACGCACTACTGTTGGTCTCGTAGTAATCGATTGGGATCTATATTCAACGCCATTCAATGTTGGACTGATTGCAGTAAACAATGGAGCCCCGCCTATTTTTTTAATTCCCCAGTCATTAGGATCATCACTAGAGATATCAAATACCCACATATTTCCAAAAAGATCACCTGCATATATATAATCAGCAATACCATCACTATTATTATCGATCAATAATGGTTGGGCGAGCGCATTAGGCCTGTCCAATCCTGTTGGATCAGTTTGTGCGCCAACACTGAGTTTTTTAATTAAACTTCCATCTTTAAGATCAGCGATATAAATAGCGCCATCATTATCAGTTGAATTGTAGCCATTGGCAAAAACAACGCTCGCTTTATTATTTGCCAGTGTTACTAATGTCGGAGCGGAAACACTATAACCTATATCCTCAAACCCACTAGTATCTGTTGTTATCTCCCATCTCATCATATCAGCCGTAGGGTTAGTTTTAGATACATTAGAGACATCAATAGCATAAAGCCCTTTAACGCCTAAGCCTAAACGCCCAACTAAGGTTGTTCTTGATACTTCAGTAGTAACACCATCAAAACTAATATCAACTAAATCATTTTTATCTGAATAAGCATTCAAGCCACCATCAACTGAATATTCATGAATATAAGCATTATCAATTATCTTACCTAACGTCTCATAAACAGTACTCGGTATATATGCTACAAGTTCTTTGCCATTATTAGCATCAACGATATGTACCATTCCATCATTTGCAGCAAATGCAACAATCTCTGTTCCTATCGAATGTCCTTTAGCTGAAGATACATAATAAGGTGTTGAATTAACAATATCACCTAAGAGACTAGTTCTTTCTCTGAAACCATCTCCCAAAGTAGTCGTTTCATTATCACGATCTCCTCGAATATAGCTGACTGCATTTTGTATATAGGCTGCTTTGTCTACGTATGAAGCTGATGTTAATGTACTTCCTAATAAACCAGCTAACTGACTCTCTGACAATGGAGTTGTTAATATGTCCAATAAAGATGTCGCTGAAGAAAGGACAAATCCGATTAAAGAACTGCTGCTTTGAGGCTTTGTAAATTCAAATACATTTCCATCAATACTACGAGTAAAAATATGACGATCATCAGGATCCATCGCATCTAATTGATCAGCAGCACTCCATGTATTAGAAGTTGAAAATTGACCATTAGAATTAACTGTATAAGCAGTAACATCCCCATTCCAATTTTTTTCTTCAAATGAAGATTTATAAGCAAGTGTACCGGTAGTTAATAAGTTAGAAGAATAAACGGGTGAAGAACCGGTCAACAAGCCGTCATAAGCTAAGTCAAATGCGGCTGCAATTTGATCTTTTAATTCACCGGCATTGGTTACAGGGAAGTAATTATCTGGATTCCCATCAGAGTTTATATCCCACTCTGATGATAAATCAGGCTTACCATTATCATTACTATCATTAAAGCCTCCCCATTTAGCCGCATACCAGAGTGGGGAAGGTAAAAATTCAGCAGCATCACTTGAATTAGGAATAAAGGTTCTTGTTGAATTTAAACCTAATAATGTTTCATCTATTGTAGATGTTGTCCCTATTAGATCGGCTTTAATTTGTTCACGATTCTTATATATAGACTCAATGGGTGTATCTAAATAATATTCAACTTCTCTTCCAGACTGATCTCTAACTTCTAAATAAACACCATCATTAGTTGTACCAGAAATGATATAGCCTGCATGTTGATCAACTCCACCTCCAGCATAAGTTGAATCAAGTGAAACTTGTACCCCTTTACCTACAGTAGCACAGCTACCATTTGAGTTATAAGTAAGGCAGGCATTATTGATCACTTCATAGGTATATTTAACGATCATATCCATATCATGATCACCACCTTGCTCTACATCTTCAAAGTTGATTTGAAAAATACCTTTAGTAGGCGTAATAGATTCTACATACCAGTCAACAATCGTGTTTGTTGGTTGAAAATCACCATTACTTTTACTAATACTCCCTCCTCCTACTGACTTAGCAAAAGGAACGATAGTAATTGTTTCACCATCAACATCTACATTAATTTCAGGAAGATTAGAAGCTAAAGCAACCACCATGGTTGTTACATTTTGCTCTTCTGGTTTACTCTTATTAATATCATTGTTAATGCCATAATATGCGACAGCCGCTGAGCTATAACTTCCTTGTTTAGTTGGTTCAGCAGGAGCAAGTCCTCGAATAGAAGCAAGCCCATTAATTGTTTTCACAGTAGGAGCTCCATCGTTAACATCTTTCGATTGACCAATAAAATATTGCCCCGACGTTTTTCCTTCCGTTGATGAAATAGTATTTAATAATGTAGTAATGCTAAAATTATCACCCTCATCTGTCTTTAAAACACTACCATTATAAGATTTACTGAATGATGAATAAGCTCCAGGTAATTGGTCTGAATCAAAAGAGGGGTTAATATCACTAATCAATAAAACATTTGGGCGAGCGCAAGTTCCTCGACCATCATACGGGTCGTCCCAAGTAGGGGCTGGTAGTCCTAACTCTTCATCTTCATCACCAGAAGCTGCATAAGAACTACTAGCGAAAGACTCTCCTGCATAATAACGCATACTTTCATAAAGCATTTCACCAACTGGATTTCCCCATGAAACACATTCACCCTCATTAAATGATCGCGTAGTAATGAAGCCACAATTGTCTTGATATTTATAATTATTATTAGAACTACCTTGAGTATAATTAAAACCATAAATTTTTAGTTTATTAATTGTTGCAACTATTCCACTATCACTTGATGAAAATTGTCCTGTCGTTGAATTAATTTCTTTAGAAAACTCCTTAGCTGTTTCTCGTAATACGCCGCCAGATAAATTTTTATTATAACTACCAGTTAACAGGCCAAATAACATTTGATCCTTCTCACCATAATCATGAAGTAGTCCTGTCGGTTTATAATTATTATTATCGTAAGCTTTACAATTACTTTCTAACAGGCCTGTGACACAAACTTCAACTCGTACAGTGTAATTATCGGTATCAACATCACCTGTAAAATGTAAATCATAGAGAGAACTTTGATCGCCATTATTCTTCTTATCTTTATCTAAATTTAAAACAGGACGTTCTGTGGACGCCCAGTTCCAGACGCCCCAATCGGAATCATTATTAACATTTTCAGCATTTTCTATAACTTGTAATGAAGGCGGACTGTCATAACTGGTGTAGGTTACTGAAGCAAAAAAGTGTTGTTTTATATTTGAATTAGGAAGTTCGTATGGAGAATAATCTCGAATATCATAGCCATCAACACTTTCTGATGTATAAGCTTTAGCCCAACTATGGGCATCCTGTGGAATAAAAACCCGTTCTAATACGGTATCAGATAATGTATCAGTAATACGCGTTCCACCATAAAGTACTTTTCTTAATACATCCATACGAGTCATCGTTAGATAATTTAGGAAGTTCCCACTCCAATATTCACTATTAGTAATACAAATTTTATCGTCAGTCGTAGCTATAACTTTAGGCTCGAAAATACTTTTTGATTCACTATATTGATAACATTTAGCGGGATCAAAATACCCTTCATAACTATATCTAGGTTTAAATTTGGTATCCAATTCACCATCACCATCAAGATCTGACGCATCATTGTAAGCTTCATAAAAAAGGGTATGATCTCGTCCCATTACTAGCATCATCATCGGTGCTTCTGTTGTACCGGTATAAAGCGGCTTAGTCGCTAGGTCCAAGTTTCCTGCATGAACAGAAACAACTGAAAACAAACAGCTTGATGACAATATAAAACTATTTAATAATATTTTTTTCACAAGAATATCCTTATTCACTACCAGCAATCAGATGTATCAGCACCAGTGCTACCAGTATGTGTAATTGTTAATGTACCGCATTCATCATCGCCCTGTGCACCAGTAGTGATTGGTGTAGCTGACAATGTAAAAGATGATGAGCCTGCCGCTGCCGTTCCAGTTAACGTATATAATTCGCTGAATTCGTCACTTTCTGTGAATACGGTAATAACCCCACCCGATATAGCACCACTATAATTCAAGTTCATTGCATAATAACTTTCCATTAATTGTGACGCTTCTAATAATGTTCTAATTGCTTCTTGTCTTCTTGTTTTCTCTAAGACCCCTTTATAACTAGGGTAAGCAATAGAAGCTAAAATACCAACAATCGCGATAGCAATTAACAACTCAATTAACGTAAACCCCATACTTTTTCTTTTATTACGACGAAGCATCTTAAAATTACTCCAAAGTAACATAATAGCTTTGTAGATAAGCAACTGAGTCACCTTTCCCTTGCGCTTTTACAGTGACACGGTAAAAACGCTTTGAAAGTTCTCCAGTACCAACAGCTAGGCCACCGGTTCCATCATTCTCAATTAAGTAAGAAGGCGTCACACTACCCTCCGAAATAGCAGAGCTTAACGCTGTAGCTGCATTCCAATTAGCATCGGTTCTCCACCAATTACTTGTCGTGTTCTTATCAATAGCTAATGACAAAAGAGTTGGTGGATCTAAAAAATTTTCCGCAATAACACTATGCGCAGCAGCTAATGTTGACTCTGCACTATTAAAACTTAAAGTTTGGTCATAATTTGCAGTGCTGACTTTTCTCGATGCAATCACTTGTTGGCTAACAGCAATCCCTAAGATAGAAATAACGAGCACCATTAATAACGAAGTAATTAATGCAGCTCCGTTTTCTGATTTTTTATTTATTTTCATTACATTATCCTCCTTGGTTGCCAATAAGTACGGTTTCCATGACAACAGATCTATAATTAGTATCGTTAGCAGCATCAATCGTTTGATTAAAAATAGTATAACTATTACTGTTCGTTAAACCATGAGCACTTACTTCCGTTGATAGCAATAAACCAACCTTAACTCGATTTACATCTGTCCAATCAGTGACTTCAGAAGCAGTAAAATAACGATAATCATCTTCAGTTCCATACAGTATTTCTAAAAACTCTATGCCCTCGTCTAAAACTTCAGCAGCATCATCATTATCTTTACACATCAGTTGATTACTGCTGTTTACATACAATGTAACTTCGTTACTAGTACTTTCATCTAAATCATCTCCAACACAGGATACAATGCCAATGTCAGCCGCCCCTAAGAACCTAACAACTAAAATATCAGAGTCTACTTTTTCATCATCGATATCATCGGAACTGGTCATTCCTTGTACGACTTGACCATATCCCCAAGTACCTCCTACATTAGAAGTACCAGCGTTAAAGACGGTTTCATTTTTTAAAGCGGTGATATCTCTAAAACCTGCTTGTTGTATATATAGTCTTAGTGTCTGTACTGCCATCCTGCCTTTTGTAACTAATTCTTGAGAACTTCTAGCAGACTCATAAGAACGCATATCTCCCATAACAGAATAAAACAAACCAGCCAAAATAAACAAAGACACAACCATTGCGATCATTAATTCTACTAAGCTAAAGCCTTTATTTAATTTATTTACAGAACCCATACAGACATACTCCCACATTGATATGAGTTTAATACTGACGTATCACAAGTCGCACTGCCCACCCCAGTTTTTGCTGCATCCCAAATTAACATTAAGTTGTAAAGGTTGACGTCTGAGGAATCAACCGCAATGGAAAAGCGCGGTGAAGGTAAATTATTTTGTAGGTGATCAAACCATTCAGCTAGCTCTGCGGTGGCAAATTCACTTTCAGTACACGCATTAGTTGAGCAGTTTTTATTAGAGGTTATATCATCCCCGCTAGATAAATTACTGTAAACAAAGCTACCAGCTAGGTCTGGGTTAGAACGTATCCGTTGGGCGAGATCCAAAAGAGCAGTGTTAGCAGTCTGAGCAAAGAATCCTTGTTGAACTAAACTCATTGACTTTGCCTGCATTTTTGCATGGCCGAGCACTCCAACAGCAACAACAATCAGAGCAATTAATACTTCTATGAGGCTAAAGCCTTTATTTTTATTCATTATTAACAATTCCCTGCAGCGTTTTCATGACTAACTCGCCCCATTCGATTTAGTTCTATTACATAAACGACACTGTTATCAGTATTACCACAGACTTGAAATGTATTAGCAGATGAATGACCAGTGGGTGTAAATTTAATTTGGCTTTCTGTGCTTTTAATTAAGCTAGTTTTAGAACTGCCATTAATAATAATAATATCATTGTTATTTAAACCGCCACTACTATCATTATCCTCATAAACTAACCAATCGGTTCCCCAGCTTGTTGTCGCATCACAGCTAGTACCATTTGATGATGAGCAAAGATAAACATTTACTCGCTCACTTTGGGCTTGTTGTTTAGCTGCATAGATTGAACTGATCAAACTGTCACGCGTAGTACGCGCTTTACTTGATTCGATAAGGCTAGTAAAAGAAGGAACAACGATACTTAGCAAGATAGCGGCAATGGCAATCGTAATGAGTATTTCAATTAATGTGAAGCCATGCTTAGAACTTGTGTGGTGAAAACAATTCATAACATCCTTTGTTATATAGAGAGAGTATTCTGGATAATGATTCTTAGATTACTCCTTATATAACGATTTTTATATAAAAAAAATATTGTATTAGCCCTTTAAATAAACTCGCTCAATTAATGAGATCAAATTCAAATTATATAAACTAAAAACAACAAATATCTTTACTTTTATGTTATAAAACAATGGGTTCCAATAGGTGTAAAATGTTATTTTAACACCTATTAAGTAGTACAAGAAGACAATAAAAAATGATTTATAAATCATTTTTATAAGTATTAATCGATTTGTTTAATACGCAATTCAGCTGGGACTTCAAACACGATATTTTCTTCTACACCTGGATTTTCAACAACTACGTTGCCACCCATTTTTTGCAGCTTTTTAATAACGGCTTGTACTAAAACATCAGGTGCAGATGCACCAGCTGTCACACCAACACATTTTACATTTTCAAACCATTCCGCTTGAATATCGAATTCATTATCGATCAAATAAGCATCCACACCGGCGCTATTGGCTTTCTCTCGCAAGCGGTTAGAGTTTGATGAATTGGTAGATCCCACCACTAAGACTAAGTCTGTTTTATCAGCAAGATCCTTAACAGCATCTTGTCGATTTTGTGTCGCGTAACAAATATCGTTTTTACGCGGTCCTTCAATCATAGGGAACTTCACACGCAAAGCATCGATAACGTTTGCAGTGTCATCTACCGATAAAGTTGTTTGAGAGCTATAACATAAACTTTCAGCGTTTTTAACGTCAAGCAATGCAACATCTTCTGCTGATTCAACTAAGTAAATACCGCCTTTTTCACTGTCGTATTGACCCATTGTGCCCACTACTTCAGGGTGACCATGATGACCAATCAAAATACATTCTTGATCACGGCGACTAGCACGCGTCACTTCCATATGGACTTTGGTGACTAACGGACAAGTTGCATCGAATACTTTCAATTCACGACGTTTAGCTTCTTCTCGCACACTCTGTGCTACGCCATGAGCACTGAAAATAACAATATTATCGTCAGGCACTTCATCAAGTTCTTCTACAAAAATAGCACCACGCGCTTTTAAATCATCAACGACATATTGGTTATGTACAACTTCATGTCGCACATAAATTGGCGTAGGAAATAGCTCTAATGCACGCTCAACAATATTGATCGCACGATGTACACCGGCACAAAAGCCACGTGGGTTAGCTAAAATAATTTTCATAACACTCTCAATATAACATTTTGATTAATAAGGTAATGGGCAGATTTTATTAATAATATACCGAAGAATATGACTAGCACATCACTAGAAAATACTTAAGCACATAACGAATAACAACTACTTTTGTAAAACTTCTAACACATCAACTTCAAAAGTAACTGTTTGGCCAGCTAAAGGATGATTGAAATCAACCGTCACACTATCAGCAACAATTTCACGAATAATACCAGGCAGTTCAGTACCGTCTGGTTGATTAAAGGTAATGATGGTGCCGATTTCTGCCGGTACGTCCGTTGAGAATTTACTGAGGTCTACATAATGAAAATTATCAGGGTTAGACAAACCAAAAGCAGACTCTGGCGCTAAAGTGAAGCTTTCAGATGTTCCTTCAACTAAACCTAATAAACACTCTTCAAAACCAGGCGTTAGGCTACCGTCACCCATTACAAATTTAGCAGGCTTATTATCAACTTTAGTACTATCAACTGCAGAACCATCTGATAATTTAATTGAAAAGTGCATTAACACTTCACTATCTGCACCGATAGTTTTGCTTTCATTTTTATTAACTGCCGCTTCATTTGCCATTTTAACTGTCATTACTGCTGTCCTTTATTTTTTGTTTTTCGCGCTTTTCAGCCCAAAATAATGAGTCGATAATAATCATTGCCGCACCGATAAAAATAGCAATGTCTGCAATATTAAAGGTTGGCCAACGGTAAAAACCTAAATCAAAATCTAAGAAATCAACAACGTAACCAAAGATTAACCGATCTAATACATTGCCCACCGCGCCCGATAAAACTAATGCATAAGCACAATTCATCCAACGTTGTTTAGCACTGGTCGTTTTCATGGAATATAATAAATAAGCAGAAACAACGAATGCAATGCCACTAAACAAGTATTTTTGCCAACCGCCTGCATCACCTAAAAAGCTAAAAGCAGCGCCGTAATTACGCGCATAAGTGAAATTAAAAAATGATAACACTTCATATGATTGGTACAAATCTAACATTTGTACCGTCAAATATTTGGTTAACTGATCGAGTAATAAAACCACTATTGTTAACCATAACCAAGGTAAACCTGAACGAGGTTTCAAGATAGTGGCTGATGATGTTTGAGTCATAATATTTCCAATAAAAAGTTTAAAAAAAACGCCTTAAATCATTTTCATAACTAAGGCGTTTAATACAAACTAATTCACAAAGTCATGGCTTAATTAAGCAAATTGACGCGTTTCACCTTCACCGTCAACGTTAGTAATACAACGTCCACATAACTCAGGGTGCTTCTCATCTTGGCCAACTTCTTCACGATGATGCCAACAACGGTCACATTTAGCCGCTTCAGTTTTTTGTACGAGTACAGATAAACCTTTAAGTTCAGTTGCTACCGCTTCAGCAGGTGCGTCAGTTAAAGGTTTAACAGCCGCTTGTGAAGTAATCAAGACAAAACGTAACTCATCGTCTAACGTACTTAATAATGTGCTAATTTCTTCAGAAGCATATAAAGTGACTTCTGCTTCTAACCCACCGCCAATCACTGTTTCTTTACGAGCTAGTTCTAGTGTTTTATTCACTTCAGCACGTACCGCAATAATTTGAGTCCATTTATCGTTATCTAATACTTCATTATCAGTTAGACCAAATAAACCTTCGTACCATGTTTCAGTGAACACAAACTCGTTACGCTCACCCGGTAAACGTCCCCAGATTTCGTCAGCGGTAAAGCTTAGAATAGGCGCCATTAAACGTACTAATGATTCAACAATATGGTAAAGAGCAGTCTGACAACTTAAGTGAGCATTGCTGCCTGTTTTCGCTGTGTACTGACGATCTTTAATAATATCTAAGTAGAAACTACCTAAGTCAATTGAACAGAAATGCATTAATTTTTGGTAAACAACATGTAGATTGTAGTTATCGTACGCTTCAATCACTTCATTTTGCATGGTTAATGCTTTAGCCACTATCCAACGATCCAGCGCCACCATTTCTTCTGGTGCGACTAAATCAGTTTGCGGGTCAAACCCATTTAAATTTGATAATAAGAAGCGTGACGTATTACGAATACGGCGGTAACTGTCGGCACTACGGTTTAGGATTTCATCGGAAACGGTAATTTCACCGGTGTAATCTGTTGAAGCTACCCATAAACGTAAAATATCAGCACCTAGGTCATTCATCACTGTTTGTGGCGACATGACGTTGCCGAGTGATTTAGACATTTTCTTACCATCGCCATCCACTACAAAACCGTGCGTTAACACTTCTTTGTAAGGTGCAACACCATTGATTGCAGTGCTCGTTAATAGTGAAGATTGGAACCAACCACGATGTTGATCTGAGCCTTCTAAATACAAATCAGCAGACGCCTGTGTGCCATCTTCTTTCGTGTACTCTTCACGAACGCCAACAACTGATGCGTGCGTAGTACCAGAGTCAAACCAAACATCTAACGTATCCGTTACTTTCCGGAATTTTTCTGCTTCAAAACCTAATAAAGATTCAGGCTCTAAATCGAACCAAGCTTGAATACCTTCTTTTTCGATTTTTTGTGCAATCAGTTCCATCATTTCTATAGAGTTTTCGTGCAATTCATCTGTTTCTTTATTCACGAACAACGTAATTGGAACACCCCATGTACGTTGGCGAGAAACACACCAGTCAGGGCGACCTTCAATCATTTTTTCAATGCGGTTTTGGCCCCAGCTTGGGATCCATTTAACATCTTTGATCTCTGCTAATGCACTGTCACGTAACCCTTTTTGATCCATAGAGATGAACCATTGTGGCGTTGCGCGGAAGATGATTGGTGTTTTATGTCTCCAGCAATGTGGGTAACTGTGCTTAATATTAACGTGATGGATTAATGCATTACGTTCAGTTAATACTTCCAGTACTGTATCGTTAGCTTTAAATACATGTAAACCAGCAAAAAATTCAGTATCTTCACGGAATACGCCGTTATCACCAACAGGGTTAGCCACTTCTAAATCGTATTTCAAACCAGCAGAATAATCGTCTTGGCCATGTCCAGGAGCAGTATGTACACATCCCGTACCCGCATCGATAGTCACATGATCAGCAACAATCGCTGGTACTTGTAAATCTAAGAATGGATGTTGGAATAATTGTTTCTCTAACGCGGCACCTGTTGCGATTGCTAACGTAGTAAACTCTTCAATACCGTAACGTGTCATACAATCAGCAACTAAGTCAGTTGCAAGAATAAAGCGGCGTCCACCCCCCTCGATCAGAGAGTATTCAACTTTTGCAGCTAATGCAATGGCACGGTTAGCTGGCAAAGTCCAAGGTGTTGTTGTCCAGATAACTGCTGAGATAACACCTTGACCAAAGTCGTCAGCTTGCTTATCAAAACAAGCAAGTAGCGCATCGCTATCAACGGCATTAAAGGCAACATCAATGGCTGGCGATAATTTATCTTCATATTCAACTTCAGCTTCCGCTAATGCAGAACCACAATCTGTACACCAATGAACAGGTTTAGAACCTTTGTGTAGATGATCATTTTTAATGATATTCGCTAATGCACGAACAATATTTGCTTCCGTTTTAAAGTTCATCGTTAGGTATGGGTTATCCCACTCACCTAACACACCTAAACGTTTAAAGTCTTTACGTTGACCGTCAACTTGACGCGCAGCGTATTCACGACACTTAACACGGAATTCAGCAGCGGTTAACTTTTTACCTGGCTTACCATGCTTTTGCTCAACTTTAAGCTCGATAGGCAGACCGTGACAATCCCAACCAGGAATGTAAGGCGCGTCGAAATCAGATAATGTTTTAGATTTAACAATAATATCTTTTAGAATTTTATTAACCGAGTGACCGATATGAATATCGCCATTTGCATAAGGAGGACCATCATGCAGAATAAATGTCTTTTTACCTTTCTTGGCAGCACGAATCTTTCCGTAAAGATCCTGTTTGTACCAATTTTTAAGCATGTTAGGCTCACGATTAGCCAAGTTTGCACGCATCGGGAAACCAGTTTTTGGTAAATTTAATGTACTTTTGTAATCACTCATCGGTTTTATTCCATCTAACGTTCTATTAATTAAGCTGATGCCATTCTCTAGCTTGCTGAATATCTTTATCAATCTGTACTTTTAGTTCCGCGAATGAATCAAAACGCACTTCATCACGTAATTTTTTCTCAAGTAACACTTCAAGCTGGCGGCCATATAAATCGCCTTCAAACTCAAATATATGCACTTCTAATTGTTGCCTTTCACCATTAACGGTCGGACGACAACCAATATTTGCAACGCCACGATAAACTTGCTCACCAATACTTTCTTCACCAACACCCAGTACTGACACAACAAACACACCCGAAACAGGTGAAACGCGACGCTTTAAAAATAAATTTGCAGTTGGAACACCTATTGTACGGCCCAACTTCTTACCATGTCCAACACGGCCAGCAATACTATATTTTCTACCTAGCATTTGCTCTGCTTGTTGTAATTGCCCTTTTGCTAATGCACTACGTATACGAGTGCTACTAACACGACAAGCATCTTGCGACAGGCTTTTTGTATCAACAACTTCAAAGCCATATTTTTCGCCTGCTTCTTTTAGCAGTGCAAAATCACCTAAACGTTGGTAACCAAAGTGAAAATCATCACCAATCACTAGGAATTTAACATTTAATTTTTTAATTAATAACTGCTCAATAAAATCATTCGCACTAAGATTCGCAAATTTATGCGTGAAAGACACACACAGTAAGCTATCTAAACCTAATTTTTCAAGTTGTACGAACTTATCACGTAAACGGCTTAATCGACCAGGTGCATTTTTACCTGCAAACAATTCAGCAGGTTGAGGCTCAAAGGTCATGACCGTCGCAGGCACTTGTAAGCGTTTAGCTTCCTCTAGCAGGCGAGACAAAACAGCATGATGGCCAAGATGAATGCCATCGAAATTGCCAATACTTAACACGCAACCTTGTGGTTGATGCTGTAGATTATGAATTCCGCGTATTAATTCCATGATAATGTCATAATTAATTGCCAAAAATAGCGTTGAAAATATAAAAGAGCTGATTATATATTAAGGCTGCAAAGTAATCAGCTTTCATTTTAGCGATTTAAGATTAATTCTAACGACTTACCTTAAAATGCTTTAGTCGTAATCCAAAAATAAAGTTACTCACTAAATAGATAGCTGCACCACCTAAAATCAAAGCGATTAATTGCATGATTGATTCAAGTAAACCAAAACCCGCCCACATGACAAGACTTGGTGTCATATACAACAAAGCAGCAACCATCACTAAACCTGATGCGATAATTCGAATTAATACAGCCACGCTGCCTTTCTGTACTTGGTAAACACCGCTCTTATAGAGGCCAAACCATAATAAACCAGCATTTAACGTAGCAGACAATGACGTGGCAATCGCTAACCCAACATAACCAAAAGGCACAGCAAAGATGACATTTAACACCATATTGCTCACCATCGCTATCACACCAAATTTAACCGGTGTTTTGGTATCTTGGCGCGAGTAATAGCCTGGCGCGAGGACTTTAACTAACATAAAGCTTAATAAGCCACTGGCATAAGCCCATAAACTCATCGCCGACATACTGACATCTTGCATATCAAACTCGCCACGCATAAATAAAACACGCAACATGGGTTCTGCTAACACGATTAAACCTAACATCGCAGGAAAACCTAAAAAACACACGCTGCGAATGCCCCAATCTAAGGTTTTAGAAAAACCTTCAGCAGACTTATTAACATGAGAAGAAGACAAGCTTGGTAAAATAACCGTCGCAATCGCAATACCAAACAGCCCTAACGGAAACTCTAATAAACGATCAGCGTAATATAACCAACTGATAGAGCCCGTTTGTAAAAAGCTGGCAATAAACGTATCTAACAACAGGTTTATTTGGCTCACTGACACCCCAAACAAAGCAGGAATCATTAAGGTACGGATTTTAACAACGCCAGGGTGATGCCATTGCCAACTTGGTTTCACTAACAATTTTTCTTTTTTCAAAAAAGGAATTTGGAATAAGAACTGAATCAAACCACCGATGAATACACCGATCGCTAAACCAATTTCAGGTTGAGCGAGTTGTGGAGAGAGAAACACAGCACAGGAAATAATCGCAATATTTAAAAATACCGGTGTAAACGCAGCGACAGCGAACTTCCCTAACGTATTAAGAATCGCACCTGATAAGGCAGTAAACGTAATAAACCATAAATACGGGAAAGTAATTTTTAACATGTCTGACGCTAATACAAATTTATACGCTTCAGGACCACCATTCCACCATTCTAAAAACCAGCCAAAACCAAATAACCCCGTAATAACCGAAGAGCCGATAACACCTAAAATGGTAATAACGGTGATAATAGTACCTAAAGTACCTGAAACAGCAGAAATGAGTTCTTTTACTTTATCTCGTGACTGTGTTTTTTCATATTCGGTTAATACAGGAACAAAAGCTTGTGCAAATGCACCTTCTGCAAACAAACGACGTAAAAAGTTAGGAATTTTATTAGCAAAGAAAAATAAATCTGCTGCGGCTCCTGCTCCCATCAAATTTGCAATAACAATATCGCGGACTAACCCTAAAACGCGAGAGACTAAGGTCATAGAACTTACGATCATGCCTGATTTTATTAGCTTTTTACTCACACTTGATTTCCTAAAGGCAAAGATGGAATAAGACTCAACGTATTAAAAGATGAGATTCAGAATGATAAAATACACGCTTTAGTTAAATTTAATAGATTTAACAGGCAATATATCGTCAAAACATTCGACTCTTCATTTGCATCTGTAATGGGTTGAGTATAAAATGCGCGCAGTTTAACCATCCACCTGGTTCGTTACCAGTTATTTTATTGGTTAATAAGAAACCATTTGACAATATACGTGTTACAAGGCATATTCCACGACCTTTGATTATCCCTTGTTATACAGAATTTAGGAGTTAAGGTCTTGGCTAATATCAAGTCTGCTAAAAAACGTGCTTTATTATCTGAAAAAAGCCGTAAACATAATGCAAGTCGTCGTACAATGATGCGTACTTTCATCAAGAAAGTTGTTGTTGCAATCGAAGCTGCAAACAAAGAACTAGCTACAGCTGAGTTCGTTAAATTACAATCAGTTTTAGATGCTTACGCAACTAAAGGTCTGATCAGCAAAAACATGGCTGCTCGTAAGAAAAGCCGTCTTTCTGCTAAAATTAAAGCGCTTTAATTCTTATTTAAGAATCTGCCTTTTTTTTAAGATATTAAAAAACCGACCTAGTGTCGGTTTTTTTATGTCTATATTTTCAAATTTACTTCTTTTGTATATTTAGCTGTGTATATTTAGTTTTAAATATTCACTTTCAATATCAAATCTTAAAAAGCTACCTTTCAAGAAAGACTTCACAAAAGGTAGAGCTCAATTAAATACCCATTCCTGATAATGCATTCATTAAATCTTTAACAACTTTACCAACAACTGGATTTGTTTCTTCAAACATTAATAATTGTTGTGATATTTTCTTATCACGAATTAACTGAGCAGGATCACCAGACATAATAGCTTGTTGTAATTGGTCATGTACTTTTTGTAATTCACCTGCGGTACATTCATCTGCAACTAAACCTTCAGATAACACATCAGATAACTTCTTAAATTCAGATTGTACTTTTTTGATTGGCATACACACCTCAGTTTTAAATAATAGATAGTGATACGAAACATGATTAAGTGGTAAGCATTTCTACACTGAACACTTAAACTGCTTATTTTCATTGTAGCATCAGTCCTTTACAGGCACCTTTAAAAATCGGTCGATAAAACGAGTGAACACTAAAAAGATGATCACAAACAAAATACTGATCACTATCAACCCAACTTTAAACCAGCTTTGATCTTGATAAGCTTGCAAAAACAGGCTTGATAAATAAATCGCCATCAACCAATAAGCAATACGTAAAACATAGCTCCAAATAGGATAGCTTTTATCCGTTAGCCATAACCTTGCCATTTTAATCCCTTATCTTATCGACGGTTTTAATGTAATACGTTTACGCATTATCAACACTAAAGCTTAATACATCATTAATGTGCTTTTGTTCAGTAGAGAGCATTAACAATCTATCTAAGCCTAAAGCGACACCTGCACAATCAGGTAAATGATCTAAACAAGCGACAAATTTATGATCTATCGGCATTTCCGGTAGGCCCATCGTTACTCGTAATTGATTATCCGCTTGAAAACGCTTTAATTGCTCTTCACTGTTATTGAGTTCATGAAAGCCGTTCGCTAACTCAACACTTTTATAATACACCTCAAAACGATCAGCAACACGATCATCTTGTGTATTAATTCTAGCGAGAGCCGCTTGTGAGGCAGGAAAATCATAAACAAAACAAGGTTCGTCTTGCCCTATTTTAGATTCTATCGCGATACAAAATAACAGCTGTAAAATCGTATCTTTATCTGTTTCATTATCAAGCACGTCACCTAACTGCAAATGTGCGCCTGCTAACTTCAGCTCTTCGATACTTGCCGTTAATGGATCAACTTGCAAAATAGATAAAAAGGCCTCTTGGTAACTACAACGACTCGGTGTATTACAGTTTAGAATCAACATTAATAACGTCGCCATTTCATCCATTAATTGATGATGCTCAAAGCCTACTTTATACCACTCTAACAAAGAAAACTCAGGGTTGTGAAAACGTCCCGATTCTTCATTTCGATATACTTTTGATATTTGATAAATTGAACCGCTACCAGCCGCTAATAAACGCTTCATCTGAAACTCTGGTGAGGTTTGTAAATATAATGGCACACCACCATCGACTAACGGCTTATCACTAATATTACGACCAACAAACTGCGTTTTAAAACATTGAAGATGTACATCCGTCACTGCGGCTTGGCTGAGAGAAGGCGTTTCAACTTCTAATACTTGTAAGTCGCTAAAAAAATCTCGAATCGTTTTTAACATAACCGCACGCGCACTTAATTGTGCCAGCGAAGCACTTGGTAACCAGTTCATTGGAGCTCCTTTTTTAAAAGCCTAGTTTACCTAACCTTTGCGGTTTCTGGAATCTATCCTGCTCCAACTTAAGCATGTTTAAAGCATTTTATTTACTCGCTAATCCCTTAATTTATATTGCCGATGAAAGTTTTAATTTTACCCTGTTTCGATCAAAGTTTTCTCCAAGCTAACTGATAGACTAAATATTAAGCAGTTTGTCATTTTGTTGGAGAAAATTATGCAAATAATCAAAACAGACGTCGCTATTATCGGTGCAGGTGGTTCAGGGTTAAGAGCGGCTATAGAAATCGCTGAAAACTACCCACAGCTTAATGTCGCGCTTATATCCAAAGTATATCCCATGCGTAGTCACACTGTTGCAGCTGAAGGCGGTGCAGCAGGCGTAGTACAAGACAGTGATTCATTAGATCAACACTTTGATGACACCGTATCAGGTGGTGACTGGTTGTGCGAGCAAGATGTAGTGCAATATTTTGTCGAAAACGCAGCGAAGCAATTAACTCAATTAGAGCATTGGGGTTGCCCTTGGAGCCGCAAAGCCGACGGCAATATTAATGTTCGTGCTTTTGGTGGAATGAAAAAAGAACGGACTTGGTTTGCCGCTGATAAAAGTGGTTTTCATATTCTACACACGCTTTTCCAAACCTCCCTTAAACATCCTAAAATAACACGCTTTGATGAACACTTTTGTCTTGATTTAGTGGTTGAAGATAACAAAATTCAAGGCGTGGTCATTCTTGATATTGCAGAAGGTGAAGCAAAACTAATTCAAGCAAAATCAGTGATCATGGCCACCGGGGGTGCAGGTCGAGTATATACCTATAACACTAACGGCGGCATCGTCACTGGAGATGGAATGTCTCTCGCTTACCGACACGGTGTTGCATTGCGAGATATGGAATTCATACAATACCACCCAACGGGTTTACCCGGCTCAGGCATTTTAATGACGGAAGGTTGCCGTGGTGAAGGCGGTGTATTAATCAATAAAAATGGATACCGCTATTTGCAGGACTACGGTCTAGGCCCAGAAACGCCCCTTGGACAGCCTAAAAATAAACACATGGAATTAGGCCCAAGAGATAAAATAAGCCAATGCTTCTGGCAAGAACAACAAAAAGGCAATGTGATCACTGGCGACCGAGGTGATGTGGTTTATCTCGATTTACGTCATTTAGGTAAAGCTAAAATTAATGAGCGCTTACCCTTTATTCGAGAACTCGCTAAAGCTTATGTCGGTGTTGACCCTGTCCATGAACCAATCCCAGTTCGACCAACCGTGCATTATACGATGGGCGGTATTGCAACTGATGCTAAAACAGCCACCAGCTTAACGGGATTATATGCCATTGGAGAATGTGCTTCAGTCGGCTTACATGGCGCAAATCGTTTAGGGTCAAACTCACTGTCAGAACTCGCTGTCTTTGGCCAATTAGCAGGTCAACAAGCTGCAGAGTATGCGCAACAAACAGAACATCAAGCTACCCAGCCACTACAAGAAAAAGCACAAAAGATCATCGCTAGAACAGAAGCCTTATTAAACAGTAATGGCAGCGAAAAAATGGCCGATATACGCCAAGAAATGGGCGACTGTATGGAAGAAGGTGTTGGTATTTATCGAATACAAGCCTCAATGCAGAAAACGATTGATACATTAGCTGAATTAAAAGTGCGTTATCAACACATTAAAATAAATGATAAATCCAGCGTCTTCAATACAGAGTTTTTATATGCCATTGAGTTAGGTTATTTATTAGATACCGCAGAAGCGATTGCCCATAGTGCGATTGCTCGTCAAGAATCACGTGGCTCACATCAACGTATTGATGAGTTTAATACACGCAATGATGTGCATTTCTTAAAACACTCATTAGCCTACTATCAAGCGGATAAAGCACCCATTATAAAATACTCCGATGTCACTATCACCAGAAGCCAACCTGCTGAACGAGTATACGGTGCAGCTTCTGAAACGAAGGAGAAATGATCATGTCAACTCAAGCTACTCATGCTCAACAAGCAGTCGTCGATAAAGTCATTGAAATAGAGATCCTTCGTTATCGTCCAGAACAAGATGAAAAACCGTTTCCACAAGGGTTTGAAATCCCCTACCACCCCGATATGTCGATCTTAGAGGCACTGCAATATATTAAAGATCATTTAGATAGTAGTGTCAGCTTCAGATGGTCTTGCAGAATGGCTATCTGCGGCAGTTGCGGGTTAATGGTTAATAACATACCAAAACTAGGTTGTAAGGCTTTCCTACGAGATTATTACCCACAGAAAGTGACACTTGAAGCTTTAGCTAACTTCCCAATTGAACGCGATCTTGTGGTGGTGATGGATGACTTCATTAAAAAACTAGAAGAAATCAAACCTTACATTATTCCTGAACGTGATGAGAAATGTCTATCGGAAGGCACTTACCAACAAACACCTGAACAAATGGAAAAATACGCAAAATTCTCCATGTGCATTAACTGTGGCCTCTGCTATTCGGCTTGCCCACAATATGGATTAGATAAAAGTTTTACAGGCCCCGCCGCCTTAGCTTTATTAGCACGATATAACCGTGATAGCCGCGACGCAGGTAGCGCTGAACGAATGAAAATAGTAAACCAAGAACAAGGCGTTTGGTCCTGTACTTTTGTTGGTTATTGCTCGGTAGTTTGCCCTAAGGGAGTTGACCCCGCTGCTGCTATCCAATTATTAAAAGTCGAAAGCAGTAAAGACTACTTAATTGGCATGTTCAAACCTGATTAATGTGACAAGTACATTGCTAATATTAGAGACCACAAAGAAGCGAATGCTTTTGACGTGACGTTATTTTGGAGTAAATAAAATGAGTAAACGTAAACCTTATCGACGTGAAATGAACAATGACTGGTGGTTAAAAAACATATTTTACAGTAAATATATGATTCGAGAAGGCAGCAGTATTTTCATCACACTCTATAGCCTTATCTTAGCTTGGGGAGTTTTCCGTTTAAGCCAAGGAGAAGAAGCCTTCAATGCTTGGTTAAGTGCCTTACAACACCCAGTTTCAATCGTTTTCCATCTACTAGTGCTATTGATTGCTTTGTACCACACCATTACTTGGTTTTCATTAGCACCGAAAGCAGTCGACCTTTATATCAAAGGTAAACCATTAGATGGAAAATTGATTGTAGCGGGTCACTACATAACATTTACTATTGTTACTATCTTTTGCTTAATCGTCATCATGCTTTAAAGGAGGTTCCATGAACGTTCAACCAACAACCAATGCATTACAAGAGAAAAAATATATTCGCTCAAATGAACCTGTCTTTTGGGGGCTATTTGGTGCAGGCGGCATGTTAACTGCATTTCTAACACCAGTAATGGTATTAGTGACAGGGTTATTAATTCCATTAGGGATCATTGATGCTGACCATCTAAGTTACGATAAGTTACACGGATTTGCCAGTAGTTGGTATGGCGCCGCTATCATCTTGGTATTAGTCGCATTACCTTTATGGCATACGCTACACCGTATCTTTCATTCACTACATGACCTTGGCATTAAGCGTGGTCGAGATTGGCAACAGGTGATTTGCTATGGATTCGCATTCGCCGTCAGTGTGTTTGTTTTTACCTTATTATTGCAAATGCTAACTCAGTAGCCTGCATTAATATGACGATGATTAAAAAACACCACACATAAAAAAACCAGCTGAATGCTGGTTTTCCTTTTTCGATGAAACATTAACAATCGCTAATGCATTCAATCACTTATTTTTTTACACGACCAACATATTCGCCGCTGCGTGTATCAACTTTAATGGTTTCACCAATTTGGATGAATAAAGGAACACGTACAGTCGCGCCTGTTGATAACGTAGCTGGTTTACCGCCAGTACCAGCAGTATCGCCTTTAAGACCTGGGTCTGTTTCAGTCACTTCTAACTCAACAAAGTTAGGTGGCATAACAGCAATCGGTGCATCGTTCCACGTAGTGATAGTACAAATATTTTGTTCTACTAACCATTTGTCCATATCGCCCACTGCATTTGCATCAGCAGCAATCTGTTCAAATGTATCGTTATCCATAAAATGGAAGAACTCACCATCGTTATAAAGATAAGCTAAGTCGAAATCCATGACATCAGCAGATTCAACTGATTCATTTGATTTGAATGTTTTATCTACCACTTTGCCAGATATTAGCTTACGATATTTAACACGACTAAATGCTTGGCCTTTACCAGGTTTAACATACTCGTTTTCCATGATCACACATGGCTCATTATCGAGCATGAATTTTAGCCCGCCTTTAAAATCACTGGTACTATATGTTGCCATTATAACCTCTATTACTAAACTGATAAAAAATGCCTGAAATAATTAACGTGAATAATACCGCTGACTTGCCAACATGGCAAAAGGAACTCGCGAATGCGGTTAAAAATCCACTACAACTATTGGAAATATTGGAGATTGAGCAGGAAAATGACCTAATTAGTCAACTTGCTAGAAAACAATTCCCAATGTTGGTGCCTTTACCGTTCATAAAGAAAATGCAAAAAGGTAATATTAACGATCCTTTATTAAAACAAGTCCTACCGATTAACGACGAAGAATTGATAGTATCGGGGTTTACAACGGATCCATTAGTAGAACAAAACAACAATCAACAAGGTTTATTACACAAATATAAAAGCCGTGTTTTACTCATTTTAAAAACAGGATGCGCGATCAATTGCCGCTATTGCTTTAGACGTCATTTCCCTTACGCTGATAATAATATTAACAAATCTCAGATAGTCGAGATTATTAATTATATACAAGCACATCCTGACGTAAATGAAGTGATCCTCAGTGGTGGCGATCCACTAATGAGTAAAGATAAACAGTTATTTGAATTACTAACGCAACTAGAAGCGTTGCCACAATTAACACGTTTACGCATTCATACTCGATTACCTGTCGTGATCCCCTCTCGTATCACTCAAGCGCTGGCCGATCGTTTACAACAAAGCCGCTTCAAAATCGTCTTAGTATTGCATATTAATCATCAACAAGAGATTGACGATGACTTTGCACAAGCGATGCAACGCTGTCATCAAGCTGGCATCCAGCTATTGAACCAAAGCGTACTGTTAAAAGGTGTGAATGATGATGCTGAATCGCTTGTCGCACTCAGTGAAGCTTTATTTTCAGTTAATATTCTGCCTTATTACCTATTTTTACTTGATAAAGTCCAAGGTGCGGCACATTTTGATATCGTTGAAAAACAAGCACAGCAATTACACAAAGCCATGCAAAGCGAACTACCCGGTTACTTAGTACCGCGCTTAAGTAGAGAAATTGCAGGACAACAAAGCAAAACCTTAATACATTCGTTATAATGACCAATATTATTAAATGACCAAGTTAAATAGCCAAGTTAAATAACTAAGTTAAATAGCTAAGTTAAGTGACTAAGTTAAGTGACTAAGTTAAATGGCTAAGTTAAATGACTAAATTGCACAGGAGACAATGATGAGCAAAGAAAGCGTGCAAGCACAGCTTCAAGAAAACATTAAAATCATTTACCATCGAGCGGTAGATGCCGACCAAGCATTAAGTGAATTACGTAAACAAAAAACGGCAGGTTTTGCACATATTTTTGCAGACGATACGCCATTTACAAAACATGCAGATACGTTTTTACCGTATGTAGAAGAATTAGCAGCAGATTTACAAGCGATTCAAACAGATACAGAAGAACATTACATGAAGCAATTACCTGCTATCGTCGTTAAAATTGAATTATTATTTAAAATGTTGAATGCTTTTAAAGAAAATTTAAAAACGAAATAACTATTTAAAAACTATTAAGTAACTAGTTGAATAGTTACTTATAAATAGTCACTTAAATAGCGACTTAAAGAGTGAAATGAATCATTAGTTAGATAGGTATATTTAACTATAGCGATATAAATGACTACGCTATTTGGTGAGTAATCAACGGCTCACCTTGATACACACACACCCTATTACGCCCAGTTTTCTTCGCATCATATAATGCTTTATCGGCCAACGTTAGTTGTTTTAGCACATCATGCATGTCATCAATATTTTGCACCTCAACTAATCCAATACTGACAGAAAAATCAATATGGAAATCATCGGCAATACACGGCATAGAATTAATATGACCTCTAATACGCTCCATCAAAATAAGCGCACTACTTTCAGAAGTACGAGGCATTAACAGACCAAACTCTTCTCCACCTAAGCGAGCAAAGAGATCGGTTTCACGAAGTTGTTTAGAAACGCGACTCGTAAAATCGATTAACACTTTATCGCCTATATCATGCCCATAAGTATCATTAATACTTTTAAAGAGATCTAAATCTAACATCGCTAAACAATAAGGCTCTTTATAACGTAAATAGCGAAGATGCTCTTGCTCAAGATTGGCATCGAAATAGCGACGATTATAAATATTAGTTAATCCGTCATGCATCGCCAAGTGCTCTAGCTTTTTATTGGTTTCAGTAACTTGTTGTTCTTTTTCTAATATTTCTTGAATATATTTTTTAACTGACTTCGCCATTTCACTAATTTCATCTCGTCCACTAACTGGAATTTGAAATTGATTTTTAGCATCGCCCGCATCAATTATTTTACGAATAAGATGTACTCGACGTAAAAAGCCTATCTGCAATAACACTAACATTAATGTAATGATAAAAGAGGCAAACAAAAGCAGATATAAATGAGATTTACGGACCGTTATTTTTTCTTCTACTTTATTCAAATTATTCAAAAAGCTTTTCTGTGCCGCTAAAATAGCTTCACCAGTCACAGAAGTGACTAATTGACTCAGTTGCGCATTTTCTGACTTCAGTACATTGAGCACTTCGAGTTGCACTAAATAGCGTTGATAAGTAGACGTTAAAGAAGGAGTATCCAGAAACAAAGTAGATAATTGATTATATTCTTGTTCTGAAATGGTGTTTTTAAGCGGTAAAATAAATTGTTTAACTTTTTCTATAGTCGGCTTTTCTTGGCTCAATAAACTTTTCTGGTCCATTGAATTAAACAGGGACATTACATTATCAGCCATCAACGCAATCTCTGAGTTACCGCCTTTCATTTGTAAACGCTTATAGGTTTCTACTTTTTTATATTCAATTAATAACGCCTCTGACAACGCTATTTTTTTAAACATTCCATCAGAAATATCTTTAACTTGTTCATATAGACGGGACTTCAAAAGAAACAACTCTTGAGCATTATCAACTCGATTAGCCAACTCTTCTGATAATTGATCTATCCAAGCAGCTCTATCTTTGATGTAAAGATTGAATCGTCGTAGGTCACTTTCATTTTCAGCTAAGAACATATCGGTAGTGGCAGTAAGCACTTCATTACTTTGTACTTTCAGCATTGTCATGTTGAGCAGCATTTCAAAGTTGTTATCTTTTACTTTTCCATAGTCTTCTTGAAATTCTTTTAATGACAGAATGCCAGAAACTCCTACTATCGCAGTCATAATTGCTAGCATAATCGTCAGCGTAACTACGCGTAAACTTAATCTATGTCGTAATCGAGGCATATCTTCCTTGAGCTTAATTTCTTATTGGCTTCCTGTTACCTAAACTTATAAAATAATAAATAAATAAAGCGCCAATTAAATCAGATGAAAAATGATTATACATTAAACATCAAATAAACTGAGTAAATTATGATCATCACTGATATTTTTATAATAACTTCTGAGTTAATTGCAATGATTCACTTTTAAAAAAACAAAATAAAGTTAGTAAACACTTTCAAATAAAGCCAACAAATTAGAGGTATTAAACTAGAAAATGAAATAAAAATAAATTTAATACATTTTGAAATAGCATCAAGCTTCCATTTTCACCTAACAAGCTAAAAAACAAATAAAATCAAATATTTATAATAAAAACAAATATTTAATTGAATATATCTTAATGCGACTACTTCAATTTTATGCCCAAATATAAAATGTATTATTTAAATATGACGTAAAGTACTCCCCTTTTAATCACCAAAACTTGTTTAAATAAATCCTCTTATTTGGCTGATGATATTAATCATCTGTAAAGATTAAAAGTTCGTTCTTTAAGTTAGCAGTGACGATTAAAAGCGGGTTGAAACGAAGCAGTATGAGCAAATAATAAGCGCTTTATTAAGCAATTTACCTTTCAATTATAAAAATCAGCAAAACAACATGATATTTGCTAATATCGCGCGCTTATTCATTATCCAATTGCGTTTTAATAATTTAAAGGGACTCGCGCAATATAATAAAAAGGTATCCTTATGTTATCGCTTCTCAATACTTTGAATGGTTTATTATGGGGGCAAATCCTCGTTTATTTATTAATCGGAACAGGGATTTATTTCACAATAAGATTAGGTTTTATTCAATTCCGTCATTTCTTTCATACTTTTACGGTCATGAAAGGAAGTCGCAAGTCCGACAAAGAAGGCATTTCTTCTTTCCAAGCATTATCCACCAGCTTAGCAGCACGCGTAGGGACAGGTAACTTAGCAGGTGTAGCGATCGCTATTACTGTAGGTGGTCCAGGTGCTATTTTCTGGATGTGGTTAATTGCATTATTAGGGATGGCAACCAGCTTCGCTGAAAGTACACTGGCTCAAGCTTATAAAGTACACGACGAAGAAGGCAACTTCCGAGGCGGTCCTGCTTATTATATGGAACGTGGTTTAAATGCACGCTGGATGGGTAGTTTATTCGCTATCTTCCTGATTATCGCATTTGGCTTAGTATTTAATGCTGTGCAAGCAAACTCAATTACAGCCGCATTACATGAATCATTCCAATTTGATAAATTAACTGTCGGTATTGTTTTAGCGCTTATTTCGGCAGCCGTTATTTTTACTGGTATTCGTGGTATTGCAAAAGTAGCTGAAAAAATTGTGCCAGCAATGGCATTAGTTTACTTACTTATCGCTGCTTACGTTGTGCTAATTAACATCACTGAACTGCCTGGTATTTTTGGTCTTATTTTTGACTCAGCCTTTGGTTGGCAAGAAGCGACCGGTGGTGCATTTGGTGCAATGATCATGACCGGTGTTCAACGTGGATTGTTCTCGAATGAAGCAGGTATGGGTAGTGCCGCTAATGCAGCAGCAACGGCTTCTCCTTATCCGCCACATCCTGCTTCACAAGGTTATGTACAAATGTTGGGTGTTTTCATCGATACTATTATTATCTGTACAGCAACAGCATCGATTATCTTGTTATCAGGTGGCTTAGAGTCATTCTCTGGAATGGGCGGTGTTGAAATAACACAACGTGCACTGGACATCCAAGTCGGTGACTGGGGTGGCTCTTTTGTTGCGATTGCATTGTTATTTTTTGCCTTCACTTCAATCATTGCAAACTACTCTTACGCAGAAACAAACTTAGTATTTTTACAACATAAAAATACACGTGGTTTAATCGTTTTACGTATTGCAGTGCTGGGTATGATTTTGTTTGGTGCAACACAGAGTAATAGTGTTATTTGGTCTTTAGCTGATGTATCGATGGGCTTAATGGCAATCGTTAACCTTATCGCTATTTTATTACTGTCTAATGAAGTCATTAAATTAGCGAAAGATTACAACCAGCAACTTAATGCGGGCAAAGTACCTACGTTCGACCGTACTAAAATGCCAGAGTTAGATAAGAAAATAGAGCCAGGAATATGGGAAGCTAAAAAGTAACTCCTTACTTAGCTTCTATTATAAATAAAACCAGAGCAATGGATTCTCTGGTTTTATTTAATCAGTTATTAGAACCTCTTATTTAAGTCTTGGATTCAGATCATAAGTGCATAACTTGAATTGGTAGAAAAGACGATCAGCTGAAGATATGCTTATCGCTTTTTCTCCGGCAAGAGGTGCAACAATGAAAACATATAAACAACTGACCTATGCGC
>NZ_CBRF02000016.1 GCF_000470315.2 Psychromonas sp. SP041
CCGCCAGCGTTCAATCTGAGCCATGATCAAACTCTTCAATTTAAAGTTTAATTTGCACTTAACTAAAAGTGCGACTCAATACTACTGACTAAAACTTACTGCTAATGACTTATATAAATATAAGCAATTAACAACTTATTATTCTGAAATAATGAATTATTTCGTGTGTCACTATTATTGATGTTGCCTTTACAAGAAAGGACTTTGATTTTTTTGAAATCACATCAACAACAAGTGCTCACACAGATTGTTTGATTAAATTGTTAAAGAGCGTGCCTTTCGGCTAGGCGGCGTATATTACGCGCCTTTCGAACAATGTCAACGTCTTATTTTAACTTAATTTCAAACCGAAGTTCGAATCGTTAACGCGTTTATTTTATTCTCAAACTCGCTAGGTAACTTGCGCTACATCCCGTGTCTGTGGGGTCGCATTATAGGGATTGAGATCACATTGGCAAGTGTTAATTACTGTTTTATTCGATTTTTTGTTTGAATGATTATTTAGCGAACAACCTGCTTTATTTTTATACTAATTCATCTCTATATTTACTATTTATCTCGTTATAATGTATCCCTGTTTTATAAATTCATTATTTCTATATATAGAGAGAGTAAATATTGTGATTAATATAGATATATTAGTTGGTAGTACATTAGGCGGAACGGAATATGTAGCTGAAGCAACACAGCCACTTTTAGAAGCTGCAGGTTTTGCTTCTCAAGTTCACTTTTCTCCAGACCTGACGATGTTAGATATAGAAGGCCAACATATATGGTTAATTTGTTTAGCAACACACGGTGCAGGAGATTATCCAGATAACTTTAAAATGTTTGTTGAACAGATTAATGATCTATCTGATGAATTAACGAATGTGCATTTTGGTTTAATTGGCGTTGGCGATTCAAATTACGATACTTATTGTTATGCAGCAAAATATTTTGATCTTCTGTTAAGAGATAAAGGTGCTAAGCGTTTAGGCAATATTTTCAATATTGATGTAGTGGATTCTCCAATTCCTGAAGATCGTGTTGATGATTGGATCCCATTATGGATAAAAGATCTTAATTTATTAACGAATTAATGATTAAGTTACCCACAAGGTTCTGTGCATAATTCATTTATAACTATTGAATTAGTTTGGCGTAATTACTTTATAAAAATGTGCATAAGAAGCCCTGTTGATAAAGGCTGTTTCTATACGCAGGTTGATCGCATTAAGATCCCTTATTATGCACACGATCGGATCTCTTTTAAGATCCTGATCTTTAATCGATTAAACGTGTTCTACACAGAAATGCGTTTGCTTAATAAGTATAGTAATAAAAGATCTTTAAAGATCTATATATAATACTAATACTATTGTTTTCTTTTAAAACAACCTTGTTGCTTTCCTTTATTTTTTAAAAGAGTAAAATCACGCTTTAATTTTATACTGCTGTATTTGGAATATTATGATTTACCATGAACAATTTGACGTTATCGTTATTGGCGGTGGCCATGCGGGAACAGAAGCTGCTGCTGCGCCAGCTCGAATGGGATTAAAAACCCTGTTATTGACTCACAATATTGAGACTTTGGGTCAGATGTCATGTAACCCTGCTATTGGTGGGATTGGTAAAGGACATCTTGTTAAAGAGATTGATGCTTTAGGTGGCTTAATGGCATCAGCGATTGATAAAGGTGGTATTCAATTTAGAACCCTTAATTCAAGTAAAGGACCAGCTGTTCGTGCTACTCGTGCACAAGCAGATCGTCTTCTGTACAAAGCAGCTATTCGTGAAAAACTAGAAAACCAAGAAAATTTAAAAATATTCCAACAGGAAGTTGAAGATCTTATTATTGAAAACGATCGCGTTGTTGGTGTAATTACTAAAATGGGCGTTCGCTTTTCTGCAAAAACAGTGGTTTTGACAGTAGGTACTTTCTTAAATGGTTTAATTCATATTGGTTTAAAAAATTACAGTGGCGGTAGAGCAGGTGATCCAGCTTCGATTACGTTATCTGATCGATTAAAAGAAATGCCATTACGTATGGGACGTTTAAAGACAGGTACACCAGCACGTATTGATGCGCGTAGTATCGACTTTTCTGGTTTAGAAGTTCAACATGGCGATGATCCAACACCTGTATTTTCATTTTTAGGTAGCCGTAGTGAACACCCTCGTCAAATTCCATGTTATATCACTCATACCAATGAGAAAACACACGATATCATTCGAGCTAATTTAGATAGAAGTCCAATGTATTCTGGTGTGATTGAAGGTGTAGGTCCTCGTTACTGCCCTTCTATTGAAGATAAGATCATGCGTTTTGCTGATAAAAATTCACATCAAATATTTGTTGAACCAGAAGGTTTAACGACCCACGAAGTTTACCCTAATGGTATTTCTACAAGTTTACCTTTTGATGTTCAACTTGAATTTATTCAATCGATGAAAGGATTTGAGAATGCGTTTGTAACTCGACCTGGTTATGCAATTGAATATGATTATTTTGATCCACGTGATCTTAAAGCGACTTTAGAAAGCAAATATATCGATGGTTTATTTTTTGCAGGGCAAATCAATGGTACCACTGGTTATGAAGAAGCGGGAGCACAAGGCTTGTTAGCAGGTATGAATGCTGGTTTACAAGTACAAGATAAAGAAGGTTGGGCTCCTCGCCGTGATCAAGCTTACATGGGGGTTTTAGTTGATGATCTATCAACGTTAGGTACTAAAGAACCTTACCGTATGTTTACTAGTCGTGCTGAATATCGATTACTGTTACGTGAAGACAATGCTGATACACGTTTAACAGAGAAAGGACGTGAACTTGGTTTAGTCGATGATGTTCGTTGGAAAGCCTTTAGCGAAAAACAAGAACTTGTAGAAACTGAATTAAAACGTCTAAAAGTCCAATGGGTTAACCCAAATTCTATTAATGCCGATAAAATTAATGAATTATTGAAAAAACCTATGCAACGTGAAAGCACATTGGAAGCAATGATACGTAGACCTGAAGTGAACTATCAAAGCTTGATGAAAATTGAAGGTTTAGGACCAGCAATTGCCGATCCTATTGCTGCTGAACAAGTTGAAATAAATATAAAATATCAAGGTTATATCGATCGCCAGTTAGATGAAATTGAAAAATTGAAACGTCATGAAGACACTGCGTTACCTGTCGATCTTGATTATTCGGAGATTAAAGGTCTTTCAAATGAAGTGACGGCTAAATTAAACGATATTAAACCACACAGCATTGGACAAGCATCAAGAGTCTCGGGGATCACCCCTGCAGCTATCTCTATTTTATTAATCTATTTAAAGAAAAGCGGCGTTCGTCGTAAGGCTGGATAATGAATTTACGTTCTCAATTAGATAGCCTTTTAGCACAAACTGACTTAATTGTAACTGATCAACAGGCCTCTCAACTAGTAGCGTTAGTAGAGCTATTAGCTAAGTGGAACAAAGCCTATAACCTTACTTCTGTCCGTGATCCATCACAAATGCTTGTCAAACATATTTTGGACAGTATAGTCGTATCTCCTTATTTACAGGGCAATAGCTTTATTGACGTTGGTACTGGACCAGGATTACCTGGCTTACCTTTGGCTATTTTAAATCCTGATAAGCAATTTGTTTTATTAGATAGTTTAGGGAAGCGAATGCGTTTTATTCGTCAAGCTATTCTTAGCTTAGGGCTTAAAAACGTTGAAATAGTACAAAGTCGCGTTGAAGAATATCAACCAGAAGTTGGTTTTGATTGTGTGTTAAGTCGTGCCTTTGCTTCATTGGAAGATATGCTATCTTGGTGCAGTCACTTACCTAATGAAAGTGGACATTTTTTAGCCCTTAAAGGGCAATATCCTGAATCTGAAGTAGTTAATTTAGATTCTAAATTTGAATTTATAGAGTCAGTTACATTACAAGTCCCACAATTAGATGGTGAACGCTGTTTAGTCAAAGTTAAGCGTGTATCGTAATAACTCTCATATATTATTAAGTAGGTTTTTGTGGGTAAAATAATAGCAATTGCAAATCAAAAAGGTGGTGTAGGCAAAACCACTACTTGTGTTAATTTAGCGGCTTCAATGGCTGCAACAAAACGCAAAGTACTTATTATCGATCTCGATCCTCAAGGTAATGCCACCATGGGTAGTGGTATCGATAAATATGAAGTTGCACATACAGCCTATGATCTATTAATCGATGAGTTACCGCTTTCTGACGTTGTTGAAACTGAAACAACAGGTGGTTTTCATTTAGTGGCCGCTAATAGCGATGTTACTGCAGCTGAAGTTAAGTTAATGACCTTTTTCGCACGTGAAACCCGTTTAAGAACGGCTTTAGAAGGTGCTAGAGAGGTTTACGATTATATCTTTATTGATTGTCCTCCTTCATTGAATATGCTGACTGTTAATGCCATGACAGCAGCAGATTCAGTATTAGTACCAATGCAGTGTGAGTATTATGCTTTAGAAGGATTAACAGCCTTAATCGATACCATAAGCAAATTAACTGCTGTTGTTAATGCAGATCTTAAGATCGAGGGTATTTTACGTACGATGTACGATCCTAGAAATAGATTATCTACCGATGTATCAGATCAGCTTAAAAAACATTTTGGCGATAAAGTTTACCGTACGATCATCCCTCGTAACATTCGTTTAGCTGAAGCACCTAGTTTCAGTAAACCGGTGATGTATTATGATAAAAACTCAACGGGTGCAAGAGCTTATTTGTCATTAGCCGGTGAAATATTAAGACGAGAAGAACAATCTATCAGTACTGATCAGGAAGTGATTTAATATGCTAGGTAAAAAAAGAGGGTTAGGGAAAGGATTAGACTCATTGTTAAGTAGCAGTACTGTTACACGCAACAAACAAGTCTCCCATGATATTAATGCTGAAAAGACGCAACAACTTGTTAGTAATGAACAAGGTGCCCTTCAAGACTTAGATATCAACCTGTTGCAGGTTGGTAAGTACCAACCTCGTCGTGATATGTCAGCTGATGCATTACAAGAGTTAGCTAACTCAATTCATGCTCAAGGCATTATTCAACCGATTGTAGTTCGAGAGACCGGTCATCAAAAATATGAGATTATTGCAGGTGAACGTCGTTGGCGTGCAGCTAAAATAGTTGGATTAGCTTCTATTCCGTGTTTGATTAAAAATGTGGAAGATGATGCTGCGATTGCGATTGCTTTAATTGAAAATATTCAGCGTGAAAACCTGAATGCAATGGAAGAAGCGATCGCGTTAAAGCGTATTGTTGATGAATTTGAGTTAACACATCAAGAAGTGGCGACCGCAGTCGGTAAATCGCGTACAGCTGTTAGTAATTTATTACGTTTAAATAACCTCAATGAAGATGTTCAAATATTATTAGAACATGGTGACTTAGAAATGGGTCATGCTAGAGCTTTATTAGTATGCGAAGGGCAATTACAGTCTGACCTTGCAAAGACGGTTGTTAGTAAAGTATTGAGCGTGCGTGAAACTGAAAAATTAGTTAAACAGGCTCAAACCCCAGATAAAGTTAAAAAAACCGCTTTAGTTTGTGACAAAACTGAGTTGTTTGTTACAACTTTAGAAAATAAATTTGGTCTCAAAGTAACAGCTAAAAATAGTAAAAACGGTAATGGAAAACTAGTTATAGATTACACTTCCATCACTGACTTAGATGCATTGATCACATTAATTGAAAATAATTAAAAATAAATACATCTTTTCAGCAATTTATTATTTTAGGTCATTAAATATTTAATTCATTTAATATTAAATATACCTCAATTTTACTCTATTCTTGCATCACAAGAGCTCACTCATATTGCATTGACATTTTTTGTCGGTATAATTTGCGCGGGTTTTAGTTTGTGACAATAAAATGATTAATTTAGTTATTTTTAATGTTTCAAGCTAGCTAGTAAAAGGAAATCGGAGTGGTTGATAAACTAGCAAAAAAAGGTCAGGTTTCAGGGCTGAAATTAGTGACTTTTCAATTATTATTAGTGCTATTTGCTGCATTGATTTCAACAGTGTTTTTTTCGAATAAAGCAGGTTATTCAGCTTTGCTAGGAGGAATCACTTTTTTGCTTCCTAATCTTGTTTTTGTTTTGATGACATTTGCTCACGCAGGTGCTCGGCAATCTCAAAAGGTACTTAGGGGGTTTTACGCAGGAGAGGCTATTAAACTCTTTTTAACTGTGTTGTTATTTGTTGTGTTTTTAAAATATGGAACGTTATCTTTGATCGCTTTTTATATTTCATTCTCATTGCTTGTTGCTTCGCAGTGGTTAGCGCCTTTCTTTTTCTATAACAACGATGGGATAAAACATGTCAGGTCAAGGTGAAGCTCTAACATCATCAAGTTATATTCAACATCATTTAACAAACCTTACATGGAGTGTTGATGGTGGCTGGAATGCGCATGATGCTGGATTTTGGACTTTTCACGTCGATTCTCTACTGGTAGCAGTAGGCCTCGGTGTATTATTTCTTTGGTTGTTTCGTAGTGTTGCAAAACATTCTACTGTTGGTGTACCTGGTAAGTTACAGTGTTTCATCGAAATGGTAATTGATTTTGTAGACGAGAATGTAAAAGATACATTTCATGGCAAAAATGCCTTGATAGCACCTTTAGCATTAACTATTTTCGTTTGGGTATTCTTAATGAACCTAATGGATTTAGTTCCTGTTGATTTGCTACCTCACGCTGCGCAAGCTATCGGAGTACCTTATCTTAAAGTTGTACCTACAACTGATTTAAACGTAACACTTGGTATGTCATTGAGTGTCTTCGCTTTAATCATTTACTACACTGTTAAAGTAAAAGGTTTCGGTGGGTTCGTTAAAGAACTAACTATGCAACCGTTTAACCACTGGGCATTTATCCCTGTAAACTTCCTACTTGAATCTGTAACGCTATTAGCTAAACCAGTTTCATTAGGTCTGCGTTTATTCGGAAATCTATATGCAGGTGAGTTAATCTTTATTTTGATAGCACTACTGGGTTACTGGCAATTACCACTGTATTTTCCGTGGGCAGTATTCCATATTTTAATTATTGTTCTACAAGCTTTCATATTTATGATGTTAACTATCGTATATATGAGTATGGCGCACGAAGATCATTAATTATTTAGGTATGACGTTAACTTTTACTTTTATTAGTAATTACTTTTAAACATTAAAACAACTTATTTTATTTGGAGAATTTTTCATGGAAACAGTATTAGGTTTTACTGCAATCGCTGTAGCACTTCTAATTGGTTTAGGCGCTGCTGGTACAGCTATCGGTTTTGGTATCTTAGGTGGTAAATTCCTAGAAGGTGCTGCTCGTCAACCTGAAATGGCACCTATGTTACAAGTTAAAATGTTCATTGTTGCTGGTCTTATCGATGCAATCGCAATGATCGGTGTTGGTATTGCATTATTCTTCACATTTGCAAACCCATTTGTAGCTCAACTAGCGGGCTAATAACGGATCCTAATTTACTTAATTACTAAGGAGCTGTTATGAATATTAATGCAACCCTAATTGGCCAAGCTATCGCATTTGCGATATTTGTTTGGTTCTGCATGAAGTATGTGTGGCCACCACTTTTAGACGCAATTGAAGCGCGTCAAAAGAAAATTGCTGATGGTTTAACGCAAGCTGAACGTGCAGGAAAAGATCTTGAACTTGCGCAAGCAAAAGCAGCTGAAAAGCTGAAAGAAGCTAAAGCACAAGCTGCAGAAATTATTGATCAAGCTAATAAGCGTCGTACACAAATTGTTGAAGAAGCTAAAAATGAAGCAGAAACAGAGCGCAGTAAAATTGTTGCTCAAGGTGAAGCTGAAGTTGAAGCTGAACGTAACCGTGCTCGTGAAGAGTTACGTCAACAAGTTGCTGTTCTAGCTATTGCGGGTGCTGAGAAAATCATTAAGCGTACTATTGATAAAGAAGCGAATAGCGACATTATTGATAAATTAGTTGCTGAACTATAAGGAGCGAAGTTATGTCTGAATTGACTACTGTAGCTCGTCCTTATGCAAGAGCCGCTTTTGAATTTGCAGTTAGTAATAACAATATCGAAGCTTGGTCTACGATGATGTTTTTTGCCACTGAAGTTGCACAGGATGCAACCATGGCAAAAATACTAACACGCGATAAAGCACCAAAAGAGTTAGCTGATCTATTTATTAATGTTTGTGGCGACCAACTCGATGAGAATGGTCAAAACTTTATTAAAGTATTAGCTGAAAATGGACGTTTGAGTGTTTTGCCTCGCATTACACAACTTTTTTCTGATTTAGAAACTGAGTATAAAAAAGAGATCGACGCTGATGTTGTCTCTGCTTACGCTCTGTCTAAAGTTCAATTGAATGAGTTGAGTATTTCGCTAGAAAAACGTCTCGCACGAAAAGTAAACCTAAATTGTAGTATTGATAAAAGCTTAATTGCCGGGATGGTAATTACTGCTGGAGATTTAGTGATTGATAGCACAGCTAGCGGTCAATTATCTCGTTTATCACATACCTTACAATCATAATGGGAAGTTAGCATGCAACTGAATTCCACTGAAATTAGCGATCTTATCAAGCAACGAATTGGAAAATTTGAAGCGGTAAGCGAAGCGCGAAATGAAGGTACAATCGTTTCTGTAAGCGATGGTATTATTCGTATCAATGGCCTTGCTGAATGTATGCAAGGTGAAATGATCGAACTACCAAATGGTAGCTTTGCTATGGCACTTAACCTTGAGCGTGACTCGGTAGGTGCAGTAGTAATGGGACCTTACCGTAACCTTAAAGAAGGTGAAAAGGTAAAATCAACTGGTCGTATTCTTGAAGTACCAGTAGGTAAAGGTCTTCTAGGTCGTGTTGTAAACACAATGGGTGAGCCGATTGATGGAAAAGGACCTATCGAAAACGATGGTTACTCTCCAATTGAAGTTATTGCACCTGGTGTTATCGATCGTAAATCAGTTGATCAACCAGTACAAACTGGTTGGAAATCAATTGATTCAATGATTCCAATCGGTCGTGGTCAACGTGAACTTATCATCGGTGACCGTCAAGTAGGTAAAACTGCTATTGCAATCGATGCAATCATTAACCAAAAATCAACAGGTTTATACTCAATCTATGTAGCAATTGGCCAAAAAGCGTCAACAATTGCCAACGTAGTACGTAAACTTGAAGAGCATGGCGCATTAGAAAATACTATCGTTGTTGTTGCCTCTGCTTCTGAAGCGGCTGCACTGCAATACCTAGCTCCATATGCTGGTTGTTCAATGGGTGAATACTTCCGTGACCGCGGTGAAGATGCACTGATTGTATATGATGATCTTTCTAAGCAAGCTGTTGCTTACCGTCAAATTTCACTATTGCTTAAACGCCCACCTGGTCGTGAAGCATACCCTGGTGATGTTTTCTACCTTCACTCACGTCTTCTAGAGCGTGCATCTCGTGTAAGCGAGCATTACGTTGAAACCTTTACTAAAGGTGCAGTGAAAGGTAAAACTGGTTCATTAACAGCATTACCAATCATTGAAACACAAGCGGGCGATGTATCTGCATTCGTACCTACTAACGTAATCTCTATTACAGATGGTCAGATATTCTTAACAACTGAGCTATTTAATAGTGGTGTACGTCCAGCCGTTGATCCAGGTATATCTGTATCTCGTGTTGGTGGTGCTGCTCAGTGTAAAGTGATTAAAAAGCTTTCTGGTGGTATTCGTACTGCTTTAGCGCAATACCGTGAATTAGCAGCGTTTGCACAGTTTGCATCTGACTTAGATGAAGCGACTCGTAAACAGCTTGATCATGGTAAAAAAGTAACTGAATTAATGAAGCAGAAACAATATGCTCCAATGTCAGTTGTTGAACAAGCGTTATCACTATTTGCTGCAGAGAAAGGCTTCTTAAATGATGTCGATGTTGAAAAAGTATTAGACTTTGAAGCATCTTTAATCTCTTACGCTAAAAATGAGCATGCTGAGTTCTATGCTCAAATTAATGCATCTGGTGATTACAACAAAGAAATTGAAGGGCAATTTAAAGCACTTTTAGAATCTTTCGTTGCGACGCAAACCTGGTAATTAATTAACGGCGCGAGTCGTTAATTAGCATTAATTAGGAGTTAGAAATGGCCGGCGATAAAGAAATTAGAAATAAGATCGCGAGTGTGAAAAATACTCAAAAGATTACTGGTGCCATGGAAATGGTTGCAGCATCAAAGATGCGTCGTGCGCAACAGCGTATGCAAAGCAGTCTTTCTTATGCAGCGACTATGCGCAAAGTGATCGGTCATATCGCATTAGGTAACTTGGAATACCATCACCCTTATCTTGAAGAAAGAGAAGTGAAACGTGTTGGTTATATTGTCATTTCAAGTGATCGTGGTTTATGTGGTGGTTTAAACATTAATTTGTTTAAACCAGTTATCCAAGAAATGAAAAAACACAGCGAAGCTGGTGTTGAAATTGATTTAGCCGTTATCGGTTCTAAAGCAAAAAGTTTCTTTGGTAATTTAGGCGCTAACATTGTTGCTCAAGCTACGGCTTTGGGTGATGCACCGGCAATTGATGATTTAATCGGTTCGGTAAAAGTAATGTTAGATGCTTACGATGAAGGTAAACTTGATCGTTTATATATAGTGAACAATAAATTCGTTAGTACCATGGTACAAGAACCTACAATCAGTCAATTATTGCCTCTGCCAAAAGCAGAAAGTGATGATGAAGTTGCCGCCCATCACTGGGATTACATCTACGAAGGTGATGCTAAAAATATTTTAGATTCACTACTAGTTCGTTATGTTGAATCTCAAGTGTATCAAGCGGTAGTTGAAAACTTAGCGTGTGAACAAGTTTCACGTATGGTTGCAATGAAAGCTGCAACAGACAACGCAAGTGACTTGATTGAAGATTTACAACTTGTTGCCAACAAAGCACGTCAAGCTGCAATAACTCAGGAACTTTCTGAGATTTGTGGTGGTGCGGCTGCGGTATAATTTTAATATAGATTTTAGAGGATCAGAAATGAGTTCAGGTAAAATCGTACAGATTATCGGTGCTGTTGTGGATGTTGAATTCCCACAAGAAAGCGTTCCGAATATATACAGTGCACTGATCGTGACTGAGAAAAACCTAACAATGGAAGTGCAGCAACAAATTGGTGGCGGCGTTGTACGTTGTATCGCTATGGGTGCTTCTGAGGGTTTAAGTCGTGGTTTAGAAGTTACTGATACTAAACATGCAATCACAGTACCTGTTGGTACGGCTACATTAGGCCGTATTATGAATGTATTGGGTGAGCCGATTGATGAATGTGGTCCTGTTGTTTCTGATGAACAATACGAGATTCACCGTGCAGCTCCTTCTTATGAAGAGCAGTCAGCATCAAATGAAACACTGGAAGTAGGTATCAAAGTTATCGACCTAATCTGCCCATTCGCAAGAGGTGGTAAAATCGGCCTGTTCGGTGGTGCTGGTGTTGGTAAAACAGTTAACATGATGGAACTTATCAATAACATCGCACTTAAACATTCAGGTTTGTCTGTTTTTGCTGGTGTTGGTGAGCGTACTCGTGAAGGTAACGATTTCTACTTTGAAATGCAGGAAGCTGGCGTTGTAAACGTTGAAAAACCTGAATTATCAAAAGTAGCAATGGTTTACGGTCAAATGAATGAGCCACCAGGAAACCGTTTACGTGTTGCCCTAACTGGTCTTACTATGGCTGAACGCTTCCGTGATGAAGGTAAAGATGTACTTCTATTCATTGATAACATCTACCGCTATACACTAGCAGGAACTGAAGTATCAGCTCTACTAGGTCGTATGCCATCAGCCGTTGGTTACCAACCAACACTTGCTGAAGAGATGGGTGTTTTACAAGAGCGTATTACCTCTACTAAAACGGGTTCTATCACTTCTATCCAAGCGGTATACGTACCTGCCGATGATTTAACGGATCCATCTCCTGCAACAACCTTTGCTCACTTAGACGCAACAGTTGTACTTAACCGTAATATCGCATCAATGGGTTTATACCCAGCGATTGACCCGTTAGATTCAACTTCACGTCAACTTGATCCATTAGTTGTTGGCCAAGAGCATTACGATATTGCACGTGGTGTACAAGGTATTTTACAGCGTTATAAAGAGCTGAAAGATATCATTGCTATCCTAGGTATGGATGAGCTTTCTGAAGAAGATAAGCAAATCGTATCTCGTGCACGTAAAGTTGAGAAATTCTTAACTCAGCCTTACCATGTAGCTGAAGTATTTACAGGCGACCCAGGTATTTACGTACCGCTTAAAGACACATTAGCTGGCTTTAAAGGTTTGATTGCTGGTGAATACGACGACATCCCTGAGCAAGCGTTCCTATACGTAGGTGCAATTGAAGAAGCTGTCGAAAACGCTAAAAAAATGTAACAGCTGGAGGTTACTATGGCTAAATCAATGACCACACATTTAGATGTTGTAAGTGCTGAAAAATCTCTGTTCTCAGGGCTTGTTTCGCATTTATCAGTATCTGGTCAAGAAGGTGAACTAGGCATTATGCATGGTCACACGCCATTACTTACACCGATTAAACCAGGAATGGTTCAGTTAGTTAAACAAGATGGTGGCGAAGAAGTCATTTATATCTCAGGCGGTTTTCTTGAAGTGCAGCCTGGTGGTGTTACCGTATTAGCCGATACTGCAATTCGTGGTCAAGATCTTGACCAAGCGAAAGCAGAAGAAGCAAAACGTGCTGCTGAAGCTCAAATGTCAAATCCTTCTAAGGATATTGATTTTGCACTTGTTACTGCACAGCTTGCGCAAGCTGTTGCACAGTTACGCGCGATTAAGTTAATACGTAAGTAGATATTTAAACTCTCGTTAAAAAGGCGACCTTAGGGTCGCCTTTTTTATTATGTTTAATAAATTAAATCTATTTTACTTGTTAAAAAAATCCACTCCCTCGTTGTAAATTTCGTAAAGGGAACAGTCATTCACATCTTTAATTGAACTGTTTTTTCAGGGCAAAATTTAGATTACACATTTAATGTCATCGGTATAAATTATCTTTTACTTAATAACCTGTTTAGCCAATAAAAATAATAGAGAATAGTTTATTTTACTGTTAGATCCAATGTCAGAGACTCTAACACTATGTTTTACATGCTGAATAGCTGATTCACATTTATTATTATTAGATTAAATACCCAGTATAAATATAATATAAACACTAATTCGCTGTAATGCTTACGAGGCTTTTAATCTAAGAAATGAGTTAATATCATAACTTTAGTCCCATCAGCACTCATTCTGTAAACAGTATTTTATTATTAATAACAAGAGATTATGAGTAGAGGCCATTGAAGACTATGTACTGTATAAGCTGTATTTTTTATTAACAGACTTTTTGAGATTTGAGTTTAAAAAAGCAGGTAAAATAGATATAAAAACGCACCCATTAAGAGAGTGCGCTTTAATATTTATTATCAGAGTTTGATATTAAATATTATTCTCCACATGCACCGATAGCAGCAGGGATAGAAAGAGCTGGAACTAGTAAGTAATCCATAGAACAGTCTTTAGCGCTGTTGTAAGTAGTACCAGTACAACCAGCAAGAAGAATTACGGCTACAGCAGCTACTGCTAACTTAATAGATTTCATGTTATATCCTTATTTTATATTTAAATTCAAACAATCAAATTATTGTCAGTGGGAATATAACTTATCATATAGAAATTGGCTATTAAATATTTTATTTAAAAATATAATGTGAATTTTATTTTTTACTTTTTATTTTACATTTAAAGTGTTGATAATAAATATAAATAATTGGTTTGTGATTACTTAGTAAACAAGGTGTGATGTTTTAATTTAATTAAAATCATAAATTAATATATATTTATAATATGATTTTATAAGGAATTTAATTTGTTTTTAAATTAAATTTAATATAATAAAGTTAGTATTAGTTTATATATTTTACCTTCTCTCTAATGTATTTTACAACGTATTAAAAATACCATTTAGGCCTTTAAAATGTTGTTGCCTTTATTTTTAACTGCCATTCTGGCAATTCTGTTTTTCCTTTATCTGATAATTTATAAGTTCCGTGCCCTATTTTATCAAACCATTCATAATAATTACTGTAGAGAAACTGCGTAGCTTGTTGCTCGTCAATTCCCTTTTTGATTTCAGCCCCCGAAGCCGTATCTGTTTTAGATAAGTACTCAGCGACTCGTATACATCGTTGTCGATAAGCCGTTAAACCTGCTTTTTTTGTTGTTGAACCGCCTTTTTGAGTGTCACCTTGGCGTAGGCTAAATTCTTTTAATAATGCTGATTGTTTACGTTTGTTTTTTCTCGGTTGGTATTCTTTAGGGTCACTAATAACTTCAACATATTGTTGTTTTTCTTGTATATCTACAACAATCAAACCTAACCCTAAACGTGCAACTAGTTTTTTGATTTGTTTGCTTTTGGTTTTATACATTGGCGTTTGTTTAGGGATGGCAATGTAGACTATATCCGCTAAAGTAAAACGATCGATAGATTGTAATAATAGGGTAATGTTGAGTGTTAATTTTAATTCGATAATAATAATTTCATCGTCTTTTTTAGCGACAATATCGCATTGCTTTATTTCACCTTTAACTTCGTAACCTTGTTTATTTAAAAAGAGTTTAATAGGTAAATAAAGATCGCTCTCTTTTAATTTTTTAAGCATTTTAATTCACTTTTTTATTTCAATTTAGAGTCTATTTTAAGCTTAAAAGTCTACTCTATTTATTGTCTTTTTGTTTGTTATCTATTGTGCCAGTTAATATATTTACTTATTGAGTTTATGATTTATTAGACACTAACAATTGACGGTATCAAAATTATTCAATTTTGTTTTTCTGCTGATCTAATATTACGCTGTAAAGTTAGCGTATACATCTATTGCCATTGGTATAATTGGCGTCAATAGGTATAATGAATTTCATTTTTTTTAATCAACTCGAAGCCTAAATCATGCAAAAATTTGATACAAAAACATTCCAAGGGCTGATTCTTGCGTTGCAAGACTTCTGGGCTCGCCAAGGTTGTGCCATTGTACAGCCACTTGATATGGAAGTAGGTGCTGGAACATTCCACCCACAAACTTTTTTACGTTCTATTGGTCCTGAGCCAATGAGCAGTGCTTATGTACAACCTTGCCGTCGCCCTACTGATGGTCGCTACGGTGAAAACCCTAATCGTTTACAACACTATTACCAATTCCAAGTTGTATTAAAACCTTCTCCTAAAAATATTCAAGAATTGTACTTACAATCACTTGAAGAGATTGGTATTGATACTTCTATTCATGATATCCGCTTTGTTGAAGATAACTGGGAATCACCTACGTTAGGTGCATGGGGATTAGGCTGGGAAATCTGGCTAAATGGTATGGAAGTGACGCAATTTACCTATTTCCAACAAGTTGGTGGTCTTGAGTGCTCCCCGGTTACTGGTGAAATTACTTATGGTTTAGAACGTCTTGCTATGTACGTTCAAGGTGTGGATAGTATCTACGATCTCGTCTGGACAGATGGCCCAATGGGTAAAGTAACTTACGGTGATATCTTCCATCAAAATGAAGTGGAACAATCTACTTACAACTTTGAATATGCAGATGTTGATGCATTATTTACACAGTTTGATCAATGTGAAAAAGATAGCCAAAAATTAATTGAAGTTAATTTGCCGTTACCTGCTTATGAGCAAGTAATGAAAGCATCACATGTATTTAACCTGTTAGATGCTCGTCATGCTATCTCTGTTACTGAACGTCAGCGTTATATATTACGTGTTCGCTCATTATCAAAAGCGGTTGCAGAAGCTTATTACGCTAAGCGTGAAGCACTTGGTTTTCCACTTTGTAAAAATTTAAATTAATAGAGGCAAGTTTAATGTCACAAGAAAATTTATTGATTGAGTTGGGAACCGAAGAGTTACCACCAAAATCACTTCGTAAACTTGCAGAGTCATTTGCTAGCAATATTGAAGCGGAATTAAATAAAGCTGAATTAACATTTGAAAAAGTTAGTTGGCTAGCATCACCAAGACGTTTGGCAGTAGTAGTTACTAACTTAGTGGCAACTCAAGCAGATAAAGTCGTTGAAAAACGTGGTCCTGCAGTCAACGTTGCATTTGATGATAATGGTGTAGCGACTAAAGCTGCACAAGGTTGGGCTCGTTCTAATGGTATTACCGTTGAAGAAGCTGAACGCTTAGTCACTGATAAAGGTGAGTGGCTATTATTCAAGTCAGAAGTTAAAGGTCAGCATATTAATGGCTTGATCCCTGCTATTGCTGAGTCAGCTCTCGCTAAATTACCTATTGCAAAACCAATGCGTTGGGGAAGTGAAAGCACACAATTTATTCGTCCTGTGCATACTGTTACTATGTTATTTGGTAGTAAGTTAATCCAAGGTGAATTATTAGGTGTTGCTTCGAATCGCGTTATTCGTGGACACCGCTTCATGGGAGAAGCTGAATTAACATTATCACACGCAGATGAATATGAATCGTTATTAGATGATTCTGGTAAAGTGATTGTTGATTATGAACGCCGTAAAGCAATTATTCGTGAGCAAGTAGAGGCACTCGCTGCTCATGAAAATGGTATAGCTGCAATTGATGATGAATTATTAGAGGAAGTAACCTCTTTAGTTGAATGGCCAGTAACATTAGTTGGATCATTTGAAGAAAAATTCTTAGCTGTCCCTTCTGAAGCACTTATTTATACAATGAAAGACAATCAAAAATACTTCCCTGTATTAGATAAAGAAGGCAATTTATTACCACGCTTTATCTTTGTTTCAAACATTGTTAGTCGTGATCCTAAACAAGTTGTTTCAGGTAACGAGAAAGTGGTTCGCCCACGTTTAGCCGATGCTGAGTTCTTCTTTGAAACCGATAAAAAGAAAACATTAGAAAGTCGTTTAGACTCTCTATCAACCGTATTATTTCAAAAACAATTGGGTACGTTAAAAGAGAAATCTGAACGTATTAGTGCTGTTGCTGAAAAAATCGCTGTTAGTATTCAAGCAAACCCTGAACATGCACAACGCGCTGGTTTATTATCAAAAACGGACTTAATGTCTGAAATGGTAATGGAATTTCCAGACGTTCAAGGTGTTATGGGCATGTACTATGCTCGTTTTGATGGTGAGCATGAAGATGTTGCAATTGCATTAAATGAACAATACTTACCTCGTTTTGCAGGGGATAAACTGCCTACTTCATTAGTTGCATGTGCTGTTTCATTAGCAGACAAATTAGATACGTTGGTAGGTATATTTGGTATTGGTCAAGCACCTAAAGGTGATAAAGACCCATTTGCATTACGTCGTGCTGCTATCGGTCTATTACGTATCATTACAGATAAAAACTTAGACTTAGATATTGTCGATTTAGTTGAAATAGCTAAGACACAGTACGCAGATAAATTAACAAATAATAATGTCGTTATTGATGTTGTTGATTTCTTATTTGCTCGTTTCCGTGCAACTTATCAAGCAAACGGATATTCAGTTGAGTTAATTCAATCTGTATTAGAACGTCGTCCAACTAAACCTGTTGATTTTGAAAAGCGTATTAAAGCGGTTGCTAAGTTCCAAACTTTACCTGAAGCAGCTCCGATTGCTGCTGCTAATAAACGTATTAGTAATATTCTTGCTAAGGTAACAGAAGATATTAACGATGAAGTTAGTCAAGATCTGCTACAAGAAGACGCTGAAAAGGCTCTTTCTGAAATATTAGGCTCTCTAGAAAGCAAGCTAAGCCCTTTATTTTCAATCGGAGACTACGAGTCAGCCTTGTTCGAGTTAGCTAGCTTACAGACGCCTGTAGACGCTTTCTTTGATAATGTGATGGTAATGGCGGATGATTTAGCAGTGAAAAATAACCGTTTAGCGTTATTAAACCGTTTACGTAACTTGTTTTTACAAGTGGCCGATGTGTCAGTGTTATAAATAAGTTTGTCGGTTTATCGATAAACCGTTAATCGTTCTTATAAAAAGCTCAGTTTATACTGAGCTTTTTTGTTTCACGTGAAACACTGAAACAAAAATATCTTATTTATGTAATATCAATTTCCAATATTTTATTGCTTGTTTAAAGGTATTAAATTTCATTAGTAGTTGCCAGTCTATTGTTTCACATGAAACAATTACGTTATTAAAAGCCTTACGTTTTAATTTTAATTCTCATTATATATTCAGGATTTTTACATGCCCTATTCAACATTTGGAAATAAGTTTACACAGCACTCAGGTATTACAGAATTAATGGATGATTTAAATGCAGGTGTAAAAGGTGGCGATGACATACTAATGTTAGGGGGAGGTAATCCAGCATCTATACCCGCTATTCAGCAACGATTTACCGATTTAATGCAAACGCTGCTAAATGAAGGAAAGCTAGTTGATACATTAGCAAATTACGATGGGCCTCAAGGAAAAGATTCTTTTATTGTTGCACTCGCAGAGCTGTTTAATGATTTATATGATTGGGATTTATCATCAGAAAATATCATGTTAACCAATGGTAGTCAGAATGCTTTTTTCTATTTGTTTAATTTATTAGCGGGCGATTTTAGTAATGGGAAAAAACGTAAAATACTATTCCCATTAGCACCTGAATATATTGGGTATGCAGATGCAAGTGTTTCAGAAGCGTCTTTTGTTGCTATTCGTCCTAAAATTACTGAGCTAGATAATCAGCAATTTAAATATCATGTTGATTTCGATGCTTTAGAAATAACTGACGATATCGGTGCTATTTGTGTTTCTCGCCCGACTAATCCTACCGGTAATGTTTTAACTGATAGTGAAATAGATAAGCTAGATAAATTAGCGAAGCAACATAATATCCCGTTAATAATTGATAATGCCTATGGCACACCTTTCCCAAATATTATCTTTGAAGATGTTAAAGCACATTTTAATGACAATACTATTTTGTGCATGAGCTTATCTAAATTTGGTTTACCAGGTGCTCGTTGTGGAATTGTCATTGCAAATCCGACAATTATTAAAGCAATGTCTAACTTATCCGGCATTATGGCGTTATCACCTGGTGGAATTGGACCTGAAGTTGTTTTACCTTTAGTGAAGAGCAAAGAAATTATCACCTTAAGTAATGATGTTATTAAGCCTTTTTATCAAGATAAATCGCAAATAGCGATGTCGTTATTATTAAGTAAAATAACCAATAAGAATTTTAGGATTCATAAAGCAGAAGGTGCATTATTTCTTTGGCTTTGGTTTAAAGATTTGCCGATTAGCTCAAATGAGTTATATAAAAAATTAAAAGAAAAAGGACTTATTGTTGTCTCTGGACATTACTTTTTTCCTGGCCTTGATCAAGATTGGCAACATACACATGAATGTATTCGACTTAATTACGCACAAGAAAGTGATGTTGTAGAACGTGGTATTGATATTTTAGCTTCGGTAGTTAATGAACTATATCAAGATAAATAATCAATAAACTCATGCTGTTTTAGTTGTTTCACGTGAAACAACTAAAACATTATTTATATTAAACTGCACACTTCACCTTCTCTATTTTCTAATATTTGAGTCTTTTTTGTATAACCTGGAAATAAAGAAAATAGTTATCTATAGCATCACATTAGTCATAACTACTTTAACTATCTTTTAAATATAATTGAAACTTATTAACTGTATTTAGTTTTATAATCGTTATTCGATTATGAATACTCAATTAACTAAAAATACTGAATAATCTTATACAGACATTACTTAATTAGCTTTAGATGCATTCTCTATTACATGAGCAATGATTTTTTATTTTCTATTAAGTTTGATGCTGAATTGCTAAGGCGTTAACTTCATTTTTATGTTAGTAAATATTCTATATCCTGCTTCATTACTATTATTATCTATTATCAAATTTATTACAGCATTGAAAATAAGTAACTCACCAGTTTTAAAGCATGATTAATAATATTTAATCGAGTTAGTTTCTATTGTTCATATCTATATTTATTCGCATACTATTATTTATACCAATGGAATTAAATAAGTGATAAGAGATTGTGCAGGAAAAATTAACACTAATAAGGCGTGAGTTGTAGGAGATAGTTGTTCTCACTTCAAAACTCACAACGCAGTTAGGGGGGATTTTAACCAGCAAGAATGATCACCTTATTAATTCTTTTGGTATTAGTATCGCGATTATTTTTCTGATGGCCTATTTATCATTAATCTCTATAACTAAACTTCTTTGAAAAATTATTTACTGACTTTAATAATGAAATTAATTAATGATTCTACCTATTCAAATGAATTATTGATTGGCTATATTAGAAAGTGAGTTAGATAGTTATGTTACATAATTAAAGGGTTATCTAATTCAAGGTATCAGTAATTATACTTATTTTTCATGCTGTAGACCCTCTTCAAGGAACATAGAGCACGTTAGCGTAATAAGTAACGAATGTGGTAAGGATTACTAAGATTGAGCTTGTGATGTCTTTGTGAATGCTATAATTAAGAATGTAATTAAGTGCAATAAATAAGGGATTGATATGGATTCTGATAATGGGTTTTTAATAGGGTTTTTTATTTAATTGCTCATTAGTAACGTATCAAGGTAGATAAAAATCGACTTATAAAATATAAGCTTTGAATTTTAGATACTACCCACCACTACTATTATCATTGCCATTCTTAAAATAAAGTCGAATAATAAGAAAGTCTTAATATCGTTTACTTTTTAGATTATTACTTTGTTTTTAATGGAGGGCGATAACGATAAATTATGAGGCAAAACGTTATTATTAATTATCTAATGTTACCTAAGACAATCTGACTATCATTAACTATCATTAACTATCATTAACATTTCTGTTGTAAATAGTTTGTTTCGCTATTTAGTTTTTCTCTTTTCTTTTTTATTAGATCGTATGAAGTACTTGTTGATTCGAAAAATGACACATTAGTTAATGTGGTATTTAAACAATATAGTACTAATAAAAAGGGATAAACAGTCAATACCGGATAAGCTCTAATATCACGATCAAACATTTTATGAGTAGATATCAGTAGGCATAAAAAATCCAGCTAATAAGCTGGATTCTTATATTGTTTAACTTTATGACAACTTATGAATAATAAGTTGTCATAAGCAAACGAAGTTAGATATTAATAAATGAACCTAAATATCGATATTACCAACACGTAATGCATTCTTCTCAATGAAAGCACGACGAGGTTCGACATGGTCACCCATTAAGGTAGTAAACAATTGGTCGGCACCAACTGCATCATCAACGGTTACTTGAAGCATGTGTCGAGTGCTAGGGTCCATTGTTGTTTCCCATAATTGGCTTGGGTTCATCTCACCTAGACCTTTATATCGTTGTATGTACAAGCCACGTTTTGACTCATGCATTAACCAGTTTACTGCTTCGATAAAGTTTTCAACAGGTTTAGTGCGATCACCACGTTGTATATAAGCACCTTCTTCTAATAGGTTTTGGATTTCTATACCTAAAGAAACAAGTGATTTGTATTCAATTGAACCGAAGAATTCTTCGTCAAAAGTATAAATAGTATCTACACCATGCTTACGTACTGTAAATAGTATTTTGTTAGTTAACTCATCTTCCGATTTAACAACGTTTGCTTTATAGATAGTCCCTTCTAAATCTTGGCGGTTTAACACCTCAATAATAGTTTCCATCCATGTTGTTACTTTATCTGCATTAACTAGATCTTCAGCTTTTAATTCAGGCTGATAGATTAATTTATCTAATACAACATTTGGGTAACGACGTGTTAAACGTACGATGGTTTCTTGTGCTGTACGGTAACGTTCAATCATGCCTTGTAAATGTACACCGGTAATCCCAGGAGCATCATTATTAACATGCAGTGAAGCACCTTCCATCGCTAATGCAGTTAAGTAAGCTTGTAATGCTGGATCATCTTTAAGATACTGCTCTTGCTTACCTTTTTTCACTTTATAAAGAGGTGGTTGAGCAATGTAAATATAACCATTTTCGATTAACTCAGGCATTTGACGATAAAAGAAAGTCAATAATAGCGTACGAATGTGAGAACCATCGACGTCGGCATCGGTCATGATTATGATGCGGTGATAACGTGTTTTCTCTGGGTTATATTCATCACGTCCGATACCACAACCTAATGCAGTGATCAGTGTTGCTACTTCTTGTGAAGATAACATTTTATCAAAACGTGCTTTTTCAACGTTTAGGATTTTACCTTTCAACGGTAGAATAGCTTGGTTTTTACGAGATCGGCCTTGTTTCGCACTTCCGCCAGCCGAGTCCCCTTCCACTATGTATAATTCAGAAAGTGCAGGGTCTTTCTCTTGGCAATCGGCTAATTTACCTGGTAAACCAGCTAAATCTAATGCACCTTTACGACGAGTCATATCACGTGCTTTACGAGCTGCTTCACGTGCGCGCGCTGCATCAACAATTTTACCTACGATGATTTTAGCTTCAGCTGGGTTCTCTAATAAGAACTCTTGTAAGCGTTCATTCATAGCGCCTTCAACAATTGGTCGAACTTCAGATGACACTAAACGGTCTTTTGTTTGTGAAGAGAATTTCGGATCAGGTACTTTAACAGAAATAACCGCTGTTAAGCCTTCACGTGAATCACCACCTTCAGTAGAGGTTTTGTTCTTATTGTTTTTAACTTTTGCTAGCTCTTTCTCAATGTATGAGTTTAAGGTACGCGTTAATGCACCGCGGAAACCGGTTAAGTGAGAACCACCATCACGTTGTGGAATGTTATTAGTAAAACAATAGATGTTTTCTTGGAAACCATCATTCCATTGCATTGCAACTTCAACGGCAGTGCCATCTTCATGTTCTGTATTAAAGTGGAATATTTTATTATGTACAGGCGTTTTGTTTTTATTTAAATATTCAACAAAAGCGTGTATTCCACCTTCATAATGGAAATGATCTGCTTTATCTTCTTCACGTTTATCTATTAATTTAATAGATACACCAGAATTCAAAAATGATAATTCACGTAAGCGTTTAGCTAAAATATCATATTGAAATGTCACATTTGAGAAGGTCGATGGGCTAGGCCAAAAACGAATCTCTGTACCGGTTTGATCTGTATCACCGATAACCGCGATTGGCGCTTCAGGCTCACCTTTTGCGTATGTTTGTTGATGAATATGGCCACTACGTTTAACGGTTAAACGTAACTTATCAGATAACGCATTTACTACAGAAACACCTACGCCGTGTAATCCACCTGATACTTTATAAGAGTTATCATCAAATTTACCGCCGGCGTGTAATACTGTCATGATAACTTCTGCTGCTGATACGCCTTCTTCTTCGTGCATATCAACTGGAATACCACGGCCATCATCGCGTACTGAAACACTTCCATCAGTATGGATAGTACAAATAATATCGCTACAGTGGCCTGCTAAAGCTTCATCGATTGAGTTATCTAAAACTTCAAAAACCATGTGGTGTAGACCCGTACCGTCATCGGTATCACCGATATACATGCCAGGGCGTTTGCGAACTGCATCTAACCCTTTTAGTACTTTAATACTTGACGAATCATAACTATTCTCAGCCATAAAACTTTCACCTTTCTACTGTAATTTTACCCTGTTTCACGTGAAACAAAGTGCGTTCTTGTGTGAATAAATCACCAATGCTATTCGCTGAAATCGCGCTAATAAATACCTGAGCATTGGACTCTATAATATGTTTTGCTAATATTTTTTGCTTGCTGCTGTCGAGTTCAGAACTGAAGTCATCAATTAAAAAAACACACTGCTTATGATCTACCGAGTTTAAGAATAAACCTTGTGCTAAACGTAACGCATAAACAAGTAACTTTAGCTGCCCTCTAGACAATACATCATCCACAGGTAAACCATTGATTTTTATTTTTAAATCGGCTTTTTGTGGTCCAACACTTGTATAGCCCAATTGTTTGTCTCGATAGAAATTATCGGATAAATATTGTGCTAACGGTTTGTTGTTTTTGTCCCATCCACAAAAGAATTTGCTATCGATAGTAAACTCAGGCAAAAAATCTGCAATAGTTTGTGCTATCAAAGGCTGCAATTTCGCAAAGTAATCGGCCCTCTGCGCGCTTATTCTCTCACTTAAGACACAAAGTTCATTATCCCATACTTGAAGCTCTTTGTAAGCGTTACATTGCTTTAAAGCTGCATTCCTTTGCTTTAATAGTCGCTTTATGCGAGCCCAGTTACTATAAAACAAAGGATCGTGGTAAAAAACACCCCAATCTAGATAAGCACGGCGATTTTTAGGACTTCCTGATAGTAAAGTATAGCTTTCTGGGGTAATTAATTGCATTGGAATATATTGGGTTAAAGAGGCCAATTTCTTAACTATCTGACCATCAATTTTAAGAGTAGTTTCACCGCCTCTCGTTTTTTGTAAGCCGATAGGAAATACACGGTGTTGATAATTAATTTCACTGTATAGAGTAAAATGGGTTTGTTCGTGTTGAATGACTCTATTGGTTAAATGCGTACGAAAAGAACGGCCTAAACCCAATAAGTAAATCGCTTCTAATAAAGAGGATTTACCACTGCCGTTTTCGCCTACAATTAAATTTACTTTAGGGTCAAAAGTAATAGTGGCGGAGTCGATGTTACGGAATTGATTAATGATTAATTTCTGTAATGACATTAATCAATTCCCTAAATAAGTTGAATGTTTTTTATGGCTAGGTTGTTAATGCCCATTGTTGTTATTGCATCAAACACTTTTATAATAACAATATTTATAACTATAAACGCATTGGCATTAGTACATAAAGTGAGTCATCACTATCAAGAGACTCTATCAATGCACTATGATCTGATGTACTGAACGTGATTTTAACTTGTTCACTTTTTAAGGTGTTTAATACATCTAGAACATAACTTACATTAAAGCCTATTTCTAACTCTGCTGAATGGTAATCAACATCAATGTATTCTTCTGCTTCTTCTCGTTCAGGATTATTAGCCGTTATTTTTAATAAGTTTTCAGATAGCGTTAAACGAACACCACGGAATTTCTCATTGGATAAAATAGCAGCACGACTAAAAGCTTGTTTTAATGTTTCACGGCTAGAGATTAATTCTTTATCGCCATTACGTGGAATAACGCGTCGGTAATCAGGAAAACGTCCATCCACTAATTTGGTCGTAAATACAAAACCGTCAATCACTGCACGTAAATTATTTTTACCTAATTGAATAGTGACATTAGCTTGGTCTTTATCTAGCAACTTAACTAATTCTAATACCCCTTTTCGAGGTACAATCACTGATTGCTCTTCAATCGCTTGGTCGATGTTAATAGAACATGATGCTAGGCGATGTCCATCGGTGGACACACTACGTAGTGTGTTACCAGAAACTTCAAAGAACATGCCATTTAGGTAATAACGAACATCTTGGCTAGCCATTGCAAACTGAGTAAATTCAATGAGTTTTTTAAATTCAGTTTGTGGCACAGTTAGTTCAATCAAACTCTGCCATGACTCTATATTAGGGAAATCGATAGAAGGTAATGTCGATAGTAAATAACGGCTGCGTCCTGATCGTACTGTAACGCGTTCATTCTTCACTTCAAATGTCACTTCACAAGGATCGGCTAAACCACGGCATATATCTAATAACTTACGCGCTGGTACCGTAATAGCACCCTCAATAGAAGCTTGTTCTAATGGGATTTGTGCCATTAATTCAACTTCTAAATCTGTACCAGTTAAGTTTAAAAAATTATCTTTTACCTCAATGAGGATATTACCCATGATAGGCAAAGCTGGACGTCCGCCTGCAACAGAGCCAACAACTAATTGTAATGGGCGTAATAATATTTCACGAGAAATAGTAAATTTCATCAGATAACCTTTTCTTACATTGACAACGTACGGATAAGTATTTTGTAATCTTCTTGAATGTCGTTATTTTCACGACGTAGCTCTTGAACCTTACGACAAGCATGTAGCACTGTAGTATGGTCTCGGCCGCCAAAAGCTTCGCCTATTTCAGGTAAGCTATGTTGAGTTAACTCTTTCGCTAATGCCATGGCTATTTGACGTGGACGAGCCACTGTACGAGTACGGCGTTTTGAAGACATATCAGAAATTTTAATGCGGTAATGTTCTGCCACTACCTTTTGAATATTATCAACTGTCGTTTGTTTTGTGTGAACGGCTAACATATCGCGTAATGCATCTTGTACTAACGAGATAGTGATATCTTGTCCTGTAAACTGTGCTTTTGCTGAAATATTAGCAATTGCGCCTTCTAATACACGAACATCGGTAATTGTTAGACGTTTTGCAATAAAGAAAGCAACATCATCAGGTAAATGCAAACCTCGTTCTTCAGCTTTAGTAATTAAGATAGCAACACGCGTTTCTAGTTCAGGTGGATCAATTGGAATTGATAATCCCCAACCAAAACGTGTACGTAGTCGTTCATCTATACCTTCAATCTCTTTTGGAAAGCGATCACTGGTTAAAATAACTTGTTGGTGAGCATCTAACATTGAATTAAAGGTTTGGAATAACACTTCTTGAGAACGGTCTTTTCCAGCGAAGAAATGAATGTCATCTATTAATAGTGCATCTAACGACGCGTAATATTCTTTAAATTGTTCAATCGTATTGTTACGAATTGAATTGATCATATCTTGAACAAAACGTTCTGAACGAATGTAAACAACTTTACTATCAGGATTTTCAGCAACAATTGCATTACCTACTGCATGTAATAAATGTGTTTTACCTAAGCCGGGATGAGCATATAAAAATAATGGGTTATACACATCACCTGGATTCTCTGCTATTTGTTGTGTTGTCGCGATCGCAAAATTATTTGACTTACCTTCAACAAAGTTATCAAAAGTGTATTTTTTAATTAAATTACTTTTATGTGCAACTGTGGTTGCTTTGGATTCACCTTCCCAAGGTTGTTGGGTATTTAATGCTGGTGCGATTTTGGCTGCTGCTGGTTTATTAGCTGCTGCATTAGCAGTACCGACTAATAAACGAATTTTAATAGTGAGGTTTTCATCTACTTCATGTACTAATGTTTGTAATTTAGTCTCAATGATATCCATGTACTTTTCACGGACCCATTCGCTGGTGTACTTGTTTGGCGAGTATAATGATAACGTTTCATTATCGTATTCTGCCTGTAAAGGACGTAACCAAGTACTAAAGTCTCCTGCTGATAGCTCATCTTTTAATTGTGCTAAACATTCTTGCCAAATAGCGAGGGACATTGTGGAACTCCAGTAAATACATTAGGGCGGATAATTCTACCGATAAGATCGTCTGGACGCCATAAGATCAGTGAACAAAAATAAAAAAAAGATCCTTGTATTTAAACTCATTCAATGGTTAAAGCATCCACAAGCTTGTGAGTAGCTATCATCTACCACTGGGTACTTTATCCACAACGAGATAATTTAGTTATTTACAAATCTAACTTTATAAGATCAAGGAAGATCCTTGCTTATTGGTGTCGCTTATATATAATCGCGCCACCCTGACTTTTGAGTTTGGCTCGTAGTGACAATTTTTTTACTTAGGATTCTTTTCTAAGGAATATTAATTTAATCTACCAGAAAGAAGCATCTCTGATTGACTTTTAGTCGATCAATCAATAGAATTCGCTCTCTTTTTAATCGGCTAATGCTTTTGATTATTATTGTTTGGTTACTTTATAGTAATTAAGCAAAAAAAATTAAAAAATCTAGCTACTGTACAGTACTTAACAATAAGTGGAAAAGAGCATGAAACGTACTTTTCAACCAAGCAACATTAAGCGTAAGCGTTCACACGGTTTTAGAACTCGTATGGCGACTAAGAACGGTCGTGCCGTATTAGCTCGTCGTCGTGCTAAAGGCCGCGCTAGCTTAAGCGCATAATTTACCAGACGTGGTGAATTATTCGTTTTCTCGGGAGTTACGTTTGTTAACTCCCGATGATTTTCAACCTGTATTTAAAAATGCTATTCCAGCAGTATCTCCACACCTAACTCTTCTTGCTAGAAAAAATACTTTTGAACACCCCCGTATTGGTATGGCTATTCCTAAAAAGCACATTAAACATGCTGTAGGACGTAATCGTATTCGTCGCATTGTAAGAGATCATTTCCGCCTTCAACAACATGAGCTTCCAAACATCGATATCGTAGTCGTTGCTAAAGCTGGTATTGCTGATTTATCAAATCAAGAACTTCATAAAGTATTGGATAAGTTATGGCGAAAATTAGTGCAGCGCTGCAATGGGTAGCCATTAAATTCATTCGTGGTTATCAGCTAGTTATTAGTCCCATTCTTGGACCTCGTTGTCGTTTTACGCCAAGTTGTTCACATTATGCGATAGAAGCAATTAAGAGTCATGGTATGATTAAGGGATGTTGGCTAGCGGGCTGTCGTCTTGTAAAGTGCCATCCTTTTAATGAAGGAGGATATGATCCTGTACCTCCTTGTTGCGCAACTAAAAATAAACCTAAACCTTAGAGATAAAATACGTTATGGAATCACAACGCAATTTACTTTTCCTCGCACTTTTGTTTGTTAGCTTCTTGCTATATCAAGCATGGGTTGTTGAGCAAGCACCTCAGCCAGCTGCTACAGCGCAAACGACTGAACAAAGTACGACAAAATCATCAGTTCCATCGACTAGTAATCATAGTGCTGATGTACCAACTTCATCAGAAGATAGTTCTTCATCTTCTGATGTTCAAGTACCAACACAAGCATCTACAAGCGCAATCGCTATATTAGCTAATGATCAATTACGCTTAGAGATTACCTTAGTGGGCGGTGATGTCATTGTTGCTGATTTAATTGAGCATGATGAGCAACTTGATTCTGGTGTTCCATTCCGTTTATTAGAAAATGGCAACGGCTTTACCTATATCGCACAAAGCGGTTTAATTGGTAAACAAGGCCCGGATGCAAATCCAAAAGGCCGCCCTTTCTACAGCGTTGAAAATACTGAAAGTATTATTTCTGAAGGTCAAGAATCTGTTTCTACAGTATTACGTTATGTTGATCAGCAAGGTAATGTCTTTACTAAAACCTTCACACTAAAACGTGGTGATTTTAATGTTAATGTTGATTACACGATTGAAAATAAATCGGATGCTGATATTAACGTACAATTGTATGGTCAGTTAAAAGAGTCATTACAAGATCACTCAACAAATTTAATGATGCCTGTATATCGTGGTGGCGCTTTCTCAACATCTGATACTAAATATAGTAAATACAGTTATGATGATATGCGCGAACGCGGACTAAACAAAACAACTGAAGGCGGTTGGGTTGCAATGTTACAGCATTACTTTGTGTCAGCTTGGATTCCATCATCAACAGATACTAATGTGCTATACAGTAAAATAATTCAAAATACAGATGCAACGATTGGCTTTAAATCGCCGATTAAAACAATTGCACCTAATAGCACTGAAAAGTTTGCTACAAACCTTTGGATTGGTCCTAAATTACAAGAAGAAATGGCACAAGTTGGTGAGAACTTAGACTTAACTGTAGATTACGGTTGGTTATGGTGGCTTGCACAACCATTGTTTAAATTATTGTTATTCTTCCAAGGTATTGTTGGTAACTGGGGTGTTGCAATCATCTTAATTACTTTCACTGTTAAAGGCCTTTTATACCCACTGACAAAAGCACAATATACGTCAATGGCTAAAATGCGTTTATTACAGCCTAAGATTCAAGCTTTACGTGAAAAATATGGCGAAGATCGTCAGAAAGTATCAAAAGCGATGATGGAAATGTACAAAGAAGAGAAAGTTAACCCATTAGGTGGTTGTTTCCCTATCTTATTACAGATGCCAATATTCATTGCTTTATACTGGTCATTAATGGAAGCGGTTGAACTGCGTCACGCACCATTTATGTTCTGGATCCAAGATTTATCAGTACAAGACCCGTTCTACATCTTACCTATCTTGATGGGTGTGAGTATGTTCTTCATTCAAAAAATGTCTCCTGCTACGGTTCAAGACCCAATGCAGCAGAAAATTATGAAGTTTATGCCTGTTGTCTTTACTTTTTTCTTCTTGTGGTTCCCTGCAGGTTTAGTACTTTACTGGTTAATGAGTAATATCGTAACATTAGTTCAGCAAACTATTATTTACCGTCAGTTTGAAAAGCAAGGTTTAGGACATAAAAAATAATTTAACTATTTAGCTTTTACATAAAGCATCATAAATAATTATATTATTTAGTAATTGATAAAAGGCGACTATAATGGTCGCCTTTTTTATTGGCTTCATTTTTTAGGAACAGAACATGATAAAAGCGACTGATACAATTGTTGCACAAGCAACTGCTCCTGGGCGTGGTGGTGTTGGCATTGTGCGTGTTTCTGGACCTGATGCAGAAGCGGTTGCACAAATTGTTTTAGGTAAGTTACCTAAAGTACGTTATGCAGAATACCTCCCTTTTCACGACCAAAATAACGAAGTGTTAGACCAAGGTATTGCGATATTATTTAAAGGGCCTAATTCATTTACAGGTGAAGATGTATTAGAGCTTCAGGGACATGGCGGTCCAGTTGTAATGGATATGCTGATCAAAGCTATCTTAACCATTAAAAACCTTCGTAGTGCCAATCCTGGTGAGTTCTCTGAACGTGCATTTATGAATGATAAGCTAGATTTAGCACAAGCAGAGGCTATTGCTGACTTAATTGAAGCTAGCTCAGAACAAGCAGCAAAAAGCGCTTTAAATTCGTTACAGGGTGAATTTTCGAATAAAGTAAATGATTTAGTTGAAAGCCTTATCTATTTACGTATTTATGTTGAAGCGTCAATTGACTTCCCTGAAGAAGAAGTGGACTTTTTAAGCGATGGAAAAATAGCAAAAGACCTTTACCAGATTATCGATAACCTGAGTGCGGTAAAAGAACAAGCCAAACAAGGTGCGATTTTACGAGATGGTATGAAAGTGGTGATTGCTGGACGCCCTAATGCAGGTAAATCGAGTTTATTAAACACATTAGTGGGTAAAGAAAGTGCGATTGTAACAGATATTGCGGGCACAACCCGAGATGTGATGCGGGAACACATTCACATTGATGGTATGCCATTACATATAATTGATACTGCTGGTTTACGTGAAGGTGTGGATGAAGTTGAACGTATCGGTATTGAGCGAGCTTGGACTGAAATTCAAAATGCAGACCGCATTTTATTTATGCTCGATGCAACAACAACTGATGCTGAAGACCCTCGTGAAATTTGGCCTGACTTTATTGAAAAGTTACCTAAAGGCGTAGGCTTAACCGTTGTACGTAATAAAGCCGATTTAACAGGTGAAGCGTTATCAATGACTGAGCATGAAAATCACCCTGTTTATCGAATTTCTGCGAAAACAGGTTTAGGTGTTGATGATTTAAAACAACACCTTAAAGATATAATGGGCTATCAAGGTAATACTGAAGGCGGCTTTATGGCAAGACGTCGTCATTTAGAAGCGATTGATCAGGCTGAGAAACATTTACTTGAAGGTAAAGTACAACTCGAAGAGTATCAAGCAGGTGAATTACTGGCAGAAGAGTTGCGTTTAACACAGCAACACTTAAGTGAGATAACCGGTGAATTTACATCTGATGACTTATTAGGGCGTATCTTCTCAAGCTTCTGTATTGGTAAATAAGTAGCTTATTAATAAGCGATTATCTCTTTTAATTAAACCACTTTAATGTGGTTTTTTTATGCTCATTTTTACTAAATAAAATTAAAAAATATTTATAATTACTTTACGTATTAGAAGCTCAATACCGCTTTAATAAATCAATTTGTACTTATGTTGCTTTTCTAGGTAGCGTGGTTATTTTTGTTACTTGGGCTGAAATTGTAATGGGATGAATTTATAAAATAGTTAATATAAAAATAGTAGAGGAACTAAGCTCATATTTAGAAATACAATTTATCTTCACTCCTCTTATAGACTTCTTTATAAAAATTTCTATTTACTTACTGCTTTTTAAAATGACAGGTAATAACAGTTTTTAAAGCAGATCAAATTATTTTTTAATCTGTATTTTAACGATAATCAAGTTTTTGAAGTCATTGACCCATTTTCTATAGTTTACTCTTGTGAGACATTGACCATAGCCAATAGAGGTTATTGTACTTTTTATTCGAGGTTATTTAATTTAAAAAAACAATAAAAACACATAAGTCATTGTTTTTAATTTAATTGTTGTTTTTCGTGTGATGAGAGTCAGTCATTAAATATTATCTTTACCCCTTTTATTTTAGAAAGACCGTAATATCTATCTTGCAAACGGGGATTGATTTACAGGATGTAAAATTTGAACCTTTGTATTGCTAGGATGGCAATTTGGACCTCTCAGGATGAGAGCTTATAAAACAGGAAGTTTTATAATTAAGGATGATCAGGACACTCCAGGATGGAGTTTTTAGTACCTACTAGGATTGTAGTTATTTAAGCCAGGATGGCAAAAGAAGGACACCTCCTAAGGACAGGGAGATGACGGATAAACAAGATGTTTATCTAATATGGATATTACAAGGATGAACCCAAAGAATTTGGGAAGTGGACGCCTAGTTTGGCTTAGTCAAAAGGATGTACTGCAGGGAGCATCAACTATCACGGATTCGATAGAAAGACTAAATTAAGGGCAGCTTCGGCTGCCCTTTCCTGTTTCTGGAATACCAGAAATTATTTACCTAGTTTTACCTTTTACCTACCTATAGAATTTCTTTTCGTACAAGTATTTAAAGTGTTACTTCAATTGATGTTTTAAACTATCTTCTAGTAACCTCAATTTTTTGAAAGTGATTTATCGATTTGATCTGGTTTATCCTTGTGAGACATTGGCCATAGCTAATAGAGGTTATTGTACTTTTTATTCGAAGTTATTTAATTAAAAAAATAATTAAAAAATTACAAGTCATTGTTTTTAATTTGTTTGTTGTTTTTGGTGTGATAATAGTTAGTTATTAAATATTATCTTTACCCCTTTTATTTTAGAAAGACCGTAATATCTATCTTGCAAACAGGGATTGATTTACAGGATGTAAAATTTGAACCTTTGTATTGCTAGGATGGCAATTTGGACCTCTCAGGATGAGAGCTTATAAAACAGGATGTTTTATAATTAAGGATGATCAGGACACTCTAGGATGGAGTTTTTAGTATCTACTAGGATTGTAGTTATTAAGCCAGGATGGCAAAAGAAGGACACCTCCTAAGGACAGGGAGATGACGGATAAACAAGATGTTTATCTAATATGGATATTACAAGGATGAACCCAAAGGATTTGGGAAGTGGACGCCTAGTTTGGCTTAGTCAAAAGGATGTACTGCAGGGAGCATCAACTATCACGGATTCGATAGAAAGACTAAATTAAGGGCAGCTTCGGCTGCCCTTTCCTGTTTCTGGAATACCAGAAATTATTTACCTAGTTTTACCTTTTACCTACCTATAGAATTTCTTTTCGTACAACTATTTAAAGTGTTACTTCAATTGATGTTTTAAACTGTCTTCTAATAATTCGTACTCAAACTTAAAGCCCGCTTTTAATAACTTTGTAGGACGTACGTTAGTACTTGAAAGTAATAATTCTTTACCCATTTGTCCAAATAGTAGCGTTATTAAAAATGCTGGTAATGGCAATATGCAAGGACGTTTTAGAATATTAGCCAATATAATGGAAAAGGTTTTATTATTGACTGGATGTGGAGAAACTAAGTTAATAGGACCAACCAACTTTGATTGTTCAATAATAAATAAAATAGCATTTAACTGATCTTTTAAATCTATCCAGCTCATGACTTGTTTGCCAGAACCTATTTTTCCACCAAATCCCATGTTAAAGGCTGGTAACATTTTCGCTAAGGCCCCTTCTTTGTTATTTAAAACAATACCGGTACGTAGATTAACAATACGTGTTTTTGGCGATGTTATCTGCTGGCAAGTCAGTTCCCACCTATCCGCCAATTCACTGACGAAATCTTTGCCCTTTGAGGTTCCTTCATCTACTGGTTGTTGCCCTCTATCGCCATAAAATCCAATAGCTGAAGCACAAATAAGTAAACTAGGTGGTGCTGCACTGTTGTTGATGAAGTCGACTAAAAGTTGTGTTGATTGTATGCGGCTGTTAGTGATTTTTTCTTTTGCTTTTGTTGTCCAGCGAGAATTGGCAATATTTTCACCTGCTAGATGGATAATAATATTAGGAGTTGGGCATCCATTGAGGTGTATTTCTTGTTTTTCTATATTCCAATAAGGTCGGGTTGAGTCAGGAGTACGTTGCAAAGCATGAACAATATAGCCCTGTGCTTCTAAGAATGGCACTAGTGCACTCCCAATTAAACCAGAAGCGCCTGTTATTAAAACGTTGTTATTACTATCCGCTGTTTTACTCATGACCATCCCTTAATGTTATTAGGATTACATACGTTACTAATGTTAAAATGGATCTTTATGTTTGAGATGAAATTGAATTATGCTCCTAATGATCGATAATTATGACTCCTTTACCTATAACTTAGTTCAGTATTTTGGTGAACTAAAACAACAAGTGATCATAAAGCGTAATGACCAAATCAGCTTACAAGAAATTGCAGATTTAAGCCCTGACCATATTGTTATCTCACCTGGCCCTTGCACTCCTAATGAAGCAGGTGTGTCATTGGCAACTATTGAACGTTTTGCTGGAAAAATTCCTATTTTAGGTGTGTGTTTAGGCCATCAAAGTATTGCTCAAGTATTTGGCGCAAATGTCATACGTGCTGATAAAGTAATGCATGGGAAAAACTCATTAATTGAGCATGATAACAAAGGTGTATTTAAAGGATTGAACAATCCATTAGATGTAACGCGTTATCATAGTTTAATTGTACAAGAAGCCAGTTTGCCATCTTGTTTTGATATTTCAGCAAGAGTCATACAAAGTCAGGAAATTATGGCGATTCGTCATAAAGAAATGGTATTAGAGGGTGTACAATTTCATCCTGAAAGCATTCGATCAGAGCAAGGCTTAGTACTGCTCAATAATTTTATTGGACAAGCTATTGGATTGTTAAAATAAGTGCGTATATTAAGGCTTTTACAAACCATCTTTTATAAACGTTGCTAATTATCAGAGGATTTTTTTATGTCAGACACTCATATCACCCGTCCGTTATTTGATCAAGTTATGGTGCCAAACTATGCTCCGTTAGAAATGATCCCTGTACGCGGTGAAGGCTCTCGAGTGTGGGACCAAGAAGATAACGAGTATATTGATTTAACCGGAGGTATTGCGGTTAATGCTTTGGGTCATGCCCATCCTGAACTAATTACGACGCTAACAGAACAAGCACAAAAATTATGGCATGTTAGTAATATTTATACTAATGAACCAGCATTACGCTTGGCACAAAAGCTAGTGGATAATACATTTGCTGAAAAAGTGTTTTTTGCTAACTCTGGTGCAGAAGCTAATGAAGCCGCTTTAAAATTAGCTCGTCGTGTTGCATTCGATAAATTTGGTATTCAGAAAACAGAAATTATTGCTTTTTACCAAGGCTTCCATGGTCGTACTTTTTTCACTGTTACCGCTGGTGGACAATCTACTTATTCAGATGGTTTTGGTCCTAAACCTGCTGATATTACGCACCTTGAATATAACGATTTGAGTGAGCTTGAAAAGGTTATTTCAGATAAAACCTGTGCTGTTATTTTAGAACCTTTACAAGGTGAAGGTGGTGTTTTACCGATCACGCCAGAATTTGCACAAGGTGTCAGAGCGTTGTGTGATAAGCACAATGCTTTAATGATTTTTGATGAAGTACAAACAGGTATGGGAAGAACGGGTGAGTTATTTGCTTACATGGGGTTGAATGTCATTCCTGATATTGTGACTTCTGCTAAAGCACTGGGTGCAGGTTTTCCTATTGCCGCGATGTTAACAAAAACATGTTTTGCAGAACACTTGAAAGTAGGTACACACGGTACGACTTTTGGTGGCAATCCATTAGCCTGTGCTGTTGCTGGGAAGGCTTTTGACCTTATTAATACTCAAGAGATGATGTTAGGCGTTAAACACAAAGAGCAATTAATACGTCAACATCTAGAAGCCATCAACGATGAATTTTCAGTGTTTAAAGAAATTCGTGGTGCAGGTTTATTGTTGGGCGCAGTATTAAACGAACAATATAAAGATCAAGCAAAAACCTTCTTTTTAGAGTCTGCACAACAAGGCTTATTGATTTTAGTTGCTGGTGCAAATGTATTACGTTTCGCACCTGCTTTGAATATTTCAGATGACTTGATTGAACAAGCAATGCTGAAACTGAAACAAGCAGTAAAAAATATCGTTAATAAAGATACTTAAAAGCAAGGTTTGTTAATTGATGCGCTTTATCATTAACAACACTTGTTTCAATTAGATTTAAAAAACTGGGAGCTCATAAAATGAGACGCGAACTAGCAATAGAATTTTCTCGAGTAACAGAAGCAGCTGCATTAGCTGGATATAAATGGTTAGGTCGAGGTGATAAAAATATTGCCGATGGTGCTGCTGTTGAAGCAATGCGCCTTATCTTTAATCAAATTGATATCGATGGTGAAATCGTTATCGGTGAAGGTGAAATAGATGAAGCACCAATGTTATATATTGGTGAACATGTAGGGACTGGATCGGGTGATGCGGTTGATATTGCCGTTGATCCAATCGAAGGTACGCGTATGACGGCAATGGGGCAATCAAATGCGCTTGCAGTATTAGCTGTTGGCGAAAAAGGTAGCTTCTTACGTGCTCCTGATATGTACATGGAAAAACTTATTGTTGGTCCTGGCGCAAAAGATGCTATCGACCTAGAGCTTTCTTTAGAACAGAACTTAAAAGCGATTGCGTTAGCGTTAGGTAAATCTCTTTCTGAATTAACGGTTGCGACACTAGCAAAACCTCGTCACGATCGTATTATTAAAGATATGCAAGGTATCGGAGTTCGTGTCTTTGCTATCCCTGATGGGGATGTTGCTATCTCTGTACTTGCGTGTATGCCAGAAAATCAAGTTGATGTATTGTATTGTATTGGTGGAGCGCCAGAAGGTGTTATATCGGCTGCTGTAGTACGTGCACTAGACGGTAACATGCAAGCTCGTTTAATTCCTCGTCCGATGGTTAAAGGCCCGACAGAAGAGAATATCCGTATTGGTGAAGAAGAAGTTGCACGTTGTGAAGCTGCTGGCATTCAAGTCAACAAAGTATTAAAGCTTGAAGACTTAGTAAAGAACGATAATGTTATCTTCTCGGCAACGGGTATCACTAAAGGTGATTTGGTTGAAGGCGTATCGGTTAATGGGCGTTTAGCGACAACAGAAACATTATTAGTACGTGGTAAGTCACGTACAATACGTCGTATTCATTCTACGCATTACTTGGACCGTAAAGATCCAGATTTAAAAGATATTATCCTTTAAGCTGATTAAGCGAGATCGATAAAACTAAAAAAGGCGCTATTAGCGCCTTTTTTGTTTCTTTTTTATAAAATTAACTACTTTTATTTGCGTAATTTTACTTGGCTGACTTGGTGATTAATCGATTTTTTTAAGATTAAATTAGCACGGTCACGTGTTGGTCTAATATTTTCTTCTAAATTAATCCCATTTATTTCATCCCAAATCTTTGATGCTATAGCAATCGCCTCACGTTTACTCATTTTTGAATAACTATGAAAATAAGCATTTGGATCGGTAAAAGCCCCTTCTCTAAACTTTAAAAAACGTTGGATATACCATGTTTTTAATAAGTCAGTATCGGCATCAACAAAAATAGAAAAGTCTACAAAGTCAGAGACAAAAACACGATGAGATTGCTCAGGATCGTTCAGTCCTGCCGTTTGTAATACATTTAAGCCTTCTAAAATAACGATATCAGGCTTTTCAAATTGCAATGATTTATCAGGGATAATGTCATAGGTTAAGTGAGAATAAATAGGTGCAGTAATCTCTTTTTGGCCTGATTTTATGGCGGAAACAAATTCAATTAATGCTTTGGTATCAAAGCTTTCTGGGAAACCTTTTTTATGCATTAAATTACGTGCAACTAAGTCTTTATTAGGGCGCAAAAAGCCATCTGTGGTGACTAAAGCGACTTTCGGATGCTCAGGCCAACGTGATAACAATGCCTGTAAAATGCGTGCGGAAGTACTTTTACCTACGGCCACACTACCAGCAATACCAATAATATAAGGTACTTTATCATTATGAGAATTAAGAAAGGTATCGCGTACGGTATGGCGGTATTGTCGCGCTTCTACATAAAGGTTTAATAAGCGAGAAAGAGGTAAATAAATATCGACCACTTCCTCCATTGATAATGACTCATTAATACCCTGTAATTGGCTTATATCATCTTCAGATAGCGTTAACTTAACATTGTCCCGTAAATCGGCCCATTGGTTGCGCTCAAAGTGCATATAAGCGCTATGAATACTTTGTTGGGTAAACGCTTCATGATTACTCATTCGGTACGCTGGCTTGTTCAAGATAGATTGATCTGCTGTTACCGATTGGGTCATCGGCATAAAGGTGATATTGCCCTGCCGGTTTAATGAGTAATTCAAATAAATTGACTAAGGCTTCTTGCGACTCTTCAATATTAACTTGTTCATGTAAGCGTTTTAATGCGGTATCAAAATTACTTTTTACCCAACAGCTATAGTCATATAGATCTAAATAAGCTTCTTGTAAAAGGTATACGCCCTCAATAAGAATAATATCTATATTTTCGAAGTTATAATCTACTTGTCGAGGGCATTCGGCATCATCTAAATTAACAGATGTTTTAATGCTGCCAAACAGCTTTAAAGGCAATACTAATTCTTCGAACATTTCATCGAAACGGTAAGCGTTAAGATAATATTCTTCGGGACTGTTCATTACATTGAAGCGAACGTTCTTATTTGCTTCCCAGTCATCGGTATGAATAACAGCAACATTCAAACCATCTAGGGTTAATGCCGCGGCAATTTTTTCGGTTAGTTCGCGTTTACCACTGCCTTCAATCCCACTAATAGCAACGACTTGTGCCTTTGTAGATTCTTTGTGGTTATGCAGTTCTTTAATAGCACTTTTCATTTGTGCTGCATTATTAAACATCGTTTTCAACGGTCATCTCCCCTTCTTGACGGCGCTATTATGCCATAAAAATAAAAAAAGCCACTAAAGTGGCTTTTTATTTTAGAGTGAGGTGTTTAAAAAACGTATTAGTCCGTTTTTTTAGTCAAGAAAGTCACTAATTCAGTGAACTCTTCAACGCTTTTTACTGATCCAGTATTTACTTTGTACTTACCGTTAACAATCAGTGTTGGAACACCACGTACTTTAAAGTTTTCTGTGTTACGTTTCATTTGTGAAGCCATACCATTTACAGGGAAACTTGCTAATGCAGCTGTTGCATCTTTCTCTGAAACGCCTGCTTTAGCGAAGATATCGATAATATCTTTTTGACTGCTAATCGCTTTACGTTGCGTATGAATGCGGTCAAATATAATACTTGTTACTTCTTCTTTAACATCTAATAGATCTGCAGCTGCGTAAGCTTTTGTGACTTCATCAGCCATTGCACCACCTAAAAAGTTAACGTGGCTCTTTTTAATTGTCACATCTGAAGGTAGATCTTGTGCTAGTTTTTCCATTAGTGGTTCAAACTTGAAGCAATGCGGGCAGTAAAACGAGAAAAACTCTAATACTTCTGGTTTTTCAGTGGCTGTTTGTTTAATAACTTCATAGTTAGTGCCTTCTTTAAAATCTGCAGCATTAACACTTAATGGCAGCAGTACTAGGCCAATTAATAGAGCAAAAACCTTTTTCATTATATGTTCCTTTATTGTCATTTTAGGGTGTTAATTAATATTGTGGTTGAAGTGTAAGGGGAACTTCATCTAATAATACTAACTGATGTTGCAGAGATTGTAACAACTCTTTCCAATATTGGTCAGTTATAAACCATGGAAAGTTTCGAGAAAATGCAGGATCGCTCCATCTTTTGTTGATCCAGCTCACATAATCAATGATCCGCATCGTTCTAAGACTCTCTATATGAGCGAGTTGATCGGTATTAAAGTCATTTTCTTCTTGGTAACCCTCTAAAATCATTGATAATTGTAATAGCTGTTCCTGTCTATCTCCATTCAATAACATCCAGACATCTTGTACTGCTGGTCCCATTTTACAATCATCAAAATCGACCCAGTAAGGTTGACCATCTTTTAAAAGTATATTGCTTGCATGAGCATCCCCATGTATTGCAATCATTGGTAATACACTTAATTTAGCATTACTAATTTTATATTTAATCTTCTCAATGGTTTCAAATAAAGGAGCTTTGATCGCGTTAGGAATATGCTGACAACTCATTAGGTCGCTGGCAGCTAAATTAATTTTTTCGATGACATTTAAAGTGGGACGTTCAATAAATTGATGCTTTGCACCTATCTTATGAAGCTTTCCTAGTGCAATGCCTACATCATATAGGCTATCGATATCATCTACGGCTAAAGAGCGTGCTGATAGGTTATTAAAGAGTGCAAAATAATATCCTGCAAAAGAATGCAGCGTTTTATCTTCAAAAACTAAGGGGGTTGAAAGATTTAAACCAGCATTTAGCAAACGTTCACAAAAGGCATGATCTTCCAACAATTGTTGTTCGTTCCAGCGTTCTGGCCGATAAAATTTAACCACATAACGATGTTGGTTTTCATCAGTAAATGAATACACGCGATTTTCATAAGAATTTAAAGCTAATAAACCTGTTTCAGGATAAATACCAATACTTGCTAAAGCATCTAATTGGCACTCAGGAGTGAGCTTTTGATAGGTTAAACTGGCGCTAGACATCATATTTCTCCAATAAAAAAGGCGCTGCTAAAGTGTTAGCGCGCCTTTATAAAGCTAAGATAGCAAATCTAGTATTTATTAATACAGCTTAGCTAATAATTAAAGTCCAAGAAAGAACGAAGCATCTTGTTCAATCACTTCATTATTATCTACATTAGTTAGCTTGATAGTCACAGTTATTTTTTTCGCTTTAATATCATACGGGTCAACAGCAATTGAAATTGGTTGTGTAAATACTTCTCCAGATTGGATGGTTATTTGTTTTGGTCCAATTAATGTTGCGTCTTTTAACCCTGTAAAAGTAATGCGATAAGCTTGTGCATCAGTACTTTTATTGATGACTTTTAATGTATATGTATTTTCTATTAAGCCGTCTACATTTTCACGGTAAAGCGAATTTCTATCGCGTAAAATTTCCATCTCAGCGTTGGTTAATGTACTGAGGTTGACAATAAATAACCCTACCATGAGCAATAAAACCAACCCATAACCAATGATTTTAGGTCTCAATAGTTTGGTTTCTTTGCCCTCTAATACTTGCTCTGATGTATAAGAAATTAATCCTCTAGGGTATCCCATTTTATCCATGGTTTGATCACAAGCGTCAATACAAGCACCACAGTTAATACATTCGTATTGCAAGCCATCTCGAATATCGATACCTGTAGGACAAACTTGTACACATAAGTCACAATCTACACAATCACCTAACCCTGTCTCACTACGGTCAACCTTGCGTGAACGAGGGCCTCGTTTTTCTCCACGTGTTGCATCGTAGCCAACGCTGTAGGTGTTTTTATCGAACATAGCAGATTGGAAGCGAGAATAAGGACACATGTGAACACAGAAAATAGAACGCATCCATCCTGCATTTGCATAGGTTGAAAATGTGAAGATAAAAATCATGATTAAAACGAGCATGCTACTTTGACCAGTGAAAAAATCGGTATAGAGTTTTTCAACGGGTACAAAATAAGAGCAAAATGCCAAGCCTGTTAATAATGAGACAGCCAACCAACCTGTGTGCTTAGCTGTTTTTCGCCATACTTTATTAAAGTCCCAAGGCATTTCATCAAGTCGTTTGCGTTTATTCGCTGTTCCTTCAAAACGCTCTTCAAACCAGATAAAAATAAAGGTCCAGACTGTTTGTGGACAAGTATAACCACACCAGACTCGCCCTAAATAGGTGGTAAAAAAGAATAAAGCAAAGGCGGCTATGATAAAGACCCAGGCGACTAAGGTTAAATCTTGTGGAAAAAATAACATGTCGAATAATTGGAATTGTTGTTTATCGACATCAAATAATACGGCTTGATGTCCATCCCAGCGAATCATTGGCATTGCAATAAAGAATGAAATTAATCCCCATCCAGTAAATTTACGTAATTTTTGAAAAAAACCATAAACAGCACGTACATAAATTCGATTACTTGGGTTAAAGCGATCAGCGCTATTTTTATGAGTACTCTTGATTTCTTTTATTTTAATTCTCTGGGTCATTGTCTAACACCTGCTATTAATAATATGGCGATTATAAAGTAATTATGGGCTAATAAATGCTACAGAGAAAACAAAAAATGAGCTGAAATTAGTGCTTTATAATAAATACTTTTCCGTTAATAGTAATGATTATTATTCCAGGTGTTTTTAACCAATAAATGAATCCAAATAGTTAATTTTGTTACAGATATGTAACGCTAAAAAACAGATGTTTAATGATTACAAATGGGTTTGAATTTAGAGATTGTGACAGAGGTAGTTGTTATCTCTGTATTATAACTGCAGTTATATTGGGTCTGATGTTTAGTGTAATGTTAGGGGCGATGATATGCGTAATGTTTGTATAAGCATTAAGTGTCATCTCGAGAGAGCGAGTGATTACTGTTAATAAAAAAGCTTCGCTGTATAGCGAAGCTAGATTTGATGCTTGTAGCTTATAGTGTTTCGCTACAGCCTTTAGCACTCATAACAGGTGTTGCTGTTTCTTTTGCTGTGTCGTAAGCACTATCTAGTTGAGCTTTTGCACTTGCAGTACTTACACCAGCAGCTGCTAGTAAGCCAGAACCACTTTCAAGGCTTGCTACTTGTGCTTCATAATCAACAAATTTTTGTTTGATACCTGAACAGCTTAAGCTTGGGAAGTTTGTATCTAAAAGACCACTTGTTAAGCTTGTAACTGAGTTAGTTGCTGAAGTCGTTGCGCTAGTCGCACTTTCAGTTGCAGTTGTTGCTGCAGAATTAACTGTCGAAGTAAGGTCAGAACTAGTAGTCTGACAACCGGCTAATAGTGCGCCACCTAATAGAATTAAAGCAATTTTTTTCATTTTTTAGTTCACTTATTGTTTAAAGAAATAAGAGTGTATTTTTTTAGATTAAAACAATCAATGAGTAATAAAGGAATAAATCATAATAATTAGCAGAGCTTACTATTTGAATCCTAGCTAAATCCCAGTTGAATAAACCAGTCTAGAGAAAATGATGGTCAATATTAAATATAGTAATTAGATATCTTTGCACTACACCTCTGAACTAAATATTTGAATTATACCTTTGGCCGATACCTTTGAATCGTACCTTTAAATTATGCCTTTAAATTCACAATAAACACTAACGATAATGAATATCATTTGCGATTGTGTTTAAGCACTGCTATTGTTAATTTCACCTTAGTTTCATGTGGAATCAGAGCAGAATGCTTAGACCTTTATTATTTATTTTTATACTGACACTTCAATCACAGAGTAGCTTTGCAGCGAATGATGAAAAATTTAAAGTAATTACTACTTTTACAGTTATTGCAGATATGGTTAAAAACGTAGCTGGTGATGCGGCTATTGTTGAATCAATTACCAAAGCAAATGCTGAAATTCATAATTATCAAGCAACACCTGGTGATTTACGTCGCGCTCAAGGTGCAGACTTGATTATTTATAATGGACTTAATTTAGAGCTTTGGTTTGATAAGTTTTTTAATAACTTAAAAGACGTGCCTAAAGTCGTTGTGACTAACAATATTCAGCCAATGGGAATAACACAAGGGACTTATGCTGGAAAGCCTAATCCACATGCTTGGATGTCTGCGCCTAATGCATTGATCTACGTTGAAAATATTCGAGCAGCCTTAGTTAAATACGACCCTCAGCATAGTGAAACGTATAACAAAAATGCGAAACAATACAGCCAAGAAATAATAGATGCTGTGGCTCCTTTTAAAGCTGCCATTGCAGCTGTTCCTGAAAATAAACGCTGGTTAGTCACGAGTGAAGGGGCCTTTAGTTACCTAACACGGGATTATGATTTAAAAGAGTTATACCTTTGGCCAATGAATTCTGACTCGCAAGGTACACCTCAACAAGTTAAAAAAGTAATAGACCTCGTTCGATCGCATCATATAACGGCAGTCTTTAGTGAAAGCACCGTTTCAGCTAAACCTGCCTTACAAGTCGCCAGAGAAACGGGTGCTAATTATGCAGGTGTCCTTTATGTTGATTCATTAAGCAAAGCGGATGGTCCGGTACCGACTTATATTGACTTACTTACAACAACTTTGAGTCATATTGCAAAGGGGATTAGTCAGTAATGATAACAAGTAAAGTTGACGGGAAGAATACGAATACCAGCTATACCGAAATAGACTATATTAAAGTCGATAATATCAGTGTGACTTATCGTAATGGCTTCACTGCCATCCATGATACGACCTTTAGTTTACCGGAAGGCTCAATTACGGCGTTAGTTGGTGTTAACGGCAGCGGTAAATCAACCGTCTTTAAATCAATCATGGGGTTAGTGAGCTTGAAAACAGGCTCGGTTAATATATTAGGGCTAACGGTTAAACAAGCGTTGAAAAAAAATGTCGTCGCTTACGTGCCACAAACTGAAGAGATTGATTGGGATTTTCCTATCTTGGTTGAAGATGTTGTGATGATGGGACGTTATGGGCACATGAACATGTTGCGTATGAGCACCAAAAAAGATCAGGAATTGGTTGAGCAAGCTTTGTTACGTGTTGATATGCAGGGCTATCGTAAACGTCAAATTGGTGAATTATCAGGTGGTCAAAAGAAACGTATTTTTTTAGCCCGAGCATTAGCCCAACAAAGTAAGGTTATTTTGTTAGATGAACCATTTACAGGGGTTGATGTAAAAACAGAAGAACAAATTATGGTGCTATTAAAAGCACTTAGAGAAGAAGGGAAGATCATTTTAGTCTCGACACATAATTTAGGCAGCATTCCTGAGTTTTGTGATCGTACTGTTTTCATTAATCGAACTATTTTAGATGAAGGCCAAACAGCCAAAGTGTTTACCCCACAAAATATAGAAAAAGCCTTTGGTGGGGCACTACGTCATTTCGTTCTCGCAGGCGATCTCTTACATAATGATGATGATAAACGTCAAGTGACAGTGATCAGTGATGATGAACGGCCCGTTGTTTTATATGGTGAGCAACATACGAATACTGTTATTAACCAATCAAAGTAGGGGGTGTTATGTTTGATTATTTATTAGAACCTTTTAGTTATCAATATATGGTTAATGCAATATTTGTAAGTGCTTTGGTAGGCGGCGTTTGTGCTTTTCTGTCCGTTTACTTAATGTTGAAAGGTTGGTCATTAATTGGCGATGCACTCTCTCATTCGATAGTACCAGGGGTTGCAGGTGCCTATATGTTGGGATTACCTTTTGCTGTTGGCGCTTTTTTTTCCGGAGGTTTAGCGGCAACGGTTATGTTATTTCTAAATCAACGCTCAAAACTTAAAGAAGATGCGATTATTGGTATCATTTTCACTTCTTTTTTTGGACTTGGTTTGTTCATGGTCTCATTGAGTCCGACATCGGTCAATATTCAAACTATAGTGCTAGGTAATATTCTCGCAATCTCTCCTTACGATACGTTACAGCTCTTATTAATTAGCTTTATTACGCTGATTGTATTAACCCTAAAATGGCGTGATTTTATGGTGTTATTTTTTGATGAGCAACATGCTAGAAGTATTGGTTTGAATGCTACGGGTTTAAAAATTATTTTTTTTACTTTATTGAGTGCATCTACCGTGGCCGCATTACAAACAGTAGGGGCATTTTTAGTGATAGCGATGGTGGTTATCCCAGGCGCAACCGCTTATTTATTAAGTGATAAGTTTAGTAATGTTATTTTTATTAGTATTGCTATCGGTACATTGACGTCTTTGATTGGCGCTTATTTAAGTTATTTTATTGATGGTGCGACAGGCGGTATTATCGTTTTATTTCAAACGCTTATTTTTGTGATCAGTTTCTTTTTTGCACCTAAATACGGCTTAATAAGTAACAGAAAGAAGCTAAAGCCAGTGACTAAGGGCGCCTCGCAATCAACCAATAAATCAACAGCTCAGTCAATTGTGAAGCCTTCGAGCCATTCAACCGATTCAACCCCAAAAAATAAAAGGGAGGTTGCTCATGCAAGCTCTATTTGAATCTCTTGTGTCGCCTTTTGCATTTGAGTTTATGCAACAAGCATTTGTGATGGTGTTGTTATTAGCTGTTCCTACGGCTCTACTCTCTTGTTTTTTAGTCTTAAAAGGGTGGTCATTAATGGGAGATGCTATTTCTCATTCTGTATTGCCGGGTATCGTAATCGCTTATGTTTTAGCGATTCCTTTTGCTGTTGGTGCTTTCGTCGCAGGCATTAGTTGCGCTGTATGCACTGGTTATATTAAAGAGCATAGTCGTCTCAAAGAGGATACGGTCATGGGGATCGTATTTTCATCGATGTTTGCATTAGGTTTGTTATTAATGACCAAAATAGAAACTGACGTACACCTCGATCAAATTCTTTTTGGGGATTTATTAGGGAGCCGCTGGCAAGGGATAGGAGAAGTTGCTCTTGTTAGTTTAGTTGTCTGTTCTTTTTTATTTATAAAGGGTAAAGACCTCTTACTTTTTGTTTTTGATAAGCAACATGCACAAGTTATGGGGTTATCTGTGCGTTTTTTACATTATGCTTTATTGTCTATTTTATCGATTACTATCGTATTTGCGTTAAAAGCGGTAGGTATGATTTTAGTGATCACGATGTTAATTACGCCAGGTGCTATTGCATTTTTAGTCACTAGAAATTTCTATAAAATGTTAGTTATTAGCGTATTAATTGCCAGTAGTTGCTCTTTCTTAGGTATTTATATTAGTTTCTTTATTGATAGCGCACCCGCACCGACCATTATTATGTTGTTTAGTGGATTATTTATTGTGGTGTTTTGTTATAGCAGTTTAAAGATAAAGCGCCTGAGTGAGGCCAAACATAAGCGGCATAAAAAGCATTTAGCTAAAGGAGCTTGGTTAGGTTATCCGTGTCGTTATAGATAAGGTAAATGCGTAATATGATGTTATATCGTTATAACATCATATTTTAATTATTGTGGGCTAAGCGTTATAGGTGATATTTATTGTGTAGAGCGCTGTTTAAACTGATGATGATCACCATCATAAACAAAATCATGCTTTTCAAGTCTCTCTAATAGTAATGGCTTTTCAATTTGATAGGTGACACATAGATCTTCAAGTGTTTGACTTTCGTTTCTTAATTTCATATTAACAATGCTCAACAGCATATTAACATCCATTTTTTTATAATTTTCTAACATAGTCTCTCTCCTCTCGATTGATTAAGCTTGTTGTTTTTTTACAATAAACCACGTGCTTTTAATAATGCGGTTTGAAAGTCATCTTCGCAATCTTTGGCAATGCCAGGAATCATCTCTCCTTTGGCAGTTTGATCCATTTTTAACTGATAAATTATCACTTCGTCGGTCAACTCTGCAATCGGTTTATCAAATCCAGACTCTGTTGAAATTAGTTGTAATAGATCTAATAAACTCAATTCTTGGTTTTTTAACCAGTAAGGCTTAATTAGTTCTAATATTTCATTAATTCGATGGCTTTGCATGACGTTTACTCCTTACTGTTATAAATATTAAGCCTTATGTAGATAGACTTTACCGTCTTCACTGAATGCTTGTTGATTAATCATCTCTTCTGCAAGATCTTCAATATCAAAACGCACGTTATCAAATAAAGTCAGTGCTGTTTTTTCCACGTTAATGCACTGTTCAGAAGTTAACTCTGTTATCTTGTTAAGTTTTTGTAAGTAACTTAATGAGATAACACAACTCATTAATGCTCCTTGGCTTTGTGCCTGAAACTCTACTTGTTGTGAGTGTATGTTGTATTGTTCATTATCTGAAAAGATGATGGCTTGATTCATATTAAGTTCTCTATAAAAACTAACCGGCTAGGTTATGGCGTAACTCAGTTAACACTTGTTTAGCACCAGGCTTTACACCACGCCAAATCGCAAAGCTTTCAGCTGCTTGACCGACTAACATGCCTAAACCATCGATTGTTAATCTTGCCCCATTTTCTTTTGCCCAAGCATTGAACGCAGTGACTTCTGCATTATAAGTCATGTCATATATGGCTGTTTCTGGTGTAATGAGTGATGTTGATATGTTTGGAAGGCTGCCATGTAAACCCGCAGAGGTTGAGTTAATGATAAGGTCAAAGGGGCCTGATAAGTCGTTAAACTCGCTTGCATTAATATTGCCTAGTTCCTTGAAGATGGAGACTAATGTCTCAGCCTTTTCAAAGGTACGGTTCGCAATGGTTAATTGTGTAGGGTTTTCTGCGAGTAGGGAGCTACATACACCACGTGCAGCACCACCAGCGCCTAATAACAAAATACGGGCATCGGTTAGGTTTACATGGTTATTTTTTAAGTCTAAAACTAATCCTGCACCATCGGTATTATCACCAATAATTAAACCATCATCAGTTTTCTTTAAGGTATTAACTGCGCCCGCTAAACGTGCACGGTCTGTTAAAGATTGCGCAAACTGAAAAGCTTCTTCTTTAAAGGGCGCGGTAATATTACACCCTTTTGCGTTGCTATTAAAAAAGGCTTGGACTGCTTCTGTAAAACCATCAACTGGTGCTTCAACAATACCGTAAGACATCTGTTGCTGTGTTTGATTGGCAAATAAAGTGTGAATAAAAGGCGATTTACTATGTTTGATAGGATTGCCAAAAACAGCGTACTGATCCATGTGAGCTCCAATTTCAATAAGTTTAGTAAGGTTAATTTATCATGTCTGCTGACCTCAGGGTATCCATAGAGGTCTTTTTTATAGCAATTTATGAGCGTTGAATTGACTGGTATCAAGGTAGAGAAAGGTCGTGATTGAGTTGTGGTGATCTAACGTAAGGCATAAATAGACTTTATTTATCACGGTCAGTCCCGGTTATTCTGTTGAGATTATTAATAGCAATCTTGGTTTTTGTTTTGTTAAAGCATCGGGTTTGATATTATAACTTTTCATTATCTGGCATTAATTTTTGCTGAATAGCTATTTCTCTTTCATGAGTCTCTCGATTATGCCAATAACTTCTCTGTTAACGACTGCGTTAGCCAAACGTGCCGATCTTATTAATAACCTTAATGCTGTTGCATCTGATATTCCACTGACTAATTGTTTTCGTGTGTTTCATGGCACGGTGGAAGGTGTGAATGGTCTTAATATTGATCGTTATGGTGATGCTTGGTTAATTCAAACCTTTCATGAGCCGCTATCAGCGGAAGAATTTGAGCTGATTAAGAAAGTGTTAATTAATGTAGCCGATTTACCCGTTGTTTATAACGATAGATCAAACAAAAATTCACGTATTATTAATGAATTAAATGAAAGCACAGAAGCTTTTACGCAAAGTGAACAAATGATATCGGAAAATGGGGTGTTATTTACCAGTAAATTACGCCATGAAGGGCAAGACCCTCTGTTGTTTTTAGATATGCGTGTTGGTCGTGAGTTTATGAAAGCGAATAGTTATAAAAAAACAGTGTTAAATCTGTTTTCATATACTTGTGGTATTGGTATCGCAGCTGCTGTGGGCGGTGCTAAACGCGTGATTAATGTTGATTTCTCATCTTTTGCATTAGCTGCAGGACAAAAGAATGCAGAATTAAATGGTGTTGAGTCGGTCTGTCAGTTTATTCAAAGTGATGCTTTTCCAGCTTTACGTCAGTTAGCAGGACTGAAAGTGGCGAGTCGTAATAATAAAAAGCTACCTAGTTATCCAAAAATGTCAGCGTCACAGTTTGATTTAGTATTTCTAGATCCTCCCCGTTTTGCTAAAAGTGCATTTGGTACTGTTGATTTGGTGAATGACTACCAAAGCTTATTCAAACCTGCGGTGCTAACAACCAAAACGGGTGGTACGATTGTTTGTTGTAACAATGTGGCAAAGGTTGATAAAGAAGCTTGGTTTACTAGTTTAGTGCGTTGTGTTGAAAAACAAGGACGTACAGTGAGTGATGTACAGTGGTTAGACTGCCATCAAGATTTCCCTTCATTTGATGATAACCACCCATTAAAAATCGTTGCTTTGACGATTATTTAATACGTTATATAGTTAATGTAAATTAAAGCATCAATAGCTAGATAAACAAAAGCCGAGCAATTTGACGCTCGGCTTTTTTATTAGAGGGTAAAGCTAACTAGAACATAAGCTAATGTTAACTTTCCAATAATCGCTGTGCAGTGCTTTTTATACCTGGGTAATTTTGTTCAGGTAAAATTTCAGCCAGTTGTAATAACTTATTAGCTAATGCTGCATTGGTTTCTGCTGAAACATTAATATGTCCCATCTTACGGCCAGCTCGTTGTTCTTTACCGTACCAATGGCTTTTGACATCGCTAATACTAAGTACTTTTTCGCTAATGGATGCTTGACCTAATACATTGATCATCGCACTCACTTTTTGTAACTTAGTATCACCTAATGGTAAACCCGCAACAGCACGCATATGGTTTTCAAACTGACTACAAGCGGTGCCTTGCTGTGTCCAGTGGCCTGAGTTATGCACTCGTGGTGCAATCTCATTGACCATTAATTTGCCATCTACATCAAAGAACTCAATGGCTAATACCCCAATGTAATCCATCGTTGTCGATAGTTTATTAAAGGCATCAATCGCTTGTTGTTGAATATTAAGGTCAATCTCAGCGGCTAACGATAAAGTTAAAACACCATCGGTATGCTGATTCTCTGTGACGGGATATATCGCAATATTACCTGCTTTATCACGTGCGCCAATCACCGAAACTTCACGGTTAAAGGGGATCATTTTCTCTGCAATAATAGTATGCGGAAAAGCTTCTGTGCCAGCTGCAATAAATTCTGCCATTTCTGACCAAATTTCATCAAGTTGATCTAATGATTTTAAGCGCCATTGTCCTTTTCCATCATAGCCCGCTTGGCAGGTCTTAATGACTAAAGGTAAGCCTAGCAATGAAACCGAATCAATAAGTTGCTGTTTTTCGGTGATCAGTTTGTAAGGAGCTGAAGGCACACCTGTTTTATCAAGCAATGCTTTTTCAATACTGCGGTCACCACCCGCTTTAATCGCTGCTTTACCTGGGAAAAACTTACCGCTAGCACAGCAAAGTGCGAGTACGTCATCAGGGATATGCTCAAATTCACAAGTGATCACATCCACTAATGCGATAGCTTCTTCAAGCGTTTGCTCAAACGAATGCAATGTCAGTGGGTGAACAACTTTTTTTGAGCCTACATCATAAGCGCGTACATTTAAATTTAATGGCGCAGCTTCTAAGCTCATCATACGTGCAAGTTGCCCTGCACCTAATACTAGAATATTCATATTAAATCGCAGGATCTGGGTTAGCTAAAACGGTTTCTGTTTGTTTCTGACGGAATGCGTCAACTTTTGCGAGTAGCTCTGGTTGCTGACAAGCTAGAATTTGTGTCGCTAATAAACCTGCATTTGCAGCACCCGCTTCACCGATAGCAAGCGTACCTACGGCAACACCTTTAGGCATTTGGCAAATTGATAATAAAGAGTCGATGCCTTTTAGTGCTTTAGATTGAACCGGTACACCTAATACAGGCAAACTAGTAAAAGCAGCCGCCATACCTGGTAAATGCGCAGCACCGCCTGCACCAGCAATAATGACTTTAATGCCTCGTGCAGCAGCGCTAGAAGCGTAATCTGCTAATAGTTGTGGAGTACGGTGTGCAGAAACAACGCGAGTTTCATATTCAATACCAAAAGAATCTAGCATATTTGCTGCGTGTTCCATGGTCGGCCAGTCAGACTTTGAGCCCATAATAATACCAACTTTCATGCATACTCCTGTTATAGGGGGATTGTTAAAACTCGTTCAAAAGATGCGCGCGATTATATACCTGTTACCCTATAAGATGCAAAGTTCAGTCCATGGATCGGCTAATGGATTCTGCACTGAAAATAGAAGGGAAAAGAGGTTAAAGAGATACTTGCTCGAATCTAAGGTGTTTATTTAACCCCTTAGATTCGACTTAATGATTGCTATCGTTACAGCGAATTAACGTAATCGCTTACCGGTTAACGCATCATGGATTTGTGAAGGGTTTTCTAAACCAGTCACAGGTTGAACAATAACATGATCTAGCAATGGGTTATTCATAAACATTTGTTCGACTTGTGTTGCAGTAATACATGCGTCTCTACCAGATAAGTTTGCGCTGGTGGAAATAATGGGTTTACCAAACGTTTCGCATAATGCTTGTACTACAGGATGTTGAGTAACTCGTACCGCAATGCTATCAAAGTCTCCGCTGACTAATTTTGATAATGAAGTGTGTACAGGAACAACCCAAGTAAAAGGGCCAGGCCATGTTGCTTTTATCTTGTCGAGTTGTTCACTGCTTAATGATGAAAAGTCAGCATAGTTTTCTAATTGCTCGATATTAGCGGCGATTAAAATCAAGCCTTTATGTGCAGGGCGTTGTTTTAAATCGAGGATTTTTTGAATTGCTATTTCGCTGTCAGGGTCACAACCTAAGCCAAAAACAGATTCAGTAGGGTAAGCAATCACGCCCTGTGTTGTTAACGCTAAAAGTGCTTGAGAAAGCTCATGTTTATTGATGATCATTCAGAGTTTTCCTAGTAATAAACGAGTTGATCGTAGGTTATTCAGTCGCCCCGTAAAAAGGCAAGAATATAGAGTGTATGGATACAAAAGAGCCCATAATTATAGTGGCTTACTTCTATAATTACATCCTTTTTTAGGACAGATTATACGCTTAGCCGTCGCTGTTTTTCGTTCGACTAATATTGGCCATTTACACTCAGGACAGAACTCATTGACGGGTTTGTCATTCACTGCATATTTGCAATCAGGATAATTGTCACAGGCATAAAATGTTTTGCCAAAACGAGATTGGCGGGCAATTAAATGACCACTTTTACAGCTTGGACAAGGAACAGAATCTTCTTTAGGAGCTTCTGCTATTGGCTTTTTTTGTTCTGAAAGTTGAGCGGTATGTTCGCAGGTTGGATAGTCAGTACAGCCAATAAATAACCCAAAGCGTCCTTGTTTTAATACCAGTTCATGTTGGCATAAAGGACAGCTGCTTCCTGTTAATACTTTTTTTACTTCACTCTTTTCATGTAATGGACGTAAATAATCACATTCAGGGTAAGCACTGCATCCTAAAAAAGGACCTTGTTTACCATTTCTGATATGCAATGGAGAAGCACACTTTGGGCAGGCTTCAGATGTTTTTTCATGGTGAGTGCTTAACGTGCTCATACTAATGGATTAATCCATCTTCAAAATCCATCAGCATGGATTCTAATTGTAAAAATGCATCATCACTAACAGGGTCGTTAAATAAGACCATGAGAATCAGCCATTTCACATCTTCTAATATTAATTCACCGCTGTCTAAAGACATGATGCAATCAATGACCATTTCACGTGTGTGTGTGGTTAATATCTTTGCTTCTTCTAAATAGTGAATATAATTACGGCACTCTAGACATATTTGACGTTGTTCTTGTTTGTTGTAAATACGATGCGATGTCTTTTTTTCTGCTGTTGCTCTCGTTTGAGGCTCTTGGTTATGCATGTTTGCAAGGTTGTCTAACCAAGCCAACGCTTTGGTTATTTCTGACTTTTGAAAACCTTCTTGCATTAATTCATCGGTCACCTCTTGAGTATCAAGTTCCATCGTTTGATCAACTTGTATATAACTTTCAAAGAGATACATGATAATTTCGAACATAACTAACCTTTTAACTTGGTGTAACCTTGCGGTTGGACGTTAATTATACCATTTATCTCTAATTCTATTAACTCATTTTGTAAGCTCACCACATCCATTCCGCTACGGGCTAAAATTGTTTCAAAACTGGTTAGGTTATAATCAATTAGTGCCAGTAAAGGCGACTGATTTTTAGCAGAGGTCGGTTGTTCTATCGTGGTTGATGGTAATAAATTTAATGTGGGAAATTCATTAATAATATCATCGCTATTTAATATTAGTTTTGCTCCTTGTTGAATCAATTTCAAACAACCACACGCTTGAGGGTTATCAACTGATCCAGGTAACGCAAACACTTCTCTATTTTGTTCTGTGGCATAACGAGCAGTAATTAATGAGCCACTTTTTAATGATGCTTCAATCACCAAAGTACCTAAGCTTAAACCAGATATGATGCGATTACGTCTTGGAAAGTTACTGGGGTAGGCTGGTGTATCTGGCCAAAATTCTGATATTAATAATCCTTTCTCGCGAATAGTGGTTGCTAGTGAAGCGTGGCGTTTAGGGTAAATATTATTTAAACCAGTTCCTAACACTGCAATCGTAGATCCTATTTCTTTTAACGCTCCTTGATGTGCCATCCCATCAACGCCTATCGCTAAACCACTGGTAATGGTTAAACCTACCTTAGAGAGTTGTTGTGCTAAGTCATGGGCTTTTTCTTTACCATAGGGAGTACAACTACGACTGCCGATAATGGCTATTTGCGGAGAGTTTAAGAGGTTTAAATTACCTTGAGTAAATAATAGTAACGGAGGGCTGCTTATTTGTTTCAATAATAAAGGGTAACGTGAATCGCCATAACTGATGATATTACGATCATCTGCATTTTGTTGCCAATCTAGACAAGATTGAATATGTACTTTATTAGGATGTAAGAAAGCATCTATTTGTTCGGGTTTTAAATGAAGGGCTGCTAATTGTTGCTGATTAAGTTGAAATAGTTGTTCAATTGAATAGTGAGATAAAAGCGTAAAAACTTTACGCTTTTGAAGTGCTGGAATAGCATCAAGTGCTATCCAGCAATAAAGGGAGTCTACAATGGCATCATGTTCAAACAGATTTTTTTGAATAACAACCTCTCTTAATTAAAGAGGTTGCCGTCTAGAACGTTAACCCTTCAATTTTGTATGTAGAACCAATAACGTCATTACCACGCATAAGTATTGCAATACTTAAGTGTTCATAAGCTTTAAATACCATCAACTCACCAACACGTTCAGGTGGAAGTTGTAAATCAGCTTCGCCAATCTTATCGAATACATTACTGTCTTCTTGATAAATAATTTCTTTATTATCGACTAATAGAGCCTGCCCTGAACGTAAAATAGAAAACATTGAACCGATTTGAATATCGTCTCGTTTGCCTTTATCAATTACCACAATATCCCATTTACCGATCGCGGCAGAACCATTGACAGCAGCTAAGATGCGACCTTTAGTGCTTTTTGGCACTGGTTTAGGAATAAAATAAGCAGGAATCGTTTCATATTCAGGAATCGCTAAAATTAAGTCACCTTGACGAGCTTCACGAGAACTTCTTATTAAATCATGCGGTGTTACTTTATATGTCGTATCTACATTTGGACTTTGTGATACTTGCGATTGCCCGATAAAGATTAATTCAGATCCTAATTTTTTGCCAGTGGCGCTTTTATAATTTTTACCTAAACGATATATACCATACAGTTTATTTTTATCGTATTGGCCTTCAGCATAAAAAATATCGCCTTCAAAGAAACGAGGAGAACCCACTGAGTCACCCAATAAACGAGGGCTTCCTTCTAATAAAGCAGGGTCAATAATATGATCTCTTGATAGGAAGGCAGAAAGCATCTCTAATGGAATAATAGGAATAGCTTGTCTTTTTTCTTCTAAACGGGGGATTGGCGACAATTTTTTTAATCTTTTACGAGTGAGTCTTGGCTGACCATCTACCCATATAAGATTTAAAATGTCACCGGGGTAAATTAAGTCTGGGTTGTCTATTTGACTATTATTTTCCCAAAGGTGTGGCCATAACCAAGGACTATTTAAGAATACAGAAGAGATTTCCCAAAGAGTATCTCCTTTTTTAACGATATAAGTATCTGGGTGGTCTGCTTTCAGTTTAATTGTGTCTGCAATCGCCGCCATTGAAAGAGCTACCCCAATAATAAGCGATACAATAAGTTTTAATTTCATAACAATCCTTGCTCTGTGATTAATAAAACTGTTTTTTATAAAAGGAAATGACTAGAATTAACTTTTTACCATTAATTATGAGCACAATAATACCATGCCTTTACTTGAAGTATTACATTTTCCAGACGAACGTCTAAGAACTATTGCAAAACCCGTTGAGGAAATCACACCAGAAATTAAACAATTCGCGTCAGATATGATCGAAACCATGTATGACGAAGATGGTGTAGGACTGGCTGCAACGCAAGTTAACTTCCATCAACGCCTTGTTGTGATCGATGTTTCTGCTGAGCGTGATCAACCTCTTGTATTAATTAATCCAACTATTTTAGAGAGTGATGGTGTAGAAATCTCTGAAGAAGGTTGTTTATCTGTTCCTGAAACTAATGCTGAAGTTGAGCGTGCTGAGTTTGTTACTTTACAGTATCAAGATTTAGACGGTGAAACACACGTTGTTAAAGCAGATGGTTTATTTGCTGTGTGTATTCAGCATGAGTTGGATCATTTAAAAGGCAAGTTATTCATTGATTACTTATCGCCATTTAAGCAAAAACGCATTAAAGCGAAGCTTGAAAAACTTCAGCGTCAAAAAGAAAAATTCTCATAATTTATAATCACATTAGTTTAAGGTTGTTTCGTGGAAAAACTAAAAATAATTTTTGCAGGTACGCCTGATTTTGCTGCTAATCACTTGCAAGCATTAATTGCCGCAGAATTTGATGTCGTGGCCGTTTATAGTCAGCCAGATCGTCCCGCAGGGCGAGGTAAAAAGCTGACAGCAAGTGCAGTAAAAGAAGTCGCATTAGCAAATGATATTGCAGTTTATCAACCAGAAAACTTTAAACAAAGTGACAGTGTTGAGCAACTTGCATCATTAAATGCTGATTTAATGATCGTGGTGGCTTATGGGTTAATTTTACCTACTAGCGTATTAACCACTCCTCGTTTAGGTTGTTTAAACGTGCATGGTTCATTATTACCAAGATGGCGAGGTGCTGCACCTTTTCAACGTGCTATCTGGGCGGGTGATAAAGAGACTGGCGTGACCATCATGCAAATGGATGAAGGGCTGGATACGGGGGATATGCTTAAAAAAGTGAGCTGTCCGATTGATACAGATGAAACCAGTGCGTCACTTTATGCAAAAGTAGCGAAGCAAGCTCCTGCTGTTTTAATTGAAACCATTAATCAATTACAAGCAGGTGAGTTGATTGCTGAGCAGCAAGATGAAAACGAAGCAACTTATGCTAAAAAGTTGAGCAAAGCTGAAGCGTTAATTAATTGGCAAGATGATGCTGAGTTTATTGACCGTTGTGTTCGTGCATTTAATCCATGGCCAATCAGCTATTTTGAATGGGCAGGACAAGTCATCAAAGTTCACCAAGCTAAAATAGTAGCATCAACAACCACGGAGCCAGCAGGCACCATTGTAAATGTTGATAAAAATGGAATCCAAGTTGCCACTGGTCAGGGTGTGCTTAACCTTGAAGTCATTCAATTAGCAGGTAAAAAAGCAATGCCTGTACAAGATGTTTTAAATTCTCGCCGTGAACTGTTTACAGTTTCTAGCAATTTACTCGAACAAGGTTAATTAAAAATGAATGTACGTGCGATTGCTGCGAAAGTGCTAAATCAAGTAGTAGAAAAGGGGCAATCGTTATCACAAGCATTGCCTGCTATTCAACAAGACCTCACCCCTAAAGACAAAGCATTAGTACAAATGCTGTGTTACGGAGTATTGCGTACTCTGCCTCGCTTAGATTTTTTCTGTCGCTCATTAATGAAAAAGCCATTAACCGGTAAACAGCGTGATTTACACTTTCTGATTTTAGTGGGTATTTATCAATTATTGTATACACGTATTCCAAGCCATGCTGCTGTTGGCGAAACGGTTAACGGTGCAAAAGCCCTGAAAAAACCTGCATTAAAAGGCATGATTAATGGCGTGTTACGTAGCTTTTTACGCGAACAGGAAAGTTTAATTGAGCAAGCAGATCAGCAACCGGCTTTATTATATTGTCACCCAAGTTGGTTAGTTAAACGCCTTCAAGCAGCTTACGGTGAAGAAAAAGCGGCACAAATAATGACGGACAATAACCAACAAGCGCCAATGTGGTTACGTGTAAATTCACGCTTTCATGATCGTGAACAATATCTTGCTTTGTTAACAGAGCAAGATAAAAAAGCCGATATTGCTGAGTTTAATGACAATGCCTTATGTTTAGAAAATGCGTGTGATGTTTACCAGTTACCGGGGTTCTCTGAAGGTTGGGTATCAGTGCAAGATGGCGCAGCACAATTAGCGGCACATTATTTAGATGCACAGCCTAATGATTTGGTGTTAGATGCTTGTTCTGCTCCGGGTGGAAAGACCGTTCATACATTAGAACTACAACCAAAGCTTAAACAAATGGTAGCCGTTGATTTTGATGAAAAGCGCTTATTACGTGTTAAAGAAAATTTAGAAAGGTTGAATCTACAAGCGACTGTTATCCCCGGCGATGCATCAAAACCTGATGAGTGGTGGTCTGGTGAACAATTTGATCGCATTCTATGTGATGCCCCATGTAGTGCTACAGGGGTTATTCGTCGTCATCCAGATATTCGTTGGTTAAGACGTGATAGTGATATTAGTGAATTAGTGTCGTTACAAAAGAATATTTTGAGCGCATTATGGAAAAAACTGAAACCGGGTGGTGTGTTGTTATATGCAACGTGTTCTATTTTACCCGATGAAAATGATCTACAAATCAAAGACTTTCTAGAAAGTACAAGTGATGCATCATTAATTCCACTATCTGCACAACATAATGATTCAATTAAAGGTCGCCAAATTTTGCCTAATGAGCAAAAAATGGATGGGTTTTATTACGCGAAACTACAAAAAGCGTTATAAAAAGAACAAAATCAATCGATAAGCAGTGAGATGAAATGAAGATTATTATTTTAGGTGCAGGGCAAGTTGGTGCTTCTTTAGCTGAAAACTTGGTTGGCGAAAATAACGATATCACCGTGGTTGATGAAAATCACGAAGCCTTACAAGAGCTACAAGATCGATTTGATTTACGTGTAGTACAAGGCAGTGCTTCTAGCCCACATACATTGGGTGATGCAGGTGCCATTGATGCCGACATGTTAATTGCTGTGACTAACAGTGACGAAATTAACATGGTGGCCTGTCAAATTGCTTTTACATTATTTAATGTGCCTAAAAAAATAGCGCGTATTCGATCTCAAAGTGTCGTGATGCATGAGAAAGAGCTCTTTAATAAAGATGCTTTTCCCATTGACCATATCATCGCACCTGAAAAGTTAGTGAGTGATTACATCGCTCAGTTAATTGAATATCCCGGGGCGCTTCAAGTTGCTAACTTCGCAAATGGTAAAGTAGGTCTAGTGGCGATTCGTGCTTATTATGGTGGTTCTTTAGTTGGTAACGCTATTTCTGCTTTAAAAGAACATATGCCTAATATTGAAGCACGTGTGGCAGCTATATTTAGACGTGGTAAAGCAATTCGTCCTCAAGGAACAACCATTATTGAAGCCGATGATGAAGTGTTCTTTATTACAGCAAGCCCTAATATTCGTGCGATTATGGGGGAGATGCAAAAACTTGAACACCCTTATAAACGTATCATGATTGTGGGTGGCGGTTATATCGGTGAAAGCTTAGCGAAACGCTTAGAAAAAGAAAACTCAGTGAAACTGATTGAGAAAAATTACAGTCGTGCAGAATATTTGTCTGAAACGTTATCGAATACGATTGTTTTTTGTGGTGACTCATCAGATCAAGATTTACTACTAGAAGAGCATATTGACCAAACAGATTTATTTATTACCGTCACCAATGACGATGAAGCGAATATCATGTCTGCGATGTTGGCAAAACGTTTAGGTGCACGTAAAGCCATGGTATTGATTCAACGTACCGCTTATGTTGACTTGATCCAAGGTAACATCCTTGATATTGCGATATCACCGCAGCAAGCGACATTATCAGCCTTATTAACACACGTTCGTAAAGCCGACTTAAAACATGTTTATTCATTACGTGAAGGTTTGGCAGAAGCCATTGAGATTGTTGCGCGAGGCGACAATATGACGTCTAAAGTAGTGGGTAAAGAGATCTCTCAGCTAAAACTACCTAAAGGAACCAGTGTTGGGGCAATTGTACGTGATGAGCAGGTATTGATTGCACATGATGATACGGTGATAGAAACAGACGATCACGTTATTTTGTTCTTAGTGAACAAAAAATATATCAGTGATATTGAGAAACTATTCCAACCAAGTCCATTCTTCCTGTAAGAGATAGTAGATGACTTATCGTCCTCTCTTTTTCATCACAGGGTTAGTACTGTCAAAAATGGCAGTATTTATGTATTTCCCGATGATATTAGCTTTTTACTATAATTCCTTTGGTGGAATGGAGTTTCTAGCATCAATCATCATCACACACTTAGCATCGATCATTTTCCTCTATTTTGGCGGCGAAACCGATCGCTCCCATTTGGGGGTGAGAGAGATGTTTATGCTCACTACTGCGGTATGGATTTTAGCGAGCTTATTTGCGGCATTACCTTTTGTTTTTATTCAACACATTAGTTATAGCGATGCTTTTTTTGAGACCATGTCAGGGATCACCACGACGGGTAGTACGGTTTTACATGGTTTAGATACTATGCACCCGAGTATCCTCTTATGGCGATCTATTCTGCAATGGCTAGGCGGTGTGGGTTTCATTGTTATGGGCGTAGCGATACTGCCATTTTTAAATGTCGGGGGGATGCGTTTATTCCAAACAGAATCATCCGATTGGTCTGATAAATCAGCGTCTAAAACTCGCCGTGTCGCGTTAGATATTCTGCTGGTATATGTCTCTTTAACGGTTTGTTGTTTCATTGGTTATCGTTTTGCAGGAATGGAAAACTTTGATGCAGTGAATCATGCGATGACAACCATCTCTACGGGTGGTTATTCAACCTCTGACAGCTCAATGGGGCATTTCTCACATATTGCCCATTGGAACGCTATTATCTTTATGTTTCTAGGTGGACTGCCTTTTCTGTTGATGATTAGGGGGATGAAACAAAAATCACTACAGCCGTTATGGAAAGATGCTCAAATCCAAGGTTTTGCCTTGTTAGTGATTGTTTGTTCGTTAAGTTTAAGTGCTTATTTAGTCATGAGTAACCAATTTTCATGGGCTGATGCGATTCGATTAAGCGTGTTTAATGTGGTTTCTGTGGTTACAACAACAGGCTTTGGGTTAGATGATTTCCTTACTTGGGGAGATTTTAGTTTGATTATCTTTACTGGGTTATTGTTTACTGGCGCATGCTCAGGCTCAACCTCTGGTGGGATGAAAATATTCCGTTTCCAAATTGCTTTCAGCCTTTTAAAGCGTCATTTAATGCTATTAATGCATCCTCATGCGCTCTTCACACAAAAATACAATAATCGTAAAGTCAGTGATGAAATATTGCGTTCATTAGTCGCCTTTGTCATTGCTTATATGATGACAATCGCAGTGTCTACCTTATTACTGACGTTATTTGGTTCGCAAGCCATGGTGGCATTAACCGCATCAATCACGGCCGTTTCAAATGTAGGGCCGGGATTAGTTGAATCAATTGGACCATCTGGTAACTTTGCTGCACTGCCTGATGCGTCTAAGTGGGTATTATCTATTTGTATGTTAATGGGACGTTTAGAAATATTAACCGTTGCTGTCATGTTTACTGGTCATTTTTGGCGCCGCTAATAAAAACGTGAGCCTGCCAAACGAAAACAGACGATACAAGAGAGCCAATAATTAACTTTATTCATCAGATTAATTGTTGTTCTCCTGTATTGTTTGGTTTTTTAAAGCATTCAATTAGCTGTTGACCACTTATTTTTGATAAGCACCGCTAGCATAATGCAATTCATAACTGTGGCTATAAATTTCTAGAATATTACCAAATGGGTCTTCCATGTAGATCATGCGGTAAGGTTTTTCTCCTGGGTAATAATAACGTGGTGCTTTCATTCGGCGTTTTCCACCAGCGGCGACTATTTTATCTGCTAATGCTTCTACATTTGGATCTTGTACGCAAAAGTGGAAAATACCAGTTTTCCAATATTCAAAATTATTGTCAGGGTTTTCTTGGTTTTTAAATTCAAACAATTCAACACCAATGCGATCACCCGTTGATAAGTGTGCAATACGAAAACGCTCCCAGCCTGCACCAAAAACATCGGTACACATTTCACCAATGGCACTTGCGTCTTCAACTACATCGCTTGGCTCCATAATGGTGTACCAACCTAATACTTCAGTATAAAATTTTACAGCGGCTTCCAAGTTAGGTACTGAAATACCAATATGTGAAAAACTACGTGGGTAAGGGTTATTCATCTCTTCTCTCCTCATTGCTAAATGCAAGTTTGTTTATGTGAGATAAAGAATAAAGAAATAAAACTCTTTCATGAAATTATCATTTGTTATTATTTTAATAATTTTTTGTTATAGTTGTGAGGTGTTGGTAATAGTTATTACCAGTAACTATTAAAAGAACGATGACAAGTCATGCCCTGTCACCATTAACAAAGAAGTGAAGAGATAAAAGTGATTAATCAAAAGCATCTTAATACCTTTATGAAATTAGTTGAGACTAAGCACTTTACGCATACTGCTGAACAGCTGTTTATGACCCAGCCGGGTGTGACACAACACATTAAAAAGCTTGAAAAGCATTTTAATACTTTGCTATTAGCTCGTTATGGCAAACAGTTTGAATTAACCTTAGCAGGTGAAAAGCTTTATCAAATGGGATTAAGTGTGCGTGCGTTAGAAGAACAGTTAAGTGAAAGCATTAATCAGGATGATCCGATACAAGGTATTTGCTCAATAACCTGCTCTGGCGCACTCGCTAATTTTCTTTACCCTTATTTTGTGCAGCAACAGAGTGTGCATCCTAAACTAAGTGTTTTTGTTGAAGCCGCTCCTAATCAGAATATTATTAATGACTTACTCAGTAACAAAATAGATTTAGGGATCGTGACCCGACAAACGGAACATGAACAACTAAAACAAACGCTGGTGGGTTATGAAGAGCTGCAATTGGTAGTGCCTGCTAATGCCGACGTAAGCTTAGATCAACATTGCGATTTCTCTGCACTCAACGAACTTGGATTTATTAACCATCCCGATGGCTTACACTTTCTTGAAAAGGTTTTCTCAAGCAATTTTACGGCTGATTATAAAGGCCCTAGTAGCCTTAATATTAAAGGTTATGTGAATCAACTACAGCAAATTCTACTGCCCGTTGCGCAAGGGGTTGGATACACTATTTTACAAAAGCGTGCGGTGCAACAATTTAGTCAACCACAGCAATTAAAAGTACTGCCATTAACTTATGCAGTTCAAGAGTCCCTGTATTTAACTCAAAAACGTTATCGTCAATTACCTTCACGCTATCAATGGTTTGAAAATAAAATAAAACAGCTTTTAGGGTAAGTTATCCATGAAATTATTGGTTATGTAATGGGTAAAGTTAACCATGAGATAAATAATATAGGAAAGCTAAAGTCTCTGGGAATTCTGACAATAGTATTACTCTTAATTGGACATAATTTGGAGTTGATTGTATTTGTATATCAGCAATCTTATTTATAATAAACCTCGAAATTGGTTCGTTTACATAAAATGAAATTATGGACTACAACTCTGAGATGAAGGGTTAATCTCGCAGATTACTTTTTGTGTCTCTTCTTTTTGTACTTCACGGTTTATTTTTTCATTTTTTGTTTTAGTTATTTTAAGGAGAAAGTTTGCATCTGACTCCCCATTCTTTTCTGCTAAGGTTAGCCAGTAAAAAGCTAGATATTCATTTTTTGGTAGTGGGCATTCTTCTTCTGTAAAGCAAACCCCTAGATAAAGCTGACTCGTTGATGAGCCTTTTTCTGCCAATGTATTTAATAAATGAAATCCTTTCAATTTTTTTTCAGTATTTTCTAGGTATGTAATCCCCAAAAGAATTGTCGCTTTCTCATCTCCAGCTTCAAATAATAATTCCAAATTATGAATAGCTTCTTCCATTCTATCTGAATCTATTAGTATTTCACTGTAACGATACATTGCAATAGAGTTCCCTTTTTTTGCTAATAACTCTAATTTCTCTATCGCATCATTTTTTACGTTTATATCTTCAGAGTTTATTTCTTTTATTATATTGTTTAATATTTTATTTTCTTTTTTGCTTGAAATAAAAAAGCTCAAGAAAATTAATGCGACTATGGAGACTATAATTTTTGATAGCATTATTTTTTTATTTTTCATCTTTTTTACCAATTACATCGTACAAATGAAGTCGCAATTTCATTAGAGATTCGGATGCTCTAATTAATATTAACTTGTTCACGTTTTTTTCTGGTTGATCTGTTTATTTTATTTGGTCATTTCTGTAAAGGGCCAATAGTAGTATTCAAACTTTGAGCTTTAAAATGTAATTATTTATCTTCACTTGATAACGCTATTCACTCAATTGCTCTGGATCTGGATTCTGCTGGGTAAGTTGATCTGCGATAGGGCGCTTAATAGGCACGCCTAAGCCTTTTAATTGCTCTGCTTGTTGTATCACATTACCACGTCCAGAACTAAGCTGTTTCAGTGCGCTATGGTAGGTTTTTTGTGCTTTATCTATCTGAGAGCCGACCTCTAAGAAGTTATCACTGAATAAACGCAATTTATCGTATAACTTACTGGCTTGCTGGGCGATCAGTTGACCATTGTTTTCTTGACGTTGAAAGCGCCATAGATTTTCAATGGTACGCAAAGCAATCATTAAATTACTTGGGCTCGCTAATAAAATATTATTGTCTAAAGCTAGTTGAACTAAGCTTGGATCGTGCTCTAAAGCAACAATAAAGGCTGGCTCTACAGCAACAAATAACAATACATAGTCTAATGTGTTGGCACCAATTAAGTCTTGGTAATCCTTTTTACCCAATCCTCTAATATGTTGTCTTATGGATAAGCAGTGCGCATCGATGGCTTGTTTCTGTTCGCCCACATCTTGGCTATTGAAGTAGCGTTCATAAGCGACTAAAGATACCTTAGAGTCGATAATAATATTGCGCTGTTGTGGTAAGTTAACAATCACATCAGGTAAAAATCGTTGTCCTTTGCTGTCTTTTAAATTTACTTGAGTCGCGTATTCATGACCTTCGCGTAATCCTGAATTTTCTAGAATGCGCTGTAAAACGACCTCACCCCAGTTACCTTGTTGTTTATTATCACCTTTTAACGCATTGGTTAGGTTTTGGGTTTCTTGATGCATTAAGTTATTAAGGCTAGCAAGCTGATCAATTTCGCGCTTTAAATTAAAACGTTCTTTACTTTCATTAACGTAGCAATCCGTCACTTGTTTTTGAAAGCCTTCTAACTGCGTGCTAAGAGGGTCTAACAACTGCTTAATAGATTGTTCATTTAATTGTTTAAATTGTGTCGATTTATCGTGAAAAATGCGTTGTGATAATACTTCAAATTGTTGGCTTAATTTAGCTTCTGTTGCTTGTTGATCTCGTAAACGCTGTTCACCTGCTTGCAAGCGAATATCTGATTCTCTAACGCGTGTTGTTAACTTACTGGTTTGTGCTTGTAAGCTTTCATTGTGTAGCGATAAATCATCTATCTTATTTTGTTGTGAAGCATTTTGTTGAGTTTGATGTTGTAGATTTTGTTCTGTTAGTTTTAAAGCAAGGTGTTGTTCAGCGAGGGCTTTTCTAGTGCGGGAGAGTGAGCTCAATGTAAACAATAAAGCGCTCAAAAGTAGGACCGCTACAATACTTATTAATAACATTGTATTGTTTGCCAATAAATCTACAGACATTTTAATATTCCAGTCTTTTTAACGCGCTGATTACATGCGGGTTAAGCCTGTTCCAACAAAGTAGAAAAGCTAAATAAATGGCGAGAACGACCCATTTATGTAAGTTTTTACCCAAATCTAAATCTACAAAAGCAAAAGGGCCGTAATAGGTATCCATGGTTTTTACATAAATAGCCATAATCACAGGCAAGATCAAAACCGTTAATAGTTTCCAAATCAAAGACAAAGTTTGAGTAAGAGGGGTATTTAACATGCACTTTCCAATCGAGAATAGATGAACTGTAACTTTAAACAGTAATTCTATATAAGTGAATAGATAACTGTAAATATAGAAGGTTAATACAAGATTTAATCACCGTATCAATATTAAACAATCAATGCATTATTATGCTGTTTTTAATTTAAAAATTGCCTATTTAGAGTTAATAACCGTACTCTTGCATGTTTATGCATATTTATGCGTGATATTTTAATGGAAATGAATTAAAGTGCATACCTCATTAATTTAAAACTAATATCAGGGGAAGTTTATGTGCGGTATCGTTGGTGCAGTTGCGCAAAGAGAAGTATCTGAAATTTTAATCGAAGGTCTAAAAAAATTAGAATATCGTGGTTATGACTCAGCCGGTGTAGCCATTGTTGATAGCGAAGGTAAATTAACTCGAGTACGTCGTTTAGGTAAAGTAAAAGAATTAGCCGATGCCGTTGAAAATATGCAAGCAATGGGCGGTACTGGTATTGCGCACACTCGTTGGGCAACACACGGTGAACCTTCTGAAGTTAATGCACATCCACACGTATCAGCTGATATCTCTATCGTACATAACGGCATTATTGAAAATCATGAACCATTACGTGTGTTACTACAACAACGTGGTTATGCATTTAAATCTCAAACAGATACTGAAGTCATTGCACATTTAGTGGAGTGGGAATTAAGAACATCTACATCATTACGTGAAGCTGTACAAAAAGCAGTACCTCAATTAGAAGGTGCTTACGGCATGGTGGCGTTAGATAGTCGTGACCCATCTCGTTTAGTCGTTGCTCGTTCAGGTAGCCCAATTGTTATCGGTCACGGTATCGGTGAAAACTTCCTCGCATCAGATCAACTTGCGCTATTAAATGTAACTCGTCGTTTTACTTACCTTGAAGAAGGTGACGTAGCCGAAATTACACGTCGCGAAGTAAGCATTTTTGATTTAAATGGTCATGCAATTGAACGTGAAATTATTGAATCTACTGTTGAACATGATGCAGGTAGTAAAGGCAAGTACCGTCACTTTATGCAGAAAGAAATTTTTGAACAACCAACTGCGTTACTAAGTGCGTTAGAAGGTCGTATCAATGAAGATAGCATCGTTGTTGAAAGTATTGGCGCAGGTGCAAAAGATATTTTATCTAAAGTACAACATGTTCAAATAATTGCTTGTGGTACTTCATATAACTCAGGCATGGCTGCTCGTTACTGGTTTGAATCACTTGCTGGTGTAAGTTGTGATGTTGAAATTGCTTCTGAATTCCGTTACCGCGATTTTGTTGTTCGTCCAAACAGCTTATTACTCACACTTTCTCAATCAGGCGAAACTGCTGATACATTAGCTGCATTACGCTTAGCGAAAGAGAAAGGTTACATGTCTGCCATGTCAATTTGTAACGTTTCTGGTTCTTCATTAGTACGTGAATCTGACCTTGCATTTATGACACGTGCAGGGACTGAAATCGGCGTAGCATCAACAAAAGCATTCACAACACAGCTTGCTGCAATGTTGATTCTAGTAACGGCTATCGGCAAAGAACAAGGCACTATTAATAAGCAAAAAGAAACAGAAATTGTTCACGCTTTACATTTATTGCCAGCACAAATTGAAAAAGCATTAGCGTTTGATAAAGAAATTGCAGCGTTAGCACCTGATTTCGCTGATAAGCATCACACATTATTCTTAGGTCGTGGTGAGTATTATCCAATCGCGATGGAAGCGGCATTAAAATTAAAAGAGATTTCTTACATTCATGCTGAAGCTTATGCTGCAGGTGAATTAAAACATGGCCCATTAGCGCTAGTAGATGCGGACATGCCAGTGGTTGTCGTTGCGCCTAATAATGACTTGTTAGAAAAGCTAAAATCAAACGTTGAAGAAGTACGTGCACGTGGTGGTTTGTTATATGTATTTGCTGATGAGAACTCGGGCTTTGAAGCATGTGATGGAATGAAAATTATCTCGTTACCGCATGTTGACCCTATCATCGCACCGATATTCCACACTGTACCGATGCAGTTACTGTCTTATCATATTGCTTTAATCAAAGGCACTGACGTTGATCAACCACGTAACTTAGCTAAAGCTGTGACAGTAGAATAAGTTTAATTATGACTAAATAAAAAAGCCGACGTTAGTCGGCTTTTTGTTATCTAACGATCCATCTTCTTAATGGATCGATTAGTCCTTATCTATTGGGTCTTTGGAAGTGAATAGGTGGCTTTTATCGGTTCAAGAATAATGCGAATACCTTCACCGTTGTTAAATATATCTTCCAGAGATTGAGTATAATTTTTCGATGCTTTTTCGGGTGTTTCTTGATACTTGTTTTTATTGGTTAAATACTTGCTCCACGACTTTTTAGGATCAGGGTGAACAAGTACTTCATTGTCAGCATCTACTAGGTAGACTAAAAAATCAGCAGATTCAGTTAAGTAACCGATAACATTGGTCATATCTAAATTGATGATCACGATGCCAGAAAATTTACCCTCAACATAAACAGGAGATGAAACCCTGTAAGTAGGGTTGATCCATTGTTCTATTTCGCCTTGCTCTTTATTTAAATCAAATGATGAATACCATCGTTCTCCAGCGGGTAGCTTTTTAGTTTCGGTGAAATACTCTCGTTCACTTTTATCTTGCAGTGCTTCTTCTTTTACGACGATAGGCGCTAAGCCATTCTTCGATTGTTCGATACGGATTTTTTCTTGACCATTGGCATCTATAAAACGAACTTGCATGTAATGTTTATTAATAGTGGCTGTGGTTAGAAACAGTTCACTCAGGCTATCTTGATCTAGTTTTTCATTTTTAGAAAGGTATGAACTCATGAAAGGTGTTTCAACTAAAGAAGTAACCAATCTCTCTTGCTGATTAATGATGTGTTTTAGGTATTCTCGCTTAATTTCAATTTCTGAAGAGGCTTTCATTTGTATTGAGCTTTCTATTTCTGATGCCTTCGCGGTAGAAACCATTGAGCCGTTGAATAAGCTTACAGTAAACAGAGCGAGTAAGAATAACCATTTTGAAGGATTCAATGCCCATAAGTTAAACGATTCAAACTTATTATAACGATTTGAAAATGCAAGGCTCTTTGATGTGACTGTGTGTATCTTTTGATATTGCATTCTGTGGTTTTCCTAATTAATTAGTAGTAAATATTACTATTATTTTCACCTACTGGAGCAATGTTAAAAATGTTGATATTCCATCCTATCGGATGCTTAAAGTTTATTTATAAAATGACTATATCGTTAAAAAAGAAGTCGAGCAAATTGACTCAGTATATCGGTGTTCGGAAGTTAAGCTTCATCATTATCAATGGCTCGAATAGCGTGGTTTTTTTATAACGTTTATAGAAGCTGTTTAAGTGGGTTGATTAGTTTAATTTATCATAGAGACTATGGCTTATCTAAGCTATCTAATACAATAAAAATATTATTTTTATGTGATGTTAGAAAAGAGTAATAGGGCAAAAAAGAGTATTTTATAGCTAACCATACCGTGCTCAATAGAAACGCTCTCTTTCAATTTTCATTCACCTTTGAGTGAAGCAAATAAACGTTAATGTTTAATAACGGCTTAAACCTGAAAAGTGAAATAGTCGTTTCTGTCTTTCTGTTTATCACCGAGTTTAAGCATTAATGAAATAACTTTTATTAATGGCAGGTCTAGTTATTATAGCAATATCGCATTTTATCCATTCATCACGTAATTAAGAGAGTTTTATGAAGAAAATATTAGGATTAGTTTTATCAACATCGATGCTTTTTTATGTGTCATTAGCTAATGCAGATAAAGCAGTATTAGCAGGCGGTTGTTTCTGGTGTATGGAGTCAGATTTTGAAAAACTACCCGGTGTGAAAGATGTTATCTCTGGTTTTACTGGCGGTGAAGTAGAGAATCCAACTTATCGCGGAAATCATGAAGGGCATTATGAAGCCGTTGAAATAACTTATGATGCTAAAGAGGTAAGCTACCAAGAAATATTAGACCATTATTGGGTTAACATTGACCCATTTGATGCGCGAGGTCAGTTTTGCGATAAAGGAACCAGTTATTTAAGTGCTGTTTTTGTTGCTAACGAGCAGGAACGAACACTTGCGGAGAAATCTAAAAAAGCGGTGATTGACGAGTTTCCTAATAAAACTGTCGTGACACCTATATTAGCCGCGAGTACTTTTTATCCTATTAAAGGTAATGAAAGCTACCATCAAGATTATTACAAAAATAATCCTCTACGTTACAATGCGTACCGCTGGAATTGTGGTCGCGACCAACGTTTAAAAGAAATTTGGGGTGACAGAGCAACTCATTAATCCTATTTAATTGAATGAATGATTTGAATATTTTCATTAAGAAGTAACTTAATCGTCATTATTAAAAGACTGAATACTAAAAGCAGCTAACTCAAACGATTAGCTGCTTTTTTATTATTTATCTCAATTCTGGTTAACGGAAACGAAAGATTATTTAAGATCATATAGTTATAAAGTTTTATTATACAATGCTGCAGTTGCGCGTAGTTCAGACGAGTTATTGAAGCAATAACAGGTTATTGGGAAAGAATTTAACGCAGAAATTCGCTTAAATAGCTGTGTTGTATCGATTTTCTTATCCGTAGCTGAGGTTATTTACTTTAAGAAAAATACTTTAAGCAAAATCTACACTCTTAGTTCATTCTTTGAATAGCTTATCTACTACATCAAATCAAAAATTAAATTATACCTTCATAAAATAAACTTAAGTTTACTCATAAAAGCAGCGATAAAATAATCACCAAAAAAATTATGTATATTCTATTGTTTATTGTACTATCTTTATTTAGCCGTCTATACGTCCATTATTTTTAAAGGAATTGAAAATGTTTAATAAGAAAATTTCAAGGTTATTTTATATTTTACCATTAGTGCTTGGGTTAGCCGCTTGTGGGCAAGAAGATGATACACAAGTGATCAAAGTAGGTGCAACTGTTGGCCCTCATGCTGAAGTTGTTGAAGCCGTTGCTGCTGAAGCCGAAAAACAAGGTTTGAAAGTTGAAGTGGTTATATTCTCTGACTATATCACGCCTAATGCTGCGCTTGCGGATGGTAGTCTTGACCTTAACAGTTATCAACATCAACCGTTTATGAGTAACTTTAATAGTAATAGTGAGCAAAAAATCGTTTCTATTGGTCACTCTATTTTAATGCGTATGGGTATCTACTCAAGCAAATACAAATCTATTAATGATTTACCGGATAATGCAAAAATTTCAATTCCTAACGATCCTACTAACGGTGGACGTGGTTTACTGTTATTGGCGGATGCGAAGTTAATTACATTAAAGCCTGATGCGGGTGCAAAAACAACGGTTTACGATATTGTTGATAACCCTAAAAACTTTGAATTTATTGAAGTGGAAGCGGCTCAGTTACCACGTACATTAGATGATGTTGATGCCTCTGTTATTACGATGAATTATGTTATGTCTGCTGGCTTGAGCCCTGCTGAGCAAGGTATTTACCTTGAAGCAAAAGATGCTGAGTTTGCTGTCATGAATATTGCGGCGCGTGTTCAAGATAAAGATAATGAAACTTACAAAAAGTTTGTTGAAATCTTTCAAACACAAGCGACGCGTGATTTTCTAGATAAAACATATAAAGGTACGATAGAAGCTGCTTTTTAATTTTATACTTTAGCTTTGAATCATCACCTTATTCGCTTAGCTGATAAGGTGATGCTTTATAAAGGTTAATCCTTCCTTAAATCAAAACCCTTTATTATATCGTTTGTTGTGTGGTTAACTGTTGACGGTAAGCTTTTGTCTTAGCTGGGTGTTTCATTAATAACGTCAGTACTAATGATAGGGTGAGTAATGTCATTATCACGTAAAAAGTGGGTACAAAACCACCGAAGATAGACGCAACAATCGATCCCGTAATACTACCGATACCAAACCCCAAGTAAATCACACCATAGTTTTTGGTTAAATTATTTAAGCCGAAGAAGTCACTTATGAGTGAAGGGAACACCGTAATGGTGCCTCCGAAACTAAAGGCAATACAAGCAACGGCAAAGTAAAATACATTGCTGCTAGGTTCGCCAAAGATTAAAGAAGCAACGCCTGCAAAACTCACTAATATGGCAAACGAAATCACTTTTATTCTTTCAACTTTGTCTGACAATACACCTAATACAAGTCGACCTGCTAAATTTGCAATCGCAATAACTGCAACCGATGTTGCGGCAGAAGTGACTGATAAATGAATGTAGTTTTCACCAATATCTTTAGCGACGCCAATTACATACAAACCACTCATACAGATTGATAAGAAAACAGTTGCTAGCATCCAGAATTGAGGCGTTCTTATTGTTTGCGATAAGGTAAATTCACCGGAATTGGTTGGCAGTTTGTGTTGTTTGTTTGTTGGTGCGGTTGTTTCGACAGTCTGTTTCGGAGCATCACTCATTAATAAACCACCGAAAATAACCATTACCATGGCAATCATTCCCCAAGCAGAAAAGGCTTGAGCTAAGCTAAAGTGCGTCAGTAAGTACATATTAATAAATTTAAAACCAAGGCTACCTAAACCATAGGCTCCAATCGCACAGGCAGATACCAATCCTTTATGTTGTGGGAAGTATTTAACACAGTTAGATAGAGTCATTAAATAGCCCGTACCATCTGCAAAGCCAACTAATAAACCGATGCAAATATACAGCGATATTAAGTTGGTTGCGTGAGAGGCGAGCAATAAACTCGCGCCAAGTAACACGCCTGCACCAATGGTGACATTTTTAACGCCAAATCTATCTTGTAATTTACCCGAGATAGAAGAAGCAAATGCGAGAGCTAAACTAAGAATACCGAAGGAAAATGCAATTTGGCTAACAGGTTCGTTAATTTTTTCAGCGAGAGGGGAGTTAAATAAGCTCCACGTATAAACCGAACCTAAGGCAAATTGTGCAATGACGGTGCCTATTAAAGTAAGCCATTTTTTTTGATGTGACGCGATAGTAATCATAATGTGAACCCCAGAAATTTAAAATATTAAAAAGTGGATGAAGACGATTTTCTCGCTTCTGATAGGTTCAAAATACAACGTCTGAAAAGCATTACAATATGTGTGGGAAAGTAAAAAATGAAATGCAATTCAATCACCATGAATTGCATTATTTGGGCGTGAATTACAAACTCATGATTTTTCGAAACTCTTTTATATTACCTCTACTGACTGATATTTTAGTTGGGTGATGATGAAATTTAAGTAAGTAGGTGCTATTCACCCAAGGGATGATCTCTTCTATACGCTTTAAGTTTACACAGTAAGAACGATGACAACGAAAAAACTGGCGTGGCGGTAATTTGTTAACTAGTTCGCTAATGTTATAAGGCGCAATAAAAATACCTTCTTCAGTATGTACTTCAGTGAGTTTCTCTTTTGCTTCTGCGTAAATAATGTCATCTATTGGCATGACCCGTATGCGATTATCTCGAGATAGATTAATGGTATTGGTTGATGTTTGTATAGGATCCTCAGCCATTAAAGAGGTGGCATGAGCTTCAAGCTTTAATAACAGACGCTTTACTCGTTGTTCATCTAAAGGCTTAAGTAGGTAATCAAACGCTTCTAGCTCAAAAGCTTCTAATGCATGTTCTTTATAAGCCGTGGTAAATACAATTTGTGGAGGTTGTGCGAATTGATGGATATTACGCGCTAATAACATGCCGTTAATAGAAGGAATGTTAATATCAAGAAACACGATATCAACCGTATTGCTCTGTAAATAAGTAAAGGCCGCTAAACCGTCGTCAAAGGATTCTATTACTTCAATACGACTATAGGTCTTAATTAAGTAGTTAAGCTCTTCACGGGCTAGGTATTCATCTTCAACGATGATTGCTTTTAACATGCTTCCTCCTGAATATCATTGGCATCGAAAGAAACACTCGTACCAATGTCTTGACGTTGGATCGTTAGGCCTGAACCATAAAGTAAACCAACGCGCTGGTGTACATTAACCATTCCGATGTGATGACTGCCCATAGAGCCTTTATAAATCCGTTCGATAACCTCTGTTTTTATGCCTACGCCGGTATCGGTAACTGTTACTTTTACCGTTTCTTTTTGTTGTTTTACTGAAATGGTCACTGTACCGGGTGTACGAGAAGGCACAATGCCATGTTGAATTGCATTTTCAACTAACGGTTGAATCAGTAGAGAAGGAATCTTGATATGGACAGGGTCGATATCAAATATTACCGTTAACTTATTACCAAAACGTGCTTGTTCAATAGCAACGTAATCTTGTACTTGTTGGATTTCTTCTTGAATATCAATTAATTCATCGCCTTTTTCTAAATTGAAACGTAAAAAGTTGGCAAGGTTTGCAATCAATTGTCGTGCTTGATCTGGTTTAATTCGTACTAAGGTAGAAATTGCATTTAATGCATTAAATAAGAAGTGTGGGTTAATTTTATTTTGTAAGGCTGAAAACTCAGCTTTGCTAGCCATGGTTTTAAGTTGTTCCATGTTCGACACTTCGATTTGTGTTGAGATTAGATGGGAGAGACCAATGGCCATTTCACGTAACGCATGGCGAATTTGGTGTGGTTGGCTGTAGAAGATTTTGAGAGTGCCCGTCACTTTACCATTTCCCCATAACGGGATAATAAGCAGTGAATGAAATTCATGCACATTAAGATTGTTGTTAATGATTTGTTTGCCTAAATCGACCGCTTGTTGTGTCATGTAACTTATCTGATGATGGGAATCGAGAAAGTTTTCTTCACCTACCCCTACATAAGCTTTTACATTACGAGTATCAGTGATGGCAACGGCATCAGCACCTGTTTCTTGTTTAATAATTTCACAGACTTTAACTAAAGAGTCACGATCGTTTTTTCGGAAATGGGGTAGGGTTTTATTTGCAATATTAAGCGCTTGTTTAGCTTGTAGTGCTGCGACTTTATCTTTTTCATCATCAATACTTTGCACTAAAGTAATGATCAAACCAATGCATAAGGTGCCAGTGATCATTGGGATTGAGATTTGTTCAACGATTGAGATAGCTAATGCTGAATTTTTGTTAAGCAACAAAATTAATATCATAGTGAGTAGTTCACACAACATACCAGCAGCAATACCATATTTTGCATAATCTTTTTTATCACAGCGCTGGTGGATCCAGGTTGCAAGTAAACCAGCTAGAATGCTGGTAATAAGGCACGCGAGTGATGTTGGGCCATCAATGTCTATCCAATACCGATGGACACCTGAGATTAACCCTGCTGCAATCCCAACCCAAGGTCCAAATAGAATACCACCACAAATAATGGCAATGATTCTTACATTAACCACGGAGCCATAAACATTAATCCCGGTGTAAGTGCTGAATACCGCAAAGCAAACAAATAATAATAGGATAATGGTAATTTCTTTGGGGGTGCGCTGACGTTTACTGATGATTTTTTGAAAAAGCTGAGTTCTAGTGAGTAGAAAGAGTGCCATTAGCATTAATGCGGCACGTTCAAAAACAGCAAGTAGCATGGTGAGTTGGTCTAAATACAAATTAACCTCGAACAATAATAGATAATGTCCCCTAGTTTAGTGCTTGTATGTCTGGCACGTTATGAGGAGGATCAAGTGATAGTTTTGAAAAAATGAATAGATAAAAATTTACAGTCTTTTAAATACATTTAAATTATTTAAATTATTTAACTTTTAACGCTATGAATAATTAACGTTTTCCCTGATTCATTTCATCCATTGTATGCTTTTTATTTTATTCGTAACTAAATTAACTCGATTACATATTGATTAAAACCTTCATGTTGTTATGGTCAGGCAAACGGTAGCGACTTTATCTAGGAAGTTACTCTATCTTATTTTCTTCTTTATTCTGATTAGGTTGTTTTATGATATTAGGTTGGGCACAGCTCATTGTCGGCGTTATGTTGTGGGTTCTTGCTATTGCAGCAGGCATTGCATGGATCGGCTTTTGTTTTGGTACGATCATCATTGGTATTCTGCTTTTATTTTTTGCTCCTCGTATTCTTATTTTCCCTACCGCCTTTATTTCCGTGTTTGCTAATGGTTTTTTACTGGTTGGGTTAGTTAATATTAAGAAAGGGGCGCGAGATAAAGATATTATCGATTCAGAAGCTGAATGGGTTAAAACCGATGACGATGATGATGATTACAACAATGACCACAGTGATAACAAGAACAATGGTCATAATAATAAAGAACCAATCGCAGGGCTTCTTGAAAATAAGAAAGATAAAGAATAAAGCTTGATAGACTATTAAGCTAAAAATAACAGCTAAAATGGAAGAACAATGGAAATAACCAGAGGCAAGGAATTCAAGTCAGATAAAGCTTGGGGCGCAAAAGACATTGCTAATATGAATGGCATTACGACCCGTTTACATTGGACAGACAAAGCCTATAAGTGGCACGTAAACGATGGGCAAGAAGTGTTTGTGGTGTTAGATGGGGTTGTTGAAATGTTTTATAAAGAAAATGGAATAGATCAATCTTGCATTCTTAATTCAGGAGATATTTTTTATGCGTCTATTGGCACAGAGCATGTTGCCCACCCAAAAGGAGAAGCAAGAATATTGGTTGTTGAGTCAGAAGGTAGTGTCTAACTCATCTGTTCATTATTGGCAGTACTAAGCTATAACTCTTTCTGGCATTCCTTAACACTAAGGCCTTTTAGAAAGCTTTGTTTTATTTTTTGTTCTTGTGATTCTGATAGTATGAATGGCATTTGTTTACTGTTAGTCGCTAATTGGCGGATAATACGACGGCGATATATTGCTAAACGATTGATGTGCATGAATAAACCTGATCCTGCAAATACGAGTACGCCACAAATTATATAAAAAATTAGCATGTTATCTCCTTCGTTTATTTATACTTAGAACAGTGTCTCACATCATTTTACTTAGTTAAAACTTTATTCAAGGAAGAATAAGTATGTCGTTAGCGAGTGTCTTACGATTAGTGTTATTAGCTTCGATTTGGGGTGGATCGTTCTTATTCATGCGTTTAACTGCAAATAGCTTAGGCCCTGCAGTGTTAATTGAAGGGAGAGTATTCGCTGCTGCATTATTTTTGTTGTTAATAAGCCTTTATCTTGGCCGCACATTACTTTTTACTTGCCATCTTAAGCATTTCTTTATTATTGGTGCATTTAATACGGCTTTTCCTTTTTTAATGTTCGCTTATGCAGCGCAAACATTAAATGCATCCACCTTAGCGATTCTTAATTCAACAGCTCCACTTTTTGGTGCTGTTATTGCTAGTTTATGGCAAAAAGAACCTTTGAAATTAAAAGCAGGTCTTGGGTTATTAGTTGGTATGTTAGGTGTGTCAGTATTAGTCGGTCAGCATGCAATGACGCTGGGTGAAGAGGGGCTATTAGCTATTTTAGCCTGTTTATTAGCTGCTTTTATGTATGGTGTGTCTGCTAATTATACCAAGGTAGCTCCAGTTGTAGCTCCGTTTGAAAATGCACATGGCAGTCTGTGGGCTGCGGTGATTATAGTGTTACCTTTATTGCCTTTTATGCCAATACGAGATCCTATTACCTTACCAATTAGTATGTCTGTATTAGCATTAGGTATTGTATGTACTGGTTTTGCTTATTTATTATACTTCCGATTGGTGAAAGATGACGGTCCTGCTTCTGCTTTGTCAGTTACTTTTTTAGTGCCGTTATTTGGAATTGTGTGGGGGCATCTTTTTTTAGAGGAAGCGATCGGCTTAAATACTTTATTAGGGGCTTCATTAGTTATTGTCGGTACTATTTTGGTAACCGGTTTTTCCTTTAAAAAGGCGTTAAAGAAACGTTGAATATTCAGTACAGTAGTATAGTCTGGATAATTATTTTTATGTTTACACTATTATGTTAAGTAACAGATAAATTTAATATGAAATTTTTATTTTTATAATAAATTCATCTACTTGCTATAAATGGAATTTAATTTGCAAAATATATTGTTTGTTCGTTTAAGACTTTTCTTAATTATTTTATCAGGTGTTTTGTCAACGCCTTCCATAATGGCTAATCCCTTCGATTTATTCTCAGTTAATACGGGGTCATTTCTATATCATGCACTTCCACCTGACTCAGATTCAACTCAATACTTTAATAATCAATACTTTTCTATAGAGCGTAAGCTTAATGCTGATTCTGATTACAGTATATTAGTGGGTACCTTTATCAACAGCCAAAATAATCGCTGTGCGTTGTTAGGTGTCCGTAAAGATTGGTATCGAATTAATGATAAGTTGGTGATTAAAGGTGTTTATACTTATGCTGGTGAGTTTTTTATAGATGCTTTTGATAATTGTGGTGATGATGGCTTTTATCAAGATATGAAAGACAATACAGGTCTTGCTTTTGCCCCATATATTTATCATGCCGCTCAATACAACTTTACTGATTATTTTGGCGTCGAAGGAGGGGTAATATTACCTGGTATTTTATTGATGAGTGTGCAGTGGAGTTTTTAATTATATTGTTGTATTAGTTGGTTTATTTTAAAAAATACTGAATCCTATAAGTGCTTAATTTAAAGCTGATTAGGTGTCTGATAAACAACCACAGACACCTTTCAAAAACTATTTTATAGCGCTTTAAACTCTACATTATACTTTCCTAAACCTTCATATTTAATCTCTGTTGATTTGATTGGTACTTCAATCGCGCCAGCATAAGAACCAGTAATAATAGCTTGGCCTTTTTCTAGGTTTAAACCATTTTTACACATGAAATCAACGAACCAGTAAATTGGTGCTTGAGCTGATAGGTTAGGGTGTTTACCGTCATAGCTTGCGTCATCGATAGATAACTTAATTTCAGCAGCATCGTATGCTTGTGCTTTAGTTATTTCTGGTCCTACAAAAATACCTTGGTTTAATAGGCAGTCTGCTTGTCTATCAGCGAAGATAAGGTCGTCGTTAGGTGCATAGCGGCGTTGTAATAGCTCTAATGCCATATGTGTAGTTGCAATTGCAGCGTCAACTTCTGCATCTGTATAACCTTCTGCGCGTGCAGGTAAATCAGTACCTAGTACAAATGCGATTTCAGGTTCGATTAATGTTTTACCTGGTTCTGTTGATTTAACGAAACAGGTGCCACCTTGTTGTACTGTGCCTTCTAAAACAGGACCAACAATAATTTGTTCTGGGTTTAATGGAACTAAACATTTCCAACCAGCTATCTTTTTACCACTCGCTTTAACGGTTGCTGCTTGAATTGCAAGTGCATCTTCAAAGTTAGTTGGACGACATGCATCAGGTAAAATGCCACCTTTTTCGTTGCTCTCGCGGCGAGCTAATAATTCTGATGCAGCTTGTAAACAAGCTTCTGCGCTTAATGTTTGAGTATTTTTATTAGTCATTTTAAGTCTCTTTTAAATACAGGCTATCGCCATGAATTGTGAATTAATTATAAGTATATTAACGTCAAAGCGATCGAAAAGTTAGTATTTGTATGACTTTTTAAATAGTTTGTTATCAAAATTAGATTTAAAGCGTAGTGATGGAACTAATGCAGATAGTTTTTCATTGAAATTAGATATTTTTTGGCTGTTTATTTATCATTAATCTTGTATGAAAGTTTAGTGGTGCTTTTGTTCGTCTTTTTATCGATGACTTTTTATATGATCAGGCATGGGAAAGGGGCGATTGGTGAAAAGGTACTTTGGGTGATTTTTTCAGTGGCGTTATATAGAAGTATCATAGATAGTTCACTGTTAAGCTCTCTATCATTAGTGCTCACAGCGATTAGCGACAACTTACTAACAAGTCAAATAATGGACTATCTAACTTGTTAGTAACGTGACAGAGAGAAAGTTAAGGTTCTTTTATTTAGTCAGTTTTTTCATTTGACACTACCTAAACAATTCTTTTTTATTACTCTTCTTCTATTAGTAATTGTGTTGCTTGGATATTATGTTGCTGTAAAAAACCAAGTAATTTCACCATGTGCTGTACTTCAGCCGTTTTATCGGCAGCAATAACCCATTGTGTTGCTGGCTTTTCTTGTACTATTTGTATTAGTTTTTGCTGGAACACTGACCAGTCTGGAAGTTTTTCTCCATCAATCGCCCAATGTGGTTCTGAGCTTAGTATGTTAATGGTCACTGCTTTATTATCGACGACTTGAACAGCACTTGTATCCGTTGTCGGCAAATCAACTTGTAAAGATTGTAATTTAATATTCGCAGATAGCATTAAAAACACCATTACAATAAAAATAATATCCAATAACGGAGTAAGATCAACCTGCGGTAACTCTGATTGATTTGGACGTTGACTGCGTATCACGATTTTACTTCCTCAGCTTTTATTACTGTTTTAGCTGTACGTTTTTGTTCTGGGAAGCTCACACCTTGTAACCATAGATTACAAAAGTTAAGCGTAAACTCTAAACGGTAAGTTACTTTATTCGCCCATAAACCTAATAGCTGTGCGCCACAAATAGCAGGTAGAGCAATTAATAAGCCAGCAGCTGTTGTACGCATTGCGATACCTAAGCCATCGGCTAAGTCATTTGGCGTTACCGAGCCAGTTGTTAATGCAATGGCTTTAAACATTTCAATTAATCCTAATACGGTCCCTAATAAACCAAGTAATGGACTGATAACACCAATTAAGGCTAATAACTTTAAACCACTATGCAATTCTTGACGCTTATCTTGCACCCAAATACTAGCGGTGTCCTCACGTAATTGTTGGCTAAAGTGTTGGTGTGCAAATAGCATTGCAATGCCACGCTTAGCGAGGTTCTTTTCAGTTTTTAGTTGTTGGCTAAGTAATTCTAATTGCTCGCTTTCTTTTGGATCATGTCCTGCTAATAACTTCTTTATTTCTTTCTTACTTAATGAGCCTGAACTCAATAGTTTTAATAAACGTTCACTAATGATCATCAGTGTTAATAGAGAGCAGATAATTAAAGGCCAAGTCATTAAGCCTAGTTGTTCTTGTACTATGTTGAATAAAGTCATTGTTAATCCAGTTTAAAGCTAATAGGTATGTAAATACGGTGTGCGATACTTTTGCCATTGATGGTATGAGGAGAAAACTTCCATTTTTTAATTGCTTTTAGAGCAGCTACATCAAGCACTTTTGCGCCTGATGAGTCCTTCAGCAATAATTTCACTTGTTTGCCTTTTTCATCTAACCAGACTTCATAGGTAACCGTTCCCTCTAACCCTTTACGCTTAGCTAAACGCGGGTATTTAGGAGGTGTTGGTTTACTTAAAAAACGGCTTTTTTGTATCAGTTGTGGTTTTTCTTGTAAGCCATCACTTTTTTTCACAGTTTGTTGTTTATTTTCTGTGATCTTTTCTTTTGGTGCTTTTTTGGTTTCAGTCGGTGCTGCTTTAGCAATCGGTTCTTTAGGCTCAACTACTTTTTCAGTTGGTTTCTTGACGGGAGCCGGTTTCTTTTCAACTTTTGCAATGACTTTTTTGGGCGTCTCTTTTTTAACTTTTTTAGTCACTGTTTTTTGTTTAACAATACGCTTTTTGACTGTTTTTTTAACCGGTTTTTTCGTTTCTACTTTTTTAGGTGTCGGTGTTTCGACAACCGGTTGAGGTTTCTCTGGAACAGGCGTTTCTACTTTTTTTGGAGTAGGCTTTATTGGCGTCGCAAAACTAATGCTAACGCTTTGTGTTTGCTGGCTGAGAGGCAGTGCCATTACTGGTTGATCTAGTAATGGTGAAAAGATTAAAAAATGGATCGCAACAGATAAAAAACCCGCACTGATATAACGAAACATAGGGCCAGAACTCCATACAAAAAAACAAAATAGATGTAACGATACTTATTATCAACTAATTCAATTATGAGATCAATTATCATTTACATTATCTTTTTGTCTTTAATGAGATATTTTTACTTTTATAGTGATAATTCGTATTCTTTTTTGTTTTTTAATGGAATTTACTGGCTAGTGTAGTTAATTCATACTTTATTAAACTATATTGAGTGATGTCTAAGTTAGTCTAAGTGAGTTTACAGATCGTTTAATTTGAAGTTTAAAGTGTGAATTTGTTAAATACATCGTCGAATTGAATCAATGTTAGTGCTTAAATCATAGGAAAGTGTAATGGGGCAATCATCAATAAAACAACAATATTTACGTGAACTATTAGATCCTGAAATTCGTGCTTTTATGAGCAGTAAAAAAACATTACAGCTAGCCACAGTGGATGCTAATGGGCGACCTAATATCAGTTATGCACCATTTATTCATGATGCAGACGGTTATTATGTATTAATTTCAGAAATGGCTCGACATACTCAAAATATATTCGCTAATCCAGTCGCTTCTTTAATGATGATTGAAGATGAGTCAAACGCGAGTAATTTGTATGCAAGAACGCGATTAACTTTTGATGCGCATGTACAGATAGTTTCACGTGAAACTGATAAATGGTCTGAAATAATCCCTTTGATGATTGAAAGGTTAGGCAATACTGCTGAGTTGTTGGCTCAACTTGGTGACTTTCATTTAATTCAGTTAAAAATCGAGGAAGGATTATTTGTTAAAGGGTTTGGGCAAGCATATAAAGTGTCATCGGATGATTTAGTGGATTTTGTACACTTAAAAAAAGGCCATACTTCACTTGATGAAAATGATTAAATATTTGTAAAGGTGACTTAGAAAAGAGAGTAAACCTTTTATATCCCGGTTGTGTTTCTCCTGCTATCACTAAATTGCACGTTTATTCAGATAGCTTAACTGTTAGAATGCGTTTCGTTATTTTATTTTAGACTATCTCGGAAACTACTATGTCAGAAGCTACGCTTAATACCATTGAAGATTTTTATGTATTGTTATCAAAAAGTATTGAAAATAATCAGGTCGTTAAACTGTTATTAAGCAAATATAGAGGCGCAGATAAGAGTTTAAACCGTGTTGCAATTCGTCCTATTATTTTACAAAATGAAGCGGTACTTAGTTTTGTATATGAGCATCAAACCAACCATATTACTAAAAACTATAGTTATAAGTTGGCATTGTCTGAAATTAAATCGTTAGTCGGTGAGGATTTCAAAAGCGCTTATTTAACGTTATTAGATGCAGAAGTACAGATCGAATTTAGTAAAAAAGGTAAATTGAAAATCTCACAACATCAAGCAAAAAAACAACAAACTGCCGTCGCAACTCATAACCGTGAAAAGAATCGTTTTGTTGATATACAACGTCCATTTTTAACGGCATTAAAGGTGACGGATAAACAGCAAAAACTGATCCCTGCTATGTCTAATAAGTGGAAGCAAATCAATAAGTTTATTGAGGTGTTTAGCCAGGCATTGGATGTTTCCCCACATGATAAAACAACACCACTTAATGTCGTTGATTTTGGTTCTGGTAAAGGTTATTTAACGTTTGCCATTCATGATTACCTTCGTCATACCTTAAAGAATGACGCGCAAGTGACGGGAGTGGAGTTACGCCAAGCATTAGCTGATTTATGCAATGAAACTGCATCTACTTTGGATCATCAAGGTTTAGACTTTGTTTGTGGAGATGTAAAAACGCATGCACCAAAACAAACAGATGTAATGATTGCATTGCATGCTTGTGATGTCGCTACTGACTATGCCATTCATTATGGTATTCGTGCGAATGCGAGCATCATCATGTGTTCACCTTGTTGTCATAAGCAAATTCGTCCGCAAATGCAAAGTCCTGAATTATTCCAGCCAATGTTGCAATTCGGTGTTCATTTAGGTCAGCAAGCGGAAATGGTGACGGACTCATTGCGTGCGCTATTATTAGAAGCCAATGGCTATAGCACGAAAGTATTTGAGTTTATTAGCTTAGAGCATACTAATAAGAACAAGATGATCTTGGCAGTGAAAAAAGCCAAAATAAACCCTAAAGAACAAGCTAAAACGTTGACTCAAATTGCTAATATTAAAGCGTATTATGGTATTACAGATCATTGTTTAGAAAGCTTGTTAAAAGAAAGTGCAGTGTAAGACTGACTGTGATTTTCATTTTCATTTTCATTTTTATTTTTTAATTATTAAGGTAATTTAACCCTCTCTTTTCTCACTTAAATATTTTAAATATAGCGATGAAATTATCTATTTAAGATTTTTATCGCTTATTTTATCTACAACTTATGCGATGCTCATCGCGAATCCAATAGGGTTATTTTTATTTAACTTGCTCAAAAATAAAGCAACTCTATACTGATTAAAGTGTGTATTTTTAAGTGATGTAGAAAAAGAATCATAGAATACTCAATCCTTTCCACATTATGATGCTCATTTTCTTTAGCACTTTTTATTCACTATATAATTAATTTTTCCCCATATGCTTAGTTTAAGTATTCGTCTAATAAACTATTTTAGGGAAAATTTTATTGTTTTTGCTCATTACTAATGGACATCGTTACGATGTTGGAGGTGGTTAATGAAAGAAAGACTAGCAATAATAGAGGGGGGGCGTAGTCCCTTTTGTAAAGCGGGTTCAGCGTTAAAAACAATGCAGGCTGATCAATTAGGGGCGGTGGTCGTTCGAGAGCTAATGGCGCGTTCCGTGCTCGATTATCATGATATAGATGAAGTGATTATGGGTAACGTTGCACAGCCTGGTCATGCCGCTAATATCGCTCGAGTAATCGCATTACAAGGTGGGTTTCCTACTAGTACTTGTGCTTATACAGTGAACCGAAACTGTGCGTCGGGCATGGAAGGAATGACAACGGCTGCGAATAAAATATTTGCTGGGGAAATTGAGACCGCGTTAGTTGGCGGTAGCGAGTCGATGTCCAGCATTCCTTTATTGTACAGCCCGCAAATGACTCAGTTTTTTCTGCGTATGATGCAAGCTAAAACCCCAGTCGCTAAACTCAAAGCACTTTCTCAATTCCGTTTACCTTTTCTAAAACCAATTATTGGTATTGAACTGGGGTTAACTGATCCTGTTTGTGGTTTGAATATGGGTGAAACAGCGGAAGTCTTAACTCGTGAATTTGGAATCACACGAGAACAACAAGATCAGTTTGCTTTAAATAGTCACCAACAAGCCATTAAAGCACAGCAAGCAGGTAAGTTTGAAGATGAAATAATCAGCATTGCTGTTGGGCCTCAATATCAACATATTCAACATTTAGATAATGGTCCTCGAGAAGATCAAACATTGGCTAGCTTGGCCAAGCTTCGTCCTTATTTTGATCGCTTAGCGGGCAGTGTGACCGTTGGGAATGCATGTCCAATTACTGACGGCGCTGTTGCCTTGACGGTAATGTCGGAATCTAAAGCAAAAGAGATGGGGTTAACACCATTAGGTTATCTAACTGATTATAGTTATGCAGGTTTGGAAGGCAGTCGAATGGGATTAGGTCCTGTTTATGCGACGGCTAAGCTATTACAAAAGTCAGGTTTAGCAATAAGTGATTTTGACTTAGTAGAATTAAATGAAGCTTTTGCAGCACAAGTGATTGCTAATCAATACGCTTTCGCTAGTAAATCATTTGCTCAACAATATTTACAGTCATCGCAAGCTATCGGTGAGTTAGACCCAAGTAAGTTAAATGTTAATGGTGGTGCGATTGCATTAGGTCATCCTGTTGGTGCAACGGGTGGGCGCTTAATATTAACCTTATTACATGAACTAAGACGCCAAGGTTTACAGCGTGGTTTAGCGACCCTATGTATCGGTGGCGGTCAAGGTGCTGCATTAGTATTGGAGGTCGAATAATGAAACACATTCAAATACAAAAGAATGATTGGTTAATTCGAGTTACGTTTGATTATCAAGATCAAGCTATCAATAAACTGTCAGCTGAACTAATGAAAGAATTGTTTGATGTTATTAAGGATATCGAAACGGCCCCACAAAAGGTGGTGAGCTTTGAGAGTGCTAAAAAAGATATCTTTATTGCGGGGGCGGCTATCGAGGAGCTACAGAAAATAGATAGCGTTGAAATGGCAAAAGAGAAAGCGCAACAAGGATTAAAAATTTTTAAAGCCCTTGAGCTATTGCCACAAACAACTGTCGCTATTATTGATGGTGCGTGCGTTGGCGGTGGTTGTGAGCTCGCATTAGCATGCAATTTCCGCTTAGCCACCGATAACCCAAAGACTAAGATAGGTTTACCTGAAGTTAAGTTAGGTATTCTTCCTGGGTGGGGCGGTACACAGCGTTTACCTCGTTTAGTCGGTTTACCTGAAGCATTAGCCATGATCCTACCTGGTAAGCTATTACCCGCAGCAAAAGCTTATCGTATTAAGTTGGTCGATAAAGTTATTTCATCTATACAGCTTGAACAACAAATAGATCAATTTTTAGAAGACTTGAGAGAGACTCGCTTTCAAGAAAGCTTGCTTAGTAGGAGAGAGCCTAAAAGTCTTGCACAAACAACAATGGCTGCTGCAATGGACTCGCATTTAGCTCGTTTATACATTTTGAAAAAAGCCCATCAGAATGTCATGAAAACAACTAAAGGTTTATACCCTGCACCATTAGCTGTTTTGGAGGTTTACCGTAAAAAGTGCAATTTTGAAGAGGGTATTCAACGAGAGCTTAGTGCTTTTTCTAACTTAGCGCCTACAGATGTCTGTAAAAATCTTATTTCGTTATTTTTCCTTAACGAACAAGTTAAAAAGGAGCAAAGAGAACGTTATCCACAGCCTGAAACGTTACCGACTTCCGGCGCTGTTTTAGGGGCTGGCGTTATGGGAGGAGGAATTGCTTGGTTAATGAGTTCTAAAGGGTTATCGGTTCGTATAAAAGATATTAACTGGGAATCTATTCAATTAGGTTATCAACAAGCCGCTGATTATTTTAATCAACTTAAAAAACGCCGTCGAATTAAACAAGCAGGAATTGATACTGCTATTAATCGTATCGGGGCTTCTCTCGATTATACGGGATTTAACCATGCGCAAATTGCTATTGAAGCGGTTGTTGAGGTTATGCAGGTTAAAAAGCAAGTATTGAAAGAGGCTGAAGCAGTTTTACCAGAAAGTAGTTTGCTATGTACCAATACGTCCGCGTTATCAGTAACAGAGATGGCCACCGTGTTAACTCGCCCCTCACAATTTTGTGGTATGCATTTTTTTAATCCTGTTAATCGTATGCCATTAGTAGAAATTGTTAGAGGTGAGCAAACCAGTGAAGAGACGATTGCTAAAGCTGTTGCGATCAGTAAAGCCTGGGGGAAAGTGCCTATTGTGGTTAATGATTGTCCTGGTTTTTTAGTTAATCGTATTTTATTACCTTATTTAAATGAAGCCGCTTATTTATTACAAGAAGGAGCTGACATTGAAAAAGTTGATTCTGCAATCACTACATTTGGTATGCCGATGGGACCTTTTCAGTTAGCTGATGAAATAGGTATAGATGTTGGTTATAAAGTAGCTGCTATTTTAGAAGCTGGTTTTGGAGAGCGGATGGCGGTTGCACCTATACTAGAGCATATTCATGGTTCCTTAAAACTTTCAGGTAAAAAAGGCGGGCGTGGTTTTTATCATTATAAAAATAAAGAAGTCGAAGTGAACCAGTTGTTGTATCAAGCTGACTGTGTTGCAAGTAGCAAAGACTTTAGTGACCAAGATATTATTGATCGTTTAATGCTAGTGATGGTCAATGAAGCGGCACATTGTATTGATGAAGGTATTGTCGAAAACCCCGGACAGCTCGATTTAGCGATGATCATGGGAACAGGTTTCCCTGCTTGGCGAGGAGGTTTGTGTCGTTGGGCCGATAGTATTGGCTGTAAAGAAGTTGTGCAACGATTAGATAAATTACAACAACAAGTGGGTATTCGTTATCAAGTTTCGCCTTATTTACAGAAGTGTGCAGATGAACAGCGTGGTTTTTATTAATAAGAATTGAAAAAGTGACTAATTTAAATGTTTAATTAAGGAGCTGTTATGAGTTTTCCTGAAGACAAAAAAGTAGTGATTGATACGTCTAAAATGAGCGATGAGAAAGCGTCATCGTTGAACCTTACCGAAGCTGCGCGTGATTCTGTATGGGAACACCCAAGTTTTGCAAAATCTTTATTCATGGGGGAGTTTAAATCGGATGCTATTTTCCCTTTTCCTGAGCAAAGCAAAGAAGACAAGTTAGTAGGAGACCAATTAGTAAAAGAAGTAGGAGTGGTACTCGCTGATACATTAGATGCTGATTTAGTTGATGAAACTCGTACTATTCCCACTGAAGCGATGCAAGCTCTCGCTAAGGTCGGTGTTTTTTCGATGAAAATACCTAAAGAATATGGTGGGTTAGGATTATCCCAAGTTAACTATAACCGTGTCCTTATGGCGATCGCCAGTCATTGTGGCTCAACGGCTGTACTTGTTTCTGCCCATCAAAGTATCGGTGTGCCGCAACCTATTAAGTTATTTGGTACAGACGATCAAAAGCAACGATTTTTACCACTATTTAAAGAGGGTGCTATTTCTGCTTTTGCATTGACAGAACCAAGTGTTGGCTCTGATCCCGCTCAAATGGAAACAACAGCAACCTTAAATGCAGCCGGCACACATTATCTTATCAATGGTGAAAAACTTTGGTGTACTAATGGCCTCATCGCAGACTATTTAGTTGTGATGGCCTGTACCGCGCCTAAAATTATTGGAGATAAAGAGGTTAAGCAAATTTCAGCCTTTATAGTGAAAGGTCAAAGCCCAGGAATTAACATTAAGCATCGTTGTGATTTTATGGGGATACGTGGCATTCAAAATGGTTTGATTGAGTTTAAAGATGTAGAAGTACCTGTTGGAGATAGAATTTTAGAAGAAGGCCAAGGTTTAAAAATCGCATTAGCGACATTAAACACTGGTCGTTTAACGATTCCTGCGGCTAGCACGGGTATGGCAAAACAATGTCTTAATATGACTCGTCGTTGGGGAGGTAAGCGTGTGCAATGGGGTTCGCCTATTGCAAAACATGAAAAAGGCTCAAATCGTATTGCTTATATCGCATCAACAACTTTTGCCATGGAAGCCGTTACTTGGGTAACTAGTTTTATGGCGGACAAAGGCGATGTTGATATTCGTATGGAAGCGGCTATGGCCAAGTTATTTTGTAGTGAAATGGCGTGGAGTGTGATGGATGAAACGGTACAAATGTTTGGTGGCAGGGGGTATGAAAAAGCCAGTTCATTAAAAGCACGTGGCGAATTACCTTTCCCAGTAGAGCGTATGTTACGTGACTGCCGTATTAATCGTATTATTGAAGGTACAACAGATGTAATGGAATTATTTTTAAGCCGAGAAGCGTTAGATACTCATTTATCTTTGGCTTCTGATTTAATTAAACCTAATGCTGATTTTACGACCAAACGTGATGCGGCTTTTAAGTTGTTTAAAGAATATGCTGCTTGGTATCCTTCGCAAATTATCAATAAAGAGTTTATTGAACAATTTACACACAGTGGAAAACTAGTTGAACACATTAATTATTGTCAGCGTACTTCACATCGCTTAGCAAGAGTATTGTTTGAGCAAATGTTGGTACATCGAGAAAAGCTAGAATTACGCCAAGAAACATTAGGGCACCTTATGACCATCGGTTGTGAAATATTTGCCATGTCAGTGACTTGCTCTTATGCTAAAAGCCAAGCTAAAGCAGGTAATACGAACGCCATTTCATTAGCAGATCATCATTGTGTATTAGCATCAGAAAGAATAGAAGGGCATTTCAAAGCATTATCAACTCCTCAACGAGTAACTGCAAAAACGATAGCGGATGATATTTTGAGTAATCAATATCAGTGGCTAGAAGAGGGGATTTATCCAGTTGCACCAGAACAATAGTATTTGAAGAATAATATATTATCGTTAGAAGGCGTTTAAAGTAAGGTATGGTTATTTAACGCAATGCCTTACTTTTTAACGTTGTTGCTGTGCTTTATTATTAATGTCGTTAAATTGACTAATATAGTTAAATGCTAAGACTTAAAAGTATGACGTTGTTTATCTAAGTTAACTACTTTTGCATTCTCTGTATCAGTATTAATAATAATGCCTTCTTGTTTTAGAAGCGCTATTTTTTTATCAGTACCTAATGCAAACTTACCGATGTTGCCATTACTATTGACCACTCGATGGCATGGCACGACGATTACGTCCGGATTTTTTGCCATTGCATTACCCACCGCTTGATATGCTTTACCACCAAGCTGATGAGCAATATCTGCATAGGTTACAACTTTACCTGCTGGTATTTGACGCAGTAAGTCGTAACATTGTTGATTAAAAGATTTATTTGAATCCATTGATCTCTTGTTCCGTTAAAAAGCGTGATTCTCCTAACGCTAGGTTATGGTCTAATTCGACGTCACCTATTTGCTCTCTGTGCAGTTTAGTTACATAGTTACCTACTGCAGCAAACATACGTTTCACTTGGTGGTATTTACCTTCACTAATCGTTAATAACACTTCTTTTTCACTCAGCACTTCTAATTTTGCTGGTAAACAAGCTTGGCTTTCACTTTTAAGTTGAATGCCTTCAGCAAAAAGTGTAATTGCATCTTCACTGATTGGGTCTTGCAAAGAAATACGGTAACGCTTTTCACACTTCTTACGTGGACTCGTTACTTGATGCGACCATTGGCCATCATCTGTGATTAAAATTAAGCCTGTTGTATCTGCATCTAAACGACCTGCGATAAATACGTTTTGTTTTTTCTCTATATCGATAAGGTTTAATAAACTAGGCATTTGCTCATCAACATTCGAGCTAATAAAGCCAGGTGGTTTATTAAGCATAATGTAGCGAAAGCCTCGAGTTGTAATTACCTGTCCTTTAAATGCAATAATATCGTCAGCAACGATTTTGTAAGAACCACTACGTAATGTGCCAGCCTGATTGCTGATTAAACCTTTACGAATAGCACTCTTTGCTTCGCTACGTGTCAATTCTGTTGATTCACAGATAAATTTGTCGAGTCTCATTATGTTGTGTGTTCTCTTATTTGTTGCGTAAGTAAGTCATCAATACATTTTTTTACGAATGCTTGTGCTTGTTTTTGTCCAGTAAAATGGTGTTGCTGTATTATTTCTTGCCAACTATGGTTTTGAATTACTTTTTCTACTAAACAACGTTGTTGCTGGGTGTTTAATGTCGCTAATGATGCGCTATATAATAATTCAATTAATAAGTACTCAACATTATCGTAACTTCGATTCGCATTGACATAACCTGATAACGCTTGTTGTGTCGATGCTTTCAATTGATCGAATGCAATTTGTGGCCATAATACGATAATTAATGATGAATCTAATTGTCTAAGCTGTCGGCTAAGCTGTACTTTAACCTGTTTATGGAAATCAGTCTGTATTTGATGATGTAATTCTTTACCTTGTTGGCTTAAAGGTAAGTTCACCATGAATGAATGTTGTCCACTGCTCTTATCTTTGCGAATTCCAATACGTAAAACTTGTAATTCATGACGTAACCAAAATTGTAATAAATTATCACTGGCTGCAAAGCTAGCACTCAAATGATCAAATTGCTGTGTAGCGGCCCAATTAATTATCCATTGTAGTAATTGACTACCTAATCGTTTCTTTTGTAACGTTGGTTGAACAGCAATACGTTGAATACGAGCAAATGAATGGGTAGCTGCATTTTTAAAACCACTGTGGAAAGTTAATGATTGAGCAATTAAATGTCCGTTAGGTCTGCGTTTACCTTGATAGATTTGTTCGCTTGTTGTTTGATCAAATTCACCTTCATTATTGATTAATGCAACGGCTAATATTTGTTTGCCTTGTTGCATCGCAATAATCGTTAAATTTTGATCGTTTAATAAAGCCGCTAAGTCCGAAGGCTTTGTTTGATAGTGCGCATTGACTAAAAGTGAGAATAATTGATTGAGTAGTTTAGGTTGTTGGAGTAACACCTCTTGTTCAATGATCGAAATGGTTGAATTAAGGTCGTGTTTATTTATTACAGTTTGTACCGATTGTTCAATGAGACATAAACTTGAAAGCATAAATGTCTCAATAGGATCGTTTTCAGCCCAGCGTATCGGATGAGTAAGAGAAAAAGAACGCCATTGTGGAGCTATATTATTTAACTGTTGTTGAAAGCGTAAAGCAAATCCTCGTCCTGACCCTTCATAACCAAACTGTGTTGTCGCAAAGACAATTCGTGAATAACGCTTTGTAAACGTAATTAACAACTTGAGAGGAATCGCAGCGGCCTCATCAATTATTAGTAAGTCACACTCTGGTTGACCATAATTTAAGGCATCGGGAGGCATGAAAACAAGCCGTTGTAAATCATCCGTGTTTATTAAGGTTAATGTCGCATGCTTATATATAGTAGTCGCAGCTTGTTTACTTGGAGCACAAATTATAATTTTAGATAAACCTTGATTGATTAAGGTTGCTGAAGCAATGCCTAAGCTAGCTGATTTACCTCTTCCTCTATTTGCTGTAATCACTAAAGGTCGGCGCCGATGTCCTTTAACTGTGTTAATGATTTGCCTAATCGCCTGTTGTTGCTCTTCTATATATAAGTATTGATTAGAAGTAGGGGGGATTAGCTGCTCATCTATTAATAAAGATTGCTGGGTATCTTTCAATATCGGGATTTGATGGTTAATAAGTTGTTTCTGCATATACAATGAAAAATTATCATTTGTAGAGGTTTGTTCCGGTAACAATAAAACAATAACCGAACCACCACATACAGCCCCTTCTGCAGCTGCAAACATATTTGCATCGAATTGTTGATGCATATTCATAAATAGCAAATGGACATCTTGCCCTAGCAAAGATTGATAATGACAAGCTTCAACCGAAGTAGGGCTTTCACCACACCATTTATAATCACTGTTTTCAAACTCAATAATTGCTGAGGCTTGCTCAAAACACCATTGTAGAGTTCCTTGAATACAGCACAACTGTCTATGGTTAGATTGCTCGGCTAAAGATTTAAGTTGTTGGTAAAATTGAGTGGCGACAGACACAAGAGATCCTAGTGGTGATAAAATGAATGATAAACATCGAATAAGTATAAAATGTAACATAAAAAAGGATCGCTAATATCAGTAACGAAGGGATCCTTGTCGTTATAGAGCCAAGCAGATCCTTTTGAATGTTTTTTAAACAAACTAACAATAAATGCTTGCCTTAGTTTATAGATAATGTATTATACGCCCACTTGCCAATATGGCGGGTGGGTTTTTTAACCCCATAGCCAGATATTGGTTATCAAAAATGTCTCCCAATTGGGGAGCTACTAGTTTGAATATACACTTGAGATCTATCTAGCATAGGTTGTCAGGTGTTTATTTGTATGTTGTATTTTTAACTATTGGAGTTTTGGTCCATGCAGAACCAAAGAATCCGTATCCGCCTTAAAGCTTTTGATCATAAATTGATCGATCAATCAACGGCGGAGATCGTTGAAACTGCAAAGCGCACAGGTGCTCAGGTACGTGGTCCTATCCCACTACCTACTCGTAAAGAACGTTTCACAGTATTGACTTCACCGCATGTAAATAAAGATGCGCGTGACCAATATGAGATTCGTACTCACAAGCGCTTGATTGATATCGTAGAACCAACTGAAAAGACTGTTGACGCACTTATGAAGCTAGATTTAGCTGCTGGCGTTGATGTTCAAATCAGCTTGGGTTAGAAAGGAGTTAAAGCAATGACAATCGGTCTAGTAGGTCGTAAAGTTGGTATGACTCGCATCTTCACTGAAGATGGTGTTTCTATCCCAGTTACAGTTCTTGAATGTTCACCAAATCGTGTTACTCAAGTTAAAACACTTGATACTGATGGCTACCAAGCTATTCAAGTAACAGCTGGCTCTAAAAAAGCAAGCCGTGTAAACAAGCCAGAAGCTGGTCACTTTGCGAAAGCAGGTGTTGAAGCTGGCCGTGGTCTCTGGGAGTTTACTCTTGGCGACAACGAAGGTGCAGATATCAAAGTCGGTGCTGAGCTAAGCGTTGAGCTATTCAACGAAATAAATAAAGTAGATGTTACTGGTCAATCTAAAGGTAAAGGTTTCCAAGGTGCTGTTAAGCGTTGGAATTTCTCTATGCAAGATGCGACTCACGGTAACTCTATTAGCCATCGTGCTCCAGGTTCAATTGGCCAATGTCAAACACCAGGGCGCGTATTTAAAGGCAAGAAGATGGCTGGTCATATGGGTGCTGAGCGTGTTACGACTCAAAACCTAGAAGTTGTTCGCGTAGACATTGAACGCAACTTACTGCTCGTTAAAGGTGCAGTAGCTGGTGCGAAAAATGGCAACGTATTCATCAAACCTGCTGTTAAAGCATAGCCGAGGAGTTAGTAATGGAATTGGTATTGAAAGATGCACAAAGTGCTCTTGAAGTTTCTGACACTACCTTTGGACGTGAATACAACGAAGCCCTTGTACATCAGGTAGTCGTTGCATATGCAGCCGGTGCTCGTCAAGGTACTCGTGCTCAGAAAACCCGTAGTGATGTTCGCGGTGGTGGTAAGAAGCCATGGCGTCAAAAGGGTACTGGTCGCGCACGTGCAGGTACAATCCGAAGCCCTATTTGGGTAGGTGGTGGTGTAACTTTTGCAGCTCGTCCTCAGGACCATAGCCAAAAAGTTAACAAAAAAATGTATCGCGGTGCTGTAAGAAGTATTCTGTCTGAGTTAGTTCGCCAGGATCGTCTAATCGTTGTCGAAAAATTTACTGTAGAGGCTCCTAAAACTAAAGAGCTTGCAGCTAAATTAAAAGACATGGATCTTAAAGATGTTTTGATTATCACTGAAGAGTTAGATGAAAATCTATTCTTAGCAGCGCGTAACTTGTATAAAGTTGACGTTCGTGATGTTCAAGGTATTGATCCAGTAAGCCTAATCGCGTTTGATAAAGTTTTAGTAACTGCTGATGCAGTGAAAAAGATTGAGGAGAGCCTAGCATGATCAGTGAAGCACGTTTACTGCAAGTTATTCTAGCCCCGCATATCTCTGAAAAGGGAACTTTATCTGCTGAAAACCATAACACTATGGTATTCAAAGTTGCAGGTACTGCGACTAAAGCAGAAGTCAAAGCGGCAGTTCAGAAGTTATTTGATGTTGAAGTAACTGGTGTTCGCACACTTAACGTGAAGGGTAAAACCAAGCGTTCAGGTCAACGTATGGGTCGCCGTAGCGACTGGAAAAAAGCATACGTTTCTCTGGCTGAAGGTGCAGACATTAGTTTCGATGGCGCTGAGTAGAGGAATTATAGATGGCTATTGTAAAATGTAAGCCTACGTCTCCAGGTCGTCGCCACTTAGTTAAAGTGGTAAACAACGATCTGCATAAAGGCAAGCCATACGCTCCACTTTTAGAGTCAAAATCTAAATCTGGTGGTCGTAATAATGGCGGTCGCATTACGGTTCGACATATCGGTGGTGGTCACAAACAACACTATCGTTTAGTTGATTTTAAACGTAATAAAGATGGTATCCCGGCAAAAGTTGAGCGTTTGGAATATGATCCAAACCGTAGTGCAAATATTGCACTAGTACTTTATGCTGATGGTGAACGTCGCTACATCCTTGCCCCTAAAGGCCTGGTTGCTGGTGATATGATCCAATCTGGTGAAGATGCATCAATCAAAGCAGGTAACTGTTTACCGATGCGTAACATCCCAGTAGGTACAACAGTACACGCTGTAGAAATGAAACCTGCTAAAGGTGCACAAATTGCACGTTCAGCTGGCTCATACAGCCAAATTATAGCTCGTGATGGTGCTTACGTTACTCTACGTTTACGTAGTGGTGAAATGCGTAAAATCCCTGCTGAGTGTCGTGCAACAATCGGTGAAGTTGGTAATGCAGAACATATGCTACGTCAACTAGGTAAAGCTGGTGCTACGCGTTGGCGTGGTGTTCGTCCTACCGTTCGTGGTGTTGTAATGAACCCAGTAGATCACCCACATGGTGGTGGTGAAGGTAAATCTAGTGGTGGTCGTCACCCTGTTTCGCCTTGGGGTGTTCCAACTAAGGGTTACAAAACTCGTAAGAACAAGAAAACTGATCAGTATATTGTTCGTCGTCGCAATAAGAAATAAGTAGAGGTATCGCCATGCCACGTTCTCTCAAGAAGGGTCCTTTTATTGACCTACACTTGCTGAAGAAGGTAGAGAAAGCGGTTGACAGTAACGAGAAAAAGCCTATTAAGACTTGGTCTCGTCGCTCTATGATCATTCCTGATATGATTGGTCTAACTATCGCTGTCCATAACGGGCGTCAACACGTGCCAGTATTCGTAACTGATGAAATGATCGGTCACAAACTGGGTGAATTTGCACCAACTCGTACTTACCGTGGCCATGTCGCGGATAAGAAAGCGAAGAAATAGAGGTAATTATGGAAGCTTTAGCTAAACATTTATACGCTCGTTCTTCGGCTCAGAAAGCGCGCCTGGTAGCAGATCAAGTACGTGGTCTTCCAGTAGAAAAAGCACTAGAACTTTTATCATACAGCCCTAAGAAAGCTGCTGTTTTGATTAAGAAAGTTGTAGATTCTGCAATTGCAAACGCCGAGCACAATGAAGGCGCTGATGTTGATGAGCTAGTTATCACAAAAATTTGTGTTGACGAAGGTCCTACAATGAAGCGAATCATGCCGCGTGCGAAAGGTCGTGCCGATCGCATAATGAAGCGTTCTTGCCATATCACAGTAGTGGTATCAGACAGGGGTTAAACAATGGGACAGAAAGTTCATCCTAACGGTATTCGCCTAGGTATCACTAAAGCATTTAGCTCTACTTGGTATGCAGGCAAAAAAGATTTTGCAGATAACTTATACAGTGATTTTCAAATCCGTAAATTCTTAACAGAGAAATTGAAAAATGCTTCTTTGTCTAAAATTACTATTGAACGTCCAGCGAAAAGCGTACGTGTGACTATTCACACAGCTCGTCCTGGTGTTGTAATTGGTAAGAAAGGCGAAGATGTTGAGTTACTACGTACAGCTATTGCTAAAATGGCCGGCGTTCCAGCTCAAATCAATATCTCAGAAGTTCGTAAACCTGAACTTGACGCAAAACTAGTAGCAGATTCAATCTCTTCTCAGTTAGAGCGTCGTGTTATGTTCCGTCGTGCTATGAAGCGTGCGGTACAAAATGCTATGCGTCTAGGCGCTAAAGGTATCAAAGTTCAAGTTAGTGGTCGTCTTGGTGGTGCAGAAATCGCTCGTGACGAATGGTATCGTGAAGGTCGTGTACCTCTGCATACTCTTCGTGCCGATATTGATTACTCAACATCAGAAGCATTGACTGTTTACGGTATCATTGGTGTTAAGGTTTGGATATTTAAAGGCGAGATTCTTGGTGGTTTACCACTTCAACAAGAAGAAGCGCCAGCTAAACCAAAACGCAAAGGTCGCGGTAAGTAGGAGTAAAATCTAATGATGCAACCAAAACGTATGAAGTTCCGCAAAATGATGAAAGGCCGCAACCGTGGTCTTTCTAAAGGTGCGGAAGTAAGCTTTGGCGAATTTGGCTTAAAAGCAACTGGTCGTGGTCGAATTACTGCTCGTCAAATCGAAGCAGCACGTCGTGCAATGACTCGTCATGTTAAACGTCAAGGTAAAATCTGGATCCGTGTGTTTCCTGATAAACCGATTACCAGCAAACCGTTAGAAGTGCGCCAAGGTAAAGGTAAAGGTAACGTGGAATATTGGGTTGCTCAAACTCAGCCAGGTAAAGTTCTTTATGAAATGGAAGGTGTTCCAGAAGCATTGGCTCGTGAAGCATTTGCTCTTGCAGCAGCTAAATTGCCAGTGGCAACAACTTTCGTAACTCGTAAGGTGATGTAATGAAAGCTAACGAACTTAAAGAAAAAAGCGTTGAAGAGCTTAATGCTGAACTTCTAAACCTATTACGTGAGCAATTTAACTTACGTATGCAGTTAAACACAGGTCAGTTAGAAAAGCCGCACTCAGTTAAACAAGTGCGTCGTGACATCGCCCGTGTTAAGACAGTATTAAATCAGAAGGCAGGTGCGTAATGAGCGAAAAAAATACTCGTACTCTTCAAGGTAAAGTAATCAGTGCAAAGATGGACAAGTCTATCGTTGTAGCAATTGAACGTAAAGTGAAGCACCCGTTATACGGTAAATTCATGAAGCGTACTACTAAGCTACATGCACATGATGAAACAAACCAATGTAATGAAGGCGACTACGTAGAAATTAGTGAATGTCGTCCTTTATCTAAGAATAAATCTTGGACATTGGCAAAAATCGTAACCAAAGCATAATTAACTGATTTTCAGGTAATTTAATTTGATTACATAAGCTAAACGGTACTCATGATTTGAGTGCCGTTTTTTTAGACTATCTTTCTAATAAAGTTGGTGGTATGATGCCGCTCCCTGAAACATGGGAACACGACTCATTTAGAGAGTATCAATAGTAAATAGCGGAGCACTATAATGATCCAAATGCAAAGTGTGCTAGATGTCGCCGACAATAGTGGCGCTCGACGCGTAATGTGTATTAAGGTCCTTGGTGGCTCGCATCGCCGTTATGCAGCAATCGGTGACATCATCAAAGTTTCTGTGAAGGAAGCAATTCCTCGTGGAAAAATTAAAAAAGGTGATGTTCATTCAGCTGTGGTAGTGCGTACCAGAAAAGGTGTACGTCGTCCCGATGGTTCTGTAATTCGTTTTGATCGCAACGCTGCGGTTATCTTGAATGCAAACAACCAGCCTGTCGGTACACGTATCTTTGGCCCTGTAACCCGTGAGCTTCGAAATGAAAATTTCATGAAGATAGTCTCACTGGCGCCAGAAGTACTGTAAGGAACCGAAAATGGCAGCAAAAATAAAACGTGACGATGAAGTAATTGTTATTGCCGGAAAAGATAAAGGTAAAACTGGGAAAATTTCTCAAGTTTTAGCTAACGGTAAAGTAATTATTGAAGGTGTAAACATTCAAAAGAAACACCAAAAGCCAAACCCACAAGCGGGCGTAGCTGGCGGTATCATTGAACAAAATGCACCGATCGAAGTATCAAATGTTGCGATCTACAACTCGGCAACGAGTAAAGCAGATCGTGTTGGATTTAGACTAGAAGACGGACAAAAAGTACGTTTCTTCAAATCTAATAATGAACTTGTGAAGTAACTGGAGTTTACGATGGCGAAACTGCATGATTTCTATAAAGACAACGTGGTGTCTGATTTGCAAAAGCAATTCGACTATACGTCTGTCATGCAAGTCCCTCGAATAGAGAAAATCACCCTTAATATGGGTGTTGGTGAAGCACTGGCTGATAAAAAAGTCCTAGAGCACGCTGCGTCAGATATGGCAGCAATCTCAGGTCAAAAGCCAATGATCACTAAAGCACGCCGCTCTGTGGCAGGCTTCAAAATTCGTGAAGGCTACCCGATTGGTTGTAAAGTAACACTACGTGGTGCACGTATGTGGGATTTCTTTGAGCGTTTGGTAACAATCGCTATCCCACGCGTACGTGATTTCCGTGGCCTGAATGCTAAGTCATTCGATGGTCGTGGTAACTACTCTATGGGTGTTCGTGAGCAAATCATTTTCCCTGAAATCGATTACGATAAAGTTGATAAAGTACGTGGTTTAGATATCACAATTACTACTTCAGCTAAGTCTGACGAAGAAGCACGCGCACTTTTGTCTGCGTTCAACTTCCCATTCCGTAAGTAAGGAGTTAGAAAATGGCTAAACAATCAATGAAAGCGCGTGAAGTAAAACGTGAGAAGTTAGTTGCTAAGTTCGCTGAAAAGCGTGCAGCATTAAAAGCAACTATTAATAATCTAAATACTGCTGACGAAGATCGTTGGAATGCAGTATTAGAGCTTCAATCGCTACCTCGTGATTCAAGTTCAGTACGTCAACGTAACCGTTGTAACGTTACTGGTCGTCCACATGGTTATCTTCGTAAATTTGGCATGAGCCGTATTAAGGTTCGTGAGCATATGATGCGCGGAGAAATCCCTGGCCTGAAAAAAGCCAGCTGGTAATCAATTAATCACGGAGTAAATAGTTATGAGCATGCAAGATCCTATTTCGGATATGCTAACGCGTATTCGTAACGGTCAAGCAGCAAGCAAAGTATCTGTTAAGATGCCTTCTTCTAAGCAAAAAGTTGCAATTGCAGCTGTGCTTAAAGCAGAAGGTTATGTTTCAGATTTCGCTGTTGCTGGTGACACAAAGCCTGAATTAGAAGTTACTTTAAAGTACTTCGAAGGCAAAAAAGTAATCGATACTATCAAACGAGTAAGCCGCCCAGGTCTTCGTATCTATAAAGGTGCAAATGATCTTCCTAAGGTTATGGCTGGTTTAGGTATTGCGATTGTTTCAACTTCTCAAGGTGTTATGACTGACCGAGCTGCGCGTAATGCAAGCATCGGCGGTGAGATCATCTGTTACGTATCTTAAGGAGTAATCTATGTCTCGTATAGCTAAGGCACCGATTACTGTTTCTGCTGGCGTAGAAGTAAAAGTAAATGGTCAAGAGATCACTGTTAAAAGTGGTAAAAGCGAATTAGTTCGTACTCTTAATGATGCTGTTATTGTTAATTTAGAAGATGGCGTATTAACTTTCGCACCTGTTGAAGGTGTTAAAGACGCATGGGCACAAGCAGGTACTGCACGTGCTAACGTTAACAATATGGTTGTAGGTGTAACTCAAGGCTTTAAGAAGACTCTTCTTCTTCAAGGTGTTGGTTACCGTGCACAAGTTAAAGGTCAAGATGTAAACCTAACTTTAGGTTTCTCTCACCCTGTTGTATATGCATTACCTCAAGGTATTTCTGCTACGGCTCCAAGCCAAACAGAAATCATCATTGAAGGTTCTGATAAACAACAAGTAGGCCAAGTAGCTGCAGAGATTCGTGCTTTCCGTCCGCCAGAGCCTTATAAAGGTAAAGGTGTTCGTTACGCTGATGAAAATGTGCGTCGTAAAGAAGCGAAGAAAAAGTAAGGTAAGACACTATGGATAAGAAAGCATCTCGTCTTCGTCGTGCTACCCGCACACGTAAGAAATTGCAAGATCTTGGTGCAACTCGTCTTGTGATCAACCGTACACCTCGCCATACTTACGCGCAGGTAATTACAGCAGACGCACAAGTCGTAGCAAGCGCTTCTACATTAGAAAAAGAAGTGATTGCACTAGTTAAGAACGGTGGTAATAAAGAAGCAGCTCAACTAATTGGTAAATTAGTTGCAGAACGTGCGGTAGAGAAAGGAATTTCTAAAATTTCTTTTGACCGTAGCGGTTTCCAATACCACGGTCGTGTTGCAGCACTAGCTGACGCAGCTCGTGAAGCTGGTCTACAGTTCTAAGGGTAAAGATTATGTCAAAAGTAGAATCTCAAACCGGTGATCTGAACGAAAAGCTAATCGCAGTAAACCGTGTTTCAAAAGTAGTTAAAGGTGGTCGCATCTTTAGCTTCACAGCACTAACAGTTGTTGGTGATGGTAATGGTCGTGTTGGTTTCGGCTATGGTAAGGCTCGTGAAGTTCCAGCAGCTATTCAAAAAGCTATGGAAAAAGCACGTCGCAATATCAGCGAAATCCAATTAAAAGGTAACACTCTGCAACACCCAGTTAAGGGCCGTCATTCTGGTTCTAAGGTGTACATGCAACCAGCATCGGAAGGTACTGGTATCATCGCAGGTGGTGCAATGCGTGCCGTGTTAGAAGTTGTTGGTGTACAGAATGTACTATCAAAAGCTTACGGCTCAACTAACCCAATTAACGTTGTCCGCGCTACGATGGATGCACTAGAGAGTATGAACTCTCCAGAGCAAATCGCAGCTAAGCGTGGCTTAAACGTTAGTGATATTCTGGGGTAATTCAGCATGGCTACTAAAACGATTAAAGTAACTCAAACCAAAAGTGCAATTGGCCGTTTACCGAAGCACCGTGCAACATTAACAGGTCTAGGCCTGCGTCGCATCGGTCACACAGTAGAGTTGCAAGATACTCCTGCTGTACGTGGTATGGTTAATAAAGTTTACTATATGGTTAAGGTTGAGGGGTAATTATGAAACTAAATACTCTATCTCCAGCTGCTGGTTCTAAACCAGTACGTAAACGTGTCGGTCGTGGTATCGGTTCTGGACTAGGTAAGACAGGTGGCCGCGGTCACAAAGGTCAAAAATCTCGTTCAGGCGGTACTGTACGTCCTGGTTTTGAAGGCGGTCAAATGCCATTAAAACAACGTTTACCAAAATTTGGTTTTACATCTCGTAAATCTCTAGTTAGCGGTGAAGTTCGTTTGAACGAAATTGCTAAAGTAGAAGGCGATATCGTAACACTAGAAACGTTGAAGCAGGCAGGTCTACTAACAAACACAACTAAGTTTGCTAAAGTAGTTCTATCTGGTGAAATCTCTCGCTCAGTAACAGTACAAGGCCTTGGTGTAACCAAAGGTGCTCGTGCTGCAATTGAAGCGGCGGGCGGAAAAATCGAGGAATAATAGGCAATGGCTAAGAAACCAGGATTAGATCCAAAAGCGGCACAAGGAAGCAAATTGAGCGAACTTAAAACACGTTTATTGTTTGTTTTAGGCGCTATATTAGTGTTCCGTGCAGGTTCTTTTGTTCCAATTCCTGGTATTGACGCCGCTGTCCTAGCTGATTTATTCCAACAGCAAAAGGGTACCATCATAGAAATGTTTAACATGTTCTCTGGTGGTGCGCTTGAGCGTGCTTCTATCTTTGCATTGGGTATAATGCCGTATATTTCTGCGTCTATTATTATTCAATTGTTAACGGTAGTTCATCCTCCTTTAGCTGAGCTAAAGAAAGAGGGTGAGTCTGGTCGTCGTAAGATAAACCAGTACACACGTTACGGTACTTTGATATTAGGTACGTTCCAAGCAATTGGTATTGCAACCGGTTTGCCTACGATGATGCCTGGACTTGTTGAAAATGCAGGTCTAAGCTTTTACATCACGGCAGTTGTAAGTTTAGTGACAGGAACTATGTTCCTTATGTGGCTAGGTGAGCAAATAACTGAGCGCGGTATTGGTAATGGTATTTCTATCATTATTTTTGTAGGTATTATTGCTGGGTTGCCATCGGCAATCGGGCAAACTGCTGAGCAAGCACGACAAGGTGAAATTCATCTTCTAGTGCTATTAGCATTAATTGTTATCGTTTTTGCAACTACTGCTTTTGTAGTATTTGTTGAACGTGGTCAACGACGTATCGTTGTTAACTACGCTAAACGCCAACAAGGCCGTAAGGTTTTTGCTGCTCAAAGTACTCATTTGCCATTGAAATTAAATATGGCTGGTGTAATCCCTGCAATTTTTGCTTCGAGTGTTATCTTATTCCCTGGTACTATTGCCCAGTGGTTTGGTCAGACTGAAGGTTTAAGCTGGTTATCGGATGTTTCATTGGCTTTACAGCCGGGACAACCGTTGCATATGATGTTATATGCAGCTGCTATTATCTTCTTTTGCTTCTTTTATACTGCACTTACGTTTAATCCACGTGAAACTGCAGATAATCTGAAGAAAAGCGGTGCCTTTATCCCAGGAATTCGTCCAGGAGAACAAACATCACGTTACATTGATAAAGTAATGACGCGTCTAACATTAGCTGGTGCGTTGTATATTACCTTTATCTGTTTGATTCCCGAGTTTATGATGGTTGCAATGAATACACAGTTCTACTTCGGTGGTACGTCGTTATTAATTATTGTTGTTGTTATCATGGACTTTATGGCACAGGTGCAGACTCATTTGATGTCTAATCAATATGATTCTGTCTTGAAAAAAGCTAACTTGAAAGATTACGGAAAATAAACCGAGTCTGATAGTTATAATCACGGAGTGTTGCAATGAAAGTTCGTGCATCCGTTAAAAAAATCTGTCGTAACTGCAAAGTTATCAAACGCCACGGTGTGGTGCGAGTTATCTGCGTAGAGCCAAAGCATAAACAACGCCAAGGCTAATCCACAGAGATTTTGGATATATCAGCAGCTTAGGTGGTTAATTCCATCTAAGCTGTGTTTTGTTTGCTAATTTATCATTTGTCGAGTATCCTACCGGGCTTTTCGCAAATGAATCGTTAACTTTAAGGAGTGCATAGTGGCCCGTATCGCTGGCATTAACGTTCCTGATCATAAGCATGCAGTTATCGCATTAACTGCTATTTTTGGCATTGGCAAGACTCGTTCACAAATTATTTGTGCTGAGTCAGGTATTGCTGAAAATACTAAGCTTAAAGATCTGGATGAAACACAAATCGAAGCTCTTCGTACAGAAGTAGCTAAATTCGCCGTTGAAGGTGATTTACGTCGTGAAGTATCTATGAGCATCAAGCGTCTAATGGACCTTGGTTGTTACCGTGGACTTCGTCATCGTCGCAGCTTGCCTGTACGTGGACAGCGTTCTA